>JBCAXE010000018.1:0-67747 GCA_038534195.1 Pseudomonadota bacterium
CGGTGGCGAGCGTCGGTTGATAGCCCACCGCGGACGGGATACGGCCGAGAAGCGCGGACACTTCAGAGCCGGCCTGTGTAAAGCGGAAAATATTATCGACAAAGAAGAGAACGTCCTGACCTTCATCGCGGAAATCTTCGGCGACGGTGAGACCCGTCAGCGCGACTCGGGCGCGCGCGCCAGGCGGTTCGTTCATCTGACCGTAAACCAGCGCTGCTTTGGAGCCTTCGGCCGAGCCGCCATTTTCCTGCGGGTCCACGTTCACTTTGGATTCGATCATTTCCCAGTAAAGGTCGTTGCCTTCGCGCGTGCGCTCGCCAACGCCGGCGAACACCGAGTAGCCGCCGTGGGTTTTCGCGATGTTGTTGATCAGCTCCATGATCAAGACCGTCTTACCGACGCCCGCGCCGCCAAAAAGACCGATTTTGCCGCCTTTTGCGTAGGGGCAAAGGAGGTCGACAACTTTAATGCCGGTGACGAGGACTTCAGCTTCCGTCGACTGCTCAACGAAGGACGGTGCTTTCTGGTGGATGCCGCGTTTTTTCTCATGCGGGATCGGACCGGCGTCGTCCACTGGCTCACCGATCACGTTCATGATACGCCCAAGCGTTCCAGGGCCCACAGGCACGGAGATCGCCGCACCGGTGTCGCTCACTTCCTGACCGCGCACGAGGCCTTCGGACGAGTCCATCGCGATGGTGCGGACGGTGTTTTGCCCGAGGTGCTGCGCCACTTCGAGCACAAGCCGGTTACCGTTATTGTCCGTCTCCAGCGCATTCATAATCGCCGGCAGATGGTCGTCGAACTGTACGTCGACAACAGCGCCGATAACTTGTGCGATGCGGCCTTTTTCGTTCGCCATGATTTACTTCCTCTTCGTCTGTCCGCTTCTCCTGTCCTTCGCGACGGTCCTTCGGACCTCCTCAGGATGAGGGTGAGCGTGATGCAATTCCTACTTCTGTATATTCGTCCTCATCCTGAGGAGGGCGCGCGAGCGCCCGTCACGAAGGATAAAGACGTTATTCCCTACAAGGCCTCCGCGCCTGAGATAATCTCGATCAGTTCTTTCGTAATCTGCGCCTGGCGGGCGCGGTTATATTGCAGGCTGAGCTTATCGATCATTTCGCCGGCGTTGCGCGTGGCGTTATCCATGGCGGTCATGGAGGCGGCCTGCTCGGAAGCGACGTTCTCAAGGAGCGCCCGGAAGATCTGCACGGCCGCGTAACGCGGAAGCAACGCCTTCAGGATCTCTTCTTCTTCCGGCTCATATTCGTAGATCGCGCCCTTCAGGTCGGGCGTCTCAACGCCCTCAGGCGCTATGGCAGGGATGATCTGCTGGGCTGTGGGCACCTGGCTGATGACGGACTTGTATTTACCGAAGAAGAGCGTCGCCACGTCAAAGTCGCCCGCGTCGAACATTTCCAGCACTTTTTCAGCAATGTCGTGCGCTTGCTCAAAGCCGATCTGTTTCACGTCCAGAAAATT
Source organism: Pseudomonadota bacterium (assembly GCA_038534195.1). Classification (GTDB taxonomy): domain Bacteria; phylum Pseudomonadota; class Alphaproteobacteria; order Caulobacterales; family Parvularculaceae; genus JAJFFW01. The sequence goes on from JBCAXE010000018.1 coordinate 1,486, forward strand.
GGTGCGGTGAACGATGAGATCGTCATAAAGGCGTTTCAGCTGGTCGGCGCCCTTGCGGCCAACCGTGATGATTTTGACTTTTTTGCCTTCGCCCTGGAGCTTGACGATATGCTCGCGCGCCAGGCGCACGATCGACGAGTTGAATCCGCCGCAAAGCCCCTTGTCAGCCGTGGCGACAATCAGGAGATGCGTTTGGTCCTTGCCTGTGCCGGCGAGGAGCTTGGGCGCATTGGGGTTGCCTTCTGCACTCTTGGCGAGGTTGGCGAGCACCGCCTCCATCCGTTCCGTATAAGGACGGGCCTGCGTGGCGCGCTCTTCAGCCCGGCGCAGCTTCGCTGCGGCGACCATTTGTTTCGCCTTGGTGATCTTCTGGGTCGACTTGACTGACCCGATCCGTGTTTTGAGTTCCTTCAACGAGGGCATGAGGCGTCAACCTTTACGCAAAACTCTTGGAAAACGCATCGAGCGCGTCTTTCAGCTTGCCTTCAGCGTCATCATCCAGCTTGCCGCTGTCGCGAATGCTCGAAAGAATATCCGCGTGATCGGCGTGCAGTTTGCGCAGGAACTCCTGTTCGAACGCGCCCACTTTGGTTTTCTCGATTTTGTCGAGATATCCTTGCGTGCCGGCGTAGATGACGCAGACTTGCTCTTCCACCAGAAGCGGCGAGTACTGATCTTGCTTCATCAATTCGGTGAGGCGGTCGCCGCGATTGAGAATTTGCTGCGTTGACGCGTCAAGGTCGGAGCCGAACTGCGCGAAGGCGGCCAATTCGCGATATTGCGCGAGCTCGCCCTTAATCTTGCCGGCCACCTGCTTCATGGCCTTAATCTGCGCGGCGGAGCCGACGCGCGACACCGACAGTCCCACATTCACGGCCGGACGAATGCCCTGATAGAAGAGATCGGTTTCCAGGAAGATCTGACCGTCGGTAATGGAAATCACGTTGGTCGGGATGTAGGCCGACACGTCGTTAGCTTGCGTCTCGATGATCGGCAAGGCCGTCATGGAGCCAAGACCATTGTCTTCATTCAGCTTCGCAGCGCGCTCCAAGAGGCGTGAGTGCAGGTAGAAAACATCGCCCGGATAGGCTTCGCGTCCCGGCGGGCGGCGCAGCAAGAGCGACATCTGACGATAGGCGACGGCCTGCTTGGAGAGATCATCATAAATGATCAGCGAGTGCATACCGTTGTCGCGGAAATATTCGCCCATGGCGCAGCCGGCGAACGGCGCCAGGAACTGGAGCGGCGCGGGCTCTGACGCAGTCGCTGCAACGACGATTGAATAATCAAGCGCGCCATTGTCTTCCAGCGTCTTCACGATCTGCGCCACTGTCGAGCGTTTCTGACCGATAGCAACGTAAACGCAGTAAAGCTTCTTGGATTCGTCGTCGCCCTGGTTCGCCGCCTTTTGGTTGAGAATGGCGTCGATGCAGATCGCCGTCTTGCCGGTCTGGCGGTCGCCGATGACAAGCTCGCGCTGACCGCGGCCAACGGGGATCATGGAGTCGATCGCCTTGATACCGGTCTGAACCGGTTCGTGCACGGATTTACGCGGCAGGATGCCCGGCGCTTTCACGTCAACGAGACGGCGCTCGGCGGCTTCAATCGGGCCCTTGCCGTCGATCGGATTGCCGAGAGGGTCGACCACGCGGCCAAGCAAGCCTTTCCCGACAGGTACATCCACAATCGCCTTGGTGCGCTTGACGGTGTCGCCTTCTTTGATCTCGCGGTCTTCGCCGAAGATCACGACGCCCACATTGTCGCTTTCTAGGTTCAGCGCCATGCCCTTAACGCCGTTGGCGAATTCCACCATCTCGCCGGCCTGGACATTATCGAGGCCATAAATCCGGGCGATACCGTCGCCGACGGAGAGCACCTGACCGATCTCGGAGACTTCGGCGTCTTTGCCGAAATCCTTGATCTGCTGTTTCAGGATGGAGGAAATTTCTGACGCCTGGAGTTCCATTGATTAGGCCTCTTTCATCGCGAGTTTTAGTTTGTTGAGTTTGGTGCGGAGCGAGGAGTCGACCATGGTCGAGCCCACCTTGACGATCAGTCCGCCGAGCAGATCCGGATCGACGCTTGTTTGAAGATTGACGGCCTTGCCCACGAGGCCCTCGATTTCGCCGCGCAGGCGACGCAATTGTTCGTCGTTCAGCGGCGCCGCCGACGTGGCTTCGGCCCGCACTTCGCCGCGATGGTGCGCAGCGAGCTTGCCGAACCCGTCAATCATCGCATCAAGCGCGAAGAGCCGCCCCTTTTTGGCGACGAGGCCGATAAAGTTTCGGGACAACGCGCTGACGCCTGCTTTTTCCACAATCGCTGCCATGGCCGTTTCTTTTTCTTCCAGGCCGTAAACCGGGCTTTTCAGGAAGTCGCGGAAATCAGCAGACCCGCCCATAAGGTCGCTCAGCGTTTTCAAATCGGCCTCAACGGCGTCAACAGCGCCAGCGTCCGACGCCAGGTCGAACAGCGCTTCAGCGTAACGGCCGGCCGCGCCGGAAAGCGTAGGCGCTTCAGCGGCGCCGGTCATTGCGGATGCAGTATCGGACATGATGTGGGCGACGAGATCCCATAGCAGACGGCGCCGTCACGCTAAGACGCCTTAAGTTTTTGAAATACCGACTATTTTCGGAAGCGAATTACGAATCAGAGATCGCTTCCGCACGTGAATTTCGCGCGGGATAACACGGGCCCCGCCGCGACGCAATAACGCGATGTGCGGCGGAATGGCGTTAATTCGCGCCGCCCGTAAAACGCCTCAAAAGCCGACGCCGATCCGGACGCCGAGCTGGTCGAGGCCGTTGTTCGGCCGACACAGGGTCCCGTTCGAAATATGGCTCCAGTGCGCCGCCGCGTTGATCCGATCGGTCAAGCGCACGCCCGCATTGAGGCCCACCTTGATAAGGACTCGGCAACCGAAAAAGATCGTGTCCCCGCGGGCCGCAAGGAAAGGGTCGCCGCCGTCGTTGAGCGTCCCGTCATGGACTGCGCCGCCGACGGCGCCGGAGACAAAATATTTGGAGAAATCGTAGCGCCATTCGAGGGCCGCATAGGCGTGGTTCGTGCCGTCTGAGTCCGTAGCAAGCGTGCCGCCGATAAGCGGCCGCGGCGCGCCGATGATGCGCAGGAAACCTGGCGAGCGAAACGCCGCCTCAAAATTAATCCCCACACCCTGTTCATTATCAGGCGAATACCCGCAACAGCTTTGCGCAAGAACACCGACGCGGGCTTCATCGATGACGCTTTCCGCATGGGCGCCAGTCCAGTCTGCGACGGCGAACAATACCCCCCATAAAAACGCTACGCAACGCATCGATGCCCCCTGCCATTTCAACCCTAAGGCTAATGATCATGCCTGCGCGCGTCACAAAAAAGAATAGGGGTCGATATCGACCGTTCGCCGCACGCCGCCGCGGATTTTCACCCGGCCGAGCCACGCGTCCATATATTTCTGGATGTGCACGTCCCGGCGCGCCTTCACCAGAAAACGGATGCGCATCTGGCCGCGCAAGCGATAGAACGGCGCCGGCGCCGGCCCCCAAACCTCAACGCCGTCGCCGTTTGGGATCGCGGCGCGATGCGCCTCGGCCATCGCCTGCAACGCTTTTTCGTCGGGACCTCGCAAAACAACCGCCGCAAGCCGCCCATAAGGCGGAAAGCCAAGCGCCATGCGGCCTTGCGCTTCCGCCGCCAGAAAATCATCGCGTTCGCCGCCGGCGAGCGCCTTCAACACCGGCGCGTCCGGTTGAAACGTCTGCAGGAGCGCACGCCCCGGCTTCTCGCCCCGTCCCGCGCGCCCCGCCACCTGGCTCAACAATTGGTAGGTGCGCTCCGCGGCGCGCAGATCGCCGCCGGCGAGCCCCATATCAGCGTCCACAACGCCCACAAGCGTGAGGTTTGGAAAATGGTGCCCCTTGGCGATGACCTGGGTCGCCACGAGAATGTCGATCTTGCCATCTCGCATGTCGCTCAACACAGCGCGCAGCTTCTGCGGCGTCTGCGCCGTATCAGAGGATAGAACGGCGAGCCGTGCGTTCGGCCAGGTGCGCGCCGCTTCCTCAGCCACCCGCTCCACGCCCGGCCCGCAGGCCGCCAGCGCTCCGACGGCGTTGCATTTGGGGCAAGCGTCGGGCTTCGGCATGGAAAAGCCCGTGTGGTGGCAAACAAGCTTATTCTCAAAGCGATGCTCGACAAGCCAGGTGTCGGAGTGCGGCGCCTTCATCCGGTGCCCGCACTTGCGGCAGATCGTGAGCGGTGCATAACCGCGGCGATTGAGAAAGAGAACAGTTTGTTCTTTCCTGGCCAGCGTTTCGTTCACTGCACGGATCAACACCGGCGATAACCAACTGTCGCGCTCCGCCGGATCGCGCCGCATATCCACAAGAGAAACATCCGGCAAGCGCGCGCCGCCAAAACGCGCCGTCAGCCTTTCAAGGTGATAACGGCCCTGATCGACGTTGACGACAGTTTCGAGCGACGGCGTCGCCGAGGCCAAGATCACAGGAAAAACGCCGATCTTCCCCCGCGCCACCGCCATATCGCGGCCATGATAAATGACGCCGTCTTCCTGTTTGTAAGCGTTTTCATGCTCTTCATCGACAATGATAAGTTTTAGATTCTTATACGGAAGAAAGAGCGCCGAGCGCGCGCCCACGACAATGCGGGCGTTCCCGTCCAGGACGCGCCGCCAAACGCGGCGGCGTTCGCCCAGCGACAGCTCTGAATGCCACGGCGCCGGGGCAGCATTGAAACGTTCTTCCACGCGCGCCAAAAAGGGCATCGTCAAGGCGATCTCCGGCAGCATAATGAGGATTTGCGCTGTCGGATCACGACGCAGCGCCGCGGCGGCGATTTCCAGATAGACCTCGGTTTTGCCAGAGCCCGTCACACCGTCGAGCAGCATCGGCGCAGGCGCGCCCTCATTGAGCAGGGCGGCGCCAGCGGATGCAGCGGCGGCCTGTTCGGAAGACAAGGCGATCGCCGCGCCTTCCGCGTCAGGATCCGAAAACGGCGGGTCTGGATCGATATGTTCGGGCGTCAAGGCGCCTGCTTTAATCAGCCCCCGGATGACGCCGTCGCCGACCCCGGCCTTCTCGCTGAGCGCCCGCACGCTCATGCAATCGCCGCCGAGGACCTTGAGCGCTTTTTCGCGCTTGGGCGTTATTTTTGCCAGCGGCGTCTTCGAGCGGCGATAGGCGGTGATCGGTTTTTTCAGGGCCAGTCCGTCGCCCGACCGCATCAACAGCCGCAACACGGCGCCGAGGGGAAACATCGTGTAGCCGCTGACCCAATCGATAAACGCCATCGATTGGGCCGAAAGCGGCGGCGCTTGAACAATTTCGCCGATCTTCTTCAGTTTGGCGGGATCGATGTCGTCGCCGGATTGATCGTCCCCGGCGCGCCAGACAACGCCGTAGATTTCGCGCGGGCCGAACGGCGCGCGCACCCAGGCCCCGGAAACGAGCCGTTGGCCGGAGGGCGCGAGATAATCATAGGCTTTCGAAAGTGGGAGCGGAAACAAGACTTTGACGATGTCGCCGCGTTCCTCCGCCTGAGATAGCGAAGTTGGGGAAGAATGAATCGCCCCTTCAACGCTATTCGTGGTCATCGAATGCTTGATCCGGACGTCAGTTTCGGCTGAATTGTCACGATTGTTTGAGATAGGGTCAGTCTGGACGCCATGCGTATTCTTCCAACAATTTTTTTCGCCGCTTTTGCTTTCGTCAGCGTAATGGGCGGCGATGCGGAGGCGAAATACAGCCTTTGCAACAAAACGAGTTATACGCTCTCCGCAGCGATTGGCTATGTGGACTCCGAGAGGCTCGCCACACGCGGATGGTGGCGCCTGCGCCCCGGCCAATGCAAAGTGGTTTTGACCGAGCAGACAAATCCGGGCCGCTATTTTGTCTACGCAGAGGGCATTCCAGGCCATAAAGGGCCTTTGCGCACCTGGTCCGGCGAAACGCCGCTTTGCGTTGAGAACAGCGGGTTCTTCAATCTCAGAAATCAGGAAGTGTGCCGGGACAATCCGTCGGCGCAGCGCAGTTTCTTCGACGTGGAAGTGACCCCGGCGGCGGGGGGCAACTGGCAGACTGACTTCGCCGAAGCCTCGAACTTCACTGTCTACAGCGCGGAGGTCGCCGGCGTGCAGCGCCTGCTGCGCGATATCGGCAGCAATATTAAGCGCATTGACGGCTCGCTTGGCCGTGAGACGCGCGCTGTTTTGACAAGCTACCGGAAGAGAAAAGGTCTTGGCGACGGCGCCGCCATTGACGATCAACTGATCGACGCGCTGATCGAAGAAGCGAATGCGCGCGACTCCAAACTGGGCTTCTTTTTCTGCAATAAAACGGACGCGCCCGTCTGGAGCGCGGTCGCAACGCCGAAAGGCGAGGACGCTTATCAATCAAAGGGCTGGTGGCGCCTTGAAGCCGGCGACTGCAGCAAGATCATAAAAGGCGAATTAGAGCACGATCATTACTACGTATACGGCCTGATCGAAGACACGCGCGGAACCGAGCGACGCCTCGCGGGCGGCGACAAGAAGCTCTGCGTCAATCCAGTGAAATTCGACGTCGCCAATGATGCGCCCTGCGTGGACAAAGATCTCGAGGAGGCCGTTTTCAAACGCCTCGAAGTGGGGGGATCGCCATCCGCAACGTTTGACTTCGAGCCGGCGATGTTTGTCGCGCCGCCGACGCAATAAGCCGGCCACGCTCCTGATGAATTCTCGCCCCGATTTCAACCATGTGTCCACATGGGTTTTCGACCTCGACAACACGCTCTACCCGGCGCATTGCAATTTGTTCACACAGATCGATGCGCGCATGGCCTCCTTCATCGAGACGCTTTTAGGCTTGCCGAAGACGCAAGCGCGCCGCCTGCAAAAAGATTATTATGTGCGCTACGGGACAACGATGAGCGGGCTCATGCGCGAGCACGGCGTTAAGCCGCACGATTTCATGGATTATGTCCACGATATCGACTTGTCGGCGATTGACGAAGACGCGGTCCTTTCACAAACCATCAGCGCATTGCCTGGCGAGAAATACATTTTCACGAACGGGTCGGTGAAACACGCTGAGAATGTCACGCGCAAACTCGGGATCGATGGGCTTTTCGACGGCGTCTTCGACATCGCCGCGGCGGATTACACGCCGAAACCGCACCGCGTCACTTATGACCGCTTCCTCGACAAGCATGGGCTCGAGCCGTCTTGCGCGGCGATGTTTGAAGATATTGCGCAAAATCTTGAGGCGGCGCATGCGCTCGGCATGACCACGGTGCTCGTGGCGTCGGATGCGGCGTGGCTTGACGATGAACCAGCGGAAAAACGGCCCGCCGCCGCAAGCGACCAACATGACCATGTTCATCATGTTACGCCAGACCTGCGCGGCTTTCTCGGGTCAATCGAGACGAGCGCCGCGCTTGCGGCGAGCGCTTAAGAAATATCGGAGACAAACGCATGAGCGACCATACCGGTCTGGAAGAGATCATTAACGCCGCATGGGAAACGCGCGACACGATCAGCGCCGCTACCCATGGCGATGTCAGGGACGCCGTCGCAAAAGCGTTAGCAACGCTAGACGACGGTTCCGCGCGCGTGGCGGAAAAATCCGGCAATAATGACTGGACGGTCAATCAGTGGCTGAAAAAGGCAGTTCTTCTATCCTTTCGCTTGAATGACAATCGCCTGATGGGCGCGGCGCCGGGTCCCTGGTTCGATAAGGTCGACACGAAATTCTCTCAGTGGTCGGAAGAAGATTTCCGGCAAGCGGGATTTCGCGCCGTGCCGCCGGCGACAGTCCGCAGCGGCGCTCATATTGCGTCTTCGGCGGTGCTCATGCCCTGCTACGTCAATATCGGCGCTTATGTGGGAGAAGGCGCCATGATCGATACATGGGCGACGGTCGGCTCATGCGCGCAAATCGGCGCCCACTGTCATATCTCGGGGGGGGTCGGCATCGGCGGCGTATTGGAACCGTTGCAGGCGAACCCTGTGATCATCGAGGACAATTGCTTTATTGGCGCCCGGTCGGAAGTGGCCGAAGGCGTGATCGTGCGCGAGGGCGCCGTCCTTTCCATGGGCGTCTTCCTCGGCGCGTCCACAAAGATCATTGACCGCGCCACTGGCGAGGTGCGCTATGGCGAAGTCCCGCCCTATGCGGTTGTGGTTCCGGGAAGCCTGCCTTCAGAGAAAGGCGGTCCCAATCTTTATTGCGCTGTGATCGTGAAACAGGTTGATGAACGCACGCGATCGAAAACGTCCGTCAACGAACTCTTGCGCGACTGACGGTTACGCGCGCCGGGCGCGCTGCAAAGACATGCGCCACGCCGCAAAGCTTGCGAACATAAGCGTGGTCAACGCAACGAATTCCTCTATGACAATCCCGAACGACCAAAGACCGCCCGTCGCCGAGGTTGAGAAATAATAAGAGGCGGAAAGCGCCGCCGCCGAAAAGGCGTTCGCCGCGAATGCGCCCCCAAGAAAGAAAACCAATCTTTCAAGTCGCCAAAAGATGAGCGCATAGGCCGCGCCGTAACAGGCGATCGCGCTCAGATAGAATGCCAGAAGTTGCCAGACCTGCGCGGCGCTGTTCAAAGCGGTCAGGTCGGCGCCAAACCATAGGGGAAGTGACGCGACGCCGCTCAAGGCGAGTTTGAACATCGCGAACCCCAGCTTGATCGACCCCCAGAAAAATGCGTAAGCAGCGGCGCCGAAACGCAAAATTTCAACACTATTCATCACTTTCATCCTTTCGAATATAACCGCACCGATCCCGCCAACGGCGAAGCGCAAGGCTTCGGAAAATCGATCAATATACTGAATTTCACAAATGATCGCCGCCGCCCATTCGCGCCGGTGTCTCGGCGCGAATGGGCGGCGGCGATCACCAGATGTTTTCCGCGCCTGCTCATGCCCGCACCGTATCCACCGGCGCTATTTCTGATGCGGGTTCTGATTCCTGTGGAGAGGACGCAGCGAGCACCCTCCCCTCAGCAGTGAGCCTGTAAACATGACGGGCCGGTCGGCCCGGCGCAGCGGGCTCGCGCCATTCGGCTTCCAACAGACCCTGGTCGGTAAGGCGCATGAGCATCGGGTAAAGCGTGCCTGATTTAACGCCCGTTTCCCTGGAGATGTCATAGCCATAGCGCCAGAGGTCCGGCGCTGCGCTGAGCACCTCCAGAACGCACCGAGTCTGTTTTGAGATATTCATTCGTCGAGGCATTCATAAACTCTACATATATTGATTTAAAAAACAAGCCGTTCTTGCGCCGAAACACCTGCCTGCCCCGAAGCGAAAAATACCAATTTTAACAATGATTTACAGAAATAAGCGAACGCTCACTTGACAATTGCGAGCCTCATCGCCAATTAAAGTGAGCGCTCACTTACTTTTGTCACCTACCAGAAGGCGATGGCGGCGGGCGAAAGGGATTACGGTTAAGACGCCCCAGAGAAGAACATCGAAACACGAGACTAATCCGACGTCATGATTGAGACCACACAAACCGAAACGCGCGGCGTCACAGCCGCGCCCGGCACCACCAAGGCGCGGATCGAGCGGGCGGCCCTTGGCCTTTTTGTGGAAAAGGGCGTCGCGGGCGCCACCACGCGCGAGATCGCCGGCGCAGCGGGCGTGTCAGAAGGCGCGCTCTATCGCTATTTCAAAAGCAAGGAAGCGATCGCCCAGCATCTCTTCGCCGCGATCCATGAAAAACTCGCGGGCCTCGTGCGCAACGCCGGAACCAGCGCTGAGGGGGTCGAAGCGCAGGCCGAAGCGGTGATTGACGCCTATTGCGGCGCCGCCGACGAGGACTGGACGCTCTTCACGTTTCACCTGCTCTCGATCGATCATTTTCTACCGACGCCGCCCGGCCGCGACGATCCGGTGTCGGCGACGGAAGACATTATCGCCGCCGCCATTGACCGCGGTGAATTGCCGGCTTGCGACGCACGCATTCTCGCCGCGATGGCGCTTGGCGTTGTTCTCCAGCCAGCGTTGCACAAAGCCTATGGCCGGCTCGACGCGCCGCTTAGCGCCTATGCGGATCAATTCAAATCGGCAATTCGCGCCGTCTTGTCGTCAACCGCGCCGCGCCCGTAACAGGAGTCTTAGTCATGCGTATTCTATTGTTTCGCACCGCTTATTATTTGACGTCGGTCTTTTTCGCGATCACCGCACTCCCGCTCCTCGCAGCGCCGACGCGACAACCGCTCTCCCGTTGGATCAGGCGCTACACGAAAACCATGGTCTATTGGATGCGGACAATCGCCGGCATTAAGCTAACCGTGCGCGGCCGAGAGAACCTGCCGGAGGGACCGAGCATTATCGCTGCAAAACACCAAAGCTGGGGCGACGGCTTTTGCATTTTCAGCCAGATCGACGATCTCGCGTTCGTCACTGGCGATCATCTGGACCGGATTCCGCTAATCGGCGGTATCTTGCGCAAGCTTGGCGCGATTATTGTCGATAATTGCGGCGGCGCCGTGGCGCGCGCCAGGCTGGTGGACAAAGAATTGAAATTGGCCCGTGATGCGGGACGGCGCATTCTGATTTTCCCTGAAGGCCACCTCGCCCCCGTCGGCGAAAAATATCGCTATAAACGCGGCGTATATCATATGTATACGGCTTATGATCGGCCGACCGTGCCCATTGCGACAAATCTCGGTGTGTTCTGGCCACAGGCGCGCTGGGACCTGAAACCCGGCGAAGCGATCATCGAGTTTCTGGATCCGATCGAGCCCGGCCTTGAAAAAGAGGCCTTCATGGCGCGGCTCGAAGAAGCGGTTGAAACGCGCTCGCGCGAACTTTTGGCGGAAACCGGACACACTGTTGCGCCGTGGGACCAGCCCGCTCTGCCCGATCCCCGCAGGCGCACCGGAACCGTGGAGGCTTAAGCAATGGACAATCAAAACCCTCCCGCCGAGGACGGCGTCCAACAAATGGCTGCTGCGCCGCCGCCGCTCTTCTTTCAGAAACGGTTCTGGCCGCTTTGGTCCGCTTTTTCCCTTGGCGCCTTCGCCGACAACATGCTGCGTCAGGCGCTCATCATCGGTATCTCTTTTGGCGTGATCGCCGTCAACATATTTTCTAATTCCGACGATGCGATCCCGGTGATCGGCTCGCTTTTCGCTGTCTCCATGCTCTTGTTCTCGCCGCTCGCCGGTCAGTTTGCGGATAAATACGACACAGCGATGATGGCGCGCCGCACCAAACTCATCGAGATGCTCATAATGGCTGTCGCGGCGGTCGGTTTCTTTATCGGAAACGGCCCTTTGTTAATCGGCTGCCTGTTCGCCATGGGCGTTCAGTCAGCATTTTTCTCTCCAGTACGCACCGGCGCGATGCCAAAATATTTCGCACCGGATGAATTGATCAGGGCGAACGCTCTTTTTAATGCGGGCCTCTTCGTCGCGATCATTCTGGGTCTTCTGTTCGGCGGATTGTTCATCGAGCAACCGTCAGGCGGCGAAAAAGTTTCCGGCTTCCTGATTGGCGCATCGGTTCTCGGCTATCTTGCCGTACGCAGCGCGCCGAAAGCGGCCGCCACGGCGCCGGAATTGAAAATCGACTGGAACATATTTGCGCAGGGCGTGCGTATCTTTGGCTTCGCGCTGAAAGCGCCGGGGGTCAGCCGCCCGATGATCGGCTTTAGCCTTTTCTATTTCATGTCGACCTTTGTAACAGTGCTGTTGCCGCTTTATGTACGGGACGCGCTGGGCGGGACCGGCGCTGTCGCCACCGCCATTATGGGTCTATTCGCCATCGGCGCGGGGCTTGGCGCGATCGGCGCATCGCTCCTTTCCAAAGGCAAAAGCGGGCTTGGCTTTGCAGCGGTCGGCATCTCATCGGCCGGATTGATCACGCTTGCAATCTACGCCCTGACGGGACCGGTGGCGCTCGCCGGCGCCTCAACGGTCGCAGAGCTTTTCACCAGCCCCGCCGGTGTTGCGATCGGCTTATGCTTCGTCGCCACGTCCGCCTCCATGGGCCTTTACATCGTTCCGTTGCAGGCGGCTGTCCAACGGCGCGCGCCGGCGGAAAAACGCGCACGCATTCTCGCCGCGAACAATATGCTCGTGGCGGCGATGGCCTTTCTCGGATCGAACGCTGTGCTCGCGGTCACGCGCACTAGCCTGACGCCCACCGGCGCATTCCTGATCGTCGCGGCCATGCAATTTGCGATCGCGCTTTACATGTTCCGCAGGAAACGCGCCGTAAAGGAAGGGCTCTTTGACGAGATGCTAGAAGGCGAGCGCGCTAGTCCTTGAAGGCGAGCGCTTTTGCCTGCTTCACATGCTCTAGCGCACGAACGGACCCAAGGACATCTTCCGTCACCAGATTATCCACCGCCAGGAGAGCAATCGCCCCGGCGTCATTGCGGCCCAAATTAAAAGTCGCAATGTTAACACCGGCGGCGCCGAGCGCCCCGCCGAGGGCGCCGATAAAGCCGGGTTTGTCTTCGTTGGTTACATACAGCATATGCGGCGAGAAGCTCGCTTCCATTTCGACGCCCTTAATTTCGATGATGCGCGGCGAGGCCCCGAAAAGCGTGCCGGCGACCGCGCGGTCATCGCGTTCGGTGACAATGCGCAGGCGGATAATGCTGTCAAAAATCTCCGCATCATCACGATATGTCTCAGCGATTGCGACGCCGCGCTCCTTGGCGATAATCGGCGCGTTGACAATATTCACCTCGCCCAACATGGGCTTTAGAACGCTGGCGACAGCGGCGGCGGTGAGCGGTCGCGTGTTGAGTTTGGCGACGTCGCCCGAATAAATGATCTCAATCGCCTTGACGCTCGTCTCGGTCAGCTGCCCGGCGAAGGCGCCAAGATGTTCAGCGAGGCTGATAAAAGGTTTCAGCTTCGGCGCTTCCTCAGCCGTGATCGACGGCATGTTGAGCGCATTGGTGACCGCGCCTTTGACAAGATAGTCCGCCATCTGTTCGGCGACTTGTATCGCCACATTTTCCTGGGCTTCACGGGTCGACGCCCCAAGGTGCGGCGTCGCCACAACGCGGTCATGGCCGAACAGTGGATGGTCCGTAGCCGGCTCAGAAGCAAAGACGTCGAGCGCCGCCGCCGCCACATGGCCGCTGTCCAGCGCGTCCTTGAGAGCCTCCTCATCGAGAAGGCCGCCGCGCGCGCAATTGACGATCTGTACGCCTTCGCGGGTCTTCGCGATATTTTCCTCGCTGAGGATATTCCGGGTCTGGTCGGTCAGCGGCGTGTGGAGGGAAATAATATTGGCGCGCGCCAGTAGCGAATCGAGATCGACCTTTTCAACGCCGATCTCTTCAGCGCGTTGATCGGTCAAAAACGGGTCGTATGCGATCACATGCATTTTCAAACCCATGGCGCGGTCAGCAACAATCGAGCCGATATTGCCACATCCGATGAGGCCCAGCGTTTTGCCGAACAGCTCGGCGCCCATAAATTTCGACTTTTCCCATTTTCCGGCATGAGTCGATTCATTAGCCTGCGGAATTTTACGCGCCAGGGAAAACATCATTGCGATCGCGTGTTCGGCTGTCGTGATCGCATTGCCGAACGGCGTGTTCATAACAACGACGCCGGCCGCCGTGGCCGCATCAATGTTGATATTGTCAACGCCGATCCCGGCGCGTCCGATGACTTTCAGATTGCGCCCCTTCGCGATCATTGCGGGCGTCGCCTTTGTCGCAGACCGGACGGCGAGCCCGTCATAGTCGGCGATCATATCGAGGAGTTTGTCAGGCTCCTTACCGAGACCCGGTTGATAATCGACATCGACGCCGCGCTCCTTGAAGATGTTGACGGCGGTTTCGCTCAAGGCGTCAGAAATCAGAACTTTAGGCATGGGGAATGCTCCAGAAAAAACAGTGAATGAGAGAAAGAAAAAACGAGTTTAGAGCGCGGCCGATTTGGCCGCCTCAAACGCCCAGTCGAGCCACGGGCAAAGCGCTTCGATGTCCGATTGCTCGACAGTGGAGCCGCACCAGATGCGAAGGCCGGGCGGCGCGTCGCGATAGCCGCCAATGTCGTAGGCGGCCTCTTCTTCGCCGAGCAGCGCTTCCATTTTTTTCACGAAGGCCCGCTGCGCCGCCTCGTCGAGACCGGAAAATACCGGGTCGGTGATCTTCAGGCAGACTGATGTGTTCGACTGGGTCGCCTCATCTTCCGCAAGGAAATCAATCCAGTCCGTTTCGCGCACCCAGGCGGAAAGCGCTGCGGCGTTCGCGTCGGCGCGCGCGCACAAGCCGGACAAGCCACCAACCGATGCGCCCCAGTCCAGCGCGTCGATATAATCCTCAACGCACAACATAGACGGGGTATTAATCGTCGCGCCTGAAAAGACCCCCTCGATCAGTTTTCCACCTTTTGTCAGACGGAAAATTTTCGGGAGCGGCCAGGAAGGCGTGTAGGTCTCAAGGCGCTCCACAGCGCGCGGCCCGAGGATCAAGACGCCATGCGCCGCCTCGCCGCCCATGACTTTCTGCCAGGAAAAGGTCACGACATCGAGCTTCGCCCAATCGAGGTGCTGCGCGAACGCCGCCGAGGTGGCGTCGCAAATGACAACGCCCTCGCGCTCCGCGGCGATCCAGTCGGCGTCAGGCACCCGAACGCCCGACGTGGTTCCGTTCCACGTGAAGACAACATCATGACCCGGATCAACATCGCCGAGCGCAGGTAAAGCGCCGTAGGGCGCTGTCATCACCCGCGCGTCGAGCTCCAACTGCTTGACAGCATCGGTCACCCAGCCCTGGCCAAAACTTTCCCACGCGAGCATGTCCACCGGGCGCGCGCCCAGCATCGACCACATCGCCATCTCTACTGCGCCCGTATCAGACGCCGGCACAATGCCGATGCGATAGTCTTCCGGAACTTCAAGAATTGCCCGCGTCTTATCAATCGCTTCCTGAAGGCGCGTTTTGCCGACCTTCGAGCGATGGGATCGTCCGAGCGTCGCCGCATTCAGGTTTTCGGGGGTCCATCCGGGTCGCTTAACGCAAGGTCCAGACGAAAAAGAAGGCCGCGCTGGACGCGCCGCCGGTTTGGAATCTGTCATGTTAAACTCCTATCCTCACAGATAGGTCGCGCTTCGTTGGGGAAGCGTGGCCCACCCCGCTTATCCGGCAGCCAGCGCGCGAAGTCAAAGACTTTATTGCAGCGCAATATGCTAAGACGCGCCAAATATTCTAATCAACGTGCGAGAGAACATCGCTTGACCGCCGGCATGGCGCCGCATAGCTCTCGGCCTCGCAATCGAAGGCAGCACAAATGGCGTCTCAATCCGCGACTAACAGGCCTGAAGGATCGGCAACCGCCTTTGACTGGGCGCTGTTCCTTATCCTTGTGATTGTCGGCGGTTCTTCCTTCGCGATGATCCGCGGCGCCCTCGATTCCGTGCCGCCAGCGGTCGTCACAGTCGCGAGGTTATGGGTCGGCGCGATTTTTCTCTACGCCATTATGAAGCAAGCCGGCCGCAAATTTCCGCCGCTATTCATCTCGGAAAGCAACCGCACGGCCTTGCAGGAAGAATGGCGATGGATGCTCGCGGTCAGCGTCATCGGCTATATCTTTCCTTTTTTTGTTTTTCCGTGGGCGCAGCAATTTGTGGAAAGCGGCCTCGCCGGCGTTTACATGGCGTTCATGCCGATCTGGACGGTGGTGCTCGCCTATTTTTTCGCTGGGGAAACGTTGGGATCAAGAAAGATTGTCGGCATCGGGTTAGGCTTCGCGGGCGTCATGATTCTCCTCGGCCCTGAGGTGATCGATGGGATCGGGCGAAGCGGCGTCCTTGCGCAAGTCATGATCTTGCTCGCAACCGTCTGTTACGCTGCGGCCGCCGTTATTGCGCGACGCGCGCCTCCGATCCGCCCGCGAGTCTTCGCAACGGGGACGCTCCTGTGCGCAGCGGTCCTGTCGACGCCGGCGCTCTTTCTCACCGACCTGAAAACGGACCAATGGACACTGGCGGGCGTTGCGAATGTCATCTTGCTCGGTCTGGGCCCCACGGGGCTCGCCGGAATCTTATTGATTATCCTGATCCAGCGGGTCGGCGCCGGGTTTATGGGCCTCGCCAACTATGTGACCCCTGTCTGGGCCGTCATTTTGGGCGCCGTCCTTTTTCAGGAGCGCCTGGAAGCGACCGTGTTCCTAGCGCTCGCCGTCATTCTCGCTGGCGTCGCCATCAGCCAACGGCGTGCGCGAAAAGACGCGACGCTGGCCCCCGACGTTTCGGCTCAAACGAAAATCTGACCCTTTTGAACCGGCACGGCGGCGCCCCCGATAGCGACGGCCTCAACGGCGCCGTTCTTTATCGTGACTGTCGCGTGAATGCGGCTTGGACGTCCCATCTCGAATCCCTGCTCGATCACCCATTCATGCGCGCCGTCTTCCAGGGATTGGCTTAACGCAATCTGCCCGGGGAACGCGGCCGCCGCCGACCCGGTCGCCGGGTCTTCGGGAATGCCTGCGTCCGGGGCGAACATACGCGCATGATAGGCGGCGTCCGCCGCTTCCCCACCCTCCGCATAAAGATAAACGCCAACCGTATTGGCGAGCCTCAGCGCATCAAACGCCGCGCTGTCGATATGGGCCCGGCGCACGTCCGGCAGCGACGCACGCGCATAAACATAATCAGCGCCAGCGCCGATCAATCGCGGCTGGTGCGCGGTGCGATCAATCGATCCGGCCGGTAAGCTGAGCGCGGCCTCCAGCGCCTCAGCCGTCGGCGCACCGTCGCGGGCTCGCGGCAGGTTCGGGTTTTCGAAGGCTGCGAAGGGCGCATCGCCATCCATCTTGAGCGTCACGGGAAACAACCCTGCGGTTAATTCAAGCGTCAGCCGGTCAGTGATATTAAGCGCACGCGCCAACGCGATAGACGTTCCCACTGTCGGGTGTCCGGCGAACGGCATCTCATAGCCCAACGTAAAAATCCTGACGCGCGCCGTATTATTGGCGTCCTCGGGCGGCAAAATGAATGTTGTTTCCGAAAGATTGAATTCGCGTGTGATGGTTTGCATATCTTCAGATGTCAGGCCTTCGGCGTCAAAGACCACCGCCAACTGGTTCCCGGCGAATTTCTCGTCCGTAAACACATCATATGTCTCAAATGGATAAGCGCGCATCGGTTTCTCCCGGTCTCAGGCGGTTTGCGACAATGATATCACGCCGAAAAGGCGCGCTGGCAAACCAGTTTTTCAGGACGCTTTATCAGGATCATTCGTCCAGGCGGGCCCATGCGGCGTGTGATTTAGCGGCCCTGCGCCAGCGCCGAGGCCAGGCGCCGCCTCAATCGCGCTGCGCACATAGGCGATCGAGCGCCCGACGGCTTCTTTCCGGTCAAACCCAAGCGAGAGGTGGGCCGCGACCGCTGACGCAAGCGTACATCCGGTTCCGTGGGTCGATGTCGTTGCAAGCCGTGGGTTTTCAAATCTCGTGACGCCGGATTTCGCAACCAGCACGTCGGTCACCGCGCCGCCGTCAAGATGGCCGCCTTTGACAAGCGCAGCCGCGGCCCCGGCGGCGCAAAGCGCCTTGCCTGCGGCGACGAGATCGTCAGGGCCGTCGATTGTCGTCCCGGTCAATGCACCCGCTTCGTCGGTGTTCGGCGTCACCAAAGCGGCGAGCGGCACAAGGTGCGCTTTCATGGCGTCGACCATACCGGCCCCGGCGAGCGCATCACCGCTGGTGGCCACAAGGACAGGATCCAGCACGAGCGGGACGCCGGGCGCTTCTCGTTTCAACGCCTCGGCGATGGCCTCCGCTGCGGCCACGTCGCCGATCATTCCAACCTTAATGACGTCAGCGCCGATATCGCTCAAGACAGCAACAATCTGCTCACGGATGAACGCTGCATCCAATTGGCGGACATCAAAAACGCCCTTCGTATTTTGGACGGTCAGGGCCGTGATCGCGGCGGCGGCGTATCCGCCGAGCGCCGTGATCGTCTTGATGTCGGCCTGGACGCCGGCCCCGCCGGAGGGGTCCGACCCGGCGATGACAAGAACTCGGCCCGTCATCGCCGCAAACCCATCTTAAAGACGCCCGAATTTGAAATTACCTCACGCGCAAGGCTCAGGGGCGCCGCCAACGCCACGGAGAGACGCATGGCTTTTAACAAATTGATCTGGATCGGACTGTTCTGTTGCATCGGCGCGCTGATTGTAAACCTGTTTCCGAAACTCACCTTCGATCTCGGCATGAACCCAGCGGGCGCATGGATGATCTTCACATTCGGATTGTTCCTGATCATGGCGTCCCTCGCCGTCACCCTTAAGGGCCGCGGACCGGGCGAGCAATAGCGGGCGATCAGGCTTTGACAGCCGCGATTACATCGCAAATCTCACGCACGACGCGCTGCACGAGATCGTTATTCTCGCCCTCGGCCATAACGCGGATCACAGGCTCCGTTCCTGACTTGCGGATCACAAGACGGCCCTTCGCGCCAAGCGCGTCTTCCCCCGCTTTTATGGCGGCGGCGACTTTCGCGTCGCCAAGCGGGTCGCCGCCCGCGTAGCGAATGTTTTCCAGAAGCTGTGGGAACGGATCAAAGCTGTTGCACGCCTCGCTCACCTTGACGCCTTCTTCCGCCACAACCGCCAAGACTTGAAGCGCTGTCACGAGGCCGTCGCCTGTCGTCGCGTGGTCGCTTAAGATGACATGTCCTGACGGCTCGCCGCCCACATTGACGCCGCGGCTACGCATTTCTTCGACCACGTACCGGTCGCCGACTTTTGTGCGGACGAGGTCAAGCTTCTGGCTTTCGAGATATTTCTCAAATCCAAGGTTTGACATGACCGTGGAGACGACAGCGCCGCCTTTAAGCTTACCCTTGCGCGACCAGGATCGCGCGATCAACGCCAGGATCTGGTCGCCGTCGATGATCTCGCCTTTTTCGTCGGAGATGATGACGCGGTCCGCGTCGCCGTCGAGCGCGATCCCAATATCGGCGCGATATTCAAGAACCGCATCCCGCATTCTTTTCGTCGATGTGGAGCCGCATTCGTCATTGATGTTGAACCCGTTCGGCTCAACGCCGAGCGTTTTCGTATCGGCGCCGAGCTCCCACAGGACCGTTGGCGCGACCTTGTAGGCGGCGCCGTTGGCGCAATCGATAACCACGCGCAATCCGTCGAGCGAAAGACTTTTCGGAAACGTGTTCTTGGCGAATTCAATATAGCGTGCGCCTGCGTCATCGATGCGCGTGACGCGCCCGAGATCGCGCGGCGCTGCGAGATTCTTCTCAAGGCTCTCATCCATGAACCGCTCGATTTGCAGTTCGGTTTCATCGGAGAGCTTATACCCGTCAGGGCCGAAAAATTTGACCCCATTATCATGATACGGATTATGAGAGGCTGAAATCATGACGCCAAGATCAGCGCGCAACGAGCGCGTCAACATCGCCATCGCCGGCGTCGGCAATGGGCCGAGCAGGAAGACATCCATACCGGAGGCGGCGAATCCCGCTGTTAACGCTGGTTCAATCATGTAGCCGGAAAGGCGCGTATCTTTGCCGATCACCACACGGTGACGGTGGGCGCCGTTTTTGAACGCGCGGCCTGCGGCGACGCCAAGGCGCATGATCGCGTCCGGCGCCATGGGGCCGGCGTTCGCGAGGCCGCGGACGCCGTCAGTGCCGAATATCTTGCGTTCGCCAGAAATATGATCATCTCCGCGCATTGTGCGTCTCCCTTGCTCCCCTCAGCATGCACATAGCAGACCGCTTGCGTAAATTGCCTTAACGGCTGCGGCGGACCGTTTCAATGGCTTCAAAAACGGCCACAGCCTGGCGGGTGGCCGCCACATCATGGACCCTTAGGACGGCGGCGCCGCGTGCGGCCAGAATCGCGGCCAGCGAGCCGCCAAGCCGCTGATCAGGCGTCGGATTTGCGCCGTTTTCTTCGCGATCAATCGCGGCGATAAAACTCTTGCGCGAAACGCCAAGGAGAACCGGCGCAATCTCAGTGAACGCGTCCAGGTGGGCGAGAAGGGCGAGATTGTGCGGCAGCGTTTTGCCAAAACCGATGCCGGGATCCACCATAATCCTGTTCTTTGAAACGCCCGCCGCTTGCGCTGCGTTGGCGCGTTCACGCAGAAAGGCGGCGACCTCCGCCACAACATCGTCATAGTGCGGTTTGATCTGCATCGTTTTTGGATCACCCTGAGCATGCATGAGAACAAGTTCGCATTGCAGTTCCGCGGCGACGGCCGGGCTCGTCCCATCAAATGTCAGCGCGGAAACGTCATTCCAAATAGCAGCGCCGGCGTTGATCGCGGCGCGCGCTACGCCGGGCTTGCGCGTATCGATGGAAAGCGCCGCGTCGGCTCGCTGAGCCAGCGCCTCAATAACCGGCATCACGCGATCCAGTTCCTGCGAGGGCGGCACGGGCGACGCGCCGGGACGGGTGGACTCGCCGCCGATATCGAGAATATCGGCGCCTTCGTCGACCAGCCTCAGCGCTTGATCAACAGCCTTCTTTGAAGAAAGAAACGATCCGCCATCGGAAAAGCTGTCGGGCGTCACATTGACGACGCCCATGATTTGCGGCCTTGAGGCCGCTATATTTGGGTCAGGCATACGCCCTCTTTAACCCGCGTCAGGCTCCTTGCGGCGACGGCTCGAACCCGCCGCCCGGCTCATCTTTCTTGGCGCCGGTATCGTCTGTAGACGGAACGGAGCTCGGCGGCGGCGTATCGTCGATGTCGGTCGGGTCTTCGCGCACAATCGCTTCGCCGCGGAGGAGCTGTTGAATCTCATCGCCCGTCAGCGTTTCATATTCGAGGAGCGCCTGTGAGAGCCGCTCCCAATCGTCGTTACGATCGGTGAGAATGCGCTTGGCGGTGTCGAACCCTTCGGTGACGATGCGCTTGATTTCGTCTTCGATCATCTTGGATGTCTGACCGGAAATAGACCGCGTGCGCGCAATCGACTGGCCGAGGAAGACCTCGCCTTCATCTTCCGCATAAGCGATGGGGCCGAGCTTCTCAGACAAGCCGTATTGCGTGACCATGGCGCGCGCGATCTTCGTCGCCTGCTCGATATCAGACGAGGCGCCGGAGGTGACTTTCTCGCTGCCGAACTTCAACTCTTCCGCCACGCGCCCGCCCATAGCCATAGCGATCCGCGCTTTCATTTGCTCCAGCGTGAACGAATACCGGTCACGCTCAGGCAGATATTGCACCATGCCGAGCGCACGCCCGCGCGGGATGATCGTCGCCTTATGCACAGGATCGGAGCCCGGCATCGTCAGACCAACAAGCGCGTGACCCGCTTCGTGATAGGCGGTGAGCGCTTTTTCCTCGTCGGTCATAACCATCGACCGGCGTTCCGCGCCCATCAGAACCTTATCCTTGGCGTCGTCAAATTCTTTCGCGGTCACAAAGCGTTTGCCGCGCCGCGCCGCCAACAAGGCCGCCTCGTTCACGAGGTTCGCGAGATCGGCGCCGGAGAAACCGGGCGTGCCGCGCGCAATGGTTCTGATATTAACGTCGGGCGCCAGCGGCACCTTTTTGGCGTGGACATTGAGGATTTTCTCGCGGCCGACCACATCCGGATTGGGCACGACAACCTGACGGTCGAAGCGTCCGGGACGCAACAGCGCCGGGTCCAGAACATCGGGCCGGTTGGTGGCGGCGATCAGGATGATGCCTTCATTGGCTTCAAATCCGTCCATCTCGACCAGCAACTGGTTCAACGTCTGCTCGCGCTCGTCATTGCCGCCGCCAAGGCCGGCGCCCCGCGAGCGACCCACCGCATCAATCTCGTCGATAAAGATGATGCAGGGCGCATTCTTTTTCGCCTGATCGAACATGTCGCGCACACGGCTTGCGCCGACGCCCACAAACATTTCCACAAAGTCGGAACCTGAAATCGTGAAGAAGGGCACATTCGCTTCGCCAGCGATGGCGCGCGCCAGCAGCGTCTTACCGGTGCCTGGCGGGCCGACGAGCAGCGCGCCTTTTGGAATCTTGCCGCCAAGGCGCTGAAACTTCATCGGGTCTTTCAGATACTCGACGATTTCTTCAAGCTCTTCCTTGGCCTCATCAATGCCCGCCACATCATCGAACGTCACCCGGCCCTGACGTTCGGTCAGGAGTTTCGCACGCGATTTTCCAAAGCCCATGGCCTTGCCGCCCGCGCCTTGCATCTGGCGCATTATGAAGAAAATGAAGGCGAAGAAAATTAAGAGCGGCAGGATATTAACCAGCAGCGACAGGAGCAGCGGCAATTCCTCTTCCGGTTTGATTTCTGTTTCGACGCCCGCCGCATTCAACCGGTCGGCCACGTCCCCGCCCTGGGCTTCAGTGATCGCCGTGACGAATTCTTTCCCGTCCGTCAGCCGGCCGGAGACCTTGGTCTTGTCGATCGTCGCCTCTTTGATAGCGCCGGCCTCAAGCTGGCTCTGGAACTCCGAATAGGAGAATTCCTCCACAGACGGGTTTTGCGATGAAAACTCAAAGAGCTGCAGGGCGATAATAAAGAAGACAAAGACGAGTCCCCAAACCAGCAGATTGCGTCCGTTCATACCAATTGTTCCTTCGGGCCTCGCGAGAGCCCTCTTGCAAGCGTTCACGCGCCGGTAGCGACGCCTATCGTTGATACGCATCTAAGCACGATGAAGACTAATAAATAGGGGTTAAGAAAGCCCGGCGCCAGCGCCCATTGTCACATTTGCGAAACCGCAATCCGCCCACCGCGCCTAAAACCGGTGAACTGCCTCAAAAAAGCGTTCAGAGGACAAGGCGTTGATGCGGATATCAGGCGCAAACCCGCCCGCGGCGTGGGCGAGCAACGCATCGGCGTCAAAAACGCCGGGACAGCCAGCAATCGCCCGTCCGGGCCCGTCAAAGGGCGGAATCTCGGCGTCGGCGATAAGCGGCGCCACGGTTAACGCCCGCGCCGTCCAATTGTTAACAATAAACCGGCGATCCCATAGCACCGCCGACCCGGCGGGCGCGACGAGCGGCGGCGCGGGCGCGACGCCCGCGCGGCCCGTGAGCGCAGCCGGTTCGCGATAGATCCAAAGTCTCTCGCCGTGAAGCTCCATAAGGGCGCCGCCAAGGCTCGCCGCGGCCCCGTCCACGAGCCGCACGAGCGCATCACTGACACCTTCAAGGGCCGGCGGACGATCCGATCCGCTGACAGCGTAGATCAGTTGTTGCAAAAGAATATCCGCATGCGGCGCAGCGCACACCGATCTCTTCAACGACGCCCCGCCCCAGCGATGAAAAACGCCGCCGCCATGATTGAAATGATCATTCCGCAGCGTGACGCGCTGCGCGCTGACCGCGCGCATATGGTGCGCGGTCGTTATAAGTGCGCGTTGCGTCAGGATGCCCTGCTCTTCAAGCGCCCCAAGGAGGGCGCGCACATTGACCCGCTCAAACGCCGGATCGTCGTTGCTTGGATCAGAAACAAACGCCTGCCCGCGAGACTTAAGGAACGCCACAACGGCGCCGCGGCGCACCTTTAGAAGCGGGCGGAGAAGTTTGACAGGGGCGCCCGCGCCGTTGGCGATAGTTGTGACCGGCGCCATCGCCAACAGGCCTTGCGGGCCGCTGCCGCGCATCAGCCGCATAAAGACGGTTTCAGCCTGATCATCGCCCGTATGCGCCGTCAGGATTGCGCCAGCGCCCGCCTCAAGGGCCGCGTCGCATAAGAGCCGATAACGGGCCGCGCGCGCCGCCTCTTGAACGCCGCTCGCCGGTTTGGGGCCGGTCCATTTGAGGGTCTTATGCGGCACATCAAGCGCCGCGCACCAGTGCGCCGCCTTAGCCGCTTCGTCGGCGCTTTCTGCGCGCAAGCCGTGATCGACAGTGAAGGCTGAAATTTTTCGCCCGCTCGCGCGCGCATAGCCGGCCGCCAGATGAACAAGCGCCATGGAGTCCGCGCCGCCGGAGACCGCGACCGCGAAAGACGCAGGCGGCGAACACTCATCACACCAGGCGGCGAACGCCGCCTTTGTCACCGGGTGATCGTTGCCGATGTCAGACAGCGCCTAGGAACACTGAATGCGCGCCATCTCGATATTGGCGCGATCCGTCACGGGCGGCGCAGCGTTCGGAAATTTGCCGCGCATGGTCTTGAAGACCTTGCAGGCCTCGGCGTTCTTTTCCAGACGCGCGAACGACGTGCCGAGCTTCAGGTAGGCTTCCGCCGCACGCGGATCGTTCGGGTAATTGCGAATATGCGCAATGAAGGCGTCAGCCGCATCTGCGTTTGCGCCCGTGGCGAGATAAATCTCTCCAAGCCGGAACTGCGCATCCGCCGTCTGCGGACTATTGGGGAAGGCCTGGACGTAGCCCTCAAAAGCGGCGCGGGCGCTATCATAGTCGCCGCGCAGCAAAAAGCCGGAGGCGTAGTCGAAGGCGGCCGCCGGATCGCCCGGCAGCGAGACCGCCGTCGCCGCGCTTGGTGCGCCGCCCGCGGCCGAAATCTGATCCGCGATGGGATCGCCGCCCGTCAGCGGGGTCGGCCCGCCTGAAGCGGCTGCAGCCGCCGCCGGGTCATTGGCGAGCACGCCCGACACCGCGTCGAGGCGCGCATTCGCCTGATCGAGCTGGAAGGTCAGTTTCTCAACGAGGCCGGTCAAATCCTGCACCTGGCGCTCTAGCTGGTTGATACGGACGGCTGAATTATCTGCAGCGGCCCGCGCTTGCAGCTCCGCCACCGTCTTTTCAAGGGCCGTCACCCGGTCCTTGGTGCCCGCCGCCGCCGGCGCCGGCGCCGACGCCATGCTGATCGCGAGCGCGCCCAACGCGAAAATAGAAAGAGAGCGTTTCATCATCATCGCCTTTCAAAAATCCCTGGCGCACTACTACGCCGACATCATCGGCCCGAAACCATCCCGACATCATTCCGGCTAGCGCGCTCGCCCACCATACTACCTATCGATCCAGAAAGACCAAACTAAGGCGTAAAATTGGACCTTCGCCTTAAAATTCAAGCGATTCCCGGAAAAAGAAAAAACGCGCCGAATGAAAAATCCGGCGCGTTTCTCAAAGAAATCCAAAAATTTTAGGACCCTGCGCCGCTTGTAATCGTCGTCGTCGCATTGCGGTTGACCGACCATGCGTCTTCGGTCGAGCGCGGATCGATCGGGCGCTCCTTACCGTAGGACACTGTTGTAATACGCGAGCCGTCAACCCCGAGGCTGGCGAGATAAGAGCGCGCCGCTTCCGCACGGCGCGCGCCGAGGGCGAGGTTGTATTCGCGCGTGCCGCGTTCGTCGCAATTGCCCGCGACCAGAAGGCGCGTGTCCGGATATTCTTTCATCCAGGCGGCCTGACGCGCGAGCGTCGCCTGCGCCTGCGGCGTCAGCGTGTACTGATTATAACCGAAGAAGACGCGGTGACCCGCGTTTTGTTCCAGATCTTCCTGAGACCCCGGAACCGGACCGCTTGGCCCTGCGCCAGCGCCCGTGGCTGCGCCGTCGCCGGCGACCACATCTGGTCCGTCAGTCGTCGCACATGCTGAGAGCAGCACCACCGATCCTGCAATACCCGCTAATTTCAAAACCAGTTTCGTGTCCATGACGTGTTTGCTCCACTTCGCCTTTTTTAACTGGGCTATGCGAGCGCGCCCCCGCGATCAGCCCCTCAAACTCATGGCGCCCGCAGATCGCAGACGCCCCATTCCCAACGATGTCGCCCCTTATATCAGTCGTTTAGACTAATAGTGTGACGTTTCGATTGTATATCGGTTAAGTCGAAAATTTTAACCAACATTCGGACCGTAACTGCGCCCGACCGATCTATCAAGCATGGCTGTTACGGTTCGAAAATGAATTTTCGTTTACCGCACAACGCTAACGTGTTGTTTTTTCTACGGCAAAGGCGGCGACCATGCGGGGTCCGACGCATCGCCCGGGGTTCGCACCCGCCGCAAATTCCGTCCGGTCAAATCGACGGACCACAAAGAGGTCGATCCGCCGGAGCCGTTCCGGTTCGTCGGGGTCTGGCGATAGAACATGATCACCCGGCCATTGGGCGCCCAGGTCGGGCCTTCCTCAAGAAAGCTTTCCGTCAAGAGGCGCTCGCCCCGCCCGTCCGGACGAATGACGCCGATATAAAACCGTCCCTTATATTGGCGGGTGAAGGCGATGAGATCGCCGCGCGGGCTCCAGACCGGCGTTTGATAGCGCCCCTCGCCAAAGGTGATGCGTTTTTGGTCGGAGCCGTCTGCGTTCATCACATAGATTTGTTGCGAGCCGCCGCGATCCGACGTGAAGGCTATCCGCCTGCCGTCGGGCGACATTGTCGGCGAGGTGTCGATCGCCAGATTGTCGGTCAGCCGCGTTAGTTGCCGCGTCGCCAATTCCATTTTGAAAACGTCTGAATTGCCGCGACGCTCCATCGCCATAATGACTTCCGTGCCGTCGGGCGAGAAACGCGGCGCAAAGGACATGCCCCGGAATGTGCCGAGGCGCTCTTCCTCACCGGACTCGATATTGAAAAGGCGCACTTGTCCCGGACGATCGTCGAACAGCGCCATATAGGTGATTTGCTGTTGCGTCGGCGAAAAGCGCGGCGTCAGCACCTGATAATTTAAATTCTCCGTCAGGATCGTCGGGTTGGCGCCGTCCTGATCCATGATCATCAAACGCTTATCGCGGTTTTCCTTAGGCCCGGTTTCATGAACGAAGACGATGCGGGTGTCGAAATACCCCTCTTCGCCCGTAAGCGATTTATAAACGAAATCAGCCACTTTATGGGCGGCGCGCCGCCAATTGTCCGCAGGCGTCTTAAACGCCACGGCGCCAAGCTGTTCATTGGAAAAGACGTCCCAGACGCGCGTCGCCACCTCGATGCGGCCGTCGCCAAGCTCTGTCACTTCGCCGACCACGAGCACTTGCGCATTGATCAATCGCCAGTCCGCAAATTTCGGGCGCACATTAACGGTGTCGAGATTTTCAATATAGGCGCGCTGATCGATCACCGCGAAGAGGCCAGAGCGATCAAGGTCCGACATCACAACGCCAGTGATATCGCGGCCAAGATTGGCGATCTGATCATCGCGGGCCAGAAAATTCGGCACGGCGACCGGCATCGGGTCCACATTGCCTTGCGTGATGTCGATGCGCACGCGGGCCTCCGCGCCGGGGGCGCTCACCGCCATCACGGCGATCAGAACGCCGACAATAATCTGAAGGGATTTCATCATCACTTTGCTCTCACTTCTGCGCTTATGATGCTAACGCGTTTCGCCCCGCGCCATGGAAGTTTTCCAGTTAAAATCCGGCCATCTCCGTCGGATCAAAATTCAGCTCAAATTCTTTCCAGGTGTCATATCGGTCAGGAGAAAGAAAATCATAGGGTTGACAGCTAACAACCGCACGCACTGCATTTTGCTCAGCCACCTTCCAGAACCGATTGCCGGAGCGATTTATTTGCGTCGCATTCGTCACGCGGGGCTGCCCCGCAAGGGTGCCATCTCGGTTCAACTC
Source organism: Pseudomonadota bacterium (assembly GCA_038534195.1). GTDB lineage: Bacteria > Pseudomonadota > Alphaproteobacteria > Caulobacterales > Parvularculaceae > JAJFFW01. The sequence goes on from JBCAXE010000018.1 coordinate 28,930, forward strand.
AAATTCAACGATCACCCGTAATTTCTCAGGCTCCGGCGCGCCAATAATCGCCGACGCGTTCCAGCAGCGTGATACTGCGGCGCGCATCTTCGCAGTCTCGCTCGCCGTCAAACGGTCGCCGGCGCCAACCCTTCTGCGGGCCTGATCGGCGGCTTCCGCCACCTCTGACGGCGCGCCTGCGTCAGAGGGCGTATTCTCGCGTTCTTTATCCACGAGCTTCGACAGCGCATCAAAATCAAGTTCATCCGTTTCCGGCTCTTTCTTTTTGACGGGCGGCTTCGGCTCAGGCTTCGGCGGTTCCGGTTCGGGATCCGGTTCAGGCTCGACCGTTTCAGGCTCGGGCTCCGGTTCGACCGGCTCAGGTTCAGGCTCTGGTTCGGGCTCTGGTTCGGGCTCCGGTTCAGACGCCGGCGCGGGTTCTTCTTCTATCACTTCTTCCGCAGGCGGATCAGGCTCCGGCTCTTCGACCGGTTCCGGCGGCGCGTCCGCCGGCACGCTCGTCAATTCCGCGATTTCCGCTTCCGACAAAATTTCAATCGGCACGTAAGGTTCAGGCGATACGTCCGGGCGCCATCCCTCCGGCAGGGAGAGAAACGCCAGTCCCACGATACAAGCGTGGAACAATATCGAGACGAGGACACCGAAACGCATGGAGAGGAAAGGGCCTTTCCTGTTGGCCGATTGATCCGCTTATTCTTGTTCCGTCAGCAGACCGATCTGACGAAAGCCCGCGGAATTGATCCGGCCCATGACTTTCACGACCTCGCCGTATGACCGAGACTGGTCGCCGCGGATAAAAATTCGCTGGTCGTAGCCGGCCGTCGCGATCGCTTCGAGACGCGGGATCAAGTCATCAATCTCAACGACCGTGTCTTCCACGTAAATCGTGCCGTCGGCCGCGACGGTCACGGTCAGGGGCTCGCCCTGGTCCTGGATTGGCTTCGCCGCTGTTTCCGGCAGATCCACTGCGACGCCGACAGACAAAAGCGGCGCGGCGACCATGAACACGATCAAGAGCACCAGCATGACGTCCACGAACGGCGTGACGTTGATTTCCGACATGGGGCGCACGCGGCCCGGCGCGTGCCGGCCGCCGCCGCCGTTTAACATCGCGCCCATTACTTCGACCTCTCATCGAGCTGGCGCGAGAGGATGGCGGAAAACTCGTCAGCAAAGCCGGTGAGACGCACCGCATAGGAGTTCAGCGCCGCTGAATAGCGGTTATAGCCGACCACGGCGGGGATCGCCGCGAGGAGGCCGAGCGCCGTTGCAAAAAGCGCCTCGGCGATGCCGGGCGCAACGACGGCGAGGTTCGTATCCTTGGTGGCGGCGATCGCCTGGAACGCGTTCATGATGCCCCACACCGTGCCAAGGAGGCCCACAAACGGCGCTGCGGAACCGACGGTCGCCAGGAAGCCGAGATTTTTCTCCGCGCCTTCAAGCTCGCGCGCCACAGCCACATTCATCACCTTGTCGATGCGCTCGCGCGCGCCGGCGACCAAGGCGTCAGTGCGGCCCGCGCCCTTCGCGCGCGACCACTCGCCCATGCCGGCTGAAAAGACCCGCGCCATCGGGTGGTCGGTCTTGTCGCCCAGTTTGCGGTGAAGCTCGTCGAGGGGTTTGCCGGACCAGAATTGGTCTTCGAAGCGGCGCGCCTTGCGTTTCAGCCGTCCGAACAGCATCGACTTGTCGATGATGATGGCCCACGACCAGACCGAGGCGATCACCAGGATCGCCATTACCGTCTTCACGACCCAGTCGGCGCGCCAGAAGAGATTGATCAGGCTGAATTCACCGCCGAGATCCTGCGTTAACGCTACATTCGTCACCGCCGCCGTTGCGACTGCTAATTCCATGATTTTTGACCCCTCAAGGCTGGCCCCGGTAATCCGCCGATCCGGGCTCTTGAACACACTTCATTTCGTCGCGCCGCACACTGCACCGCGGGTACTACCCTATGGTTAACATCCATGGCCGCCATGGGGTATCCCCATCGCTGTGATTTTATCGCAAAGAATTGAGGCGATCCGAGGGCCCGGAAAAGGCCGCGGGCGCTCAGATGGCGAGAAATTAATCCGTTTCGCAGCCGGCCTCGCCCAGCCGAGCACTCAGGATTGCGGAGTCGTCATTTGACGATCGCTCTCCGATTTTGACGGCGGACACTAAAAACACCGCCAAATTCTGGAGCTTCTAATTGTTTGGGATAGAACCACGAAGCGCGTTTGCGCGCGTTTCATCAGTATACTCACGCGAACGCCGCGCTCGTTCCTCGCGTTCTCGAACCGTTAGGCATTCTTTTTTGCCAAACCGTGAACCCGTTATTTGAACGGTTTTACAAACAACGCGGTCCTTATCGTCGTCGCTTGATTGTTCCGCCGCCGCAGTCTGTTGCGGACTGCCAGCGTCGGCCTCTCCGTTCGCCGGTTCCGCTGCAACTGCAGCCGGTTCAACTGCGGTTAGATTATCCGAAGCGCCATCGGTCGCGCACGCGCTCAATCCAAGAATTAACACTGGAAGTCCAAAGATTTTTAGAGTTCGCATTTTAACCACCCCTCATGTGACAAAAACAGTCTAATCGACGAGCGCTTTCGCCACAAGTGCATTGCCTCACTGACCCCTCTCGATACAGACAATAAGAATTTGATGATTTAAATTTATGATAATTGCTCAAGGATATCAGCCGGGACGCGGCGCGGCGCGCCGTCCGCTGTCAGGCAAACGGCCTCTACGTCGGCGCATGCAAGCCGGTCTTCGTGTCGCCAGATTTCTTGGGCGAGCGCTATCCGTGCGCCGCGCACGGCCTTATATTGCGTGCGCACTTGCAGATCGTCATCAATACGCGCGGGCGCCAGCCATTCGGTCGTCATTTTACGGACAGCAAACACAAGCGGCTGTTCACGCGCAAGTAAGTCCGTATGCGTCACGCCGCACTGGCGCAGGGCATCCGATCGTCCGCGTTCGAAAAATTTCAAATAATTCGCGTGGTAGACAATGCCGGAAAAGTCCGTGTCTTCGTAATAGACGCGCACAGGCAAGGTGAAAATTTTGTCGGTGGCCATGACGCGTGGTGTAAGCCGGTCGCCGTGATCACGCAATTCTCATATTCATTCACTGGCCCGGCGTCATCGCGCCGGGCCGTTGATTGCGGACCGGACTATTCGCTCTTGCCGCGCTTGTCTTTTTTCTTGGAATATTCGGCCTTTTGCGCCGCCTTCGCTTCCGCCAGCGTCAACACGCCGTCATCGCCGCTCATTTCAGAAAAAGCAGCGCGCGCTTTTTCCGTTTTATAAGCGAGATATTCCGCTTCCGTGACGCCGCCGTCGCCATTGGCGTCAATGGCGGAGAATTTCGCCTCCATTTTCGCTTCCCATTTATCGCCGGCGAGCGCGCCGGTCGCTGTCAGGGTCGCCACACCAAGAATAGCAGTTGTGAGTTTGAGCTTGTTCATGAGGTCAGTTTCCTTCGCTGAAAACGCCCCGCCTTCGATGCGGCGGGACAAGAACGCGCCCCGGCTGCCGGAAAACTACGAGAACGCTCCAGCGTCCGCAAATGACGCTAACGGCGCTGCGACAATTGTCGAATCTCATGCGACGAAAAGACGATTACAGACGACCAGCCGTTCTAATTTTCAAGGCCGGTCGTAGATCAGCATATTTCCCAGGAGCGTCTCGCCGCCGGATTCGGACACCACCAGGAGCGCGCCCATCCCCACCGAGAAGAGGGTCCAGACCAGCCCAAAGATCACGAGGAAAATGATGGAACGGTTCACCCCGTGCGACAGCGCCGTGCGCGATGGATTTTCCGGGTCATATCGCACCGCGAGCTTGGTGCGGATCGGCAAGGCGTCATAGATTTTACGGTGAAAGGTTCGCCCGCTGCTGCCGGAATAGCCGAAGGCGACGCGGTCGCCGGTATAGGATTGACCGTTGACCGAATATTCGTAGGTGACTTTCGTGCGGTAGGTCGTCCCGTCTTCGTCAGAGTTCACCACAAAGTCCGAGGCGACGATTTCGCCGGGCGTGGTCGGCCACGCGGCGGCCTGTTTGGCGAAGTGATAGGACCGACCTGCGAACAAGAGGATCACAACGCCGATCAACACAAAGATTCCGATGAATACTACTCCGGCGATTGGCGCCCCGTTCATGTCGGCCCCCTTTCCCTCTCCTATGACAGAGATATGGTGAGTCTAGCGCTGAATTCCTAAGGGCGGGTGTTTGAAATCTTTATGACAGCGTTAACGCGGCCTTACTAATCCGTAAACAGATCAGCACCTGCGCCCTTCGGCGCTTCGAGGCCAAGATGTTTCCATGCTGTCGTCGACAAAAGCCGCCCGCGCGGCGTGCGCTGGATCAAGCCCTGCTGCAACAGGAACGGTTCGACCACGTCTTCAACCGCATCGCGCGCTTCCGCGAGGGACGCTGCGATCGTCTCAACGCCCACTGGCCCGCCGCCGAAATGATCCGCGATCAGGCGCAGATAACGCCGGTCAAGAGGGTCAAGGCCGAGCGCGTCAATTTCCAGACGCTTCAGCGCGCGATCGGCGACGCCGGCGTCGATGATCTCGGCGCCCTCCACAGTCGCAACATCGCGCACCCGGCGCAGCAGACGCCCGGCCACGCGCGGCGTGCCGCGCGAGCGGCGCGCCACTTCCATTGCGCCGTCTTCGGACATCGCCGCATCCAGTTTCGCCGCCCCGCGGCGCACGATCCGCATGAGGTCCGTGTCTGAATAAAAATTCAAGCGTACGGGAATACCGAAGCGGTCGAGTAGCGGCTTCGCCAGAAGCCCGGAGCGCGTGGTAGCGCCGATCAGCGTAAAGCGCGGCAGGTCGATCTTCACCGACCGCGCCGACGGCCCCTCGCCAATCATCAGGTCGAGCGCATAATCCTCCATTGCCGGATAGAGAACCTCTTCTACGGCGGGCGTCAGCCGGTGAATTTCGTCAATGAACAGAACGTCGTTGGGCTCAAGATTGGTGAGCAGGGCCGCGAGATCGCCCGGTTTCGTGATCACCGGCCCCGAGGTGGACCGGAACGCCACGCCCAACTCGTTGGCGACAATCTGCGCAAGTGTCGTCTTGCCGAGCCCTGGCGGGCCGTGAAAGAGCACATGGTCAAGCGCCTCGCCCCGCGCCCGCGCCGCCTGCACGAAGACGCGCAGATTGTCTTTCGCCTGGCGCTGGCCGACGAAGTCATCAAGCGCTTTCGGACGCAACGCCGCGTCCGCATCCTCCGGCTTGCGGTCAGGCTCGATCAGTCGTTCGGCGTCGAAAGCGGGGCCAACCATTTCTATTCCGGAACACGTACTGGCGCATTCGCCGAACGCTTTACTTTCTCAAGCGCATCTCGACATGCTTGTTTCGACGAATATCCTTCGTGCGACGTAGCGATTGTCTGTCCATTGCCGCCTTTTAATCGCCAACGCCACTGCCCGGAAGCATCTTCAAATATCTCAAAATATCTTCGATCGTCCGCAGTCTCTTCTTTCGCGATTGCACCCGCCCACAGAGCAAAAATTGATGATCCCGCCAAAACTAGTCGCCTGTCTATCATGGTTATTCCTCTGTTTCTCGCGCCTCAGGCCGCCAGTTCCTTCAGCGCGTGTTTAATCAGCACGCCAACATCTGCATCGGTTCCGGCGGCGTTGACCGCTGCAGCGACGGCGCGGCGCGCTTCGACGCCGTCATAGCCGAGATTGGCGAGGGCCGAGACCGCGTCCGCTTTCGCGCCAGCCTCGTCGCTATCGCCCTTCGTAATCGCGCGCGCCGCCATGACAAACCCGGCGGCGCTTGTCTCTGCGAGGCCGCCGAGTTTCGACTGCAATTCCGAGGCGATCCTCTGCGCGATCTTTTTGCCGACACCATGGGCGCGCGAGATCGCGGTCACGTCTTCCGCCGCCACGGCGTCGTAAAGATCGGCAGGCGGCAGCACCTGCAGGATCGCCAGCGCATGCTTCGCGCCGACCCCTTGAACGCTCTGCAGCAAGCGGAAACTCTGGCGCTCGGCCGCCGTTTCAAATCCGTAGAGCTTGATGAAATCTTCCCGAACGACGGTTTCGATCGACAGGATCGCCGCGTCGCCGACACTTAGGTTCTGCAACGTCCGCGCCGCCGCGAACACTTCGTAGCCGACGCCGCCCACATCGATCAGCGCGGTTTCAACCTCGACCGCCGCCACGGTTCCTTTCAACTGCCCGATCATGCGCGCGCCCTCACTTTCGGCGCGGCGAAGGCCCGCATGTCCATATGATGCGCATGACAGATCGCCACGGCCAGCGCGTCAGCGGCGTCTGCGGGCTGATCGCCGGAGGCGGGCAAGAGGACACGGACCATCGCCTGCACCTGGCGCTTGTCCGCATGCCCTTTTCCGACCACGGATTTTTTGACCGTGTTGGCCGCATATTCCGCCACATCAAGACCGGCGCGTGCCGGCGCAAGGAGCGCGACGCCACGCGCCTGACCGAGGACGAGCGCGTCACGCGGGCTTGCGTTGACAAATGTCTCTTCCACCGCGGCTTCATGGGGCGCTTGCGCGTCGAGCACATCGCAGAGCCCTGAGAAGATCTGCGCAAGACGCGCCGACGGGCCCGCCCCGCGCTTTGGCCGCACAACGCCCGCGGCCACAAATGAGAGCCGCGCGCCGACGCGTTCAATGACGCCCCAGCCGGTGGCGTTGGAGCCAGGATCGACGCCCAATATGCGAATCACAGAAGTCATGCACACACCATAGGCGGTTCGGCCCATGAGGGAAACAAAACGTGAATAAAGGAAAGCGCCGTTTCAGTCGCGCAACCGCCGTCCGCCTTGGAGCGTGACTTCCAGCGAAGCCAGCAACTCATCGGCGGCGGCTTTAGTCTCCGGGTGCAACGCCCCTTCGCGGGCGAGCGAGCGCTGCAGCCACGCTTTGGCCTCCGCCGCGTTTTTGTCACGGCCGTCGCCTTCGGCCAATGAGACGGCGTAAAGATATTGCCCTTGCGGCTCGCCGGCGCGCGCGGCTTTTTCAAACCAGTCGGCCGCGACGCTTGCCGCGTTCTCGCCGTCGTCCGTCTTGGCTCGGCCATCATGGACCATGAGCCCCATGGCCACAAACGCCGCGGGCAGACCGGCGTCGGCCGCGGCGCGCATCCACTTCACTGTTTGGTCCGGCTGCGGATCACCGAGAAAATTCGAATCATAAAGCAGCGCCAGATTGTATTGCGCGTCCGGACTGCCCTGCTCAGCGGATTTTTGAAACCATTCCGCCGCCTTTTGATAATCGCGGTCGACGCCTTGGCCTACGAGATGCGCGACGCCCATATTATATTGCGCGCCAGCATCGCCGAGACTCGCGGCTTCCTCGAAAAACGCCACCGCCTTGTCGCGATCGGCCTCGAAGCCAAGGCCTTCGGAATACATAATCCCCAGACGCATCTTCGCCTGAACGTGACCGCCCTCAGCGGCGAGCGTGAACCAGCCGGCGGCGCGCTTGTAATCGCGCTTGACGCCGTCCCCGAGAAAGGCGAGTTCGCCGAGAGCGAACTGCGCATCGAGCGAGCCGGAAAGGGCGGCGTTGGAATAAAGATCGAGCGCGCGTTTCAGATTCTTCGGCCCGCCAAGGCCGCGCTCTTCCATGTAACCGAGCATGTGCTGGGCGTCGGCGTCGCCTTCCGCGGCCAGCGGCTCCAGAATGCCCCGCGCCAGCGCCGTATCGCCCACCTGCATGCGCTCGAACGCGGTCGCCAGCGGCGATTTTTCTTCCGCATGCGCCGCAGACATGATGCAGCAAGCCAATAAGCTGGCGGCGATGTGACGGATGGTATTCATGGACGACATTATTGGCAGCCGAAATTTAACGCTCAATTATCATGAGATGTGCCCGGAGTCGGGCGAAAAGGGCAATCGGCGTCATGAATTAGCGGTCATGATCGCCTTGTTGAACGCGGCGACGGCCGCCGCGGGCCCTTCCGGATGCGCCCAGACGCCGCCAGAGACCGCCAGAAAATCAGCGCCGGCGCGCACGAGCGGGCCGCAATTTTCCACAGTCACCCCGCCGATGGCGACGCACGGCACCACCGTCATCGCCGACCAGCGCGTCAAAATGTCGGGATCGGCGGCGGTCGGCGCCGCTTTCGTCGCCGTGGGAAAAAACGCCCCGAACGCCACATAGTCGGCCCCCGCCTCCCCGGCGGCGAAGGCGAGATCGATCGAGTCATGACAGGTGACGCCAACGGTCGCGTCAGGCCCCAAAATTTCACGCGCCTCATAATAAGGCGTGTCCTGCTGCCCAATATGGACGCCGTCCGCGCCGGCGGATTTCGCAAGCGAGGGGTTATCGTTGATGAGGAACGCCACATCGTGGGACCGCGCGATCGGCAACAGCCTCGACGCGACGCGCATGATTGTTTCGTCGTCCGCCGAGGTTCCCCCTGCGTCTTTCAACCGAAGCTGAAAACAGGCGGCGTCGCCCGCCGACAGCGCAACCTCCAATGCGCCAGCGAAGGCCTGCGCATCATCAATGACGGGCGGGGAAATCAGATAGAGACGGCAGGGGTCGGTTTCGCTCATCCGCTGTTCTTAAACCGATATGTCGCAAAGAGAACCCTTTGGGCGACGGTGTCCTTGTGGTCCGTCTAAGGAGCGGCGGGCGCGGCGCGCCCTGTTTCGCGCTCGCGTTCGGACTGGGTTTGCTTGACGCGCGGCTTCAGAAGCCCTTCTTTCACCTCCACCGGCACGCTGTTGTAGATTGTCGGCGCGCTGAAATTGAGTTTTCGGCGCACTTCATCGAGCGGCAGGGCCAATAGCGCTTCCACATCCTGGCCCATCAGCCATTCAGCGTTGCGGCCGATATCATAGCCCTGGCGGATCGCTTTCCAGACCGGTAAGCCCGGCCTTTCAAGTTTAATGGCGAGCGCGCCGATCCAGGTGATAAGCCGGAAGGAATCGTTGCCGCTTTGCGCGCGCGTGAAACCGAGATTGCAAAGCTCGCCGAGCGCATCGCGCCCGTAACCGGTCAACACATGCCAGAGATCGTGATGAACCTCCGCATGCAGAAACATGCGGCGCATCTCTTCAAACTGCGTCGGGGAGCGATAATCAAGGCCCGCTTCCTCCGCCGCATTGATGATGCCATCCGGCGTCAGATCCTCGCCTTCCATGAAATCCAGATAGACCCGGCCAAGGCTGCCTTCCGGAAGGACGCGCAAGCGTTCGCGGTCGCCGAGAATTTCTTCTAGCTTGATCGGTTCAGCGACGACGCGTCGGCCATAATCGGTGCGCACAAAGCGGGTGAACATGCGCCGGGCGCTGCGGCCGGAAAGCGCGGCGGTAATCTCGAAAACCTGGCGGGTGTCTTCCTTGTTGGCCACCAGCTTGAAGACAGCGGCGAGCGCATGGAGCGGTTTGATCGGCGGGATTGGGAGAACCGGGAACCCATCGACCGTCTCCAACTCATCGGGCGGAATATGGTCGGCGAATGAAGCGAGGCGTCTGGCCATGGGGCATGCTCCTGTCGGAATCCGGCGCTGTGATTTTGCAAGCTGTGATGTTGTTACACTACACAGTTTACTTCTTGCTTAATCTCATACCGGGAAGGCTCTGCGTCAAGAGGCGCCCACATGAATTCCAGAAAATTCCAGGACCGCAGCAACTAGCCTGCGCGGGACGCTTCAAAAATGCTGTCGATGGTCTCGGCCAACATGGCGTCGAATTCCGCATCGCTTTGGCTCGCGGAAAGCCCTTCGGTCAGGGCGCGCGAGAAACTGGCGATCATGCCCGTATTTTGCGCAAGTTTCGCGTTTGCTTCTCCGCGGGCGTACCCGCCGGAAAGGGCGACGACGCGCATGACGCGCGGATCATCAACGAGCGACTTATACTGGTTCGGATTTGTCGGCAGGGACAGCTTCAACATGATCTGCTCGCCCTCGGGCAAACTGTCCAACTGCTTTGCGATCTCCGCGAGCACAAGATCTTCCGCCTGCGCCTTATCGGCGATTGAAATCGTCACTTCCGGTTCAAGGATCGGCGTCAGCCCGTGTTCGAGGATTTGCTTACCGACCTCAAACTGCTGGGCGACGTTGGCGGCGATGCCTTCCGGATCGGCGGCGTCGATCACGGAACGCATCTTGGTGCCGAAAACGCCCTTTGATTTTGCCCGCTCAAGAAGCGCGTCGAGTTCCGGCATCGGCTTCATGAGCTTGACGCCCTTCGCCGCCTGTTCAAGGCCCTTATCGACTTTCAGAAACGGAACGACGCGTCGCTTCTCCCAAAGAAACTGCGCTGTCGGCACGCCATCAATGTCGCCGTCCATCGTCCGCTCAAAGAGGATCGCCCCCATCACTTTGTCGCCGGTGAACGCAGGCGACTTGACGATGCGCGCGCGCATCTGGTGGATGAGATCAAACATTTCCTCATCATTGGACCAGGCGCTTTCTTCGACGCCGTAGAGGCGCAACGCCTTCGGCGTCGATCCGCCCGACTGATCGAGCGCGGCGATAAAGCCATCTTTTTTGGCGGCCTGTTCGGCCATCTCTGCGTGCGTCATGTTTACCTCCCGAGTAAAAGCGCAACGATAATGAAAATCAGGCTTTGAGCGCCTCAACGCCAGGCAGTGATTTTCCTTCCAGCCATTCAAGAAACGCGCCGCCGGCTGTCGACACATAGGTGAAATCATCGGCGACGCCCGCATGATTGAGCGCCGCAACCGTATCACCGCCGCCAGCGACGGCCACAAGGGCGCCGCTCTTGACCCGCCGCGCGGCGAAGCGCGCCGCTTCCACAGTCGCCGTGTCGAACGGCTTGGTCTCAAAAGCGCCAAGCGGGCCGTTCCAGACGAGCGTCTTCGCGCTCTCAATTTTTGACGCGATAAAGTCGACGCTTTCCGGCCCGAGATCGAGGATCATCTGGTCGCCGGGCACGGCGTCCGCAGCAACGACACTGCTCTTTGCGCCTTCTTTAAATTCGCGGGCGATCACCACATCGCGCGGCAGAATGATTTCGCAGCTCGCCGCTTCCGCTTGCGCCATGATTTCGCGCGCCGTGTCAGCAAGCGTCGGTTCGCAAAGGGAAGCGCCCACGGACACGCCCTTGGCGAACAAAAAAGTGTTCGCCATGCCGCCGCCGACAACAAGCATATCCGCCTTGCCCACAAGGTTGAGCAGAAGCTCGATCTTTGTAGAAACTTTCGCGCCGCCGACCACCGCCATCATCGGGCGGACGGGATTGGCGAGCGCGGCGGCCAAATAATCAAGCTCGCGCTCCATGGCGAGACCCGCCGCCGCGGGCAGAAGACGCGCGACGCCTTCCGTCGACGCATGGGCGCGGTGGGCCGCGGAAAAGGCGTCATTGACGTAGTAATCGCCGTTTGCCGCAAGCGCTTTGGCGAACGTTGGCTCATTTGCCTCTTCACCGGCGTGGAAGCGCGTATTTTCAAGGAGCGCCACATCGCCGTCCGCCATCGCCGCGACCGTGCGCTCAACCGGCGCGCCGATGCAGTCTTCGGCGAACGCCGCCGCGCGTCCGAGCTTTTGGGAGAGAACGTCCGCCACCGGTTTCAATGACATCTCAGGGTTGGGCGCGCCCTTGGGGCGTGCGAAATGAGACAGGAGGACAACTTTGGCGCCTGCCTCGCAGAGCGCTTTTATGGTCGGAAGGGCCCGGTCGATACGCGTTGCATCGGTGACCTTACCGTCCGCCATGGGCACATTGAAATCGACGCGCACAAGCACGCGCTTACCTGATACGGAAAAATCACTCAGTGTACGGTAGGCGCCCATCAATCAGGACGCCTTACAACGCACAAACACTGTTTCCGGGGCATCGGCGCGGGTCAGGCGAAGCATCTCGCCGTCCACATCAAGATCGACGACGTCGGTATATTCAACGCCCTCACTTTCGCAGATAAACTCCATGCGCCAGCCGCCTTCGGTCCCTTCCTCAGCGTAGCCGATACGGCAGAGATTTTCGTACCCGATAAACTCGCCTTCGGTGAACGCAATCGGCGAGGGATCCGCTGAGCCTGGCGCAATATCGCACCAATCGCCTTGGGCGGCCCACACGCCCACATAGACGGGCGCGTCTGGCTCGGAGAGCGGCTCGGTTTCGATCGCTGGAAGGGTCGGTTCGTCCGATTGCGCCTCAATCGCCGGCTCGTCGGACTGCGAACAGGCTATGAGCGCGGCGAGCGCTGCTGCGACCAGAAAATTCTTCTTCCTCATTATATCTGCGCCTCCGTCGCTCTTCAGAACAAGCCTTAGAGCAATTCTCCCATGACGTAGGCCGTGTCCGTCATGCGTGTCGAGAAGCCCCATTCATTGTCATACCATGAAAGGACCCGCACGAGCTTGCCTTCGAGAATTTGCGTCTGCGGCAAGGCGAAAGTCGAAGAATGCGGGTCGTGATTGAAATCGGCGGAAACAAGGGGTTTGTCCGTCACCGCGAGAACGCCCTTCATGGGCCCGTTGGCGGCTTCGATCATGGCGTTGTTGACTTCGTCGATCGTGGTGTCCTTGCCGGGCGTGAAGACGAGATCGACAACCGACACGTTCGGCGTCGGCACGCGGATGGACGAGCCGTCAAGTTTCCCGGCGAGTTCCGGCAAGACGAGGCCCACGGCCTTCGCAGCGCCCGTGGACGTCGGGATCATCGACGACGCCGCCGCCCGTGCGCGGTAGAGGTCCTTGTGCATGGTGTCGAGTGTCGGCTGATCGCCCGTATACGAATGGATCGTCGTCATGTAACCGCGCTCAATGCCGACCGTGTCGTGCAGCACTTTCGCAATCGGTGCGAGGCAGTTTGTGGTGCATGACGCGTTGGAGACAATGGTGTCGTCGCTGGTGAGGACGACATGATTGACGCCATAAACGATGGTTTTGACATCGCCGCCCGCCGGGGCTGAAACCAAAACGCGTTTTGCGCCGCCGCTCAGATGCGCCGAGGCTTTGTCTTTGCTGGCGAAGATGCCCGTGCATTCGAAGACAATATCGACGCCGAGATCGCCCCAGGGGAGTTTCGCCGGATCGCGTTCGGCGAAGACCTTCATCGCCCCGGCGCCCGCGTCGATCGTGTCAGCGGTGGTTTTCACTTCCTTCGGATAACGGCCATGGATCGAGTCATATTGGAGAAGGTGCGCGTTCGTCTCCACAGGACCGAGATCGTTGATCGCCACCACTTCGATGCCTTTGCGGTCATGCTCAAGCATTGAGCGCAGCGCCAGACGGCCAATGCGGCCGAAGCCGTTAATCCCGATGCGTAAGGTCATTCGTCTCTCCTAACTGATTAGCGACTTCGCCGCCTTGACGACGGCGTCGCTGGTGATTCCAAAATGTTCATAAAGATCGCCGCCCGGCGCGGAGGCGCCGAAGCTTTCCATACCGATGAATTTGTCTTTTCGGCGCAGGAACAGGTCCCAGCCCTGGCGCACCGCCGCCTCGACGCCGATCCGCGGCGCGTCGCCAAGCACCTCTTTCTGATACGCCTTCGACTGCCGCGCAAAAAGCTCAAAGCATGGCGCCGAGACAACGCGCGCACGCACGCCGTCGCACGCAAGCGCCGCTTGCGCCTTGATCGCTAATGAAACTTCCGAGCCTGTGGCGATGATCACCAATTGAGGCTCTGGGGCGTCGGCGATGACGTAGGCGCCCTTGGCGCAAAGATTGTCTTTCTCATGCGTGAGACGCGCCGGCTCCAGCCCCTGACGCGTCAGGGAGAGAATGCTCGGCATTGCTTTTTGCTTAAGCGCCAGCTCCCAGCATTCGGCCGTTTCGATTGTGTCGCACGGACGGAAGACCTGCATGTTCGGCATGGCGCGCAATGAAGCCAGATGCTCCACAGGCTGGTGCGTCGGCCCGTCCTCGCCAAGTCCAATGGAATCGTGGGTCATGGCGAAGGCGACGCGCACGCCCATGAGCGCCGCGAGCCTCAACGACGGGCGGCAATAATCGGTGAACACTAAAAACGTGCCGCCATAGGGCACGACGCCGCCATGCAGCGCCATCCCGTTTATGGCCGCAGCCATGCCATGCTCGCGAATGCCGTAATAGATGTATCGTCCGGCGTAGTCTTTCGCCGTTAACGGCGCCAGGCCTTTGGTCTTGGTGTTGTTCGATCCGGTGAGGTCGGCCGATCCGCCGATGGTTTCGGCGATGGCGGCGTTCACGACCTCAAGCGCCATTTCAGAAGCTTTTCTTGTGGCGACCTTCGGCGGCTCCTTCGCTAGCGTCTTTTTAAAGTCGCGGATCGCCTTTTCGAGCGGCGCGGCGTAATCGCCCGCCATGGCGACGCCGAACGCTTCCTTGTGGGCGGACGCCGCCTTGCGCTTGTTCCAATCCTCGCGCGCTTCTTCACCGCGGCGGCCCGCGGCGCGCCAATGGCTGACAATCTCTTCGGGGACCTCGAAAGGCTCATGCGGCCAGTCGAGCGCCTTGCGCGCGCCGGCAATCTCGTCAGCGCCCAAAGGCGCACCGTGGGCGGACGATTTCCCGGCTTTGGTCGGCGCGCCTTTGCCGATCGTGGTTTTGCAGGCGATGAGCGTCGGCCGGTCGGACCGTTTCGCGGCGCTGATCGCGGCGTCCACGGCGTCAAAATCATGCCCGTCGACGCGCACCGCTTCCCACCCAGAGGCTTCAAAGCGCTTGATCTGATCGGTAGAGTCCGACAGCGAGACCGGACCATCGATTGAGATATCGTTGTCGTCCCAGAGAACAATCAGCTTACGCAGCTTCAAGTGACCAGCCAGCGAAATTGATTCCTGGCTGACGCCTTCCATGAGGCAGCCGTCGCCGGCGATGACATAGGTGTAATGATCAACAAGGTCGTCGCCAAAACGGGCGTGGAGATGCGCCTCGGCGATGGCCATGCCCACCGCATTGCCAAGCCCTTGGCCGAGCGGGCCGGTCGTCGTTTCAACGACTGGCGCATGGCCCCATTCCGGGTGACCGGCGGTTTTAGCGCCAAGCTGGCGGAAATTCTTCAATTCCGACAACGGCATTCCTTCATAGCCGAGGAGATAGGCCAGCGCATAAATAAGCATCGAGCCATGGCCCGCCGACAGAACGAAGCGGTCGCGGTCCGCCCACAGGGGCGCGGCGGCGTCGAATTTCAGATGCTTTGCGAACAGGACCGTCGCAGCGTCCGCCATCCCCATGGGCATGCCGGGATGGCCCGACTTTGCTTTCTCAACCGCGTCCATCGACAAGGCGCGAATTGCGTTGGCCATCTGGCTCAGATCGAATGACTGAAGATCGGCGCTCGTATTGGCCATAACGTAAGAAACTCTGCTCGGAAGGGGGTGCGCACCCGGTTGTTTGGGGCTGTCATGCCCCTTGCTGAAATATGGGTCAAGGCGCCAAGGACAGCCCTGCGCCCGGCGCGCCGCAACTGGACACGCGCGCCCAACCCGGCCAAATTGATCGTCTGGCTATTATCTAAGGGATCGGCCGAGAATGTCCGCACTGGAGACCTCCGTTCAAACGCTGGCGAGCGCGCTTGATGCGCTTGAAAATCGCCTCTCGGAAAAGCTCGCTGACGCGAGCGCCGACGCTGACGCTGTGGAGGCGACGCAACGCCAGGCGCGCGCGGCGCGGGCGCATCTGCATGAGGCGAGCACTGGGCTCGCGGCGTCGCTCGCCGAGCTACGGGCGCTGATTGAGGCGCCGGAGACCGATCCCGTGAGCAAGGAAAGCGACGCCAATGGCGCAAGTTGAAATCACGATTAACGACCGCCTCTTCACCGTCACTTGCGACGACGGTCAGGAGCAAAGGCTGAAGACCCTGGCCGCGCATTTCGACACTCATGTGTCGCGCCTCGCCGGCGAACTCGGCCAGATCGGCGATGCGCGGTTGATGCTGCTTTCGGCGTTGACAGTGTGCGACGAACTCTTTGAGGCGAGAGCCCGCACCGCGTCCCTGGAAAACGCGGCCGATAAGCTCGACGCCGAGACAATGGGCGGCGCGGCTCGGGTGATCGAAGCCGCCGCCAAGAGGGTTGAGACAATCGCTTCGCGATTAGACGCTTAGCGCACACCTCATCAGTAAACAGTTAGAATATCGTCCAGCGGCTTTTTGATCAGCGCGTGATCGGGGATTTGCGCGTCCGCCGCCGGTTTGCCCACAACGATGAGCAGGAATGGTTTTTCCGTATCAGGACGGTTCAGCTTTTCGTTGAGAAACGTCATCGGCTTCGGCGTGTGGGTCAGCGTCACGAGCCCTGCATGGTGAAGCGCGGCAAGAAGAAAGCCGCAAGCCAGCCCCACACTCTCATTGATATAATAGTTCTTCTTTTCCATGCCGGCTTCAACGCCGCCGCGCCGCTGCGCGAAGACGGCGATGAGCCAAGGGGCGATCTCAAGAAACGGCTTGTCCGCGTCAGTGCCGATGGGGGCCAGCGCGTCGAGCCATTCCTCGCTGGCGCGCCCGCCGTAAAACGCGCGCTCTTCTTCTTCGGCCGCCTTGCGGATCTCGGACTTCACGTCCGCATCGCCCACGAGCACAAAATGCCAGGGCTGATGGTTGGCGCCCGACGGCGCACGCGCCGCCGCCGCAATGCAGCGCTCCATGACATCGCGCGGCACCGGCGCCGATGAGAATTCGCGCACCGAATGGCGTTTTTTGATTTCCTCAAAAAAGTCCTTAGCCCGCGCGATCATCTCCGCATCAGGCCGTTCAACGAAGTCGCCAAGGTCAGAAAGGGGCGTGAAAGTCGCGTCGCCGTCAGCCATCAGTGAAATTTCCTTTTGCGAGACGCTTACTGAAACAACGCGCCCGGATCATCGATAAACCGGTAGACGAACCCTTCTTTCGTCTCTGAGAGCTTGCCCTCTTTATCCACATGGGTCGATGTCACCCGGATCACGTCGCCGTCGAAAAACATCTCACCGCGCACTTCTGAAAAATTCGGATGATTGATGACTTTTTCGACGGAGGCGAAGCCATTGTCGGTAGGCGTCACTTCACCCATCGTATGGAACCCGGCGTTGGTGAAATAATGGTAGATATATTTCTCTCCGCCCTCGTCATAAAAATAGATGGTGCGCCCGCCATACGTCCCGCCTTCGAGCTTGTGATCGGACTGCACGGCGCGCCCGTCCATAATGAATTTCCAGGTGGCGATATTCACGACCGGTTTACCGTCCGGCCCTGTGCCCTCGCCCCGCATGGCGCGCCCGGCGAAGCGCTCAAACAGTTTCATCGGCTCATAGTCCGTGGTCGCGTTCTTTTCAGCCGGCTCTCCGGCGCTCGCCGTCGCGGCCGCCAGCGTCATCATCATCGCGGCGAATAGCATTTTCATGATCGTCCTCCCGTTATCGGCGCCCGAATAACCGTTCTATATCAGCTATTTTCAGCTCCACATAGGTGGGGCGGCCATGATTGCATTGGCCGGAATGGGGCGTTTCTTCCATCTGGCGCAGGAGCGCGTTCATTTCCTCCGCGTTGAGCCGGCGCCCCGCACGCACCGACCCATGGCAGGCCATGGAGGAACAGATCTCTTCAAGCCTCTCCTTAAGCGCAAGCCCCTCGCCAAAGGCCGCGATATCTTCCGCGAGACTTTTGACGAGGCTTTTTACATCGCTGGCGCCAAGCAGCGCCGGGGCCTCACGCACAATGATCGCATCGTCGCCAAAGCGCTCAAGAATGAGCCCGAGCTCTTCGAACTCGCCGGCGCGCGCCGCCAACCGGTCGACCTCGTCGCTCTCCAGTTCGACAATTTCGGGGATCAACAGCCCCTGTCGCGCCACGCCGCCATTCTCAAGCGCTGACTTCATCCGCTCATAGACAAGGCGCTCATGAGCCGCATGCTGATCAACAATGACAAGACCGTCGGCTGTTTGCGAGACAATATAGGTCTCGTGCAATTGGCCACGCGCGGCGCCGAGCGGATAGTTCGCAGGCGCCTCGGTCGCGGACGATGGCTCGGACGCCTCGGCGGGGACGGCGCCGCTGGGTGCACCGACGCCGTCAAAGTCGCGGGGCTTGTCATCAAGGCCGTCGAGGGGCCGCTGATGATCCGGCGATATGGCGGCGGCGAACGGGTTGGGCGCTGGGGCGAAGGCCGCGCCCGGGCGAAGCGGCGCCACATTGCCCGACTGGCCAAGCTGCATTTTTCCGAGCGCATAAGCGCTGGTCGTCGTCGAAGCGCGATGCCCCGCCTCGGCGAGCGCATGCCGCAAGGCGCCGACAAGCAAGCCGCGCACGCTCGCCGCGTCACGAAACCGGACTTCCGTTTTCGCTGGGTGCACGTTCACATCCACCAGCGCCGGTTCGACGTCGAGGAATAACGCCACCGCCGGATGGCGGTCGCGCGCCAGAAAATCCGCATAGGCGCCGCGGACCGCGCCGACGATGAGTTTGTCGCGCACCGGCCGTCCGTTCACAAATAGAAATTGTTTGTCGGGCAACCCTCTGTTGAACGTGGGCAAGCCCGCAAAGCCGGAGAGCCGGACGCCGTCGCGTTCCGCCGCAATGGCGAGCGCGTTTTCTTCAAAGTCGCGCCCCATGATCGCGCCCAGACGTTTGAGCCGGCCTGCCTCATCATCGGTTTCGCTTTGATAAGCGAAACTGCGGCGCCCGCCTGACGTCAGGGAAAACGCCGTTTGCGGGAACGCCATCGCCAGGCGCTTCAGGGCGTCGCTCACGGCCATGGTCTCGGCGCGGTCGGTTTTGAGGAATTTCAGCCGCGCGGGCGTTGCGTAAAAGAGATCGCGCACTTCAATCCGCGTCCCGTGACCGCTAAAGGCCGCCGGCTTGGGACCTTTTAGAACGCCTCCATGAACGGAAAGCGTCACCCCGTCGCCGCGGGTCTGGCGCGTCGTGATGTCGAGGCGCGCCACTGCCCCGATGGACGGCAACGCCTCGCCGCGAAAGCCCATGGTTGCGATGTTCATGAGGTCATAATCGCCCGCATCAGACGGCGCGAGCTTCGACGTGGCGTGGCGTTCAACGGCGAGCAAAAGATCGTCCGCGGACATGCCGCAGCCATCGTCAGTGACGATAATGCCTGCCTTACCGCCATCGCGGATCTCTACTGCGATCGATGCGGCGCCGGCGTCGAGACCGTTCTCCACAAGCTCTTTCACGACCGCGGCCGGGCGCTCGATCACTTCGCCAGCGGCGATGCGGTTCACCGCGCCGGGCGGCAGGCGCCTGATAATTGGCGGCGCGGAAGATAAGGCGGGGCGATTCGTCATGGCGCATTATCGCAAGTCCGCACGGCGGCGCAAACCCGTTCGCCTCTTTCCCCGTCCCGCGCAGAATTGTGATCGCGCACGCCCTCCCCAAGCACGCAAGCGGCTGTTACCGTTTTGGACAAGGGGTCAATAAGGGGCGACGAATATGGCGAACAATTCCGGCGCAGCGCGAAGTCCGGAACCGGTCAGAGTTCTTCTCTACAAATGGGCCGGCCAATGGGGGCCTTTTAAAGTCAAAATCCCCTGCGGCGAGTGCGCGCTTACCGAAGACGTGATCGAGGACACGCTGGAAACCGAACTCGCCAATGCGGATGTGGTCTTCGAAGTGAAAGAATGGCTCACCTATTGGTGGGAACCGCTTTTGAAAGGCGGCGGCTGGCATGCGCCGATTGTTTTTGTGGAAAACAAACTGATCGGTCAGGGCGACGCCCTTAATCGCGGCGTGCTCGCGGAAGAAGCGATCCGCCAATATGTGAAGCGCTTCCCCATCACCGGCACGCATGTCTTCGGCAAAGATAAATGCCCGCACTGTACGCGCGCCAAAACCTATATGGACAAGGCGGGCATCGATTATCAGTACCATGATGTTGTGAAGAATCCGGGCGCCATGTATGAAATGCTGGCGCGGGTCAAACCGATCATCGGCGAAAAGACGCCGGTAACGACGCCGCAAGTGTGGATTGACGGCGACTTCATCGGCGGGGCTGACGAACTTGGCGCGCGCCTCGGCTTTGATGTGGAGCCGGACCCGCGCCGCGGCAAAGGCGCGTTGTCGCCGCCGAAAAAACTGAGCAGCGTTGAAGAGATGCGCCTGCAGGAGAAGTATGTGTAAGTTAGAAACCGCTCTCTTTAGCCAGATAACCAACTAAAGAGAGCTTCGACTAAAATCAGTCAGCGACCTCCAGACTCGCTTGACCACTTAAGGATGCCGTCTTCATCGTAAACTTCTTCCGCGACGTGCGCGCCGTTGATATCGAGCACGGCGTATCCGCTTTTGACGATCTCAAAACCGTCGGTCGCTCGATCGCCTTCCACCCATTTAATGCCGGGCATCGGCGTATACTTGTCTGGAATTCGGCCCGGCTCGACATCCTTTACATCTGCATGCCGAACCAAATTCCTTGGAAATCCCATCGGTACGCCGCTATGGCCAATGCACCTCCCCTTACACCCGTCCATAACGGCGTCTTCATAAACGATGCCATTATGTGCGTGACCAAAATACCAATAAGATGGCAATTTTCCACCGAGCGCCGCTTTGAGCTTACCCAACAGAGCCCTCGGCTTGCCGCCGGTCTTGACAGGATTATGATGCGTTAACGCGATTGTTGTTTTCGAATTATTGAAATGGTTGCGAAGCCATTTCGTCTGCGTTTTCTCATCCTTGTCATCGCCTTCAAATCTCGCGCCGTCGGCAAGCCAATCTTGCGTGTAATATGCGCAGTCGAGACCAAAAATTTGAACTTGCTCATTTTCCAGAAGAAAGTAGCTCGTCCCTTTTTGATGCTTGAAAGGCGATTTGAACGTCTTGCCGCCAAATTCTAAATCCTTCTCAAGCGCCTTGAAGTATCCGAGACCGCCGCAATACATCTCGTGATTTGAATTTAACGTGAACGAATGACTGGGCTTGATGACATTGGCGTTCGGCCAATGCGCCAAAAGACGAATAGCTTCCTCTCCAGCATTCCAAAACTTTGGAATCTTCATATCGTTGGAAGATGGACAGCCAGAATAATAAGTGTCGCCCAAATGAATTAAGAAGTCGATCTCTTTGGAAACAATGCTTTCGATCACCTTAAGACCAGGCTTCTTATGATCTCTTCGGGTCACATCGCCAACGCCCCAATCACCTATAATCCCTACTCGGCATTTATCGGGTAAGATCACATGACTGGGCCGGTTTCCAAAGTCAGCTTCCGGCACCAGCGTATTCCATGATAATGGGTGCCTGGCGCGCCGAACAAAGTCACCATTGAATAGGGAAACAAGCCACCCTACGTCCGCATTTTCGTATGTCTTAAAGCCATAGATTTCACCGCCATAAGCCGTTGCGGTTCCCTCGTTGACCTTCTTGACAAACACCTCATGGAATTGCTTTGGCTTAATCTTTGAATTTGGCAACAGACTGCCTATTGTCTTCAAGAGCGCAGCTAGCAATTCCTTTATTACTTTTGGGAATTTAACATATCGCGCGACATCATCCGGGTGGTTGAGCGTGAACAAGATCAACCCCATGAAACCTTCTGTTTCGGAGCCGCCCTCTGGCGGCGGCTTCTCGCGCCAATCTTCCCACCAATCCAGGACGCTCGCCATCCATGCATCTGCATGTTGAAGGTCCTTAACTAAGTCAACGAGCCATTGGGGCTTCGGCCATTCCGGATCCTCTTCCAACGCTTTTAAGACAGCTTCGAAATCATAATCGTCGTCAAGAAGGCCTTCCATATCAGTTTGAATTTCACTCATTTTCTCTCCCATAGCGGTTTATTCACGCGCAACATGCGCATGCTCTAGAGTGTAAAACGACTAATCTACGTACAGATTTAAAGAGAACCCTCACCCGACACGCGATGAGGAATCATGACACAACAGTGTCTATACAAATGATCAAGATATCTCGAGAACAAGGCGCTGAGGAAGCGCCAACACGATGTAAATTACTTACACAACGATCATTTTGAAGACTACACTGCCAAAAATACGCATGCAAGCTATTGCGAATTCGCTCTTGGCGGAGCGGGACGTATACGATGATCATCGCAAAGCCTTCTACGGAGTTTGTCATTTTGTCTGGTCTTGATTCATCTTGTAACCGATCAAAGGGAGAGCTGCAGTGCTAAATCATTCATACAGCAGCCTAATTGAAACCCTTTCAGCAACATTCGCCAGAGCCGAAATCGCCCACCCGCTGCGCGTCGCCATCGATGGCCGCACGGCGGCGGGTAAGACGACATTCGCCGGGGAACTCGCCGCTGCGCTCACGGCGGCTGGGCGTCCTGTAATACAAACGAGCATCGACGGGTTTCATCGTCCAAAGGCGGAACGCTATGCGCGCGGCAGGCGCTCGCCCGAAGGATATTACCACGACGCGCGCGATCTGGGCGCCGTGAAACGCCTGCTTCTGGCGCCGCTCGGACCGGATGGAGACCGGCTCTATCGCACCGCGTCGTTTGATCTTGAGAACGATAAACCCATTGACCAAACGCCGACGCGCGCGCCGGCGGACACCATCCTCCTCGTGGACGGTACGTTTTTGCAGCGCCCTGAATTGTCGGACAATTGGGATTTTGTGGTCTTTATCGACGTATCCGCAGAAACCTCGCTGGCGCGCGGCGTCGCCCGCGACCAAGACATGCTCGGCGGGACAGAAGAAGCCCTCAGCCTCTATAAGGAACGATACTTGCCGGCTTTTTCTTTGTACGAACAGGCGTGCAATCCGCACAAAGGAGCGAACGTTGTGATTGATAATCGTGATTGGGGCCGCCCGAAAGCGTTATTTCGAACCTAATTCCCAGAAGATTTCATCCCGACCAGGAAAGTCGCGGTGAGTTGATCACCGCGCAATCGGGCATCAAGATCTAGGTTTGTAAGCCCCTAAAAAATCCCCGGCAGGCCGAGCGTTGCGTTGTCTTTCTTGATCACGACTTTCGCTTCTTCGCCGGTTACAGCCTTGATTGCAGTTTCGCGGGCGGCGAGCCATTCTTCGGGGTTGTCAACGCGCAGAGGCGCGGCTGAGTCGTCGACCTTGCCGTCAATGAATTTCCAGAAGATGAGCTGATTGGCGAAGCTGCGGTCTTTCGCGCCGCGCCCGCCATTTTCCGCATTCAGAATATTGCGGATGTTGGGATCAGCGGTCAGGGCGTTCGCCTTTTGCAGGAAGACTTGCTCGCCCTGGCTCGGCGGCGCGGCGCCGGGATCGCCGAGCAGCACCTGTTTGGCGCGCTCAGAAGACGACAGCTCTTGCGGGCGCGCTTCGCCCGGCTTTGGCGGCCGCAAGGAATAGTCCGGCGGCACGACAAGCGGCGCTTTGGTGGCGATGGCGAATTCGTCCGGCGGGTTCTTGCCCGAACCGAGGGCCTTGCCGAGACCAGCGCATCCGTTGGTCAACAAGGCGGCCGCCGCCAGGCACAGGCCGGTGCGAAGAAAAGAATTCCTGGTCACTTTCACGTCACTCCACTTCATAGTCGCCGCCCCGCGCATGGCTTTATAGGCCCGGCCGACGCCGTTGGCAAAAGCTTATGCGGCCTTCGAGCCGCGGCTTTCCAGATAGGCGTCCAGCAAGAGAAGGCCGACGCCCACATTGATCGCCGCATCGGCGATGTTAAAGACCCAAGGGAAGTAAAGCCCTGAGAAATCAAGAAAATCGACCACGAACCCGTAGGCGATCCGGTCGTAGAGATTGCCGAGGGCGCCGCCGACGATTAACGCGATCGCCGTGGCGGCGAGCGGCTTTTTGGTGCGACCGAGCCAGACGGTCAGCGCCACTGCAATGCCGATCGAAATCGTCGACAACAGGACCCGCGAGCCCATGCCGCCGGCGAGCATGCCGAAGCTCGCGCCTTTATTCTCAACATAAGTGAGGTCAAAGATCGACGACAGCTCAATCCGTCTAATTTCCGGCAGCTTCACCTGGTGGACGATGATGAATTTCGTAATCTGGTCAGCGACCGCAACCAGCGCCGCGCCGATCAGGGCGCGCGAGAAAAGCGGATTGGCGCGCGCTTCGGCCCACCAATCTTTCGCTTTCGCCTGAAAGGATTGCGTCTCGCTCATGCCGCTCACGCCTCAACCGCGTCCGCGCAGCGCACGCATAAGTCAGGATGCGCCGCCGCGTCGCCCACATCGCCTGTGTAACGCCAGCACCGCTCGCATTTCTTTGTCTCCGCTGCGGCGGGTTCAACGGCGACGCCAGCGATTTCGTCAAGGCGAAACGCCGACGATGGGCCCTCGCCTTTTTCGAGCGTCACGGCGCCGGTGATAAACAACTCGGCGAGATCGTGATTTTTCACCGCCGCCAATAAATCCGCATCGGCGATATGAACGCGCGGCGCCGCTTCAAGGCTTGCGCCGATGCGTTTTTCGCGGCGCTCCACTTCGAGCGCGCCAGTGACCACGCGGCGCACCTTGCGAACGAGCGCCCATTCCGCCGCCAGGGCGTCATCGCGCCAGCCCGCCGGCGTTTGCGGGAATGTCTGCAAGTGGACCGACCCGGCGTCGGCGCCATAGCGCTCCAACCAGGCTTCTTCCGTCGTGAAAACGCAGATTGGCGCCAGCCAATGCATGATGCGCGTCAAAGCGAGGTCCATCACCGTGCGCGCTGCGCGCCGGCGCGGGTCATCGGCGCGGTCGCAGTAAAGCGAATCCTTGCGGATATCGAGGTAGAACGCCGACAGATCCATGGAGCAAAAGTCAAAGACCTGGCGCCAGACGCCTTTGAAGTCGAACGCCTCGTACCGCGCGCGAATGTCAGCGTCGAGCGCCGCCATCCGGTGGAGCATGTAGCGTTCAAGCTCCGGCATGGCGCCGACGGCCACAGCCTCGGCCTCATCACATCCGTTGAGCGCGCCAAGCAGGTATCGCAACGTGTTGCGCAGCTTGCGATAAGCGTCGACCGCGGTGTCGATGATCTCTTTGGAGATGCGCAGATCGTCCGTGTAGTCCGAACTCGCCACCCAGATGCGAATGATCTCGGCGCCGTATTGTTTGATGATCTCATCGGGCGCAACTACATTGCCGAGGGACTTTGACATTTTGCGCCCCTCGCCGTCGCCCACAAACCCGTTTGTGACCACGTGATTATAGGGCGCGCGCCCGCGCGTGCCGCAGCTTTCAAGAAGCGAGGACTGAAACCAGCCGCGATGCTGGTCGGAGCCTTCGCAATAAACATCCGCCGGCCACGGAAGATCGTCGCGTTCTTCCAGAACAAAAGCGTGCGTCGTGCCGGAATCGAACCAGACATCAAGGATGTCGTCGATTTTCTCATAGTCGCCGGCGTCATGCTTATCGCCGAGGAAGTCTTGCGCTGGCGTGTCGAACCACGCGTCTGCGCCATGTTCTTCGATGGCGGCGAGAACGCGCGCGTCCACGTCTGCATCCTGAAGAATGTCGCCGGTCGCTTTGTTGACGAAAACCGTGATCGGCACGCCCCAGGCGCGTTGGCGCGAGATCAGCCAGTCGGGCCGGCCCTCCACCATTGTTCGAATGCGGTTACGGCCCGCGTCGGGCGTGAACTGCGTCTCGTCGATGGCCGCGAGCGCATTTTCGCGCAGCGTCTTGCCATTGGCCGTCGACTTATCGAGGGCGATGAACCATTGCGGCGTGTTGCGGAAGATCACCGGCGCCTTTGACCGCCACGAATGCGGATAGGAGTGCGTGAGGCGGCCGCGCGCCAGCAATTTGCCGTGGGCGATCAGCTGTTCGACGACTTTCTTGTTGGCGCCGCCGTCCTTGCCTTTTTTCTTTCCTTCGATGACGAGCACCTGTTCGCCGGTGAAGCCGGGCGCTTCGTCCGTATAGGCGCCGAATTCGTCGACTGTGTAGGGAATTTCGGCCTGGGTCCCGAAGGCGGACACCCAGGCGATATAGTCTTCCTGACCGTGGCCGGGCGCAGTGTGCACGAAACCGGTGCCCGCTTCGTCCGTTACATGATCGCCCGCAAGAAGCGGCACGTCGAAGTCATAGCCGCCGTCAAAACCCTTGAGTGGGTGCGCGCAAGTGACCGCCGCCAAAGTCTCGCCGGCGACGTCGCCAAGGCGCGTCCAGCGGTCGATCAAACCAGCCTCGCGCACGCTTTCCGCAAGCGCGTCCGATATGATGAGCTTGTCGCCCGCCTTGGACCACGGCTCGAAATCAAGGTCGGCCTTCATCGCCTCCACCTGATAAACCCCGTAGGACAAATGCGGGCCGAAACAGATCGCGCGGTTGCCGGGGATGGTCCAGGGCGTCGTCGTCCAGATCACGACCGATGCGTCCGACAATTCCGAATGCGTGTCATCAATCTTGGCGACCGGAAACTTCACCCAGATCGTCGTGGACTGATGATCGTGATATTCGATTTCCGCTTCCGCGAGCGCCGTCTGCTCCACGGGCGACCACATCACCGGTTTGGAGCCGCGATAAAGCAGCCCGAGATCGCGAAATTTCAACAGCTCGCGAGCGATGATAGCCTCTGAGCGATACGCCATCGTCGTGTACGGATCGTCCCAGTCGCCTTCGCCGCCGAGGCGCTTGAATTCGTCGCGCTGAATATCAAGCCATTTTTGCGCATAGGCGCGGCAGGCGGCGCGAAACTCAGAAGACGGCACATCGCGCTTGGCGTGACCTTTTGCGCGAAACTCTTCTTCGACTTTCCATTCGATGGGCAGGCCATGACAGTCCCAGCCGGGCACATAATTGCTGTTGAAGCCCGCCATCTGCTTGGAGCGGACGATAAGGTCTTTCAGCACTTTCGTCAGCGCCGTGCCCATATGGATATGGCCGTTGGCGTAAGGCGGGCCATCATGCAGCGTGTAGGTCTCGCGTCCCTTGGCCGTCTCGCGCAAGCGCTGATAGAGCTTCATTTCCGCCCAGCGCTTTAAAAATTCCGGTTCGCGCTTCGGCAGGCCCGCGCGCATGGGGAAGTCCGTCTTCGGCAAAAACAGCGTGTCTTTGTAGTCGCGCCCGGACCCGGCTTGTTTGGCGGCGTCCGCTTCCTTCGGCGATGCGTCGTCTGGCATCGGTCAATCTCTTCTTAATTGCTTGAACATGGGGGCGATAATGTCCCGGTCCCGATTGGCGGCTTTTTACTTAGCCTACCATAGATCGAGCCGGGCCGATAATTCGACCCGGACGCCTTAAGATGCTTATCGATTTTAAATCGCCCATGGGCGAGGCCATAGCAGCGCGCGCGCGCGCCGTCACCCCAAAGGATCAAGAAAGGCGCAGGAACGTGATTTGGTCCGGATCGGCTTCACAGGTCAGCGTGCGCAGGAATTGCCGGCCGCGCTGATCTTGCGCCGTGAGGTCCGCCTCAAGGCGCACAAGCGTTGGGCTCAACGGTTTCACCGCCGTCGGGGCCGCCGGCATGGCGACGAAGTGGCCGTCGCGGCTCGCCGCCCGGCGCGCCTCCGCTGCGCACTGGTTATAGGCGGCTTGGATCGAGAAGATCACCGCTTCATTTTCTACTTCCTCACCACCCAACAGATCATCTTCAAGGTCGTCGCGTTCCACAGGCGATGACGGCGCAGGCCGGGGGCTGTCTTCAAAACGGTTCGGCGCATCTTCATCCACTGATCCGTCTTCAAGCCGGTTGCCGCGGCGATTGTCGCGGCGCACGTCGTTGCGGCGATCGTCTTCGAAGACATCGTCGCGGCGGTCAGGATCTTCAAACCGGCCGCTACCGCGGTCGAAGTCAGGCTCTTCGGCGCGATCGTCAAAGTCTTGCGCCGCGCGCTCGCGCAGTTCCGCCTCGCGGCGGCGCAATTCCTCTTCGCGCCGGTCAAGCTCGGCCTGGCGGCGATCAAACGCTTCTTCGCGCGCCCGGTCAGCGCCGTCGTCGAACCGGCGTTCTTCTCCGCGCTCCTGGCCGCGTTTTTGGCCGCGTTCGTAATAATAATCGTCCCGGCGCGGATCGTACCGACGGTAGCGCTGGTCATCATAACGCGCCCGCGCGTCAGCGCGCGCCCGATCAGCCTCGGCGAGTTCGTTCAAAATGATCGCGCCGCCGATCACGCCAAGCGCAATGCCTGCGGCTTTTCCGCCGCCGCCCCGGCGATAGCCGCGCCGGTATCCGCCGCGATAGCCGCCGCGCGCATAGCCGCCCCGCGCATAGCCGCGATGACGAAACCCGCGCCCTGACCGGTAATAACCGCGTCCGTAATAGCCTCGGCCGCCGCGATAGAACTTGCCGCCGCCGCTGACCGCCACGCTCACCTGCGCCGGGCCGCCCCCGGCGAAAGCGGGCGCTGAGACGCCGAGCGATGTTGCAAAAGCGGTGACGGCGAAAAGGCTGACTTTTAAGAGATTCATGGCCGGTGCTCCCTCTGCGAAGGGTGAAACGCGTAACTGAGCGCGATTTTACCACTGAATTGGGCTTGAATGAGGCCGCGGGCGCCGAAAAGCCGCTGCTGACGCGATTGTGAGACGCCCCGGTTTTTGCGCTTGGCGGCGCGGAAAACGCCCATTACCCTACCGTATATTAAGGGCTGTAGGGGATTATTCGCCCATGAAGTCAGGATTAGCCATTCTCAGCGCCGCAGGGCTAGCGCTTTCAGCCTGCACCACCGGCATGAGCGAGGACGAATGCCTCACCGCCGATTGGCGGGCCCTTGGCGAGCGCGACGGCGGGTTCGGCGAGGCGATCACAAAGTTTGACGAGCGGGCGGAGCGTTGCGCCAAATTCGCCGTCGCCGCCGACCAGAGCGCTTACGCCGACGGGCGCGAGGAAGGCCTATTGCGTTATTGCACGCCCGATTCCGGCTACGAAGAAGGCCGCGCCGGCAGGCCCTATCGCGGCGTTTGCCCCGCAGAATCAGAGCGCGCATTCGTTGAGGAATATGAGATCGGCAAACGGCTGTACCAACTGACGACGGAATACGACAATGCGGTCAGCCGCTATGAGACGGCTTTGGAAAACCTCAAATCCTATCGCTATGATTTGCGCCAGGCCCGCAATCGCTACAACGAGAATACGCTGAACGATGAGGAGCGCGGCGAATTGCGTGACAAGATGCGCGATTATCGCCGCGATATTGAGCAGCTTGAAAACGATCTGCCGTTGCTGGAAGTGGACATTGATCGCGCGCGCGACCGGCTCGACGATTATCGCGACTTCCTTGCCGACCGGCTTTAAGCGGCAAGAAGACGCCGCGCCGTTTCGCAATCGCGCGCGATCTGCGCCTTCAGCCCGTCGATCCCATCGAATTTACGCTCTGCACGGATGAAATCGGCAAACGCCACCCGGATGGTCTTGCCGTATAGATCGCCGTCAAAGTCAAAGAGGTGCGCCTCAAGGAGCGGCGCCGGCGCGCCGACGGTCGGGCGCCGTCCGAAGTTTGCGACACCGGGCGTATCCACGCCGTCGACCGTGATCATCACCGCATAGACGCCGTAACGCGGCTCAACGAGATCGCCGAGTGTTATATTGGCCGTTGGAAAACCGATCGTGCGCCCAAGTTTCTGGCCAGGCGCCACAACGCCCTCCACAGACCATCGCCGGCCGAGGAGCGCCTCCGCGCGCCGCACATCACCCTCCTGCAACGCCGCGCGCACCACGCTCGATCCGATTTTTTCAGGCGCGCCTTCATTCGTCATCGGCGTCACGCGATGGGCCGCAATGCCAACGTCGGCGCACAAATCGGCCAACATCGTCACGTCGCCGGCCCGCGCCCTGCCGAACTGAAACTCCGTACCCGTGACAACACCGGAAAGACCAAGCTGTTCGTGCAGGACAGACCGAACGAACGCCTCAGGCGTTAACGCCGCCATCGCTTCATCAAAGATCAGAGTAAAGATTTCCGACGCCCCATAGCTCTTTAGAAGCCTTGTCCTTTCCGGCGACGTTGTGAGCAAAAAGGGCGGATCTTGCGGGCGAAAGAAACGCCGCGGATGCGGCTCAAACACGATGACGCCCGCCGGCGCCCCAGCCTCGGCTGCCAGCTTAACCGTCTCGGCAATGAGATATTGGTGGCCGAGATGCACGCCGTCAAAATTGCCGATGGCCGCTACGGGACCAGCCTGCGCCGTCACCGCCATTGCAACGTCTCCATTGCCGCAACAGCGCTCACATTCGCCTCCTGCAGCGTTTTCGACAACGCTTCCGCCGTCGCCGCACCCTCGTGGATGCCGCCTGCGCCCGCAACGAAAAGCGCGTCGATCCCGCTGGCGTTGGCCCCGGCGATGTCCGTCTTGAGCCCGTCTCCCACCGCTAATATGCGCGACGGTGGAACGGCTTCGCCGCGTGTCGCTTCAATCGCTCTCATCGATAAATCATAGATCGGTTTATGCGGTTTGCCGCCATAGATGACCTCTCCGCCGAGCTCGGCGTAAATCTCCGCGAGCGCGCCGGCGCAATAAACGATCCGTCCGCCCCAGTTCACGACCACATCGGGATTGGCGCAAATCATCGGCAGGCCGCGCGCCACACCTTCGCCTAGCAATGCGCGATACTCAGACGGCTCTTCGGTCTGATCATCAAAAAGACCCGTGCAGACGATGAACGCGGCGCGGTCCATCGGCGCAAAATCGATCCTTACCCCCTCATAGAGCGCCTCATCTTTTTCCGGCCCGAGCCTGAATGCCGGCGCGGGCAAGCGCTCTTCAATCGCCGCGCGCGTCGCGTCGCCGGACGTGACGATCGCGTCATAGGCGCCGCGCGGCAGGCCAAGCCTGTCGAGTTGAGCCGGAATGATCGATGAAGGCCGCGGCGCATTGGTGAGAATAACGACCGGCCCGCGTTCTTCACGGAACCGCTGCAACGCCGTTTCGATGCCGGGGACGAGTGCGACGCCGTTGTGAATGACGCCCCATGCGTCGCACAGGAGCGCATCATAATGCTGCGCCAGCGGCGCCAGGCTGTCGAGGACGGTCAGGCTCATCGCCTTTGGGCGTTAAGGCGGGCGCCCCTTATGGTCAAGCCCGCCGCTCACCGGTCATGAGGCTTCGGCGAGCACCGGTTCCGGCGCCGCATCGGGCCCAAGGTAGAAATCGGAACGGCGCGGCGCGCCGAAGAGATTGCCCTGACCGAAGTCGATCCCGAGTTCCAGGATTTCGGGCATGTCGCTTTCGCGCTCGATCTTCTCCGCGATGAGATCAATCTCCGCTTCCGCCAGACGTTTGCGGAAATTGCGAAGCTGCGTAATCGACGCCTCGTCTTTCCGGCTAGCGTTCAAGAGCAAGGCGCTTGGCGCTTTCACATATCGGAAATTACGGTCGCGCAGGCTCTGCCAATCGAGATTGAGGCTCGTGACGTGATCGATTGAAAACGGGAAACCCTTTTCTGCAATGGCCGCGAGATTTTCCTCAACGCGCGGATGCATCATCTGGACGGCAGGCGAGGTGAATTCAAAAACAAGGCGGGAAGCGAGGTCGCTGTTTGATTCCAGATATTCCGTGAAATGCTCGAAGAATTCGGTGTCGTAGAGCGTCGCCGGCGAGATGTTGCAGAAGACGGACGAGACACCGCCGCCTCTCAACTCGCGAAGCGCCTGAACGCACCGTAGAAGGATCATATTATCAATGACGCCGATCCGATTGGCGCGTTCGGCCGCATCGATATAATCGACAGGCTTTAAGACGCCGCCCTTATCGTCGCGAATGCGTGAGAAGGCTTCGTAAAAGCGGGCTTTGCGTTGCGGCAGGCTGACGATCGGCTGCAGATATAATTCAAGGCGATCGGACTCAATCGCGCTGCTGACCCGTTCAAGCATCGCCTTGTCTTCCGGTGACAGACCAGTCGCCTCTTCGAGGCGGAGCGCAGGCGCAATTTGCCGGGCGCTTTCGCTTGGGTCTTCCTGAACGCGTTCGGTGAGCCGTTTGAGCATATTCAATTCCTGGCGCGCCCGGCCCAGCGCAAATCCTAGATGCGCATAGAGCAGCAGCATGACGACCAGAGCCGCCGACAACCAGATTTCAAGACTTGGTTCAAATCCCTGGCGCAGGGCGGCGGCCAGCACAAGGAACCCGGTCAATCCGGCCATGAACAAAACCATTGACCCGTAGCGCGGCTCGCGCAGTTGAAGTTTCACTGCCCTCTCCCTTGTTGGCGAGCGCGCCGACAGACGCGCCCCTACGGCATCGTAACCACAAAACTCCGAATGGAAGGTCAGTTTAGTCCGGCAGTATTGAAAAGGAATTAACTAAAATTTTTTCGATTTCTGACGAATGGTGAATAGGACCGTCACGGATTAACCATCTGTTAAAATTCCGTATCGCACGCTTCGACATGGAAATACGAAAACGCCGCCCGGTCAAAAACCGGACGGCGTGGAATTCAACAGCGAGCTAACGCTCAGTTTAGAATTGAGGATTAGCTGCCAAATTGGCTTTCGACCGGGTCGATAACGATTTCCACTCGGCGGTTCGCAGCGCGCCCGCCTTCCGTTGAATTATCGGCGACCGGGCGGTTCTCACCAAAGCCCACCGCCTGAAGCCGCCCGCCATTGACGCCCTGGCTTGCGAGATAATTTGAGACCGACAAAGCCCGGCGTTGCGAAAGCTGTTGGTTGTAATCTTCCGCACCGCGCGAGTCCGCATGGCCGTAAACGCTGACCGTCGTCTTATCGAATTCGGCTAATACGATCGCAACTGAATTCAGGGTTTCGTAAAAACCGGGTGTGATTTCCGACGACGCCGTGGCGAATGTGATGTCGGACGGCATGTTGAGATAAATATTGTCGCCGTCGCGCGTCACCGAAACGCCGGTTGAGGCGAGACGCTCGCGCAATTTGGCTTGTTGACGGTCCTGGTAGACGCCGATGCCGACGCCGGTCGCAGCGCCCACGGCGGCGCCGATGGCGGCGCCTTTACCGGCGTTGCCGGCGATCGCGCCGATGGCTGCGCCCGCCGCCGCGCCAGCGCCAGCGCCCGCTGCGCCGGACGTCACAGTGCGGGATGCCCGCCGCTCGCCCGTGAAAGGATTAGTCGTGCACCCCACGGCGAAAATGGCCAGGGCCGATGCTAAAATCAGTTTCCGCATTTTGATCGCTCCTTCTGCGATGGAAAAAGTCAGAATTTCCTATGAGCGCCAATTACAAGCGCCCGGTTAATTAGAGTAGTGAATATGGCGATAATGCGCTTTGCGCCGGATTAAAATCCGGTAAAATCATGGATAGATCGACTTCCGATCTTCTATGGCGCGTGGGTGCGCGCCTTATTTGTTGGTTGTGGCGCCGTGTCGCGAGCGCCAGACGCCTGATCATTATCTCCGGGAGCCGCCGATCTGCTTTCCTCGGCGAAGCTCGCGTCCGGCTCGGCGCTGGCGGCGCGGGCCCTTTCCGGGAAGCCGTAGATCTGTCGCAACCACCGGCCCGACAATGGCGCAAATGTTCCGGCGAAAGTGTCGCGAAAGAGCGACAAAGGGCGGAGGAAACTGTTCGGCGCGTCTTCCCGGCGGCAAATAAGCATGCGCAAATTATCGACCAACAGCACATCCCGCCGCTCCGGCGTGACCTCAATCGCGCATTTGCGCGAAGCGAGGTGGATCGCGCGCCGCAGCGCCATGATCGCATCAAACATCTCGATCGGCGCCTCCTTCATAGCCCAAACCCGCCCCGGATCGAATGACATGATAGCGTCCGTCTCGGCCTCGTCGGCGAAAGCGATGACGGACTTGCCGAGCTTTTCTGTCGTCTCATGCTGGTAGCGGTCGGCTCGCGCAGTAAACTTCGCATAACGGCTTACCTTAAGAAAAGTTATCACCTGCTCGCCGCTGTTTATATTCAGCCCATCATAAATGTTTTGCTGTTGTTGCGCGGGGTAATCCGGATGCTGACAATAAAGAACATCAATCACGTCGCGCACGCGCAGAAGATAAAGCGGCGTCCCTCGAAAATTGTTCATCACAGCATACGCTTTGTAATTGCAAACATCGCCCGCCTTGTTTTTAGGCGGAAAGTCGGCCTCCACCGTGCTCTGGTGGAATCGCAAAAAAACATCCGAACTGCCCGTATCGTTTAACTCCTGTCCATCACTGCGCCAGTAGCGATCGTTGGCTAGCGGTTTGTCAGAATCCTCCCCATAACGCAGGCGCGGCCGCGCGCCGACGAGCCCGAGGAGGCCGGCGCAGATCGCGTCCGTTGTGTCTACGATCAGGCGGTAATTGCGGTAGCGCTCCGTCCCACGGCTCAATGGCGGCGATAGATAGTGCCGCGGACGGCGGAAAAAGAGGGGATTGACCGGTAAGACGCCCCTGATCAGCCGATACGGCGCCGCGCGATCGGTTTTGATCGAGGTAATCTTTTCAAGGAGCCGCGCGTCAAAGCAGTCGCTGAGGATCATTCGAACCCGGTCCGTCACCTTGTCGGCGTGCTTGAAACTCAAGGCGAGCGTTTCGCTACCCTCGCGCTTGTCGTCCTTGTGGCCGGTGCGTTGGCGAAACCGACCCCACACCTGACCGCTCGCGAAGCGGACAAGAGCCGCAACACCGAACGCCACCGCGTAGAAATAAGCGATGCGCCAATAGTCGCCCTCTAGCAGCGCCGCCCCGGCGGCGACATCGCGCGCCGCCATCGATACGACCACCAAGATCAGGCCAATCAGAAATCCGGTAAAATTCGGGAACAGAACTGACAGAAGACCAATAGCGCCAGCGACGAGGGCGATCGCGATATCGATCGGAGAAGTTATGGCGCCGCGCCAACCGCCCGCCGCTGCGACAGTTGCGACGCCGACGCTGAACGCGCCGAAAGCAAAGGCGATTTCAGTGAAAAGAATTTCGCGGATCGTATTGGCGCTGCGCAACCACAGGAACGAATCGAGCATAACGCGCAAACGGTGGCGCAAGCTGATGCGCACAACAGCCTCGCGCGGCGGCCCAGGCAGCCGCGCGGCGCTGCGCACAAATTGAATTTTTCCGACAGATCCCGACGGCCCCTCGACCATAACGCTCCCCCTGGTCCCAGCGGCGCGTATGCAACGGTTAATAGGGCGCCAAGTCAACCGTTTCCCGCGCTCGTTGTTCGCCGGCGCCCAGGCGCGCCGGCGCAGCAATGAGCCGCGCGCCCTTTCGCCGGAAAACGACCATTTTTTCGCGCGCCGGACTTGACGGCCCGCTGCGCCTCGCTTACTTGCCTGCTAGCACTTAGGCAGCCTGAGTGCCACTTCCGGATTGTTCTGGCAGTCGGTCCTAAGCGCTTGATTTTTAATATCATTCTCAAGGGAGATCAAAACATGGCGTTTCGCCCCCTTCACGACCGCGTCCTCGTGCGGCGCTCCGACGAAGACGAAAAAGTCGGCTCCATCATTATCCCTGACTCGGCCCAAGAAAAGCCGATGCAAGGCGAAGTTATTTCGGTCGGCTCCGGCGCCCGCAACGAAGACGGCGAAATCGTCGCCCTCGACGTGCGTGCAGGCGACAAAATCCTGTTCGGCAAATGGTCGGGCACGGAAGTCAAAATCGACGGCGAGGATCTCTTGATCATGAAAGAGTCCGACATCCTCGGCATCATCGACTAACCCCCATCAATTGGAAGTATCAGGAGAGCTGAAACATGGCTGCTAAAGAAGTCAAATTTGACGCTGAAGCGCGCGAGAAAATGCTGCGCGGCGTCGACATCCTCGCCAATGCGGTGAGAGTCACCCTCGGCCCGAAGGGTCGCAACGTCGTGATCGACAAGTCTTTCGGCGCCCCGCGCGTTACGAAAGACGGCGTCTCAGTCGCAAAAGAAATCGAACTTGAAGACAAGTTTGAAAATATGGGCGCCCAAATGGTGCGCGAAGTGGCGTCGAAAACCAACGACGAAGCCGGCGACGGCACCACGACGGCAACTGTTCTGGCCCAGGCGATTGTCCGCGAAGGCGCAAAAGCCGTCGCCGCCGGTATGAATCCGATGGACCTGAAACGCGGCGTCGATCTCGCCGTTGGCAAAGTTGTCGCTGACATCAAAGACCGCGCCACGAAAATCGCTTCTTCCGACGAGATCGCCCAAGTCGGCACCATCTCATCCAATGGCGAAAAAGAAATCGGCGACATGATCGCACAAGCCATGGACAAGGTCGGCAACGAAGGCGTCATAACGGTTGAAGAAGCAAAATCTCTCGACACGGAACTTGATGTCGTCGAAGGCATGCAGTTCGACCGCGGTTACCTGTCGCCTTACTTCATCACGAACGCAGACAAAATGATCGCCGACCTGGAAGACCCGTACATTCTTCTTCACGAGAAGAAGCTGTCGAACCTCCAGTCGATGCTGCCGTTGCTTGAGTCTGTCGTTCAGTCCGGCAAGCCACTCTTGATCATCGCTGAAGACGTCGAAGGCGAAGCGCTTGCGACCCTCGTCGTCAACAAGTTGCGCGGCGGCCTGAAAATCGCTGCGGTGAAAGCGCCTGGTTTTGGCGACCGCCGCAAAGCCATGCTGGAAGACATCGCTGTCCTGACGCAAGGCCAGGTGATTTCCGAAGATCTCGGCATCAAGCTGGAAAACGTCACGCTCGACATGCTCGGCTCAGCCAAGAAAGTCACGATCAACAAAGACGACACAACGATCGTCGACGGCGTTGGCGAGAAGTCTGAAATCGAAGCGCGCACGAACCAGATCCGCGCCCAGATTGAAGAAACGACGTCCGACTACGACCGCGAAAAACTGCAAGAGCGTCTGGCGAAACTCGCCGGCGGCGTTGCAGTGATCAAAGTCGGCGGCGCGACGGAAGTCGAAGTGAAAGAACGCAAAGACCGCGTCGACGACGCGCTAAACGCCACGCGCGCAGCCGTTGAAGAAGGCATCGTCCCCGGCGGCGGCACCGCGCTTCTTTACGCGTCGAAAGCGCTAGACGGCGTCGTTGGCGAAAACGCTGACCAGAACGCCGGCGTTCAAATCATTCGCCGCGCCCTGCAGGCGCCGATCCGTCAGATCGTTGAAAACGCTGGCGGCGAAGGCTCCATCGTTGTGGGCAAATTGCTTGAGCAGGACAATTTCAAGTTCGGCTTCAATGCGCAGACGGACGAATATGGCGATCTCATCGCTACCGGCATCGTCGACCCGGCGAAAGTCGTGCGCACGGCGCTGCAAGATGCAGCCTCTGTGGCCGGCCTTCTGATCACGACCGAAGCGATGGTCGCAGAAGCGCCGAAGAAAGACGGCGGCGGCGCCCCTGCAATGCCTGACATGGGCGGCATGGGCGGAATGGGCGGCATGATGTAATCGCCTCACGCTTTTACTAACGGATCAAGGGGCGGCCTTCGGGCCGCCCCTTTTTCATTTGCGGCTCGCCCGTTTCTGCCCTATCACACGCGCCCTTTATCAATGACGGAGACGGGCTCGCGTGACCACCGACAACACCCCAATCGCGCTAGCGGCCTATGAGCGCCTCGCGAAAGGCTATGCGGCGAAAGCCGAAACAAAAGCGGAAAACGGCTTTATCGAACATCCCGCTATTCGCGCAGCGATGGGCGACGTCAGCGGCTTGCGCGTGGCGGACGCCGGATGCGGGCCCGGATTCACGCTCGCGCATCTTATGGCGCAAGGCGCCGCTGAAATTGTCGGCTTCGACGTGAGCCCTGCGATGATCGAGATCGCGCGGGCGTGTGTCGGCGCCCGCGCGACGCTCCATCTCGCTGACCTCGCCGAGCCGCTCCCGTTCCTGCCCGATGCGCATTTCGATCTCGTCACCTCGTCGCTCGCGATCGACTACGTAAGGGATTGGACGACGCCGCTCGCCGAATTTTACAGAAGCCTCAAAGCGGGCGGCAGACTGGTCTTTTCGGTGCAACATCCGCTCGGCTCTTACGAATGGCTGAAACCGCCCTCGGCCTTCGGCGTCCATTATTGCGAGGCGGAATGGACGGGTTTCACCGACGAACCGGTGACGGTTCCCGATTATTACCGCTCTTTCGACGAGATGATTAATCCTCTCCTCGCCGCTGGCTTTCGCCTCCAGCGCCTAACCGACACAAAACCGATTAGCGCCTTGCGAGAACGCGACCCGGAGAAATATGAAAGAACATCGCGCTTCCCCACTTTTATGGTGATCGAAGCCGTCAAACCTTAGAAACCGCGCCCGCGACCCGCGTATCGCGCAAGGAGAATGAACAGCCATGGTCTACCCGCCATTGCCACACCGCGAAAAAAACCTAAACGCCATGGCGGCGCTGATCCGCGAATTTCCCTTCGCGCATTTCATCACCGCCGCGCCGACTTTGAATGTGACGCGGCTGCCCTTCGCTCTTGATACGGAAGAAGGTTCGCTCGTTCGGTTGCGCGCGCATATGAATGCCCAGAACCCGCAGGCCAAAGACCTTGACGGCGCCGACGTGCTGGTCGCGTTTTCAGGGCCAGACAGTTACGTCTCGCCGAACTGGCGGCGCAAAGCCGACCGGGGCGCCACTTGGGATTACACAGCTGTCCATGTGTGGGGAAAGGCGCATGTGCGGCCCGAGCGCACCTTTTTTGAGCAGCTTGTCGACGACACGGCGGGGCCGGCCGAAATAGCCCACCAGGGCGCGTCGCAAAAAGAAAATTGGCGCTTCGCCCACGCCTCGGATGAATACGTAGATCGCTTACGGCCTCAACTCACCGCCTTCGAGATCACCATCGACCGCGTTGAAGGGATTTCAAAACTGCACCAGGACTTCCCGAAAGAAGACGCCGCGAAGGTGGCTGAACACCTGGACAGGAGCCCAGGAGCGTATACGGACGACATCGCCGCCCTAATCCGCAGCCGGATAAAGGATTAGCGATGCAAGCCGAAATTAATTGCGGATTTTCTCAACACTGACGCGTGGGCTGTAGAGATAATCGCCTCGGGTCGCGGCGGCGAAAATGACCCCACCGAGATCGGCTGTACGCGACACGGTCGCTTCGGCGTAAAGCTCGCCCAGATCATTGGTGCGATATTCGCCAACAAGCGTCATCGACCGGCGATTGGCGCCGCGATAGATGCTCACAAGCGCTTGCGGCGGAAGGCCCCGCGCCGCCAGCCTCACTTTCCCGCCCGGCCTAACGGAGACCGTATTGACCTCCAGAAATTCGGACGC
>JBCAXE010000019.1:0-66343 GCA_038534195.1 Pseudomonadota bacterium
TTTGTCGAAGGCCGGCACGCCGCCGAAGGGGCCTGTCCATTCGGCGAGAAGGATATTGCCATTTTCGTCAGCCTGCGCTGCGTCCCGCGCCGGCTCGCTGGTGCTCGTCTGACCGGCGGCGCTATCGTCTGCGCCGGACGCCCCCTTCTCATTAGAGCAGGCCGTAACGAAAAAAACCGCGACACTCGCCGAAATCAAAAGTTTTTTGCGCACAAGATAGTTCCCTTGTTTTCAAATCGTTCCAATTGCGATTTGCTTGCGCGCAATCGACCAAATATACACCCGTGACGCAAGCTGGCTTTGCAGGGGCGGCTGAGGCCGTGAGACGAGTTGGTGTTGACGCGCGATCAGTCGAACTTGACCATGGGAGAGAGCAACTTGGCCGGGATTTACAACAATATTCTGGAAACGATTGGTGGCACGCCGGTGGTGCGCATAAATCGGTTGGCGCCGTCCGGCGTTCACATGTTCGTCAAATGCGAAGCCTTTAATCCGCTCAGTTCTGTAAAAGACCGGCTCGCACTCGGGGTTATCGAAGCGGCCGAACAATCAGGCGCTTTAAAGCCCGGCCAGACTGTCGTTGAGGCCACGAGCGGCAATACCGGCATTGGGTTGGCGATGGTGTGCGCGCAGAAAGGTTATCCCCTTGTAGTGACAATGGCGGAGAGCTTTTCGGTGGAGCGCCGCAAACTGATGCGGTTTCTCGGCGCCAAAGTCATTCTCACGCCTGCGGCCCAAAAGGGAACCGGAATGGTGGAGAAGGCGAAAGAATTGGCAGAATCGAATGGCTGGTTTATGACGCGGCAATTTGAAAATATCGCCAATCCCGATATTCACGAACGCACGACGGCGCGTGAGATCATTGATGACTTTAAAGATCAGCGTCTTGATTATTGGGTCACAGGCTACGGCACTGGCGGCACATTAACGGGCGTCGCGCGCGTCTTATCAAAAGAATCGCCGGATACGAAAATCATTGTCTCCGAACCCGATGTGGCGGCCCTGTTCTCCGACGGCTCGCCCCAGGCTCGCAACGCCGACGGGTCGCCAGCGCAAAGTCACCCGGCCTGGTCGCCACACCCGATACAAGGCTGGACGCCGGACTTTATTCCGAACATCGCCGAGGAAGTGCTCGCCTCAGGCGCGATCCATGCGGTTAAAAAAGTCACCGGCGCCGACGGGATGAAATGGTCAAAGGCCCTCGCCAAAGAAGAAGGCGTCTTTACTGGCGTGTCAGGCGGATCGACGTTTGCGACCGCCATGGAAGTGGCGGAGGCGGCGAAGCCTGGCGAAAGCATTCTTTGTATGTTGCCGGACACCGGCGAGCGCTATCTTTCGACGCCGCTTTTCGCCGACATCGAGGCGGAGATGAGTGACGCGGAAGTCGCGATTTCGAAATCAACAGCCGGATATCAGCTTTAAACGCGCCGGTCTAAACCCATATCTAACTGCGTATAGACGTTGAGTGATCACATCAGCGACGGAGCGCAGCGCGATGGCGAATTCGAACGAGGACAGTCAAGGCCTGGCCGTGCCGCGCCAGCGTTTGACCCGCCTTGCGCGGTTCGGCGGTTTGGGAGCGGGCATCGCCGGGAACATGATCGCCGACGGCGCGGGAAAATTGGCGCGCGGTGAACGGCCCGATCTTCAAGATCTCCTTCTAACGCCGTCAAATGCGGCGAAGGTCGCTGATCAATTATCGCAGCTCCGTGGCGCGGCCATGAAACTTGGCCAGTTGATTTCCATGGACGCGGGGGATTTTTTTCCACCTGAGTTCGCATCGGTTCTGGCGCGGCTGCGTTCCTCGGCGCATGCGATGCCGCCTCATCAATTAAAAACTGTCCTTAACGATAACTGGGGCAGGGGTTGGCTGAAGAATTTCAAACGATTTGATACGCGCCCTATCGCGGCGGCCTCAATCGGTCAGGTGCATCGCGCCCAAACAAAAGATGGGCGCACTCTGGCGGTGAAGGTGCAGTATCCGGGCGTGCGTCGGAGCATCGACAGTGATGTGGACAATGTCGCGGCGCTGATCAAAGTTTCTGGCCTGTTGCCGAATGGCGTCGACATTGCGCCTTTGTTGGACGAGGCGAAAAGACAACTCAAACAGGAAGCCGATTACGAGCGGGAAGGGGCGTGCCTGCGGCGGTTCGGCGCGCTTCTCGCGGACGATCACGATTTCTTGCTGCCCCAGTTAGATGAGGCGCTGACCACTGAAAATATCCTTTCCATGGAATTTATGGACGGTAATCCCATTGAGACGTTGTCCGGCGCGCCGCAGACGGTCCGGGACCGTGTTGTTAGTTTGCTGATCACGCTGATGATGCGCGAATTGTTCGACTTCAGGTTAATGCAAACGGATCCGAATTTCGCAAATTATTTTTATACGGATGACGCTGAAAAAATTGTGCTATTGGACTTTGGCGCGACCCGAGAAATCTCGGAAGCCCTCTCAAGCGGATACCGCGCACTGTTGGCGGCCGGGCTCAAATCGGACTGGGAAGTCGCGCGCGCGACAGCAGTGACGATGGGGCTAATGGGCGATAAATCGCCTGAGAGCCTCGAGACGCTCATGCGCGAAACATTTCAAGTCATTATGGAGCCGATCCAGGAAAACGGGA
This sequence comes from Pseudomonadota bacterium, assembly GCA_038534195.1. Lineage (GTDB taxonomy): Bacteria > Pseudomonadota > Alphaproteobacteria > Caulobacterales > Parvularculaceae > JAJFFW01. The sequence goes on from JBCAXE010000019.1 coordinate 2,622, forward strand.
CCTTCGATTTCGGCGCAACTGACATAGCGGTGCGGTTGCGCGACAAAGGCATGGCGTTGCGAACCGGCGGCTTTCACCATGTGCCGCCGCCGGCTACCGTCTTCTTTCACCGAAAATTCGGCGGCGTCTATCTCCTGGCGTCAACGCTTCGGGCGCGCGTCAATGTCGGAGCAATCGTTAGGCCCTATGTGACCGGCTCCACCACCTAACGTCGTTTATTCAGCAGCGAGTTGTTCGGCTTTCGTGAGATCAACCGAAACGAGTTGCGACACGCCGCGTTCGATCATGGTGACGCCGAACAAGCGATCGACGCGAGACATTGTGAGGGCGTGGTGGGTGATGACAATAAAGCGTGTGTCTGTTTCTTGCGCCATTTCATGAAGCATCCGGCAAAAGCGTTCCGTGTTTGCGTCGTCAAGCGGCGCATCGACCTCGTCGAGGACGCAAACGGGCGCGGGGTTCGCCATGAATACCGCAAAGATAAGGGCTGTCGCTGTTAACGCTTGTTCCCCGCCTGACATGAGCGACATCGATGCAAGTTTCTTCCCGGGCGGTGAAGCGAAAATCTCAAGGCCAGCCTCCAGCACGTCTTCTGAATCGATCATGCGCAATTCCGCCTGACCCCCGTTGAAAAGCCGCGTGAAGAGCGACGCGAAATTCCGATTCACCGTTTCGAAGGCTTCGTTTAGACGTTGACGGGCTTCTTTGTTCAGGCCGCTGATCGCCGTGCGCAATTTGCGGATCGCCGCCTCGCAGTCTTCCTGCTCAATCGTTAATTCTTCAAGTCTGCCGGCGACTTCCTGCATTTCTTCTTCGGCGCGCAGATTGACGCCGCCAAGATTCTCGCGCTCACGTTTGTAGCGTTCAAGCTTTCTGTCGGTGTCTTCGCGCGTGGGCAAGTCCTTGCCTTCTTTGTGCTCCGCGATTGTGAGGAGTTCTTCCGGCGGCGCAGAGCATGTTTCCTGCGACAGAAGTGTGGCCTCGTCTACGCGCGTTGACGCGCTTTCGGCTTGCGCTTCAAGGCGCGCCCGCGCTTCGCGCGCCTCGCCGGCCGATTGCTCGGCCTGCCGCGCGACTTTGTCGGCGTCCAACGCCTTCTGACTGGCTAGGGCCAATGCGTCCGCGGCCTCATTTCTCGTTGTTTCAGCCGAGGAGATTTTGTCTAGCAGCGATATCCTTTTCTCTTCGATTGCGGCGGGCGCACGCTCGGCGGTTTCGTGCGCGCTGCGTAACTCGACCAATCTTGTTTCCACATCCTTGATGCGCTGGGTCGCTGTCTCCGCACGCGTCCGCCACACGCCGCGTTCGCGCGCAATCTCTTCGAGCCGTTGCGCGCGCATTTGTGCTTCCCGCGCAAGGTCGTTATGCGATGCGCGCGCCTCGCTCGCTGCGCTCCGCGCCGTCGTTACTTCGTCTCTGGCGGCGCTGACGCCGTTGCTGACGATCGATGCTTCGGGTAGGCTGTCTCTTTGCGCGAACGCGGCTTCTAACTGTCCGTTCGTCTCATTTTGGTCGTCGCTAAATCTTTGCAGGTTCTCATCGATTGAAGCGATCCGCGCGGATGTGCGTTCATGTTCGCGCTCAAGGTTTGAAAGTGCGGTGCGCGCATTATCAAAAGTTCGGCGCGCATCCGTGAAGAGACTGCGCGCTTCACGCTCAATGATTTGTCGTTTGACGACTTTCTCATGGGCGGCGGTGTGTTTCGCGCGTGCTTCCTTGGCGCGTTCTGTGGCGATGTCGAGATCTTGCGCCAAAGCCGTAAGGCGATTGCGTTGTTCAAGGCGGATGGCGGCCGCCGTTTTCGCCTCGGCTCTCGCGACAAAGCCATCCCATCGCCAGAGATCGCCTTTGCGCGACACGAGGCGGGCGCCTGAATTCAGCGATCCTTGAAGGCGCGCGCCCAATTCCGATTGAACAACACCGATCGCCGCAAGCCGCCTCATCAATTGCGCCGGCGCTTTCACGAAACGGCTTAGCGGCGCTGCTTCCGGCGGCAGTAACGTTTCCGGGCGTTGATGGTGGTGCGGATCGGACCAGTATGCGGGCGCCGCCGGATCAAGCGCGGCCGACAAGTCGTCGCCTAAGGCCGCCGCCAGTGCATTCTCATATCCCGGTTGAACCTCGACGGATTCAATGAGCGTCGGCCACGTTTCCCCGTCGGCCCCGTTCGCGTTTGTATTCAGGACACGCTTCAGCGCTTCGCATTCAGCGTTTATTTCCGAAAGGCTTTGGTCGGCCTTTTGTTGAGGGCCGCGCTCCGCCTGCTCCTCTTCCTGTGCCGCAACCCGTTCTTCCTCAGCGCGGTGGAACGCCTGTTCGGCTGCGCGCGAGGCCTCTTCAGCGGCCGTAAACTTGGCCGTCGCCGCCTCAAGCGCGCGACGCTGCTCATCATTGAGCGTGATCTTCTTGCGTTCGACTGTCAGCTCATGGATCTGTTGTGCGATTTTTTCCTGGCGGCGTTCCGTGGCGCTGATCGTTTCCGCAATTGTGCGCCGGCGCGCATCAATCTCAGCGGCCTCGGTGTTTTTCGCTTCAAGTTTTTTTTCCGCCGCTTCAAGTTCGCCCGCGCGGTCGCGCATCTCTTGCGCCGCGTCCTCAAGGCGTTGCGATTCAGACGCTTCTCGCGCTTTTAGGCCTTCCTCTTCGCGTGCGAGCGTATTGATCGCTTCGTCTGCGTCTTTATAGAGTTCGCCTTCGCGGGCTTCGTCGGCGCTCAGCCGTTCAATATCCGCAGACAGACGGTTGAGTTCGGTTTTCGCGCGCTCATCTTCCTCGTCGAGGTTTTCACGCGCCACTGTCAGCCGGTGAAGCGCGGCTGCGCCTTCCGCTTCAGCTTGGCGCAATGGATCAAGCGCTTCGTGGGCGGCCGTCTGCGCGGTGCTCGCGAGCGCGGCGGCGCGCGCCGTTTCCTCGATCAAGCCGCCAATTTCCTCCAGGGCGCTCGCGGCTTCTTTCTGCGCTTCAACCGCTTCGGACCAACGCAAATAAGCCGCCATCGCTTCTGTGCGTCTGATGTCGCCGGAAACATTGCGGTAGCGAACGGCCTGGCGCGCCTGTCTCGCAAGCGCTGCTTTTTGCGTTTCAAGTTCGCCCGTCACATCCTCGAGCCTTTCGAGGTTCGCTTCGGCGGCGCGCAGACGCAACTCCGCTTCGTGGCGGCGTGTGTGCAGACCGGTAATGCCGGCCGCCTCTTCGAGAAGACGGCGACGATTTTGCGGCTTTGCATTGATGAGCTCTGCGACCTGGCCCTGCCGCACCAGCGCCGGCGAATTCGCGCCCGTCGATGCGTCAGCGAATAGCAGCTGCACATCCTTGGCGCGCACTTCCTTGTTATTGATGCGATAGATCGATTGGGTGCCGTCTTCCTTGTTCAGGATGCGGCGCGACACCTCCAACGTCTCGCTATCGTTATATTCAGCCGGCGCCGAACGATCGGAATTGTCGAGCGTCAGCGTGACTTCCGCCCAGTTTCGCGCAGGCCGCATCGAGGTCCCGGAGAAGATAACGTCGCTCATGCCGCCGCCGCGAAGCGCCTTCGCGGATGTGGCCCCCATGACCCAGCGTAGCGCCTCCAGGAGATTTGACTTTCCGCACCCGTTCGGACCGACGATACCCGTAAGGCCGTCCTTGATCTCAAAGTCCGTGGTTTCCACAAAGGACTTAAAGCCCACAAGGCGCATATTGGTGAATTTCACAGGCTCTGTCCCAGGTCCAAGCGCAGAAAACTATCCTTACGCCCCGGACGGGTGAGGTTACACCCCGTCCAGTTCGTTAAAAAACTCTTAACGCATGATCGCCGATTCTTGCGCGTCGCCAACAGCGCTTTTTCCCGTTATTGCGGGTTTTCGCCAGTTTCCTCGGGCGCCTGCGCGTCTTCGCCGAGCGCCTCGTCCAGAATTTTCGTGAAATCTTCCAAACTGCCGATTCGTGTCGGTTCCCCGTTGATGACGAAGCTTGGCGTTGAACTGACATCATATTTCGTGCGCGCTTCTTCGATGCGTTCATTCATGGCGTCGATCAGCTCCTGGCGTTGAAGACAAGCGTCAAATTGCGCTTCGTCCATGCCGACCTGAGAGGCGATTTTTGTCAATTCCAGTTTTGGATCGTCGCCATAAATCCATTGACGTTGGTTCTTGAAAAGCGCGTCGATAACGAGAAAGTAGCTGTCCTTCCCGGATTTGTCGGCGGCGCATCGCGCCAGCAAAGAGCCGATATAAGAGAATTCGACCGGGGGCGTCGGAAACTCTCTGAAGACGAATTTCGCCTTTCCGGTATCGATGTATTTTTCCTTTAATTCCGGAAGCATGCCCGCATGAAACGCCGCACATCCGGGACAGGTTACAGAGGCGTATTCAATAATGGTCACGGGCGCGTTTTCATTGCCGAGCACCATATCGCTAGCGGCGATGACGACATCGTCGCCAGAATTTTCAGCTGTCGGTTGCGCGGCCCCGCCCGCCGGCGTTTCCGTTTTCGCATCGTCGGTCGGCGCTTCAGAAGATGCACCGTCGCACGCGGCCAGAATGAAGGGGGCTGCAAGAGCCGCCTGACGAAGTGCTCGAAACATTGGGAAGACCTTTCTGCCTGAGACGGCAATTCATTTGCGCAATTTCGGGGAAAATCGCGCATGGATTCGATGAGCGCAAGTCCTATCGCCCTCTAATTAGTCTTGCCAGTCAGCGACAGAGGACCGAAATCGGGAAAGCGCTGACTCAAGCCCCGATTCCCTTGAAGAACAGGCGTTTTCGCGGTGTCGAACGCTGATGCGGCCAACGGTGTCTGGGCCCAGAAAGACGTTGACGCGTTGGCGTATGGTTTCCGCCTGAAATTGGACTTTTGCGGCGGCGGCGGCGTTTTGTGCAAAGATTTCAAGGGTGCGCCCGCCTCGACCGCCTGTTAGCCGTCCCGGCCGGCAAAGCGCCGCAAGCTCGTCGCCGACCAGTCGCCGCCATTGCGCGCCTAGTTGTGGATCGACAAATTTGGTCCGCTGCGCCAGATGGGCGAAAAGCCTGTTTGAGTATTTCGCGACCGCTGGCGGGCCCGAACGCGCAGGCTTCGTATTCACGGTGCGGCTATATCGCATCTGATCCCGATCTTTAATTACGCTCGTGAGATTAGCATAATTCTTCTTTTATGTCAGACGCCAAGTCACAATCAGGGAAACCCAGTGCTCGCCTTTTGCGGTGGTATGATCGCTGCGCGCGCGACCTTCCATGGCGCACGGGCCCCGCGGCCAGGAAAAAGGGCGTCCGGCCCGACCCCTACGCTGTCTGGCTTTCGGAAATCATGCTGCAGCAAACAACGGTCGCAACGGTGACGCCGCGTTTTGCCGAATTTCTCGCGCGGTGGCCGACGGTCGACCAACTCGCGGCGACGCCTTTGGATGAAGTGCTTGGGCAATGGGCGGGCTTGGGCTATTACGCGCGTGCGCGAAATTTACATAAGTGCGCCGTTTCCGTTGTTACGGAATTTGATGGGGTTTTTCCGCAAACGGAGAAAGAACTCCTTAATCTGCCCGGCGTCGGGGCCTATACGGCGGCGGCGATCGCGGCCATCGCTTTCGATGGACGCGCGATTGTTGTTGATGGAAACATCGAACGCGTTGTCTCACGCTATTGCGCAGTCGAGACTCCTTTACCGGCGTCGAAACCCGAAATAAGACGCAAAGCTGAAGCGTTATGGCCTTCAAAGCGATCCGGCGACTTCGCGCAAGCGCTGATGGATCTCGGGGCGACAATCTGTATGCCGCGTAATCCGCGATGCGCCGACTGTCCGTTACAATCCGACTGCGCCGCTTTTCGAAGAGGCATCGTTTCTGACTTGCCGCGCAAAGCCAAAAAGAAAGCCAAGCCGACGCGATATGGCTCGGCATATGTGTTTACAAATCAATATGGCGAAGTGCTTTTTGAGCGGCGACCTGAGAAAGGCTTGTTGGGCGGCATGCTAGGTCTGCCGGGGACTGATTGGTCGGAGGAAAAGACCGAGGGGAGGCCGCCCGCCGATCGAACGTGGCGGCGCGCAGGCGTCATTACGCACACATTCACTCATTTTCATCTTCAGCTTGCGGTGCATTGCGCCGAAAGCGATCACCGCCCAAAATCCGGAGAGCGGTGGATTGCGCCAAATGAAGCGAAGCTTCCCACTGTTATGAAAAAAGCGCTAGAACTTGCGCTTGAGCATCAAGGGGATCAGCAATGCTTATTCGATTAATCGCCGTACTGTTTTTTATCAACGGGTTTTGGGCAGCCGCGGCGCAGGAACTTGAAGGCGACTATCTCTATCGCGTTGAAGCGATACGCGCGGCGCCGGGCAAATTTGAGGCTCTGCTTGAATGGGCGGAGGAAGCCCGAGCTTCCGGATATTTTGAAGACAGCGGCGAGCCATATCCATTCATCATGCGCCATAGCCAGGGCGATCAATGGGACTTGTTGGTCATTCGTCCGATGGAAAGCTGGCGGGCCTATCACGCGCGCTCACGCACCGCGAAACGCAAAAAAGCGCGCGCAGTGCATGACGCGTTGCTGAAAAAACAAATTGGACTGATCGCCTTTGAGGAAGATCATTTCGCGTACGGACCGCCGATCGCCGATATGATCTCCGCTTACACGGCGAATGACTTTTTTCATATTGAAATGTTCGCGGCTGTCGCCGGCAAGGAAAAAGAACTTCTTGAACAACGCCGAATGGAAAATTCGTACCTGATCGTAACAGGTCAAACGCCCAATATGATTTTTCAGCGCGCTGCTGGCTCGGATATTGATGTCTTCACAATCGGATTTCACAAAAGCCTGGAAACATTCGCCGCGCCGGCGCCAGTGACCATTGATGAAAAAGAGGCTGCGGCGAAAGCGTCGGGCTTCGAAGATCTGGCCGACATCTCTTTTTATCTTCGGTCATTGATTTCCGGCCACCATGATACATTAGCGGTCAAGGTGGAATAATTTGCGTTTAGTCGCTGGTGGCACGATGGGCTAGGTCGGCGAATTCGCAAAGCAAAGGCCGGGTGTCTCGCGGATCAATGATGTCCTCGATTAGAAACTGTTCAGCTGTTCGAAATGGGGACGTCACTTTCGACAGACGGCTTTTGATCTCGGCGAGCTCTTCCTCCAGATTTTCCGATTTTTCGAGCACCGCTTTGTAGGCGACCTCAACGCCGCCATCCATCGGCAGCGACCCCCAGTCGCCGGAAGGCCAGGCGAAACGATATTGAAAACGCGAATGATTTGACATCGCCGCGCCCGCGACACCGTATGCTTTTCTGACAATCACGCTCGCCCACGGGACCGTCGCTTCATAAACGCCGTTCATCGCTTCAACGCCGCGCCGTATTGTTGCGGCTTTTTCAGCCTCTAATCCGATCATGAATCCGGGGTTGTCCACAAGATGAACCACGGGCAGGCAGAATAAGTCAGCAAGCTGCACAAATCGTTTTGCTTTTTCGGAGGCGTCGGCCGTCCACGAACCGCCAAGAAAAGTCGGATCAGAGGCGAGGACCGCGACGGGCCAGCCGTCAAGGCGGGCGAACGCCGTTATGACCGAACGGCCCCAACGTTTACCCATCTCGAAGACGGAATTTCTATCTGCGACGGCGGCGATCACCCTGCGCATATTATAGGCTCGGTCCTTTTCGCGTGGAATAATCGAAATTAAGCCCTCGTCACGGCGGTCGGCTGGATCGTTCGTCGGCGTGCGCTCTAACGCGCCGCCGGCATATGAAGGTAGAAACGAAAGAAAACGCCGCGCCATGGCGAAGGCTTCCTCCTCATTTTCTGCTTCATCGTCGATAACCCCGTTGCGCGTGTGGATGTCTGCGCCGCCAAGCGCATTATTGTCACGCAAATCGTCGCCGATGGCGGCGGCGACTTTCGGTCCCGCCGTGAAGACCTGCGCAATGTCCCTCACCATAATCGAGTAATGGCTCGCCACCATCCGCGCCGCGCCAAGGCCGGCTGTTGGGCCGAGCGCCAACGCAACAACAGGGACAGATTTCAGGTTTTGAACAACATGCTCCCAACCGGGCACGAAAGGAACGTAAGTAAACCCCATATCTTCCAGCGATTTTACAGAACCGCCGCCGCCCGTTCCGTCGATTAGTCGGATGATCGGCAGCTTTAACTCGTGCGCCATCTGTTCGGCCAAGACGAACTTCCTATGGATGGCGGCGTCCGCCGCGCCGCCGCGCACGGTGAAATCATCAGCGGATGCAACGACGGGGCGCAAATCAATCCGCCCCCGGCCGAAAACAAAGTTGGATGGCGAGAGGTCCTTCAGATCGCCATTGCCGTCATAAACTCCTTTACCCGCAATTTTTCCAATTTCACGAAAGCTGTTCTCGTCGAGGAGACCGCTCAGCCGTTCACGTGCGTTTAGCTTGCCTTTGGATTTTTGGCGCGCGAGTTTTTCGGCGCCGCCCATCTTTTCAGCGGAGGCTTCACGGCGGCGCAATTCTTCCAATTCTTTTTGCCACGACATAATGGCGATATGATCACGCAAGCGGTTTGTGAGTAAACCGAAAATTTCACGTGTGAACGATCAACATGAATGCCAGCTATTGGCGATTTCGGTGACGCTAATGTTGTGAAATCAGAACTGTTGGCCGAACTACAGGGAAAATGGCTGCGAGAAAAATGATAGCGGTTTTCGTCGACGGTATGCACGTATTCGGAATGCGCGGGTTTAGCCCTTCATTTCTTTGCGCATTTTCTCACGGAGAAAATCGATAGGCTTCAGGCCGGACTTTTCCTCATAATGCCAATAGGTCCAACCGTTGCAGGCCTCAGCCTGTTGCACATGGGCGCCCATTTTATGGATCGATCCCTGCACGTCAGTTCCGTCCTTGTCTTTCACGACAATCGATCCGTCGGCCCGAATGCGGGCGGTATGTTTTTTGTTTTTGGCGTAGAGTTTTTTTCCGGGGCGCAGAAACCCCTGCTCGACGACAGCGCCGAACGGCACTCGGGGCGCATGTTTTTTTGATGGGGTTATTTTCAAATCGTCTGCACGCGCTGAATTCACATTCGCAATCCGCTTGCTGGCGGCGGCGATATAGGACTGATCGCGATCAATGCCGATAAAATGGCGCCCCAGCATTTTTGCAACCGCGCCGGTTGTTCCCGATCCGAAGAATGGATCCAGGATTACATCGCCGGGGTTTGTCGACGAAATCAGCACCCGATATAGCAAGGCTTCGGGTTTTTGTGTCGGGTGCGCTTTGGCGCCGCCGGTTCCTTTAAGGCGTTCGTTGCCTGTGCAGATCGGTATCGACCAGTCAGATCGCATCTGCAAATCGTCATTCGCTGTTTTCAGCGCTGTGTAATTGAATGTGTAGCGGCTTTCTTTGGATTTTGACGCCCAGATCAAGGTCTCATGAGCGTTTGTGAACCGCGTCCCGCGAAAATTCGGCATTGGGTTCGTCTTGTTCCAGACGATGTCATTGAGAATCCAAAAACCCGTGTCCTGAACGGCGGCGCCGACGCGGAAAATATTGTGGTACGAGCCGATGACCCAGATCGCGCCGTTGGGCTTTAAGATTCGACGCGCTTGCGTCAGCCATTCGCGCGTGAAAGCGTCATACGCGTCGAAGGAGTCAAATTTATCCCAATCGTCGTCGACGCCGTTGACGCGGCTGTTGTCGGGCCTTGAGAGATCACCACCTAGTTGAAGGTTGTAGGGCGGATCGGCAAAGATAAGGTCAATGGCGTTGTCCGGCATGCGCGCCATGACATCAATCGAATCCCCGTTGAAAATTTTGTCGTAGGATTTCTTGAGCGCCGCTTTTGTCAGTTTGTTCTCGCCTGAAGCCATTTCGCCAGCCTTCCAAAGAATGGACGCGCACTTTGAGTCGGCGGAGTCCCCCCGTCAACCGTTTACGGACGTTGCGGCCGAAAAAATTCCTTTGGAGTCAGGCTGTTAAGATTGGTTAACGCTCAACATAGAGTCGAAGAAGAGTCCGCACACAACATATTGTGGATCGGTGCGAACGACCGGCGATGATGTGGCGTGACGCCGAATGCTTCAAGCGCCTCACGGTGCGCAGCAACGCCATATCCCTTGTTATTCTCCCACGCATATTGCGGATAATCGCGCGCAAGCTCGCGCATCATTCTGTCGCGTGTGGTTTTCGCAATTACTGACGCTGCAGCGATCGAAAAGGACTTGGCGTCGCCTTTCACCACCGTATAGGCGGGGCAGGGAAGTTTCGGTTTCAGGTTACCGTCCACCAGACATACTGCGGGCGGTGACGGGAGATTCGCCGCCGCTCGTGTCATGGCGAGTAACGTCGCCTGTGCAATGTTGATGTGGTCGATCTCTTCAACAGTGGCGATGCCGACGCCGATCCGCGCTGTTTTCCAGAGCGAGTCCGCGAGCAGACGCCGGCGTTTTTCTGTAAGGGTCTTGGAATCGCGTAATCCAGCCGGGGTGCAGTCAGGATTGAGGATGACCGCCGCCGCCACGACGGGCCCCGCCCATGGGCCGCGACCGGCCTCGTCGATGCCGGCGATAAGGCCGTCGAAATTGTTTTCGATATCGAAAGTCGGCGCCAGTCTACTTTTGGAAGCCATGATCCGAAGAGTTCAAAAAGGGCGGTTAAGAAATAATGAACGATCATTTCACCTCCGATTCGGCGAAAAGCGATAGCTGCGGCGTGCAATCTTCCGGGACGCGAAATTTCCCCAGGTCCAGCGCATATCTCTCTTTGTCGAAACCGAGTTTCGCACGCATCGCCGCGTATCGCTGGTTAATCAACTGGGCGTAGGGCGTCTTGATTTCTCCGCCGCGCGACCATTGCGGATCGTAATCGCGTCCGCCATTCATCTCCCGGATATGTCTCATGATGCGCTTGGCGCGGTTCGGCGCATATGCGCCCAACCATTCCTGAAACAGCGGCGACACTTCTAATGGAAGGCGTAAGATTGTGTGGGCTGAAAAGGATGCGCCCGCCGTCGCGGCTTTTTCCATTATGGCTTCCATCTCGTCGTCATTAAGACCGGGAATCATGGGGCCTGTCATGACGCCAGCCGGTATGCCAGCCTCCGCCAACATCCTAATCGCCTCAAAACGTTTGGCAGGTGAAGAGGCGCGGGGCTCCATCGATCGCGAGAGGGATTTGTCTTGTGTTGTGATAGACACCATGACGCGCGTTAGCTTTTTTTCCGCCATGGGCGCTAGAATATCTATGTCGCGAGTCACCAAAATTGACTTCGTTAGCACTGTGACCGGATGATCAAACCGTGAAAATACGGACAAGACGTCCCGCATTATTCTGAATTTGCGTTCTATAGGCTGGTACGGGTCGGTATTCGTGCCCATGGCGACGACACGCGGTCGATATCTCGGATTCATCAACTCTTTTTCGAGGAGTTTCGCGGCAGACGGTTTAGCGAATAGGGCGCGTTCGAAATCAACACCTGGCGATAATCCCATATACGCATGCGTTGGTCTCGCGAAGCAGTAAATGCAACCATGTTCGCATCCGCGATATGGATTAATTGAACGATCAAAACCCACATACGGGCTCTTGTTCGTTGTTATGATTTTTCTTGGAGCCTCAATCGTAACCGAAGTGCGCGAGGGTTCGAGACCCTCGTCAAACCCCCATCCGTCGTCGAACGCCTCGCGCTTCTCGGCCTCGTAGCGGCCCGTCGTGTTGGAACACGCGCCGCGCCCCTTTTCCCGTTTAGGCGGAGGGCCCTCCCGACCATCCTGGGCGATGGCGTCAATCGGGCTCTGACGAGGAGGGTTTAGGGAAAGATGCGCAGCGCGTGCCATGCGCAACCGTGACTCAGAAAATAGAACATATCAAGAACATATTTTCCACTTTTCGTGAGAACGCTTTGGCCGCTCTTCCGCTCAAACGAGGATGGCGCTACGCCAACGGGATGATTTCTGTTGTGATTCCAACCCTGAACGCGGAAGCGCGGCTCGGCGAATGTTTAGCATCGCTTGTGCCCGCCGCCGTCCTCGGAATCATAAGGGAAGTCATTGTTGTCGACGGCGGTTCTTCGGACCGTTCGCCCCAAATTGCAGAAGCGGCTGGCGCCCGCATATTGACCAGCGATCCTGGGCGGGGACGCCAGTTGGCGGTTGGCGCAAAGGCGGCTCGAAGCGATTGGATGTTATTTCTTCATGCGGACACGGTCGTCGAGCCATCCTGGATTGACGAAACCGACAATTTTTTGAAAGACGACCAACGTTTTGGCGTATTCACGCTGCGTTTCGACAGTGCGCAAATGAAAGCGAAATTGGTCGCAGCCGGCGCGATGGTGCGCACGCGGCTTTTTTCTATGCCGTATGGTGATCAAGCATTGCTCATCTCCAGAAGTCTTTACGACGCCGTAGGCGGATACGGTCCGCAGGGATTGTTTGAGGACGTAGACATCATCGAACGTCTAGTGCGTCACAAAGGACCAAAGGCGCTCCACGTCTTTAAGACTTGCGTGGTGACATCAGCAGAGAAGTACGAGCAAAACGGATACGCCCGCCAGGTTATTGATAACCTTTGGCGCTTGGTTCGCTATAAGACAGGAATGTCTCCTGCATTGCTTGAGCGAGAATATTCATCGTGACGCTCGGCACGTTGATCATCATGCTAAAAGCGCCCGTCGCCGGAAATGTGAAGACGAGGCTTGGCAAGGAAGTTGGATATGGGCATGCGGCCGCCCTGTTTCGGCTTCTGACGCGTCACACAATCAGGCGCGCCGCGTCGCCATCCTGGCGAACAATCTTGGCGATTGATCCGCCGTCGGCATTGTCGGGATATAGCACGCTCTGGCCCCCGCATTTCGAACGCCGGGCGCAAGCCCGCGGCGATTTGGGGGCGCGCATGACGCATGCGATAAAGACCGTTTCGACGGGACCTATCATCATCATAGGGGCGGACGCGCCAGGCCTTCGTCCGCAACACATTCGGCGCGCATTTCAAATTTTAAGCGGCGCCGATGCCGTGTTCGGTCCCGCCGAAGACGGCGGTTACTGGTTGATCGGACTGGCGCGGCGACGGGGCGCGCCAAATCTGTTCGAAAAAGTTCGCTGGTCGACAGCGCATGCATATGACGATACGCGGGCGACGCTCCCCAATGAATTCACAGTCTCCGAGATCGACACCTTAAGCGACGTCGATGTCGCTGCTGATTTGCCGCTGATCGGACCGCTTTCAATCCGCTGACAGAAATATTTCGACTGCGAGCGCTGCATCAACGAGATGATAAAGAATGCTGGCTGGGACTTGGTCGACGCACGGGTTTCCGTCTTCGTCAAATTGATCGCACCACAACCCCTTAACAGGTTGATCAAGATAGGTGTCGAATAGCTTGCCGATCATCCGACCGGCGCTTTTCTCATCACCGATAGCTGCGCACGCTTTCAGATATTCAGTCTGGGGCCATAATCGACGCGGCCCCCTGGCGGTCTCGCCGAAGAAAAACCCGTCTACGAGAAATCCCGTCTGCTCGTCCGAACCAATCGCGACAGCGTTCTCAAAAAGTTGTTTTTGACGCTCGGTTGTGTCGACGCGTCGAAGCTTCTGATATGTATTCAGCAAAGCAGTCCATTCGACCATATGCCCTGGTTCCAGCCAAAGCCCCTGTCGATCCGGAGCGGGCTTTAGGTCAACGCTGAAATATTCACGCAGAATGGAGTTATCGCGATCAAAAAAATGATCAGTGAAAAGCCGGTATACTTTGTCGGCTTCAATAAGATACTGCTCGTCCTGTGTCGCCTCAAAAAGCGCCATAAAGGCTTCGAACAAATGCATGTGGGGATTTTGACGCCTGGGTTGAGCGCCGACATTACTTTCGAGCCATCCGCCGTGCGGGGAAGCGAGATTCTTGTTCAAAAATATCAAAGTTTTTTCTGCTAAAGTCAGCGCCCTTTCGTCTTTGAACGTCTGATATCGCCGAGCGCAAGCGAGTAACAAAAACGCTTGATCATAAAGATCACGAGTATCATCAGCGATCTCGCCTTCCGGTGTCAGCATGGCGACACACCCCTGCGCGCCGTCATTCGGGCAGGCGTTGTTCAGAAAAAAATCAAACGCTTCGTGGGAAAGTGCTTCTGCATCAGCGCTCCATTCGCGAGCACTAATACGAGATGTAACATAAATCTGGCGTGTCTGAACGCGAACACGTTTCGGCTGGCCCAAAATTGGCGCGCCTTGAAAGTCTAACGCCTCGAAGAAGCCGCCACGAGCATGGTCATAACCAACGTTCATCCATAGCGGCGTCGCCGTGTCCTTGAACCAGGTGAAAAAGCGTTTTGCGGGATGATCGCTCGGGTCCATAGGAGGCTCATACATTACAAAAGCGTTTGCGAAAACATGCGCTACGCTTTCAGCGCTTTTTGCTTTTTGGCGATCGCTAATTGGCGACGCAATTCGAATTCAATCTCGTCGCTTAAAGCATTTTGCGCCACACGCCGCGTAATCGAATGGTTGATTTGCCGCCGACTGAAGAGGCCAAACATCATGAGTCCGGAAAGACCCGCTAATATTATTCCCGCATGAATCAATGAAGCGGATATCGAAACGATTGCGATAAGGAAGATGATAAGCGTAACGAGCAAAAGTCGAGCCATAAGCCGTCCGTTTGGCGGAAACTCTGATTTGCGCTTTTTCTTTGCGCTAACCGAATCATCATCAATTTTGATAGCTTCAGTGGCGTGAAGCGGTTTGCATCCAGTTGAAAGGAAAGCGTTCAGATCAACAAAGTCGAAGAATTGAATAGCCGAAGCCTTATTAGCGTTCAAAATGCGTGCGTTCAAATTCTCAATTCTGAGTGCGGACTGGCGCCACGCCGATAGGTGAAGGTCTGGACGAGGATTAGGAATATTGTAGCGGTCGCCTGGCTGTTGATAGCCGTCAAAGAAGTAGTTCGGGTTTTCTCCCGCCTCAACGATTTCCAGTTCAATTCCCTCTTTCCGCTGCGCGCCGTCGACAATTTCTCTATACCGCCCATCGACCCCAAGAAGCACCACTTGACTATAGCCCTCGCTAATGGCCCAAAGCGCCGCGTGGCTACCGGTCGTGATAGGATCAACGGCGAGAAGTTCGCTTTGCGGCCTGAGAGCGTCGAAATTTTCCACCTTGTCTGTGTCCGCGGATGCGCCAAGCGCCTCAATGAGGTTTCTGCGCAGTAGGAACTTTTCGATCGCGTTCGGACCCGCTTCACGAATAAGGGCAGAAATTTCGTCTTTGTGCGAAATACCCACAACAGTGTCGAGGCAGGCGTAGTAGGTGGGACGCCAATCGATCGCGCGCCAATAACGATAGGCGGCGTTCATTCCGAGTGTCGCGTGCGGCTCTAACGACCTTAGATCAATATCCCTTAACGAGGGACCGTTACCTAAGAGAAAAAGCGTTTCGTTATCCGCTCGCACATGATGCGCTTCGGTATCAGCCGCCATGATCTAGGTACCAATTAATCGTATCACGCAATCCCTCGGCAAGCGTAATCTTTGGCGACCAACCAAGTTCACTCAGTTTTTCGCTAGACATGAGTTTTCGCGGCGTCCCGTCAGGCTTGGAGGTATCGGTTTTGATTTCGCCTTCAAAGCCGACGGCCTCACAAATCATCTGGGCAAGTGATGATATCGTTACGTCAGAACCGATCCCGACGTTAATATGCGTATCGCCGGAATAGTGTTCCATCAAAAAAACCAGGGCGTCGGCACAATCATCTACGTGGAGAAATTCGCGGTGCGGCGTTCCCGACCCCCAAATTTCAATTGCCGCCGAATTATTCTCCTTCGCCTCCAACGCCTTTCGAATTAGAGCTGGAACGACGTGGCTGGTTCGGAGGTCAAAATTATCGTTGGGGCCATATAAATTTGTCGGCATGGCTGAAATGAAATCGGCGCCGTGCTGACGGCGATACGCCGTACAGAGTTTTAAGCCGGCGATTTTCGCAATCGCATACCATTCATTTGTTGGCTCCAATGGCCCCGTTAGTAAGCTCTCCTCTGTGATGGGTTGCGTGGCATGCTTAGGATAGATGCACGAAGACCCGAGGAATAAAAGTTTCTGAATATCCGAGTAAAACGCAGCATTGATTATGTTGGTCGCGATCATCAGATTTTCATAGAGAAAATCAGCCGGGAACGTTTCATTCGCTAAAATGCCGCCAACGCGGGCGGCGGCCAGGAATACTGCGTCAGGCTTCTCATTTCGCATCCAGGCCTCGACGTCCGCTTGACGCGTCAGGTCAAGCGCGCCCCGATCAACCGTTAGAATTTGTGCGCACCCTTCCGACGCCAAACGCCTAACAAGCGCTGAGCCCACCATGCCGTTGTGCCCGGCGACCCAGACTCTTTTTCCGTTCAGTTCGAAGCACCGTGTCGTCACGTGGATTGAATCCTGCCCGTTCCCCGCACGATCGCCAGGTCCTCAGCCATCATTTCAGACACTAATTCTTTAAAAGTGGTCTTATGTTCCCAACCGAGTTTTTTCTTTGCTTTAGAGGCGTCCGCCAGCAATTCATCGACTTCGGTCGGCCGGAAGTATTTGGGATCGATACTGACAAGCATCTCTCCGGAAGCGGCGTTAAAGCCCTTTTCGTCAGCGCCTTCGCCACGCCACTCAATATCAACGTCAATTTCCTTGAACGCGAGTTCTGTAAACTCTCTGACCGAGTGCATTTCGCCCGTGCCGAGGACGTAATCGTCGGGCGTTTCCTGCTGCAAAATCGCCCACATGCCTTCCACATAATCGCGCGCATGTCCCCAGTCGCGGCGGGCGTTTAGATTGCCTAGATAAAGAGCGGATTGTTGGCCCGCATTTATGGCGGCGACAGCGCGTGTGATTTTTCGCGTAACGAACGTCTCACCACGAAGCGGACTTTCGTGATTGAAGAGAATGCCGTTGGATGCGTGAATTCCGTAGGCCTCTCGGTAATTGACGGTAATCCAGTAGCCATACAACTTCGCAACGCCATAAGGCGACCGCGGATAAAATGGCGTCTGTTCGTTCTGCGGCGACGATTGGACCTTGCCGTAAAGTTCGGAAGTGGACGCCTGGTAGAAACGAACCTTATTCTCCATCTTCAGGATTCGTACGCCTTCCAAGAGGCGCAATACGCCTAGCGCATCAGAGTTGGCGGTGTATTCAGGGGTTTCAAAACTGACCTGGACATGACTTTGAGCCCCGAGATTATAGATCTCGTCGGGCTTCGTCTCTTGCATCAATCGTATGAGATTGGTGGCGTCTGTGAGATCGCCGTAATGTAAAAAGAAGTCTGGGGAGGCCTCATGCGGGTCTTCATAAATCGCATCGACCCGGCCAGTGTTGAAGGACGACGAACGCCTTTTCACGCCATGGACGGTATAGCCCTTGGCGAGCAGAAAGCGCGCGAGATAGGCGCCGTCCTGGCCGGTTACACCCGTGATGAGGGCGGTCTTTTTCAAGCTTCGCTCCCGTTGTGAGAATTGCTCGGACCCTAAGGCACGCCCGCCGTTCGTTGCAAGCGCGGCTTCTGTGGCCCGCAAAATTTGCAATGTCATGCCGAATGGCGATTAGTGCAGGGTGTGAATCGCAGTCCTGAATATCGATCATTTTTTTCCGATGTCCATTAATAATGCGCCGCCGCGGCTTTTACTCATTGATATGACGCCGATGGGCGGCGTGTCTGCGACAGGTGCTTTGAAGGAGGTTTATTTCGGCGATTGGCCGGGCGACCGCATTCTTCAGCTCCACGAAGACGCACCAGGCAAGCCGACGCTGATCAATCCCACAGGCGCATCGAGTGGAAAAGACGTGACCGGCGACGCCATCGCGGACGCCTGCGCGCGCTTCGACCCAGAGGTAATCCTTTATCGGCCGGTAGCGGACAGGCCCGCACTCCATGCGAGAGCGATGACGCTCATCGCGGCTCTGGGCGCGCCGCACATTATATGGATGATGGACGATTGGCCGGATCGATTGCGCCAAACCGACCCGGCGCATTTCGAAAGCATGGATCGAGATTTGAACGTTTTGATGCGGAGCGCCGCTCGAAACTTTGCCATCTCCGAACCAATGGCGCGAGTGTTTAGCGAACGATATGACGCGTCCTTCGGCACTGCACGCAACGGCGTTCGGCAATCCGATTGGGAGAGGAATTTCGGTCCTTCTCGGAAGGACGAAATCGTCATGCGATACGCTGGTTCATTGGCGCCGGATACAACAAAGAACAGCGTGCTGACGGCCGCTGCCATCGCAGCCGCCCTTCATGAGGAAAACCCAAAATTTCGCTTCGAAATTAGAACGCAAGCCTATTGGTACAATCAATACTGCAAAGAATTCGACCAATTGGGCGGCGTGTCGATCGAAGCATCAAACGACACGCCTGCAGAATATCGCCGATGGCTGATGAACGCGGACGTTCTCCTGATTACCTATAATTTTGACGATGAGACCGAGCGATATTTAAAGTACTCTTTTGCGAACAAAGTTCCTGAGGCGTTGGCGTCGGGGGCTGCTATCGTCGTCTTTGGGCCGAAATCTATCGAAACGGTCCGGTATTTGACGGAAACCAGCGCCGTTGTCGCGGTGACTGAAAATGAACTGGACCAATTGAGAATTGAGTTGGCCGCGCTGATTAACGACGATGCAAAGCGGCGCCGGCTCGGCGAAAGCGCAAGGAATTTGGCGTTTTCTGAATTCGATTTGCATAAAGCAAAAACATCTTTTCTCGCTGAAATTGAGTCGGCCGCCGCTCGTAAACCGAGGGTTTGGAAGGGCGGCGGTACAATTGACGAAAGCGGTTTTGTTTATTCTGTTCTTGGCGCAGAAAAACATACTGGCGTGATGGTGGATGTCGGCGCCCACGAGGGGGCCGCGCTTGCTCCATTTGCGGCGGCGGGGTGGAAAGTGCTTGCGTTTGAGCCTGATCCGAGAAATAGGCGCGCCCTGATTTCTGCTTATGGGCGGCGAGACAATGTCCTCATCTTTCCGCAAGCGATTGGCGATCGAGAACAAAAAGGCGTTCCTTTTTTTACGTCAAAGATCAGCACCGGTATCAGCGGGCTTCATGCCTTTCATGACACTCATTCTGAAACGGCGCGTGTGGATATGACGACGCTAAACGCCGCTTTGGAGGGCGAGTCTTTTGACGCCGTAGAATTTCTAAAAATTGATGTGGAGGGCTATGAGAAGGCGGTATTTGACGGGTTTGATCTCGCTCGTTTTACACCGCGCGCTGTTGTGGCCGAGTTTGATGATGCGAAAACCAACAAACTTGACTACACGATGCATGACCTTGCTGAGCGCCTTCGCGACTATGGATATGAGGTCTTTGTAAGCGAGTGGGCGCCGATAACGGAATACGGCGCCGATCACACATGGCGACGTCTTATTCAATATCCTTGCGTGGCAGCGCCGGGCGCGTGGGGCAATCTTATCGCCTTTAAGGATGCCCCGACTGACGATCAGATCGATATGGCAATACGTAAAAACACGATCGATCAAGACGTACGGCCGACGCCGTCACTTAAAGAAAGGCTCCTACAGAAAATGATTACCCACCATCCTGTGAAGGCGGAGCTCCTGCGAATTCTACGGTGGGCGCCGCGGGCGCTTGCTGGACGCCAGCGGCTTGTTTTGTTGTGGCTTACCATAGCGACCTTATTCACCATTTGGGGCGCAATTATTTCCACGGTCTCGCCGGCCTGGTGGGCGCTACTGTGGGCTGTTGCGGCCAGCATGGCTCTTGTTCACCTAATTATCGCGTACGGCCTTGAACGCCTTGAAGTTTTCGAAACCGAGCGGCTTGATTCCCTGAACAGCCTTCAGAATGACCTAAAACGGGCGCGTGCTGATAGGGGCGTTGTGGATACGAACACTTGATCGGAAGGTTTGAATTCGCGCCTCAAATCAGGCAAGTGATGAGTTCCAGGAAAAGGTCGCGTTCATGACTGCCGCTACCCCGCATCGTGTCAGTATCGTCTTCAGGGCGTTGAATGAAGAAAAATGGTTTGCGCAGGCGCTTAGCGCATGCTGGTCGCAGGACCTGACGGATATCGATCTGGAGATTGTTCTCGTCGATTCCGGCTCGACTGATCGCACGCTTGAAATCGCTGAGTCGTTCGGCTGCAAAATCGAACATATTCCCAAATCCGAATTTACCTTTGGCCGGTCTTTAAACCGCGGCTGCGCTGCGGCCTCCGGAGATCACCTCGTTTTTATTTCTGCACACTGTATTCCCGCGCACGAAAACTGGCTTCAAAATTTGTTAGCGCCGTTGTTGAATGCTCAGGCACAATATGTTTACGGGAAGCAAATTGGTCACGACGTGACGCGATTTTCCGAGCATCAGATTTTTGCACAATACTTTCCTGATCAGAGTAAAATTTCTTCTACTGATTTTTTCGCCAACAATGCCAATTCCGCACTATCAACAGCGGTGTGGCGCAAAACGCCTTTTGACGAAAACGTCACTGGCCTTGAAGATATGGTGTTAGGGAAAGAAATTGTGCGTCAGGGTGGGGCGATCGCTTACGTCGCTGACGCGCCCGTCATCCATATTCATGAAGAAAGCCTTTCCCAAGTGAAGCGCCGGTACTATCGGGAGGCCTTGACCCTGCGCGAGATTATGCCCGAAGTTCATTTTAACTTTGGCGATTTTGTGCGTTATTTCACGGCGGGCGTGTTGCATGATTTTTCTGAAGCGCTAACCGGTAAGGAATTCTTTGGCCAAGTCGGCGACATCATGGCGTTCCGGTTGATGCAATATTGGGGATCCTATCGCGGGCACAATGAACACCGGAAACTCTCCCGGGCTCAAAAAGAGCGGTACTATTATCCGAAGGCATATAAAGGCGGCGAATCCTCTGGTGAAAAAACCGGAGCGACATTGACGGCGCCGTCAACGATTGCGAAGTAATCCTCGTTCCTGAGGGCGCATGCCAGGATGAGGGTTTAGAATGATATTAGGATCAAAACGCCTGACGGCGTTGTTGCCGATGAAAGCGCATAGTGCGCGGGTGACATCAAAAAACTTTCGGGACATCGCCGGCAAACCACTTTTTCGCTGGATATTGGAAACGCTGTTGGCGACCCCCGAGATCGATGAAGTGGTTATTAACACCGACGCAAGAGGGATTTTGTCCGACAACGGTCTGAATGACGGCGATGCTGACGGGCGCGTTATCATTCGAGACCGGAAGCCGGAAATCTGCGGGGACTTCGTTTCCATGAACCTTGTTCTCGGCGATGATGTTGAAAACACGTCATCCGATTTCTATTTGATGACGCATACGACCAACCCGTTGTTGACCACAAAAACAATTCAAAAGTTCTTGGAAGCGTTCGTTCATGCGGAGCAAAAGAAGGAATGCGACTCGGCATTCACGGTTACGAAGCATCAGACGCGTTTTTATCGGCCTGACGGATCAGCCATCAACCATGATCCAGACAATCTGATCCGCACCCAGGATCTGCCGCCCTATCTTGAGGAAAACTCTGTATCATATCTTTTTTCAACGGAAAGCTTTGGCCGAACCGGCGCCCGGATCGGCGCCGAGCCGATATTGTTCGAAACGCCGGCTCTTGAATCGGTTGACATCGATGAACCGTCCGATTGGTTTGTCGCCGAGTCATTGTTGATGCGTGTGGCGGCCGGCGAAACGTTGCCGGAGGGTTAGCGATGGGCAGAATGAGAGTTCTTGTTACGTGTCCGCCAATGCTTGGATTGATGGATGAATTTAAAAGCGCTTTTGACTCAAAAAACCTGGATGGAGTCGCCGCTGATGTGACTCAGATCATGACTGAGGAAGAGTTGATCCAAACACTTCCTGCCTTTGACGGATGGATCATCGGCGATGACCCGGCGACGGACCGTGTTGTCGACGCCGGCGCCACTGGCGCTTTGAAGGCGGCGGTTAAGTGGGGGGTTGGCGTTGACAATGTCGATTTTGCCGCGTTTGAGACTAGAGATATTCCGATAACAAACACGCCGGGCGTCTTCGGTGAAGAAGTCGCCGACGTCGCGCTCACTTACACGTTGGGTTTGGCGCGCGAGACATATCAGATCGATCGTGAAATTCGCGCGAATAACGCCTGGCCCAAACCAAGCGGCGTCAGTGTTCACGGGCGAACGGTGGCATTAGTTGGGTTTGGCGATATCGGCGCTGCGATCGCGCGCCGTCTAATCGCGTGCGGTGCGTCAATCGTTGTGTACGATCCCGCGTATCGACCCGTCTCAAACATTGATGTGGGAACTGCAGTCTGGCCGGATCGACTGGGTGAAGCGGACTTTCTGATTTTTGCCTGTCCGCTCAACGATGCAACGCGCGGCATGTTTAACGCCAGCATCCTCGAAAAGCTGAAGCCAGGCGTGCGCGTTGTGAATGTAGCCCGCGGCCCGGTCATCGCCGAAGAAGCTCTGCTAGAGGCTCTCGATACGGGTGTTGTTCATTCGGCAGCGCTCGACGTTTTTGAGGTGGAGCCATTACCGGCGACATCAAGGCTGCGAGAATTTGATCGTTGCATCTTCGGCTCACATAACGGTTCAAATAGCGTCGACGCGGTTCGCCGCGTCAGCTTGCTCGCCATCGACAAAATCGCGGGCTTTCTTGGAACGGCTTGAATGGTGGAAAGTGTTTTAATCACCGGCGTAACTGGCACCGGCGGAATTGGCGCTGCTCTCGTGGGCGCGTTCTTCAAGGCGGGTTACAATGTCATTGCGACCGGCCAAGCGGATCGTTTTGACGGTGAAGGCGCGCACCATTATATCTGTGTCGACTTGGCTGACATTGCTGCGGACGAGGCGGCCGCGACTGCGTTTGCGCAGGAGGTTCGTGATGCTTCGGTTGGAAAACCATTAGGCGCGTTAATCAACAATGCGGCGACGCAAATCGTGAAACCGACTGAGTCACTGGACGTTGAAGATCTTGTCGCAAGTTTATCGGTCAACGTCGTTGCGCCATTCGTCCTGTGTAAATTGTTCATTCCTGAGTTAAGGGCAAGCAAAGGCGCGATCATCAATATTGGTTCGGTGCATGCACAAGCCACCAAACCGGAATTCGCTGCGTATGCAACATCGAAGACGGCGCTTCATGGGCTCACGCGGGCGTTAGCGGTTGATCTCGGTCCGGATATACGCGTGAACACACTCGCGCCCGCCGCCACAGCGACCTCCATGTTAAAGGCGGGATTTGAAGGCAATGAAAAAGCGTTTCGCGAACTAGAACGGTTTCATCCGATTGGTCGCATCGCCTCGCCGGAAGAAATTGGACAGATCGCCGTTATGATGGCGTCAGGGGCGATGTCGTTTATGACCGGATCAACGCTCTATGCAGACGGCGGTATTCTTTCACGGCTGCACGATCCTGTCTGATGGTTCCCCCTGTTGAAATTTTATCTATTGATTGCGTCGCTGACGAAAAAGCGTTGCTTGGTGAGGGGCCGCTTTGGGACCCTCGTATCAACCGATTGATTTGGCTCGACATCAAGGGCGACGCGCTGTTCCTGTTTGATCCGGCCACACTCTCAAACAAACGATATAAAGCCTCCGATATGATCAGCGCCGTTGGACTGGCGAAGGGCGGCGACTATATCTGTGTAAACAGGCAGGGGTTTCACCGCTTACAGATCAAAGACGATTCTCTGATGTTTGAAAAAATTATCGATCCGGAGAAAGACCTTCCTGGCAATCGATTTAACGATGGAAAAATCGATCCCGCTGGCGGATTTTGGGCTGGCACGATGGATAATGCGGAAAAGCGCGCATCGGGCCAATGGTGGCGGCTTTCGCCGGGGGGCGACGCCGGCAATCTGCTTAAAGATTTTATGGTGACGAACGGTCCAGCCTTCGATGATGAGCGCGGTTGCGTGTTCCTAACAGACTCCGCCAAACAGAGAATATTTAGGGCGTGCTCGGACGGCCAAAGCCTCAGTGAGATTGAGGTATTTCTACAATTTGAACCGGAGGATGGATTTCCAGATGGAATGGATATTGACCGGTTCGGATGTCTTTGGGTCGCTTTTTGGGATGGCGGCGTTGTGCGCCGATTTTCGCCGGAGGGCGAATTGCTTTCCCAGGTTGCGATCGGCGTGCCCAGACCCACTTCGGTGGCGATCGTGGCAGACCGCCTCTACGTAACGTCGGCGTCGATAGGACTTAACGAAAATGTGATTTCGCAATCGCCTCAGTCAGGCGGCCTATTCTGTTTGAAGGCAAACGCGAACCTTGAAAAAAACAAGGTATATCAATACTCTAGTTAGACTGACGAAGAGTCGCGCGCTTTGATGTAACCAGAATTTAATCGCGTCAAATCGTACAATAGACGCAATTTGCCCGTAGGCGGAAACTTCACGTGCGTTCGCTTTTGCGATAACGAGACAAAGATTTCATTCATCTGGAGCAATCAATGGTCAATTGGGTTTTCACATTTGCGTCGTCGTTCACGAACAGTAGTATTCCGCAAGCGACGCGAAACGCAGTGCTCAATTTGTTTCAGATCGCCGGCGATATCTGGTCGCGTTATCTGGGCGACTCGACTGCAACTATTGAAGTGGAAATCAGTCTCGAAGATCTTGGTGACACCACGCTTGCTGAAGCTGGGCCGAACTCGAGCGTTAGCCTTGGTAACGGCGTTTTTGATTCTGGCGTTACCAACGAAATCAGAACCGGTATCGACATCAACGGATCAGCGCCGGATGCTGAAGTTGTTCTGAATAGCGCCAGCTTCGATGCGAATGAGTATTTCATTGATCCCGATCCGTTGTTGCGCACAGCGCCGATCGCGTTTGGTCAATTCGATCTTCTTTCGATTATCGTACACGAGCTGGGTCACCCGCTTGGGTTCATTTCTTTTAGCGGTTCGAATGATTCGGTTTTTGAAACGTTGGCGACCGGATCCGGCTCCAACCGTGTGTTCACTGGCGCCAACGCTGTGGCAGCGTTCGGCGGAAACGTGCCGCTTGACGCGGACAGCTCTCATTTTGAACAAGGCCTGATTTTTCCACTTTCCGGACTTTCTCCGATATTGGATCCGGTATTCGCGCCGCGGACGCGCGAGTATGTAACGCAACTTGACGTGGCGGTTTTGGCCGATTTGGGCATTGATGTTCCTGAGCCGTCCGAAAGCGCTGATCGAGTTTTCGGTTTTGATCTTTTTGATGATGTTGTCGATCTTCAGGGCGGTGATGATTTCTTTGACGGCGTCTCGGGCAATGACAACATATTTGGCGGCGCCGGAAACGACACCCTTTTGGGCGGCCTTGGAAACGATTTTCTAACCGGCGGAACCGGCGCTGACTCAATCAATGGCGGCGCGGGGACCGACACCGCTTCCTATTCGGATTCAGTCAGCGGTGTAACGGTGCGGTTGTTCAATGGGACTGGCCAGAATGGGTCTGCGCAAGGTGACAGCCTGACGAGCATCGAAAATGTTCAGGGTTCAAACTTAAATGATACGATCGTCGGCTCCAGCGCTGCAAATAGCATCACAGGCGAAAACGGCCGTGACTTTCTCTTCGGACTTGCCGGATCAGATACGCTCGAGGGCGGCGCGGGTAATGATGTGCTGACTGGCGGGACTGGCGCAGATGCAATTATTGGCGGCGGGGGATTTGACACTGCTTCTTATGTGGATTCCGCTAGCGCCGTGACGGTTCGCTTGTTCAATGGAACGGGCCAAGGCGGTACAGCGCAAGGCGACAGCCTCACCAGCATCGAGAGCGTCCGGGGGTCGAATTCAAATGACGTGCTTGTCGGTTCAAGCAGCGCAAACAGTCTGATCGGCGAAGACGGTCGTGACTTTCTGTTCGGCCTTGCTGGCGCGGATACGCTCAACGGAAGTGATGGCGACGATGTCATTACAGGCGGAAGCGGCGCCGATAGCATCGATGGCGGTGATGGATTTGACACGGCGTCGTATCTTGACTCCGCTAGCGCGGTGACGGTCCGCCTGTTTAATGGGACGGGCCAAGGCGGTTCGGCGCAAGGCGATAGCCTCACCAGCATTGAAAGCGTTCGCGGCTCGAATTCTAATGATGTGATCGTTGGCTCTAATTCGGGCAATAGTCTGATTGGTGAAGACGGACGCGACTTCTTGTTTGGGCTGGCGGGGAACGACACGCTTGAAGGCGGCGCCGGCAATGACGTTCTTACGGGCGGAACCGGCGCCGATATCATCAGCGGCGGCGCAGGGTTTGACACGGCCTCTTACGTAGACTCAGCGAGCGCCGTGACAGTGCGCTTATTCAACGGAACAGGGCAAGGCGGCTCGGCGGAGGGCGACAGCCTTACCAGCATTGAAAGTGTTCGGGGGTCGAACTCAAACGATGTGCTCGTGGGGTCAAGCAGCAGCAATACGTTCATCGGTGAAGATGGCCGCGATTTTCTGTTTGGGCTCGCCGGCGCGGATACGCTCAACGGCGGCGCAGGCGATGATGTTCTGGTTGGCGGCGACGGCAACGATACATTTGTCTTCGATCAGGGATTTGGCGCCGACAGGATCGATGATTTCAATAGCGGTGGTTTTGACGATCTCATTGACCTGCAAAACACGTCATCAGAAACATTCGCCGATGTTCTTTCGCTCGCGAGCGAAGTGAATGGCGACACGGTTATCGACTTCGCCAACGGCGACTCGATTACACTCGTTGGCGTGACGATTGCGCAATTATCTGGCGACGATTTTATTTTCTAATCCGAAGGTAATGGGCGGTGTTGTCATGCAACACCAACGTTATAAAATCTCTAGCTGATTTGCGATTTTATTGATCGAGCATCGCAACCGGCTTGGCCGTTCTTCGTCAGTTGATCGCGGATTGCATCGTCCCATTGTAATTCGACATTCTCATATTTGTTGTCGGGGTCATGAACGATCACGTTGACGCCATTCCACCAGGTCGCAACAACATGCTCTTTTTCGGCGCCCGCTAACTTGCCCGGATGTATCCCGGTGTAGATCTCAGCCACAAGTTTGAACGCCGGGAAGGCCGTGACAAAGTCGTATGACGCGTAACGGACGTGATGATAATTCGTATCATCGACCAGAATAACGCCGCCTTCGGTCAGGAAGCGCGGCGCGTTGATCAAGGCGATAATTTGCGAACGATAATCATGGGAAGCGTCAAAGAAGTAGACGCCAGCTTTCGGCAGGCGACTTTCGCGCAGCATGATTTCATAGTCCTGGTCGTGAATCTTGAAATTTGTCAGCTCGTTGCTCGCTTCATTTAGGATGCGAAGGTTCTCACCGTCCTTGTCAAATTGTGAAAAATTATCTACGGCGACATGATCCTTGTCAGGATTAGCATTTGCTGAAGTTAAGATCGTCTTGCCCCTAAAAGTGCCTATTTCAAGATAGCATCCGCTCTGTGATCTGCGAACCAATTCAACAACAAGCGTGCGGAACTTCCTGCCGCTCATTCCTGTTAAGTTATTAGGAAAGGATTCCGAAATCGTCTCGCCCTCAATGACTTCATTGTCTATGTCGCGAATGAGTTGTGTGATTGTCATGAGAGTTTGTCTTTCTATTTCAATTCCGACGGGATCGCGCGGGGGGGGGCAAATTCGCTGTTGATGTTCAAACTATTTTCGGCGCCCTTGGTAAGGGCAAAATCCTATTACTTCCGTATAATGATCAATATTTCGCCTCTGAATACTCTATTTTGTTTGCGCCGCGGACGCCACGCGCTTCAGGCAAAGCGTTTCTTGTGTGGAAGCCGCAATTTCGAATCCATTCTCGAGCAATAGGGGGGCGGCCAATTTTCCCTTGCCCTCATATTGTCCATCAGTACCGGTCCAGGTGTCGTCAAGCGCCACGATCCCGCCGACAATCATCTTTTCGATAATTGCTTCGGCGCATTGGCGGTGCATTTCCCAACATGCGTCGTCAGTAATCTCCGTATTGAGAACTTTTTGATAGGTGCGGTGACGTTCGTCGGTATGATGGTCGTGGTGAATGTCGAACGCGTCGAGATAAACATAGTCCAGCGGTTTGTCGTAAGCCTGCAGAAACTGTTCGCCTTGTTTCGTTTTGGCGTCTGCGGCCGGATTAATGTACGGCATCATCTTCTTGACAGCGGCCGTATTTTTCTCGTCCATGTCGACGCTGACAAAGTTCATCTCCATCGCCATCGTGAATATCGCAAGTTTTTGTGTCGATTTCTGGCCCAGCATATGCTCTCGCGTGGTGCCGATTTCGATCAGGGTCTTACTGGCGAGCAGTCCCGGTTGTTTTTTCTCTTCGTCGATCAGCAACGCCATTAGGAGACCATGCCCGTGCTCCTTGTTGTTCTCGCTGTTAAGGCGTTCCACGGAACTTCCGCCTAGCCAAAGCGGCCTCATCGCTCTCATAACGGCCAGCATATCGAGCGAGACCGACTGAGCGGCGAGTGCCTGTATTTCCTTTTGTGATTGCGCGAACGCAGCCTTGTCATCGTCTAATGTTGACTGGAGGCGGTTGATCTCCTTTTCGAGGGTTTTCTGCGCGGATATCCGAATTTTATTTTGCGCATTGAGCGCTTGCTTCTGCTTGCTCAAATCCGCTTCATGATTGGTTAGGCGGGCGGTTGCAGTGGTTAGGGCTGACGCTTGCCGATCAAGGCCAGTCGCGATTTTGCGCTCCAGGTCTTTTTGGGCTGAAATCCTGGTCCTGTTGAGCGACTGAATGTCATTGTTTTGCTTCGCGACAGTCGCGCCAAAATCATTTTTCAACCGATCACTCGTTTTCAGCGCGTTCTCGGCCAAGCGCCGGTTTGTCGCGAGTGCATCGTTGGTTTTTGTACGGTTTTTTTCGGTTTCCGACTTAAGTAATTTTCGCAGTTGAGCAATCTCGCCGGAAAGTGCGTTTACATATTGATAGAGGCGCAAGCCAAGATAAAGGATTGAAACCATGGCTGCGGCGAACGCGCCAACGCCTAAAATCGACAGGCGCGTCATGGCGTCGTTCTGCAAAGCGCCCATGACGGCGATCGCTGCAATGCCGAAAAGCAGAGGCAACGTCCACACGCCGCGTCTCAAAAAGCCGGCGACGGCTCGCCGGGCAAATCGCACCAGGGAGAAAATGCGCGGACTGCGTCGTCGCAGCCATTCTCCGAACGGCGCGTAGAATGGACGTTTCACGGGCGCTGTTTTTTGCGCTTCGACGCTAGTTCTGTCTGCAGATTTTTTCGTCGTTTTCGTATCAGACGTCTTCTTAGCAGAGGGCGCTTTAACAGCTTCGTTCTGTTTTGCGGATTTTGGCAGGCTCCCGGCGTCCGGGTCAGGCTTGTCCCGTTTTTTGAGCAAGCTCTCAAATGCTTCCCTTACCGCGCCATATCCTGGGTCGTCGCGGAAGGCGAGCAAATTGCCCCACGCGTCCGGCTGCATCTCGACGCCTGGATAGCGCTCAACGCGACGCCAGTCATGGCGAATCCCGTAGCGCAGGATCGGATGCCATTCGCTGACGTAAACGGCGTATCCTCTGTCGCAAAGATAATCCGCGACGTCGCGCCATGTGTGGCCAAGGCCTAATGTTTTTGCGTCTTCAAATTCGCATTCAATGACGTCCGGTTTGAGTTCCGCCCAGGGAACGCCTTTCAAAACGGAGAAATCAAATCCCTCCACGTCGATTTTGAGAAAGTCCACATGGTTGATGTTGTGCTCAGCAATAATGTCGCGAACTGTCGTGACATCGACCTTGGCCGTTTCAGCGTGAGTGTCCCGGAAAGCGTGCAGTCCGCTTATTCCAGTGCTTTCATCGGATGTGAAAAATGCGGCCCCTTCGCCGGACTGGTCGCTGACCGCCCGTGTGTCGATGGTGACGTTCGGGGAGTCTTTATAGCGGGCTATCAGTTTTTTGCGGTTTTCAGCGTCGGGCTCGAAGCAGAAGAGGGTCCACCCCAGATTATAAAAGAAGCTGGCGGCGATACCGTAATGGGCGCCCACATCGATAATGGTGTGTTGTGGGCCTTTGCGATCGGACAAGAGCTTCGCGACAATCTTTGTTTCATCCACATGCGCGCGGTAGGCGCGCGTAATCTCAAGCGCGTTTTCCTTCAGGAACGAAATAAAGTAGGGCTGATCCGCGTTATCGAGATATTTTTCCTCACTAAATAGATGGCTGACCTTGCTTGGCGTTCGGAAGACGATAGCAGATTTGGTCTCGTCGCTCAGCGCCTTTACGCCTTCCCAGCATTTATAATGGTTAGCTTCTCGCGGAACGGAATATTCTGTTCCTTCGCCAAAATATTCAGGCAGGAAATGATTGGGATCGCTGGCGCCCTTGCGTGGCTTCAATACGATGCGTCTTGCCGGATCGTCTTCGTTTCGTTCGACATCGACGTTAAGTTTATCAATATCTTCGATATAGCTGCAGTCGCAGCCATAGATATCAAATGCGCGATAGCCCTCGTTGATTAAATGATGCAGGGAATAGGTCGCCACGTCGCCAAAGAAGGGGGCGTTCTCTTTAGTTTTCCCGACCAACTCAACCTTCGGATGTTCCTTCAGGTGAGCTGTTTCAGGGCAATCGAGCAGGACAAAACGCTGGATCGGCGAGTCCAATAGGCCCTCAATATCGGCCAGGCAGTTCAAGAGAACAGCTTTATCGATACAGAAATAATGGCACGGGTAGAAATTCTCTTTTTTGTAAATGATATAGGCGCGGTTAAATGAGACCGTTGTTTGGTTTCTAAGCGTACGGAAATTAAATCCCTTCAACGAAGGTCCGTTGCCGATGATCGTGAGCGCCTTATCGTCCTTGGCGATGTCAAAGCGCGCCTTGTTCACAATTTCATGGAGCGCCATGTCCATCCGCAGACGTGGATTGTTCGCGACTTTGCGTACGAAATAATCAAGCTGCGCCGCTTGATCGTGGAATCCGGAGTCGGACATTTTTGTTAAAACATCGGTTTCTGTTTCATTGCGATAGGATGAATGGTAACCGCCGGCGAAAAACGTAAATCCAGTCACGAATAATTCGGCGGGCTTCAGGTCGAGCAGTGTCAATATGCCAGTGAAGCCAGTGTTTGGTCGCGATCCTAATTCCCTTTCCAGCCGAAGATAGTCCTCGTTCGATGGCGCGAACGTCTTGTAGTCATATTTCCGGAAGTAGTTTCGGAAGTTCCGGAGGTTGCCGTAATAGGGTTGAAACGTTGACGGCTCATCAAAATTATCAAGCAGCGCGTAAGGCGATAAAACAACGGGGTCGTCGGTAGAGAAATCAACGGCGCTTACAGGGCCGCCTGTTTCTTCAGTCTCGGAAATGCAGTGAATAAGAAGGTCGCAGCGCGAACCGATATTTTTCGCAAATTTGTTGTCCTTACGATATTTATTTACGCGGCAAACAAAGTCGTGTTGGTCAATGAGCGCGCCGTTGTCGCTTTCATAGACATGTTGAGCCGGACCGACGATTGCAATGCGCTTGCCGCGCAGCCGGTCAGCGATTTCCTCATTATCAAAGGCGAACCAGTGTTTCAGTTTTTCAACATCAACACTGTCCGTCACCGTATTGCGATGGATTAGAAAGGTTTCGTTATATTTGCCAGCAAGATCGCCTCGGGTGACCATCCTGTTATCGCCGCCTTCCAAATTCTTACGGGAGGCGAATGCATGGGTAATATCGCAGGTAACGCCCTTCGCGCTCGAATAATCATAGCCAGCCTTGTGAATGAGATAGGTGTATAAAAACTGATCGTGCCGGAAGCCTATAAATTCATCCGTACAAGCGAAAATATCATTTTCATCTTGATATGATTTCAATTTCTGGAAAAAGTCGGCGCGCTCATCCAGCTGCCGGTTTGTGAACTTCGGGCCGCGCAACAATTCCGGCGCCCTTTGAACAAGCGTGTAGCACTTCTCAATGACATCAACGAAAAATGGTGCGTGCAGCTTAAACCCGAGAATGCCGGGGCGGAGCAATGACTTCGACAGAAGGTCGAAATCAAGGTCGAGTCCTGACTCGAGTAATTCGTCCGGAAAGGTATTGAAGAGGCGAATATTGTCGCCCGTGCTTTCCCATGCAGCCCGGTCGGCCATGTCCGTAATAAAATGACCGGTTTCGTTTATCTGCTTCCAGATTGGCCCGAGGGACCGGTTAAGAAGAATGCCTGCGTCGATATAAAGGAACAGCGTTCGGTCGAAATTAGTCGGCGCGTGATACTGCGCAAGATACATCATATCGACCTTGAAGAAATAATTCTTGATGTAATCGTCATTGATGTCGCGCGTGGGGAATGTGAGGAGTTTGACGCGCGGGATTTCCTCCAGCGTTTTGCGTTGCTCCTGCGTTAGGCCCAGATCGTAAATCGTAATGCTGTAAAATTCCTGATAGGAATGCGTATAGATCGATTCAATCAGTAACAGGAGCGAATCAAAAAAGGCGCTGTCGCCTGCCGTCAGAATGTGCCTGAAGAGCGTTTTGGGATCGCCGTTTCTGCGGAGAAAGGGCGTCGTGAAGGTGTCGAACATCAATAGGTCCTTTTACGCGTCTTGGCTGATTTCAGGAAGCTCGCTCAGGATTCTGCGCCAGGTGACGTAGAAATTATGCTCCTGCTTAATTTTGCGTTGGATATTCTCAATATACGGCATTTGTTCATCGAGATTTTTGCAGAAGTGAACGCTGCGTTCGTAATATTCCTGCTTGTCCTCGGTGATGATATCGAGGATGTCGTCGCCAAAGATATCGGCCGCGCCGAAATTATCGCAAATGCCGAACCGTCCTGACAAAAAGACCGTATAGAAACGGTCCTGAACGCCGCGCTCGGCCTGCCAGCTTGGAGCATGGACGATTGGGCATAATTTCGCCTGGCGTAGGATTTCGACCATTTCGTCGTCGGACACCATCTTCTCGCCGATGCCGCCAAATTTTTTGAAGTTGAGTTCGGTGGAGTTTTCTAATGGTGTTAGATACTTGTCCCAGGCGTCTATATTACCGCGGCCGACTTTTCCCCATTTGCTGCCGACAAAAGCGGCGTCATAGGAGAAGTCCGACGTTTTGGGTTCGGCGTTGACGATCTCTTCCCAATTAAACGGCGTGCCGCCCCAAGGAATCCAGAAAATACGGTCTTGCAGTCTCTCCACAATGCGCTGCTTTTCCGGAAAAAGGCTCGGATCGGTTTTGCATCCGAACCCGAAGACGTTCAGCCCGAGATCCGTTAGATATTCGACGGTGCGATAAAGAGGCCATTCCCAGCGTTTCGACCATTCGCGCGCGTCGGCGGTCCAGTTCACGTCCTCCATGCCTTTTCCAAGGCTGGTAAGTTTTTGAAGAACGATATCCTGAGGGCGCACAACATCTTTTTGATAAAGTTCCAGCGCTGTCGGTTCGTTCCATGTGATGAAAATCCGTGCTTCGTCATTTCTCCTGATGTCGTCGATTTCCGCCCACTCGCATTGATAACCGATCGTCTCGATTGCGTCCCGGAAACGGTTCCATGGAAACCAGTTCGTATGCCGATTACCCGACTCTTGAACTTTGCTATAGCCGAGGAGGGTGACAATATGGTGCTTGTTGCGTAACGCTTCGTCGCCGCCGAATGTATAGGCGCCCGCATTCTTTCGGTAGTAATCTTGCGCGGCATCTTCCGAAAAGGCGCCCGCCATGCGCGCTTCGGGCGTGTGGAGAAGGTATTTCAGATGGTCCCAATCGCTCGGAAGCGCGTGTTCTTTTTGTTGTAGGCGATTGAGCATGAGACCGTTCCAGGCGCGAGAATTCAGCGTTTACAGCGATTTCTTCCGGGTGAAAAACGCTCCCTAATTCGGGAGAATTCGGTGATATGTCAAGAATGCGCGGAGGCCGCGAACCCCTATGAATTCCGGCGACCATCTTCGGCATGTCAGAGATTACCGCGGCGTTTGGCGAGCCCGGTGAGACCTTTGAATAATGGCCCGCCGAACGAGGCTGATTTGGATGGCTTTTCGATAAATTTTCCGGCCGCAAAATCGATGAGCAAGGAGTCGGGCCCAGGGGGCTGATCGCTCGCCGTCATCGCCTCGGCGGACACATCCCACAAGCGGCACAAGAGCATGCGCCCGGTCCAAAAACGCTCCTCAAACCCTTTGCCGATTCGCAAAAGCCTGAAGTGAGGATCGATTTTCTCGAATGTGTGCGCCAGTTCGTCGTTCAAATATATGGCGGCCGTTTGGTCGCCCATATCGATCAAAAACTGCAAATAAACAGGCTGGTTTTCCTCAATCGGCAGCGTTGCGGACTTACCCTTCCCGTTTTCGAGCGTGGCGTTGACGGTGATTTCGTCGCTCTTGAATTGATAAATCGATAACGGTCCTGCGACGAGGGGCATTGGCGGGAAGGTCTCCGACCGCTCTGCACCTTTGGGGAGCGGACCTGAGATAAAGGCGCATTCCAATGCGAGCCGCCGAGCGCCACTCACATCAGGAGCGGTCTCAACGCTTGTCGCGCCGTCGAAATAGGCGAGCGCATTGTAAAATGAGTGCGACGGAGCCTCACTGGCCGGACCGTCCGCTTGCGCGCGCCCAGCCGGACCGTCGCCATCTTTCTCATCCACCGGTGGGTTTTTCTCATCTTTTGCGGCATTCGCCGAGTGAAGCGCTGACCATTTTGCGGATTTTTTGAAGAGTTCTTCGGCCTGTCCGGCGCCGTCCGCCGTATTGCGAATCACTGTCTCCACAGCGTCGCAGAAGCGCGTCGCCGAGGTCTCCCCATCTGGCGAAAATGCGGTGTGGTGTTCAAGAAAATCAGCCGCGCGCGCACGGAAATCGACGCCCTTCTCTATGTCGGCAAGCGTTTGCTTCAGGGCGGTCTTCAATTCTTCGGCTGTGTGCGCGACCGGAAAGGCGCCCATCGGAACGGTGAATTTTTGAACTTTCTCTCGATGGGGATTGAAGTAGATGGCGGGCTTGCCGCTTGCGAGCGCCTCCAAAATGCCTGTTGCGAACCGGCTCACAAAAACGCTGCAATCATCGATCAACTGATATTGCGTCTTCTTCGTGACGGGCAATCCGCGCAGGCGCGCCGTATCCGCGGGGTGTTTCGTAATGACCCAGGCCAAGTCTAGAGCTTCAAAGGCGTCTCGAGCGGCTTGAACAAAGCCGTCGCGCTCGGTTTCCAGAACGCCATAGGTGAAATTCACATTGAGCGCGGCGATGGGGTTGGTTGGAAATCGCGGTTTCTTCTGCGCGAGGCTCTCGATAATTGGCAGGCCGACAATATGGCGATCGCGATCCTCGAAATATTGCGCGTCATCTTCGCCCGCAAGGAACACATGATCGCAGCGCCGATAGGGCAACAGCCGGTATGGATCAAAGTCATGTCTCAGAAAATCGCTAATGCCTTCAACAACGCATACTGACGGCAATTTCATTCGATGGCGATATTCAAGCGCCGCCCGGAAATCATCGTTAAAATCATTGTAAATGATAACGACCCTTGCGCCTGACAGATAGTCTTCGCCGTAAGGGGGTTCTACTATTTTCACGTATTCGACGTCTGCGAAAATTTCGCGCTCATCTGCGGCGAGCTGACGCTTTCCGCCGGACGCAAAGGCCGAGTTGTCAAGGACGACACAGTCGAAACCGCGGCCGCTTAAATGTTTGGCGACGGCCGCCGCGTTCCGCAACTGATAGTCGACCTGACAGATGAAGACGATCTTTTCTTTAAGGCGCTTCGCCATTCCACTGGGCTGGAGCCCACGCGGATATTGCGTGAGAAGCGCCGCTTCATCTGTTTCGGGATCCGCGGCGTTAGCATTTTGTCCCGTCGATGTTGCTTCCAACGCCGCATTTTCATCGCGCTCAACCAGCGTCTTCAAATTCTGCGGCGTGGGCGCCGGAGGCTTAATCTTGTACTCGTTGTAAGCTCGCTTGATGTAAGCAAGCGTCTCCATCTTCTCGTCATCTGAAAGCTGCTCGCTGGCGAGACACCGGTCGACGCACAGCGCGGCGAACCGTTCCGCGCCCGCCGCGAGATCTGGCGCGACTTTCGACAAAATTTGATGGCGCCGCGCCTGGTCCGCCCAGTCGTTCAACGACCAGAAAATGTCCTCGGCATGTTTAAGCGTGAACGCGCCTGTGATCGAGGCGGAATTCACCGAATAAAAATAGAGCGGGTTTTTCACATGGCCGCAAACCCGCACTTTGTAGAGACTGCGAACAAAGCAAGCGAGATCTTCGTGGTAAAGCCGCGGCGGTAGGTCGAAAACGTCATCCGTCAATATGTGTTTGTTAAAAAGTCGCCCGCACATCGTGAAGGAGCGCCTGCCGGCAAGCGTTTCCTTTAGTCTTGCGATATAGTGCGCCGGAAACGAACGCGACGAATAGTTGTTATCGGAATATCTGTGCAGCGATAAATCCCACCGCACATAAGGCGCCGTGACGAGGTCCGCTCGCGTGTTGGCGGCCTCCATTCGCAAACATTCAAGCGCATCGCGGGTTAAAATGTCATCGCCGTCGACGAACACAAGAAAGTCGCTGTCGGCGGCGTGTACGCCGGTGCGGCGAGACTCATTGAGCCCTTTGTTTTCTTCGTGACGAACCAATCGGGCGTTAGGCGTTTTCTCGACAAATGCGAAGACGCAATCGCGCGTCTCAGCGAGCGTTGAGCAGTCGTCAACCAGAACAATCTCGTATTCATTGCTGCGTAAACTCTGCATGGCGACCGAGTGAAAACACTCGTCCAAGAGAGGTCTCGCGACATTATAGACTGGTATGACAACGGATAGTTTCATCAATGAACCCGGGGAAAGACTGATCGCCGGCGCATTTGGCGGCGTTCCGCGAAATAGCACTCACATGGCGGCGGCCCATACGCGAACGCGCATCTTTCGGTGGTATGGGGATCGCGCAACGCCGTCAAGCCGACGCGGCCGCGCCGCCTATCCAAGAAAGACGACGACATATGCATAGTCGCCGCCGCTCCTGTTTTCGATGGTCAGCTTGCCCGCTTGTGCGGAAACGGTCGTTTTTCCGTCGGTGCCCGTCGTCCCAGAAAGCGGCGACGTTGTCACATTGAAATTCGAATGGCCGAACGATTTCACCGCGGAGCGCGAGCCGCCAGTATCGAAGAAGACGCCGCCGGCGTGAGTCATTGACGGGTAATTGTTGCCGCGCCCGGAGCTCCCGACGGCGAAGATGATGGCGAGTCCAGCCGGCTGCGGCGTTGCGACGTCCATCACCGTATCATTGTCAATTCGGGCGGTGACTTTACTGAAATAGGAATGCGCCGCCGCGTCTCCGGCGACATCCAGTTTCGCCATGGGGGAGGCGGCGCCGACGCCGATATCGCCAGTGTCTTTCTTAACGACAAGCGCGTTCGCGAATGTTGCGCCGTCCGGCGACATGTTGAGAGAGAAGTCGTCGCTCTGCGTGAGCCCGATTTCCGCCCGTCCCGAGAAATCATTTTGGAAGACGATCGAAGCCGTGTTGGCGTCGCCCGCCTTGTTGCAGGTCATTCGAACAT
The DNA here is from genome assembly GCA_038534195.1 of Pseudomonadota bacterium. Lineage (GTDB taxonomy): Bacteria > Pseudomonadota > Alphaproteobacteria > Caulobacterales > Parvularculaceae > JAJFFW01. Next base: position 39,957 of record JBCAXE010000019.1, read on the forward strand.
CGCCGGAGCCTGGCGTGATATCGTCATGGCTAAACAGCGCCGTGTCAGTTTTGACCGCCAGCCGCGCATTTGCGTCGGCGGTCGTATTGACGCCCAGGCGGTCAAGTGTCTGCGTCGGCCCGCCCGAAGCACCACCGCCGCTTTGTTCAATCCAGGCGCTGCCTGTCCAGATGATCAGTTTTTGTTCGTCTTCAACCCACACAAGCCAACCCGGCTTCGGCGCAAAATTTCGCCATGATGCGTCCTGGAACACCCAAATCTCGCCGTCGCCATTTTCCCACAGGCCCGACGCCCCCTGAGCCGCGATATACGCGTCGCCCTCCGCTGGATCGGCGGGGGCGTTTGTTTCCTGCCGATTGCGCACGCTGAGCTGAATGAGTGCGTCGAGGCGGCGCAGGCTTTCATTGACCGTCACATGTTTTTGGGCCTGTTGCGGCAAAACATACGACAGGCCAAGGCGCGGTGATGTTTCCATTTCAAATACTCCTACTGAATTCATCAGCGGGCGATTATACGGGCGGTGAAAAGGGGGGAAGATAAGTTTTTTTTCGTCCAGTAATGCAGTGTGTTAGTTGGTAAAGACGAATTTGCGCCTGTTCGGGGCGACCGGATATCTGAGCGCAAATTCTTCCCGCCACGGGCGGACGCCATAACTCGCATTGGACGCGTTCCCGCTCGGACATCGGCGGAACAGGGCCCTGATTCGCTGCATGATTAGCGACTGGCTCGCCATCCAGGGCGCCGATCTCGCCACGATCACGATTGAGGCCATTTGTCTCGCAGGAGGGCGCCGAAGCATTTTCGCTGAGGCCTTCACGGTGTGGCGAACTCCCGTTAGAACCGGCTGAAATGGTCGATTCAAATACTCTAAAAGAAGCTGATATGTCAGCGGGCTCCAACGGGTTTCAGCAAGCATTCAACAAAGTGGCGCGGTATCGCGGCGCCGTTGAGCTTGGCTGGTATGATTTCATCACGGTTTTTCGCCGCTCATTTTTCGGCGCGCTGTGGCCGGCCTTCCAACTCGCGGCCTGGGTGGGCACGCTGACGCTGCTCTTTTCCGGCCGTCTTGGCGGATCGATCGGGGAGTATGCGCTCTATGTGGGGATCGGCGCCTACGCCTGGGATTTCATTTCCTGGTCTCTCGGCGAAGGGCCCGGGCACATCACTTCGCAGGGCCAGCTTCTTAAAAACGTGCCGTCAAACCTTTCGACGATAACGGTGCGAAAGATCGCATACCTTGTTTTTCGGAGCGCATTTCAGCTCCCTGTGCCGCTCTTCGTCTTGTTTATGTACGCCGACCCGGTTGGACCGGAAGTCCTTCTATTGGCGCCAGTGATTCCGCTTTATTTGCTATCGGCGTTTTCCATGCTGACCATCATGGGCATCATCGGCGTTTATTTTCGCGACTTCCAGTTTCTCATGCCGAGCATCACGCGTATCCTGTTCTTTACGACGCCGATTTTCTGGCGGGGCGATTCCGGCTTTCGCAAGATACTGTCGGACTATAATCCGTTTTCGTATTATCTCGAATTGGTGCGCGCGCCTTTATCAGGGGAGTTCGCGTCTCTGGAAGCGTGGGGCGTTGTCGGCTTCTTGTCGGTCAGCGGTTTTTTTCTCGCCATTTTCCTCCAGTCGAAGTTTCGCCATGAAGTCGTCTATAGAATTTGATGGAACGAATGGGCGGTTCATGAATTTCGCTAAAAGGCTCGACGCGTGAGTTTCATTCACCTGAAAGATGTGGATCTGGATTTGCCGGTGGGCGGACGCCCGCTTGCCGGATTGTTCCAGCGCCGCAAGCGCGCCTCGCACGACGCGCGGCTCGATATTGAAAACAACGTAGGTTTCGTGCGCGCGTTGCGGAATATCACGTTGAATATCGACTCTGGCGATCGCGTCGGGCTGGTCGGCGTGAACGGCGCTGGCAAAAGCACCTTGCTCCGCGTTCTCGCCGGAATCTATGCGCCGACGCGCGGCGAATATGCCTCGCAGGGAAAAATCTCGACGCTTTTTTCCAGCGTTGTGGGCATGAACCAGAACGCCAGCGGTCGCGAGAATATTTTATTGTCCGGGCGCACACTCGGCATGTCGCGGAACGAAATCGCTGCAGTCGAACAGGAAATCGTCGATTTCGCCGATCTTGGTGATTTTATCGACTTGCCGATCCGTCTTTACTCGGCCGGCATGAAGACACGGCTTGGCTTCGCCATTGCGACAGCGATCAATCCTGAAATTCTACTGATTGATGAAGTGTTCGGCGTCGGCGACCGCAATTTCAGCAAGCGCGCGAATGAACGGATCGTGCGCGTGGTCGGGCAGGCGGGTATTCTCGTGCTCGCGACCCATTCAGATCTGACGATCACCCGATTTTGCAACAAGGTGTGCTGGATCGACAAAGGCGAGGTTCGTTTCCTTGGCGAAGTTGAAGAAGGGATCGAAAAATATCGCGCTTCATCACAGAACGGTCAGAACCGGAAATAGATAAAGCTCCCCGAGCCGCCGGCGGCGAATAGCGCGATAAAGACAATCATGAGCGCAAGATACGCCGAAAGCCCGGCGTGACGTCGAATGTCTTGGCCGCGCACATCAAGCCAGAATTTCTCAAGCAGATCAATCGCTATAGCCGCCGTCAGAACAATAACGCCCTGACTAAAAATCAAGCTCGCTTCAAACCATCCCGTCCAGTCGCTAATGAGCGCTTTATTAAAGGCCATGAGTTGATCGATGTTTTCAACGCGGAAGTAGAGCCATCCGTAGATGATAAGAATGAATGTGATAATCCGGGACGGCGCCGAGCCGAACTTTTGATTTAACGCGCCTATTCCCGAAATCGCATTGAGCCACCGTTGTCCAAGGATGATTGCGCCGTGGTACGCGCCCCAGACAACGAAGTTCAGCGCAGCCCCATGCCACAGGCCGCTGAGCGCCATGGTGACGACCACATTGCTCCCGCGGCGCAACGCGGTTTTGGAGCGGTTTCCGCCAAACGCAATATAAACATATTCCGTGAACCACGCCGACAAGGAGATATGCCATCGTCGCCAGAAATTTGAAGGGCTGGACGCGAAATAGGGCCTGTCGAAGTTGAGGACGATTTTGAACCCGCACAAGCGCGCATAGCCCCTCGCGATATCGGTGTATCCCGAAAAATCGCCATATATCTGGAAGGCGAAAAAGATCAGCCCGACGATGACAAGCGGCGCCGAAAGAGTGTCCTGCTGGAACAGTAAGTCCACATAAGGCGCTAGCGTATCCGCAATAACGATTTTCTTCGCGTATCCCTGAACAATAAGAAAAAAACCGTAGGAGATATCTTCGCGGCTCGGCGCGGCCCGGTCGGTCTTTATTTGCCGCAAGAGGTTGTGCGAGCGCTCGATAGGTCCTGCGACGAGTTGAGGGAAAAATGAAACGAAGAGAGCGAAATCAATAAGATTTTTTTCGCTTCGAATATTTTTTCGATGGACGTCGATCAGATAGCCGATTGTCTGAAATGTGTAGAAGGAGATGCCGATGGGCAGTAAGATCTGCACGGTCACGAGATCTGCGCGCAGGCCGAATTGAGCCAATAGCGCGACGAAGGAAGTCGTAAAAAAATTGAAGTATTTAAAGACGCCCAAGATTGCGAGGAGTGCTGAAATCGCGCCTGTGAGCACAAGGCGAGGGCGCGCGGACGATTCCATGATTTGTCCACCGACGAACCCAATGGTGATGACGCAGCCCAGCAACAGGCAATAAAAGAGATCGCCATAGGCGTAAAAGGCGAAGCTTGCGATCAACAAAAACAAATTTCGTAGTCGCGCCGGTAAAGCCCAGCACAACGTAACCACGCCGATGGCGAAGAAGAAGCCGATGAACGAATTAAACGCCATTCAAACGACTCTTGCACCCGCTGTTGGATAGCGTTGCGGTAGCGACTTCGTTGACCATCAGAGCAGACCTTCAGTCTGCAGCGCCGCAATTATTTCCGTTGTCACATATTGCATGCCCGCATGGGTGAAGTGATCGCCTTTCGCATACAATTCTTCGGTCAGATTATTATCAGAGAATAAATCAACATAAGGAATGTTTTTAGCCTTTAGATAATCAACCGCCTCTTGGTAATATGCGACCGCTTCGGCCGGCGTCGTCCCGTCAAATTCAGAAACGGGCTTAAATATGACCACCAGTTGCGGAACGCCCGCCTCCGCTAAAAGCGCCGCCGTGTGCGGAATGAACGAATCTTCAAATGACGTTCCCACGCCCCGGATAAAGCGCTCGCCATTATCGATCACAAGCGCGTCCGCCCGGCGTATCGCCCCTTTCGTGGCGAACGCGGTGACGACATCAGATATTTTGAGATTGGCGTCTTCGTCCGCAAACGCCTGCGCCATGTCATTATCGGCGCTAAACATCACGGCCGTCCGTTTCGCGAGTAAATTCTGCGCGTAATCCTTGACGGCGCTGCGGCGAGAAAGAAATTCGGAAGTTTCAGTTACCTTCCCAAGAATTCCTTTGGTACTTGACGCGCCGCTTGCTGAATCAGCAGCGAGCTCGCCGAGCGCGAGCAGTTTCACCGCTATCGGGTCTTCCGGATCATGCAACGCGTCGAGAGCGGTTTTTTGGTTCTGCCGAAATGCGGGAAGCACGGCGTAAGTTGGGCGAAAGCCCCAGACGATGACTTTGGGTCGGTTTCCGGAAGGAATGAGGCTATTGCGGATGGCGGCGTACCACATCGACGAATAATGGCCATCGTAATAACCAAACGAAGCCTGTTCGCCGGGCAATTTTTGGCGCACTAGCTCAATGTCTAGGCCAGTGCCGAACATTGAGTTGCCCATGAAATAGATTGAGCCGTCGCTTGGCGCGCCGCGAAGCGTCGCCAAATCATCGGCCGCTGGCGGCGCAAGGATAATGAGCGATAAGAGGAACGCTGCGGCGGCGCCGGTCGCGCTCAACCAAACCCGATGCCGGGAAAACAAATGGTTCGCCTGACGCATATCCCTCTGCTCCGTGAAAATGCCTTGCCCACATCATCCGGTGAAGCGGCATGTAGCGCAATCCGCCCGTCGGCTTCAGATGGTTATTCCGTGCGGTTGACCCTATTCGGGGCTTCCGCCACAACGCGCCTGGATCAAGCCTGTTTTCGGAGCCGCGAATGCCTTCCATTGCGATCGTCACAATGGTGCAGAAAAGAGATTTACCGTCTGCATTCGCATCGTTGGAAAATATGCGGCGCCTCGTTCCGCCGCAACAAGACGGCGCCGCGGTGTCCGTGCAACGACTGATATTGTTAAATGACGAACGCGATGCGTCTATTGAAGATCGCCTCCGGATGGCGTCTGGCGGCGAGGTCATCAGCGAAGGCCGCAACCTTGGCGTCGCAGGAGGGCGAAATTTTCTAGTGCGAGCGGCTGCGGCGCGCGGCGCTGACTATATCCTGTCGATTGACGACGACATTATTCTGCCGCCTGACTTTTTGCAGCTATTGTGGGCGGATTATGTCGCCCTTAATCGCGCCATTAAGGCGCTTGGAATTCTGACCCCGGCGACGCTGGATTTTCCATCACTTCAGGCAGTTTTGTTTGATGAGGCGGAGGTCGCATCGCTTGCGGAGGGCCGACCCGTGAAAACGCCGCTGGCGCAAGCGCTTCTTGAAAAAATCGAGCAGGCTGGCGGTCTCAGCGCCCAAAACATTTATCATATGGGCATTCGCGATTGGCGCGGTTGTTATCTCTTCACGGACCATGCGACCGACAAAATCATCCAGTCAGAATACGGCGTTGAACCGTCGCCGCATCTGGGCGCGCAATCAAATCTGAAGAATGCGCCAGAGGCCGGAGTGAGGATAACATCGCAGGGCGACCCAGTGGAAGTTGATACGGCGCCGGGCGGTATCTGTTTTTACTCAACGGCGATGTTCAATGACATCGGCGGTGTCGATGAGATTTTTAATCCCTTCGGATACGAAGACGCCGATTTTGCCTTGCGCGCGAAGCAAAAGGGCTACCGACATTTCTGCGCGCCTCGAGCCCTGGCTTTGCACGACATCGCATTTAGGCTGAGCGCGCGGTCGCTTGAGATTGTCAAAGCGACGCAAGGAAAAATAACGGGTGTTTTGGCGCGACGGAATCTCGGTGGTGCACAATCCGCGGCTGGCGTTCTCGCTGTGACGCGCCGCGTCTTAGATGATGTGGGTGCGGACGGCCTCAGAGCTGGAGAGCGGGACGGCGCTTTTCCGTCTCTTCGCCGTCTCAAGGCGCTCCTCGCCTATGTATCAAATCTCGTGGTGTTCGCATTACCAGAAAAAGCGGAGCTAGCCGCATTATCAGAAGAGCAGGCTATTCAAGTTCTGAAAACGGCGCTCCAGTCCATTTTTCCGTCGCTCGACGAAAAAAAGATTTCGATCAGTGGCGACGGCGCCCGAATAAGCGTGCGCGCCGAAGACCGTGACGACGAAATCCTCGACGTTCACGTGCGGCGATCCGAGGGTGGAACGCAGATTTGCGTCGGGATCGACATACTCAAGTTCTCAATGCGCGCGACATTATTACCGTCGCTTTTGCGCGATCTGACCGATGACGATTGTCTTTCGCTTTCATTGAGCGTTGTCATCGGAATGTCTTCCGACGACAGTTTTGAACTGAGCGAATTGAAAATGCGTATTCCAGGCGGGTTCGCACTTGAGGGAGCTTTACGCGGGCGTCGCGGAGAAAATCGCGAATGTGCGGTCCGCTCGTTTGTCATCGAAAGCTCAACGCTTCACTTGCGCGACGAGGGAGCGCTGCCCCGTCTCGTCCATTCTCTGAGCCGAATTGAGGAGAAAAACCCAGAGACGTTATTGGCGGCGTACAAAGAGGAATATTTTCGTAAAGATCGTGCGCCGCTTTTCGCCTGGCTGTCGGGCGCTGAGGACAGTCTTTCAATTTCGTGGTCGGGCGCGTTTGACGGAATGCCTTCCGCGCCTGAGTTGTCGGCGTCCTTTGCGGCGGCGCCCCACGCCGGCCCCAATAAGGCGCAGCAATGGCTTTTGAAATATAATGAGCCGCCGGTTCGCCATTACGCCGCGCGTCAAGTGTTTCACGCGAACGTTCCGGTTGAGGGCGGCCTTGTCGCGAAAATGAAACGGCTGGTTTCGGAAGATCCGAGCGTCACGCCGTTTCCAGAGACGTATCGCCCCGCTTTGCCAACCAAGATTTCACGCAAACTCCGCTATATGGCGGCGTCGCGGGGTGTTGCGCTCACGCCGAACGAAAAGCGGATCCTCTCTTACAAGGATTACGCACGCGGCAAGCGCGCATTTGTCATTGGCAACGGCCCGTCCCTGAACAAAGTTGATCTCAGCCTTTTGAAGAATGAAGTAACGTTCGGTGTTAACGCGATTTATCTGAACCGGGAGAAAATGGGTTTTCTCCCAACGCATTACATCGTTGAGGATATTTTCGTTGCGGAAGATCGGGCCGATGAGATCAATGCCCTGCACGGGCCGACCAAGTGGATCGGTAACTACTTGCGTTATTGCCTCAGCGGCGACGAAGAAACGTGTTGGTTAAATGTCGCGTGCGACTATTCGAATTATCTCGGTTTCCCGCATTTTTCCGATAACGCCGCAAGAATTGTCTGGGTCGGCGGCACCGTCAGTTACATCGCCATGCAGCTCGCATTTTTCATGGGATATGACCAGGTCTATCTTGTGGGCTTCGATCACAGTTATTCCGTCCCGAAAGACGCAAAAGTCGAGGGCAGAGCGATTACGTCCGTGAGTGATGACCCAAATCACTTTCACCCGGATTATTTCGGAAAAGGCTATCGGTGGCATGATCCCAGGGTGGATCGGATGGAGGCGGCCTACCAAAAAGCGCGATCAGCTTTCCGGGCGGCTAACCGCGAAATTCTAAATGCGACAGCTGGCGGGAAGCTGGAGGTTTTCGACCGCGTGGATTTCGAGAGCTTGTTTTAAGTTATAGTTATTCTGATAAATCAACGTTCTAGGCGGCGACCATGGTCGGCGTTCACCTCATTTTTCGCCGCGCCGCCCAATGGCGTCAGGGCTGTGATACATATTTGGTGGAGAGGAAATGTCGATGATTTCCGGTATTCACAGCGCGGCTAACCGAAACATTAACGATATTCTCGTTTGAGGCGTTGGTCCGGGACGACGCCAATATCAAAAGTTGTCTATAAATTCAGATATTTAAGATAATTTTAGCTTTCCTTTATCCAAAGTCTTTGGTAAATCACGAGCATCTGGATTTAATCTTGGCGCCGTCCGTGCACCAGAGCGGGTTCCAACTTGTTGCTGTGGTAATTTGAGGCGCTTCAAATGGGGTTTGTAATGTTAGTAAAAAATCGTTCCGTTTTAGCAATCGCATTCTCGGCTGTGATGCTTTTGGCCGGTCAGGCGCAAGCGACGCCGATCACGTTCGCGGGCTATAATTTTGATTCGGATGACATCGCTGATGGCGTGCAAGGTGTAGACGGCGACCTCAGAACCTACGACGTTCGTAGAGATCCGGTTTTTAATCTTTCGCCGAGCGCTAGTGAGCTGGACGCTTCAATTGGTGCGACCGCAAATACCGGCGTGACCTGCGTCGATAGCAATGGTTGCGTATTTGACATCCTCTTCGACGGTGGCGCAGCGAATGGTGCTGGCGACGATATTTTGTTGGCGGGTCTCGGCGGCATGAGCGAACTGTTTGATGTGGTTATCAATGGCGTAACGCTTACCGGACAACAGCTTTCCAACACTGGCGATTTGGTAAATGGTTTCAACCTAAAGATTTTGACGCTCGATCTTAGCGACTTTGGCGTCAACTTTGGCGATATCATTAACAGTGTTCGAATTGTTGTTTCACCGGGCGTCGATCCGGAAGAATTCTCGCTGGCCGCAGCGCTTAACGGCAATGACGTTGCAGTGCCGTTGCCAGCTGGCTTCCTGATCTTCCTCGGCGGCGCAGCCGGTCTGTTCGGCGCATCGCGCAAGAAGAAAACCGCCTAAACGCGGTACGCGAAAAATTTGGAGAAAGGCCGGCATCGCCGGCCTTTTTTTTTCCGATAAATTTGCGTCGCGGGTATTTTTTTTCGACTTTTCGGCTTGTAAGGCGCCGCGATTGGCGATTATATGCCGTCGACTTGTCTTTTTAGTGCGTGTATCTGCGATTTCGTTTGGAGCGATGTCTAAAATGAGCGTCGATTTTGGTTCCATCCGCCTGTCGGTGATTGATCCTCTCCTCCTTCTAGTGGTGAAGGAGAGATGGCCGGTGCGATAGCGAAACGCTCAAAATACTAACCGCAACCGCCCGCTGCCCAAATTGGAAAGCGGGTTTTTCTTTGCCTTAAGCAATATCGAACTGGTCCAGATAAAAATGACGAAACCACCATCGAAAAATTCGGACGCGATCGTCAAAGGCCCCGCACGTGCGCCGGCGCGCGCTATGTTGCGGGCGGTCGGCTACACCGACGACGACTTTGCGCAACCGATGATTGGCGTCGTCAATACCTGGTCGACGATCACGCCGTGCAACATGCACCTTGACGCATTGGCGGGGCCTGTTCGCGAGGGCGTCCGATCCGGCGGCGCGACGCCAATCGACTTTAACACGATCGTCGTTTCAGACGGGATCACGATGGGCAGTGAAGGCATGCGCGCTTCGCTTATCTCCCGAGAGGTCATCACGGATTCGATCGAGATTGCGGTGCGCGGGCATGCGCTCGACGCGGCGATTATTCTCGTTGGATGCGATAAAACCATTCCGGCGGCGGCGATGGCGCTTGCTCGAATGGATATCCCCGGTGTCATCCTTTATGGCGGCACTATAATGCCGGGGCATTGCGCCATTGACGGCGTGGAAAAAGACTTGTCGATCCAAGATGTTTTCGAAGCGGTCGGCGCCCATGCGCACGGCGATATTTCCGATGAAGAGCTAAACCTCATTGAACGATCGGCTTGTCCTGGTGCGGGCGCGTGCGGCGGCCAATTCACCGCCAATACGATGGCGATGGCGATGGCGTTTCTTGGGCTTGCGCCCATGGGCGCCGGCGATCCGCCTGCGGCGGATAACGCCAAGGCGCATGAAGCGATGCGATGCGGTGCGCTCGTTGCTTCGCTGGCGAAGGAAGGAAGAAGCGCGCGATCGTTTGTCACCGAGGGATCCTTGCGTAACGCTGCGACCGCGGTGGTGGCCAGCGGCGGCTCTACTAACGCGGTGTTGCACCTTGCCGCGATCGCCGCCGAGGCGGACGTTCCATTCTCCATCGACTTATTCGACACGCTTTCGCGAACGACGCCGGTTATCACCGATCTAAAACCCGGCGGACGCTTTCTGGCTAAGGACCTCTATGAGGCAGGCGGTATGGCGCTCTTCGGGCGTCGCCTTGTGGAAGGCGGAAAGCTGGTCGACGCGCCGACGGTCAGTGGAAAGACTTTATTCGCAGAATTCGAAGACGCTGAGGAGACGGCGGGACAGAAGGTCGTTCTGAGTGTTGAAAAGCCCATCAAGTCAACAGGCGGCTTGAGAATCCTCTATGGCGACGTGGCGCCGGAAGGGGCGGTTTTGAAAACGGCGGGATATGGCGATGGATCATTCGAAGGACGCGCGCGCGTGTTCGACTGCGAAGAGGATGCTTTCGCGGCCGTACAAGCTGGTGAAATTTCCCAAGGCGACGTCATCGTCATTCGATATGAGGGGCCCAAAGGCGGCCCCGGCATGCGCGAGATGCTGGCGGTGACGGCGGCCGTCGCCGGACAGGGGCTTGCAGGCGAGGTGGCGCTCATAACCGACGGCCGCTTTTCCGGGGCCTCCCATGGTTTTGTCATCGGACATGTGGCGCCCGAAGCCGCGGCGGGCGGTCCGATCGGCCTGATTAAGGAAGGCGACAGGATTTCGATAAACTCGGACGAGCGGCGCATCGACGCTGACATTGACTGGGCGGCGCGCAAAGCGGCGTTCAAGCCGCGCAAGCCAAACGCCATGGGCGGCGCCTTTGATAAATACGCCCGCCTTGTTTCATCCGCCTCGCGAGGCGCTGTGACGATTCAACCTTTAGAGAGCTGAGAGAGAACAATGAAAGTCTACAAGGACGAAGACGCCAATCCCGCCGCAATGAAAGAAGGCAAGGTCGCGATCATCGGCTATGGCAGCCAGGGACGCGCCCATGCGCTGAATTTGAAAAATTCCGGATGCGATGTGGTGGTCGGATGCCGCGCTGGCGGGGCTGGCGCGAAAAAAGCTGAAGCGGACGGGCTGACCGTCATGTCTGTGCGCGAAGCGGCGGAAGCGGCCTCCGTTATCGCTATCTTGACGCCTGATATGAGCCACGAGGCGATTTTCAATGAAGAAATTCGGCCCGCGCTAAAGGCCGGCGACACGCTATCCTTCGCACACGGATTTACAATTCTTTATGGACGCGTGAAACCGCCGGAAGAGGTGGACGTGATCATGGTGGCCCCGAAGGGACCTGGTGATCTCGTGCGCCGTGAATATGAACGCGGACGCGGCGTGCCTTGCCTCTTCGCCGTACACCAGGATGCGTCAGGCCGCGCTAAAGAACGTGCGCTCGGCTATGCAAGCCTTATCGGCGGAACGACCGCCGGCGCCTTGGAGACAACGTTCCGTGAAGAGACGGAAACCGATCTCTTCGGCGAACAAGCCGTGCTCTGCGGCGGCGCGACGGAGCTCGTTCTGAAAGGGTTTGAGACACTCACGGAAGCCGGCTATCGCCCGGAAATCGCCTATTATGAATGTCTTCATGAATTGAAACTTATTGTCGATCTTCTTTACGAGGGCGGCCTTGAAAAGATGCATGAATTCATTTCCGAAACTGCGATTTACGGTGATCTCGTCTCCGGCCCCCGAGTAATCAACGACGAAACCAAGGAACGGATGCGCGAGGTGCTGGCCGACATACAGTCCGGGACGTTCGCTCAAAACTGGATTCTTGAGAACCAGTCGGGAAAAGTGAAATACGACAAAATGCTCGAAGCCGACCTCGATCATCCGATTGAGCACACAGGTAAAGAGCTGCGCGATCTGATGCCTTGGCTGAAGCCGGGGGCGAACACCAACACCGAGAGCTGATCCATGAGCGTTTCCGCCGCCGAGCCAAAGACGCATGCTTTATCTAGCGCCGTGAAGACGGGTGCGGAGCTGTTGCTCGACGCCCTTGAGGAGCAAGGCGTTGAGGTCATCTTCGGCTATCCAGGCGGTGCGGTGTTGCCGATCTACGACGCGCTCTTTGCGCGCGATAAAATCGCGCACATTTTGATGCGACATGAACAGGGCGCCGTACACGCCGCTGAAGGCTACGCGCGCTCCACGGGTAAGCCCGGCGTCGTGCTTGTAACGTCCGGTCCCGGCGCTACGAATGCGGTCACCGGGCTGGCTGACGCGTTGCTCGATTCAATTCCCATCGTGTGCATAACCGGCCAGGTGGCGCGCCCCCTCATCGGAACCGACGCTTTTCAGGAATGTGACACGATCGGGATAACTCGGGCGTGTACGAAGCATAATTATCTCGTGGAATCAGCCGAGCGACTGCCGACGATCGTCCATGAAGCTTTCCATGTGGCCAAAAACGGGCGGCCGGGTCCTGTGCTTCTCGATATTCCGAAGGACGTCCAATTCGAGGAAGCGCCCTATGTGACCAAGAGCGCGGCGCGCAAACGAAATTGTATCGTCGTGCCGGAACCGCGCCCGCGTCACATCGAGCAAGCAGTAGAAATGATGCGCGCGGCGCGCCGCCCGGTATTTTACACTGGCGGCGGCGTTATCAACGCCGGGCCGGAAGCGTCCGAAACATTACGCACGTTGGCGCACGAGACAGGGTTTCCGGTCACGTCGACATTGATGGGCCTGGGCGCCTTTCCCGCCTCCGATCCGCAGTGGCTTGGCATGCTCGGCATGCATGGCAGCTTTGAAGCCAACAATGCGATGCATGATTGCGATCTGATGGTATGCGTCGGCGCACGGTTTGACGATCGCGTGACCGGCCGTCTCGACGCGTTTTCTCCAGGTTCGCGTAAGATCCATATTGATATCGACCCATCATCGATCAACAAAAATGTGCGCGTCGATCTCGCGATCATCAGCGATGCGCAAACGGCGCTTGAGCAGCTGCTCGCCAATTGGCGCGCTGCGGAAAAGAAAACGCCGCTCAGTGCATCGCGCTTGAACGAATGGACAGCGCAGATCAACGCGTGGCGTGCGACGCGTTCTTTTGACTATGACAAATCAGGCGCGCTCATAAAGCCGCAATACGCCATCGAACGTCTTTATGAGCTGACGCGCGACAAGGATGTTTACATCACCACCGAGGTCGGACAGCACCAGATGTGGGCCGCTCAACATTTTCACTTCGACGCGCCAAACCGATGGATGACATCCGGCGGGCTCGGGACCATGGGCTATGGGCTGCCTGCTGCGCTTGGCGTTCAGGCGGCGCATCCGAATGCGCTTGTCGTTGATATTGCGGGCGATGCGTCCGTCCAGATGACGATGCAGGAATTTTCGGCGGCTGTTCAGCACAAATTGCCCATTAAGATTTTTATTCTGAACAACGAATATCTCGGCATGGTCCGCCAATGGCAGGAACTTTTGCATGGCGGCCGCTATTCGCATTCCTATTCGGACTCATTGCCGGATTTTGTGAAGCTTGCTGAAGCCTATGGCGGCGCCGGATTCCGTGCGGAAAATGTTGACGAGCTTGATGCGAAAATTGAAGCGATGATCGCTGTCGATAAGCCGGTCTTGTTTGATTGCGTCGTGACAAAGGAAGAAAACGTGTTTCCGATGATCCCATCCGGCGCGGCGCATAATGACATGATGATGGGCGGCGCGGTGACAGGAGAAGAAATCGGCGAAGAGGGGCGCAAACTCGTCTGATGTCCAGCACGCCCTCTGCCCCCGCTTCGGTTTATCCTGTATCGCCGACTGATGAAGTGTCGGCCGAACGCATTCTCGCTGTGATCGTCGATAACGAGCCGGGCGTCTTGTCTCGCGTGGTCGGCCTTATTTCTGCGCGGGGATATAATATCGAAAGTCTCACCGTCGCTGAAACCGATGTGGAAAAGCACCGGTCGCGCATCACCGTCGTCACAAGCGGTACGCCGTCAAAGATTGAGCAAATTAAGGCGCAACTCGGACGCCTGGTGCCCGTCCAACGGGTCATTGACGTCTCCATGGAATCCGATGCGCTCGAGCGGGAACTGGCGCTCATAAAAGTGTCAGGTCAGGGCGATACGCGTGTTGAGGCGATGCGTCTCGCTGATATTTTCAGAGCGCGCGCCTTGGATACAACCCATACGTCTTTTGTTTTTGAAGTCACCGGGACGCGGGAAAAGGTCAACGCATTTATTGATCTTATGCGCCCGTTGGGTCTGGTGGAAGTCTCGCGCACCGGTGTTTTGTCAATTCGCCGCGGCGTTGTGACTGATTAGTGAAATGGAAAGGAGAAGCCCCATGCATCCGCAGATGAAAATGAGCAAGTGTGAAACCGCTCTTCTCCTTCTAGGCGCACTTTATCTTTGCCCCGCAAATCGTGTGAACAAAGGTTGGACGGAGATGCGCCATGACGAATGTATCTGACACTAAATCCGATCACGTAAAGATCTTCGATACGACCTTACGCGACGGAGAGCAGGCGCCCGGTTTCTCCATGGCGACCGACGCGAAACTCATTGTCGCACGCGCGCTGTCTGACTTGAAGGTGGACATCATTGAAGCGGGATTTGCCGCGGCCTCGCCCGGCGATGCGGCGGCGGTGCGCGCAATCGCCGACGAGATTGAGGGCCCAACGATTTGTTCTTTGGCGCGATTGAATGAGGGAGATATTACGGCTTCAGCCAACGCAATTTCGCCAGCGGCGTCGAAACGCATTCATACCTTTATCGGCACCAGCCCGCTTCATCGCGAGGCGAAACTGAAGCTAACCAAAGAAGAAATTCTTAGGAAAATCAGCGATCTGGTGGCGTTTGCCAAAAGCGCTTGCGACGACGTCGAGTTTTCGCCTGAGGACGCGATCCGCACCGAACGCGACTTTTTGGCGGAAGCCATTCAGGCGGCGATAGAAGCCGGAGCGGATACGATAAATATTCCGGATACGGTCGGGTATACGACGCCGGAAGAGATGTACAATCTCTTTGTCTTTCTGCGTGATAACGTGTCGGGCGCCGGTGACGTAACCTTCAGCGTCCACTGCCACGACGATCTGGGGATGGCGGTCGCGAATTCGCTTTCGGCGGTGCGCGGCGGCGCGCGTCAGATTGAATGCGCCATTAACGGGATCGGCGAGCGCGCGGGTAATTGCTCGTTGGAAGAGGCGGTCATGGCGCTCCGAACCCGGAAGGATTATTTTGGGCTTGATACGCAGATCGATACGATCAAGCTTTATCCAGCGAGCCTCGCCTTGGCGCGCGTTACGCATAACCCCATTCCGCGCAACAAAGCCATCGTAGGCAAGAATGCGTTTGCGCATGAAGCCGGTATTCATCAGCATGGCGTTCTCGCAAACAAACGCACTTATGAGATCATGGATGCGGAAGCGGTTGGAATGCCATCTAATTCGATTGTGCTTGGCAAGCATTCCGGCAAACACGCTTTGCGGTCGCGGATTGAAGCGCTGGAGCTGAGCGTGACGCCCACGCGCCTTGATGAAATCTTTATCAAGTTCAAGGACCTCGCTGACGCGCAGCGCGAGATCACCGACGCCGACGTGGTGCGTTTGGTGACGGGATCGAATGAGCGGCCAGGACGGGCCGGTCCGTGGCGTCTTCGCACCGTCGAGCTCCGCGCCGAGTATGATGAAAACACCCAGCCTTATGCACGCATCGCCATGGAGCACGAAAGCGGCGACCGGCGCACCGTGACATGCGAAGGCGAGGGACCGTTCGACGCCGCCTTTAACGCCGTGTGCGCGATCGCTGGCGTTCAGCAAGGGGAGATTTTAACGCTCGATACGCATCATATCGCAGCCGTTGACGACGG
This sequence comes from Pseudomonadota bacterium, assembly GCA_038534195.1. Taxonomy (GTDB): domain Bacteria; phylum Pseudomonadota; class Alphaproteobacteria; order Caulobacterales; family Parvularculaceae; genus JAJFFW01. Next base: position 55,910 of record JBCAXE010000019.1, read on the forward strand.
GATCGTGCGCGCGGAAACACAAGTAGAAATCGGCGGGACGGAATATGTGGGCGCGGTGCGCGGCGCCGATGTGGCTTACGCGGCGGTTGGGGCATTCGTGGCGGCGGTCAATCAGGCGATCGCGCAACGCGCAGCGAAGGTCGCCTGAGGTATGAGCGGCCCTCTTACGCTTTACGACAAGCTCTGGCGCGACCATGAAGTTGCGCCAGAGCGGGAAGACAGCCCGGCGATCCTTTTCATCGACCTCCACCTCATTCACGAGGTGACCTCGCCTCAGGCGTTCGCAGTGCTCGCCGAACGCGGTCTGAAGGTGCGTCGCCCCGATTTAACGAAAGCAACGCTCGACCATTCGACGCCGACATTGCCGGCTGATGAAAACGGCGTCCTGCCGTTCGCGACGAAAGAAGCCGCACAGCAGGTCTTGACGCTTCAGGAAAATTGCGCGGCGAATGATATTCAACTGTTCGGCATCGGCGATGCGCGGCGCGGCATCGTTCATGTGATCGGCCCAGAGCTGGGGCTAACGCAGCCCGGCAAGACAATTGTTTGCGGCGACAGCCACACTTCAACCCATGGCGCTTTTGGGGCCCTCGCATTTGGGATCGGCACAACCGAAGTGGGACATGTTCTGGCGACGCAGTGCCTTTTACAGCGTAAGGCGAAAACGATGCGTGTGCGGTTTGAGGGCGCGCTCACACCCGGCGTGACGGCGAAAGATATGGCGCTTGCGATGATCGCTAAGGTCGGCGCCGACGGCGGTCAGGGCTACGCTATGGAATTCGCTGGCCCCGCTGTGGAAGCTCTGTCCATGGAAGGGCGGATGACCCTATGCAACATGTCCATTGAAGCGGGCGCCCGCGTTGGTCTGGTCGCGCCGGACGACAAGACGGTCGCCTGGATGGAGGGACGCGCATACGCGCCGAAGGGCGACGCCTGGCGAGCGGCCGTTGATCGGTGGTTATCGCTGACAAGCGATGACGACGCTGTTTTCGATAAGGAAGTGACCATTGATGCGGCGTCGATTGAGCCAATGATTACCTACGGTGTTTCGCCTGATGCGGCGGCGGCGGCGAACGGGGCTCACCCGGCGCTGAGCTCAGATAATGCGCGGGAAGCGGCCTATTATATGGGCATGGACCCTGGTGCGACCTTCGACACGGTGAAGGTCGATCGCGTTTTCATCGGGAGTTGTACGAATTCGCGGTTGTCGGATTTGCAGGCTGCAGCGGACATTTTGCGCGACCGAAAAATCGCGTCGCACGTCACAATGCTCGTGGCGCCGGGCTCGGAGAAAATTAAACGAGACGCCGAAGAAGCGGGCATTGACAAGGTGTTTCTTGCGGCGGGCGCGGAATGGCGAGAGCCAGGCTGCTCCATGTGTATCGCCATGAACGGCGACAAAGGCGCGCCGGGCGAGCTGGTCGTTTCCACATCAAACCGCAATTTCAAGGGGCGACAAGGCAAGGGTGTGCGCACGGTTTTAGCGAGTCCAGCGACCGCCGCCGCCTCTGCTGTCACGGGCCGAATTTCTGACCCCCGACCGTTCATGGAGCCAGCATAATTATGGAGCCATTCACAAAACTGATATCGCGTACGATTGTCTTGCCACAGGATGATATTGACACGGATCAGATCATTCCCGCGCGCTTTCTGACAACGACGTCCCGGGAAGGGCTTGGCAAGGCAGCTTTTTATGACTGGCGGTACGACGCCGATGGGCGCGTTCTGAATTCCAGCGCGTTGAACGGCGCCAATACCACAACGCATCAAATTCTCGTCGCCGGATCAAATTTCGCTTGCGGATCGTCTCGCGAGCATGCGCCCTGGGCGCTTCTGGATTTCGGATTCAAGGCGGTTATTTCATCTGATATCGCCGATATTTTCACGAGCAACGCTCTCAAAAACGGATTGTTGCCGGTTGAGGTTGACCATGAGACGCACACACTTCTCCTCAGTGATCCCGGCGTAAAAGTGTGTATTGATCTTGAGGATAACAAACTGACCGTCGGCGAAAGAGAAGCGGTGTTCCAGATCGAACCGTTTGCGCGCCGTTGTCTCCTCGACGGTGTGGATCCGCTCGGTCACCTCCTCAATAACATGGCCGCAATCGAAGCCCATGAGGCGGCGCGGCGATGAAGAAAAAAATTGTCTTACTCCCCGGCGACGGGGTGGGTCCGGAAGTTACGGAAGCAGCCTTAGGTGTATTGCGTAAAATCACATTGAAATTTGACCTAGAGTTTGGCTTCGAAGAACGTTTATTCGGCGGTGCGGCCATTGACAGCCATGATCATCCGCTTCCTGATGAAACGTTGACGGCGTGCCTCTCCGCTGACGCGATTTTTCTGGGCGCGGTCGGTGGTCCGAAATGGGACGCCGCCGCCATAAGACCGGAACAAGGCTTATTGCAGTTGCGCCAAGAGCTCGGCGTTTTCGCGAATTTGCGCCCGTTAAAGGTGTTACCAGTCTTAGCGTCGCTTTCGCCGCTGAAGGCCGAGCAGGTTGACGGCGCCGATATCATGATCGTCCGTGAGTTGACCGGCGGCATCTATTTTGGCGAACGGTCCGAGGGCGATGAAAGCGCGAGCGATCTATGCGCCTATTCGCGCGCCGAAGTGGAGCGGGTCGCGCGGGTGGCTTTTGAAGCGGCGCGGGGTCGGCGCAAGATTCTGACGTCTGTTGATAAAGCGAATGTCCTGGCGACGAGCCGCCTCTGGCGCAAGGTCGTGACCGATCTTCATCAGTCGGATTACCCCGACATTGAGCTGCGTCACCAACTTGTGGATTCGATGGCGATGAAGCTCATCACCGATCCGGCTGATTTTGACGTCGTCCTGACTGAGAATATGTTCGGCGACATTTTGAGTGATGAGGCGTCGGTGATCGCGGGATCGATCGGGCTGTCGCCATCTGCATCGCTCAGCGGCGACGGCCCCGGCCTATACGAGCCGATTCACGGGTCTGCGCCGGACATCGCCGGACGCGAGGTCGCCAATCCGATTGGGGCAATTCTTTCCGCAGCGATGATGCTGCGCCATAGCCTCAACGCCGAGCCCGCTGCAGACGCGATCGAAACCGCTGTGGAAAAAGCACTCGCAGCGGGACTGCGCACCGTGGACCTTGGGGGGGCGGCAGGAACCCGTGAGGCCGCCCAGACGATCGCCGAATACCTCTAGCTGAGTTTCCAGTCCGGCCTGATGAAATGGCAGGTATACCCCTCCGGGTACGTCTCAAGATAATCCTGATGATTATCCTCAGCGTCATAAAACTCGCCGGCGGGCTCAACCTTCGTCATGATTTCAGACGGCCAGATATCGCTTTGCTCAAGCTCTGAAATCAGATCGCGCGCCGTAATCTGTTGCTCTTTTGAAAGCGTGAAAATCGCAGACCGGTATTGCGTGCCGACATCATTGCCCTGACGGTTCAACGTCGTCGGATCGTGGATCTGGAAGAAGAATTCGAGCAGTTTGCGATAGCTGATAATTTCCGGGTCGAAGTCGATCTTGATTGATTCCGCGTGACCGGTTTTCCCCGTAGAGACATCGCGATACCCGGGATTTTTAAGATCGCCGCCGGAATAGCCAACCCGCGTATGCGTCACGCCCGGCAGCTTGCGGATCAGGTCCTGCATGCCCCAGAAACATCCGCCCGCGAGGATTGCTGTCTCGTTTGTCATTACAAATTCGTCCCTAGTAACCGCTTTGAACCGCTTCGCGCTCCGCAAGGAATTTCTCCGCTTCCAGCGCCGCCATGCATCCCATGCCCGCTGCGGTCACAGCTTGACGGTAAATGTCGTCGGTAACGTCGCCGGCGGCGTAAACGCCATCAATTTCGGTGGCAGTGGAGTCGGGCGACGTGATCAGATAGCCGCCCTGTTTCATTTCAAGCTTATCCACAAAAAGTTCCGTCGATGGTTTGTGACCGATAGCGATGAACACGCCGTCGACGTCGATCTCTTGCGTCTCGCCGGTCTTCGTGTGCTTCAATCGCGCGCCGGTGACGCCCAACGGGTCTTCGGTCCCCAGAATTTCATCAAGTTGATGGTCCCAGATGACCTCGATGTTCTCTTTGGCGAAGACGCGGTCCTGAAGGATTTTCTCCGCGCGTAATTCGTCCCGCCGGTGAATGAGTTTCACGGATTTGGCGAGACCCGACAGGTAAAGCGCCTCCTCAACAGCCGTATTGCCGCCGCCGACAACCGCCACATCTTTGCCGCGGTAGAAAAAGCCGTCACACGTCGCGCAGGCGGAGACGCCAAAACCCTGGAATTTTTCTTCCGACGGCAGCCCCAGCCACTTCGCTTGCGCCCCGGTTGAGATGATAAGTACATCGGTCTCGTAGACCTCGCCGCTGTCGCCCTTCAACGTGAAGGGGCGCTTTGACAAGTCTGCGTCCACAATCAGATCTGCAATAAATTCCGTACCCACATGTTCGGCTTGCTTTTGCATTTCCTCCATCAGCCACGGGCCCTGGATGACGTCAGCGAACCCCGGATAATTTTCCACATCCGTGGTGATCGTCATTTGCCCGCCCGGTTGAAGGCCATGGACAAGAACCGGCTTCAGCCCGGCGCGCGCCGTGTAGATGGCGGCCGTCAGGCCGGCGGGGCCGGAGCCCAGAATAAGCACACGAGTTTTCATGAAATGCGCCCTTTTCGTCACTCTGTTTCGAGCACAGCATTTGGGCGGCTGCGGCCATGAATGCAAGCGCCCAGCGCTGTAATCGCGCAGGCGTTACCCATTGTCGGCGGCGACCGGCGCGCTTGAGGGTGGCCGCCAGGACTAGTAACATGTGAAACTATCGGGCTGCTTGACCTACAGGGGCAGGCGGCGTCACTAATCGGTTGTTCGCAGCCATTTTCCACAGCACTGCGCAAAACGGGAGAGACTTGGATGACGACAGTACGCGCATGGGCCGCGGAGGCCCCCGCGGCGCCCTTCAAACCGTTTGAGTATACATTAGGCCCCTTAGGCGATGATGAGGTGGATATCGCAGTTGAGTATTGCGGGCTTTGTCATTCCGATCAGTCTATGTGGGAGAACGAATGGGGTTTTTCCGAGTACCCGTTTGTGGGCGGTCACGAAGTCGTCGGCCGGGTGAAGGACCGCGGCGCGGAGGTGAATGGCCTCGAGATTGGCCAAAAGGTGGGCCTCGGCTGGTTTTCGCGCAGCGATCTCAACACCATGCAATCCCTTTCCGGCGACCACAATCTCTCGCCCGGCAATGAGGGCACGATTATCCGCCGACATGGCGGCTTCGCCGATACCGTTCGGTGTCAATGGGTTTGGGCGGTCCCGTTGCCGGACGATTTATCGATCGAGAGTGCAGGACCGCTATTTTGCGGCGGCATCACCGTCTTTAATCCGCTGGTCCAATACGACATTCGGCCAACCGACCGTGTTGGCGTCATCGGCATTGGCGGGCTCGGCCATCTTGCCTTGAAGTTCTTGAGCAGGTGGGGGTGCGAGGTGACGGCTTTCACCTCATCGCCGGATAAAGCGGATGAAGCGATCAGCCTCGGTGCCCACCGGACGCTGAATTCTCGAGATCCGGATGCATGGGCGCAGGCGCGCGGCCGCTTCGACCTGCTTCTGTCAACCGTCGCCGTCGACCTCGATTGGGATGCGCTCGCCGACACCCTTTCGGCGCGTGGACGGTTGCATTTGGTTGGCGTCGCGCCGAGTCCGGTGGCGCTGCATGCCAGCAAGCTAATGGGACAGCAGCGATCTTATTCGTCTTCGCCGTTGGGTGCGCCGGCGGTGACGGCGAAAATGCTGGATTTTTGCGCGCGTCACGACATTGCGCCCCAAACGGAGCTTTTCGACATGTCGCGGATCAACGAAGCGTTCGAGCATTTGAAGGCGAACAAGGCGCGGTATCGCATCGTGTTGAAGAACGACTTTTAGGGACCTGTCATGAAGCTGATTACAAAACTCCTGCCTAATGCGATGGCGCTCTTCATGGCGGTCATTTTTCTCGACAGCCTGCGCTACAAATTCACGAACCATCCGAATACGCAGGAAATATTCGGCCGCCTTGATGGTTGGGCGGAGAGCCTTGGCGCAGGCGGCCTGTTCGCCCAGACCGGTCTCTTCAGTCAATATGTAATCGGCGGCGCCGAGCTTATTGCGTCGGCGCTTCTTCTCATCGGCGTTCTGCCGCGTTTTCATGTCCTGCAAACGCTCGGCGCGCTCATTGGGCTTGCTGTGATGACGGGCGCCGTCAGTTTCCACTTATTCACCCCACTCGGTATTGATCCGAACAATGACGGCGCAGGCCTATTTGTCGCCGCGTGCATTAATCTGGGCTTCGCGATTGTGTTGCTTACGGTATTTCGCCGGCGCGAATTGGGCGCTTTGTTGGGTCGCCTCGCCGCCATCTTCGCACCCTATAATAACACGGAACTATCATGAAACTCGCATCCTTAAAGCATGGCCGCGACGGAGCCCTTGTTATCGTCTCAAATGATCTGACGCGGTATACGGACGCCGCCCGCATCGCGCCGACCATGCAGGCGGCGCTCGACGATTGGGCGACGGCGGAACCGAAGCTTCGCGATCTCGCACAAAGTTTGGAGAATGGCGCTGCGCCCGTAGAGCGGTTCCATGAACGCGAGTGCGCCTCGCCCTTGCCGCGCGCTTATCAGTGGGCGGACGGATCGGCGTATATCAATCATGTGGAGTTAGTTCGCAAAGCGAGGGGCGCCGAAGTGCCCGACAGTTTCTATGAGGATCCATTAATGTATCAAGGCGGCTCCGACAGCTTTCTGGGTCCGCGCGACGACATTGAAATGCCGACGGATGAAGGCTGGGGGATCGACATGGAAGGCGAAGTCGCGGTCATCACAGGCGACGTCCCCATGGGCGTGAGCGCTGACGAGGCCGGCGATTACACTCGGTTGATCATGCTTGTAAACGACGTTTCCTTACGCGGCCTTATTCCCGGTGAGCTCGCCAAAGGCTTCGGGTTTTTCCAATCAAAACCGTCAAGCGCCTTCAGTCCATGCGCTGTCACGCCGGATGCGCTCGGCGACGCGTGGCGTGAGGGCAAACTCCACTTGCCGCTCCTCGTAGATTACAACGGCGCACCCTTTGGTAGAGCAAACGCCGGCGTTGATATGACATTTAATTTTTCTCAATTGATCGCCCACGCGGCCAAGTCGCGCCCGCTTTGCGCCGGCACGATCATCGGGTCAGGCACCGTGTCGAATAAATTGGATGGCGGTCCAGGCAAACCGGTTGACCAGGGCGGCGCGGGATATTCCTGCATCGCTGAAATCCGGATGATCGAGACCATTGATCAGGGCGGGCCAAAAACGCCCTTCATGAAGTTCGGTGATACCGTCGCCATCGACATGCGCGACGAGAACGGCAAGTCGATTTTTGGCAAGATCGAACAGCAAGTGGCGAAATACGTGCGCTAAGTCGCTTGCGACTGCGTGTGGCGCTGGTCTTAACGCGGTTTCGGGCCCTATCATTCGTCAGAATCTGGAGCGACGATCATGCCGAGCCTTCGCGCGAAACTTGTTAATCGATATATTCGCTCAACAATGAAGCCGTTGCCGCTTCATGAGATTCCGCCCGCCAAGCTGCGCGCGATCTTTGAAAAACGCCTCGTTCCGTTCAAGCCGTCCGGCGTCTCTTGTGAGACTGTGGACGAGCCTGTCCAAGGAGAATGGCATCGGCCGAAAGACGGCGGCGCGAATAACGTTATTCTTTATCTTCATGGCGGCGGGTATGTGTTCGGGTCGGCGCGTACCCATCGCTCGGTGACTTTTCCGCTTGCTCTGGCCGCGAACGCCAATGTGTTTTCCTTGAATTATCGGCTGGCCCCGGACCATGCCTGTCCGGCGGCCATTGATGATGCCCTCGCTTGTTATCAGTGGCTGCGCGCAACGGGTGTGGAGCCGAAGAATATAACGATTGCAGGCGATTCGGCGGGCGGCGGCCTTGCGCTTGCGACACTGCAGGCGTTGCGCGCCAATAATGAGGAAACCCCAGCCGCCGCAATTCTGTATTCACCCTATACTGATCTATCGGTCGAAGGCGGCTCGGCCAAAAGGAACGCCGAGAGCGATGCTATGTTTCAATTGCGATCCGTGGAAATGGGCGCGAAGCACTATGCGGGCGCGCTGAGTACGAAAGATCCGAGAGTGTCGCCGCTCTATGGCGATATGCGCGGCTTGCCGCCCATGCTGATTTTCGCCTCAACAAGCGAGATATTATACGACGACTCAACCCGTCTCGTGCGGCGCGCAGAAGAGGAGGGCGTCGATGTCTCCTTTGTTGCGCGCGACGGTCTTGTTCATGTCTGGCCTCTGTTTCATCCGTTGATGCCTGAGGCGAGGCAAGCCATTGAGGAAAGCGCGGCTTTTATTCAGCGGTACACGCACCAATAAAAAGCCCGCATCGCAAGGATGCGGGCTCTTCTTGCAGACTATTGTCCCCCAAGGTCAGCATATCCTATCGATCATAGTAGCCGCGCCGGTCTCTACGGCCGTAGTCGCGGAATGAGCCGTCTTCCCAGTACGTATCGCCATAGTGCGGATCGTCATAATAATAGCGGCCCTGGCGGCGGTCATAACGGCGCGTGCCGTGATCGCGTGCGCGTCCCCAACAGGTTCCGGCGCGCGAACAGCCTTCATAGGCGCCGAGCGCTGCGCCCACGAGTGCGCCATATGCGGCGCCGCGTCCCGGGCTTCCAGCAAAAATTTCTCCAGCGATCGCCCCGCCAGCTGCGCCGAGCGCGGCGCCGGTAAGGGCGCCTTCGCCTGTGGACTGACATCCGGCGGCCGCCATCGCGAGCGCTGCGGTTCCTATCATCATCATCTTCATGGCTCGTCTCCTTTTGTTGGGTCGTAGCATGGAAGGAAACTGCTAGGACCGCCCCGTATTAGAAATACCCATTACAGCCTTCACTGTGACGGCGCTAAAAGGCGAGATTGCGGCGGCTGCGAGCAATTGCGGCGGCGAATTCGGGCGAATTTGGGGCCGATGGCTGCGCTCGTTGGTTGCGACGAGGGGGCCATCGGGTAGGGTAGGGGCCGATCATACCGTCACAGGAGGAAGTTATGAGCCCGCACTCAGGAAACGCTGTCTATTTGAAGTCCTATCCGAGCGGCCTTCCGTCTCCTGATTTGTTTGATGTTCGCCAGGTGGAAACCCCAGCAGCCGGCGACGGTGAAATCCTGCTGCGAACGGTTTGGATGTCGGTCGATCCTTACATGCGCGGGCGCATGAACCCGCATATCAAGAGCTACATCCCTGCGTTTTCGCTCGACGAACCGCTTGAAGGCGGCGCCGTAAGTCAGGTCGTTGAATCAAACGCCGAGGGCTTCGCCGCCGGCGATTATGTGGTGGCGTTTCAGGGCGGGTGGAAAGAATATCATGTGGCGAAACCGGAGGCGTTGACCAAGGTCGATCCAAACCTCGCGCCGCTTTCCGCTTATCTCGGCGTTCTCGGCATGCCGGGCATGACGGCATGGGCGGGCATGACGCAAATTCTGAAACCTAAAGAAGGAGAAACACTTTTTGTGAGTGGCGCTGCCGGCGCGGTTGGTTCGCTCGTCTGCCAACTCGGCGCCCATTACGGCATGCGCGTTGTCGGTTCCGCGGGCTCGTCCGAGAAATGCGAGTGGCTGGAATCAGAAGGCGGCTGCGACGTGGCGTTGAATTATAAAGACTATGCGGACGCGACAGCGTTGACAAAGGCGCTGGCTGAAGCTGCGCCTAAGGGCGTTGATTGCTATTTTGAAAATGTCGGCGGCGACCATCTGGAGGCGGCGCTGAATTGCATCGCCTTTGGCGGGCGTATCGCGCTTTGCGGAATGATCGCGCAATACAACAACCGAGCCGCAGAACCAGGGCCGTCCAACTTGATCAACATGATCGGCCGCGGCGTCATGGCGCAAGGTTTTATCGTCTCGAACTACATGCATCTCGCGCCGCAATTCGCCGCAGAAGTGGCCCCCCTGTTGGCCCAAGGCAAAATCAAGTTCCGCGAGTCCGTTTATGAGGTGCTGGAAAAAGCCCCTGACGCGTTTCTGGGGCTTTTTAAGGGCGAGAACTTCGGGAAAGCCGTGGTGCGCGTGGGTCCAGACACCGTCTAACATCGCCAGCGCACTAAGGGCGGTGAGGCGGCCTACTCCGGAGCGGCGGCCCCAACGAATTCCTGCTTGACGGTCTTCAACCCGTCACGTAAACCCACCGTCTCACGGCGCGCCAAGCGCCGGGAAGCGGGTGTAGCTCAGTTGGTTAGAGCGCCGGCCTGTCACGCCGGAGGTCGCGGGTTCGAGTCCCGTCACTCGCGCCATTTCTTAAAAAGAAATCAGGTGGTTAGCGTAAGCTAATATTCTCAAACAATTTCAGATATGAGGCGGGGTACCACCGGGGTACCAAATATTCACGTAACGAATTGGGGACAACTTTTCCGGTTTGT
>JBCAXE010000020.1:0-60389 GCA_038534195.1 Pseudomonadota bacterium
AACATCACCGCCTCCTCCTGAGACTCAACGACAATGTGGCGCGCTTTTACCTCATCGCCGAGCTTGGTCACGCCGGCGGCGATTTCGCCCAGCTCGCCAAGGACAATTCGCTGGATCGGGCGACAGCGCCGCTCGGGGGCGAGATCGGCTACGTAACAAAAGACATGGTGACGCCGGCGTTCGCAGGCGCGGCTTTTTCAACCGAACCCGGCAATTTTGCGCCGCTCTTTGAAACGGAATTCGGCTGGCATGTGCTTGAGGTGACCGACCGGCGCCCCACCGAAGGCGTTCGCTTAGAAGAGGTGAAGGAACCGATCGAACAGTTCCTGCGCATGCGTGAAATCGAGGCGGCGCTGGCCGCGCTGGAGGAAGAAAAGCAGGTCACGTTCTATCGGCCCGAAGCCGTGCAGAGTGCGCCCGAGACGCCGCCGGCCGGCTCGCCGACCAATTGAGACCAGGCGAAGATTGGGTAATCGTTTCAACGGATTAACGATGAATGCTCATTTACTGTGTTTCATTACTCTTTAGTAACGCCCGCGGGGCACAATTAAGGCGAAAAGATGGCCAAGCTCATGCTCGTAGCGGCCTGCGCACTGATTGATCGCGATGGTCGCGTTCTGTTGGCGCAGCGGCGGGAAGGAGACCCTCTTGCGGGTCTTTGGGAGTTTCCCGGCGGCAAGATCATGGAAGGCGAGACGCCCGAGCAAGCGCTGGTGAGAGAACTGAACGAGGAATTAGGCGTTGATACTGAGACAGCTTGTTTGGCGCCGGTCGCATTTGCGTCCCACGATTCAGAAGACTTTCATCTATTGATGCCACTTTTCGCGTGCAGGAAGTGGTCCGGACAACCACGCGCGATTGAAGCGCAAGCCATAAAGTGGGTCCGACCGCAAGATTTGAGTGGATGCAAGATGCCGCCCGCGGACATTCCGTTGGCGGCGCAGTTAAGGGATATGCTATGTTGAGCGGACTGAAAACCAAGCTCGTTTCAGGCGATCTGCCGGCAAATTTCGCGCGGTTTCTTGAAGATGAAGACGGCGCCACAGCCATTGAGTACGGCCTGATCGTTTCCCTGATTTTCGTGGCGATTGTTGGCGCTGTTCGTCAATACGCCACCAATACAGAGAATATGTATTCGGAAATCTCAAGCAATCTTGAGAACTAGGGCTCACAATTTCTTCACAGCCTCGGCCATGGATTGCGTCGCGGAGCCGGGGCGCAAGGGCTTGGGCTGCGTCGTCGCCGGGGCCCATCCCGTCAGATAGACAAGATTAAATTCCACCTCGACACTGTCGGCGTCCGCTGACGCGTCGCGCATCCCTTGGGCGGCGCGCGCAATAATCTGACGTGTTAGCGGTGCGCCCCGATTTTTGAGAACACTCGTCTCCCCCATGGCGCGCAAGTCCGCGAACAATTTGAGGGGATTGGCGTAGCGCACGGTTACGGCGTCCATGTCGGCGACCGGCATCGCGAACCCTGCTCGTTGTAATGCGCCGCCGAGATCGCGCACGCTCGCGAAGGGAATGACGCGCGGCGACACCCCGCCGGCGGCTTCCGCTTCCGCCGCATAGAGCGCTGCGCGCAACGATTTGAGGGTTTCTTCGCCGAACAAGACGCCGAGAAATAAGCCGTCCGGCTTTAACGACTGGCGCATTTGGGTCAGCGCGCCCACCAGGTCATTTGCGTGATGAAGCGTCAGTAAGCTGACGATCAAGTCGAACTGTTCTGGCGCGAACGGCCACCATTCTTCGTCGCACACAATGCGCGCGCCGCCGTTCGCCACCCTCTGCGCCGCAAGATCTGCACTGACAATGTCGGCGATCCCACACTCGGCCGAAAGCGTTTCAACGAGCAGCCCCGCGCCGTAGAAGAGGGCGTGATCAAATCGCCGGGTTACAGTCTCCAACCGATCGACAATATCGGCCATCGCCCGCTCGTGAAGAAAGGATGCGGCCGCGAGCGTATTCGCCGCTCGTGCGCGGCGTTTGCGGAGCAAGGACCGGTCAAAGATTTCCGGCGGCGCGCCCGGTGAAGACGGATTGCGGTTCATGGCTCAAGGTGACGCGATCGCTCCCGTCGCGCAATCGGTTTGCCTCACGCAGGTGATCGCGCCTAAAATCGATGCGATGTTTACCGCTCTCTTGAGCCATATGGCGCCGCCGGTGGCGCGGGGCGCCCGGCGGCTGCTAGACGCTGTTCTGCCGCCCCAATGCCCGGTCACGGGGGAGGCGGTGCGCGATCCCGGCGTCCTCAGCGCCGCGGGTTGGTCGAAGCTTCAATTTATCGACGATCCGGCCTGCGCTTCATGCGGCGCGCCTTTCGCCTACGACCATGGCGACGGTGCAATGTGCGGCGCCTGTATCGCCAACCGTCCGGCGTTTGACAGCGCGCGGGCCGCACTTCTCTATGACGACGCCAGCCACAAGCTTATCGTCGCCTTCAAGCATGCCGACCGGACCGAATATGCGCCGATGTTTGGCGCGTGGCTCGCGCGCCGGGCCGCTGCGACGACGCCGGATGGCGCGGTTCTTGTGCCGGTGCCGTTGCATCCGCGGCGGCTCGCTGCGCGCCGTTACAATCAGTCGGCGCTGATCGCCGGTCACGCTGCGAAGCTGTTGGACCGCCGCCACGAGCCGCAGGTGTTGATCCGCCGACGGGCCACGCCGCCCCAGCAGCAACTTTCCGAGGCGGCGCGCAAACGCAATGTCGCTGGCGCTTTTGCAGTGGACGAGGAGCGCTGCGATCTCATTCGTGATCGTCATATTATTTTGGTTGATGACGTGCTCACCACGGGCGCGACGCTCTCGGCGTGCGCGCGGGCCCTTAAATCTGCGGGCGCAGCACGGGTCGATGCGCTCGTCCTCGCAAGGGTTGCCAGGGGCGGCGCAGTCGCCATATAGCGGCGGGAAAGAAGGCGGAAATTATGCAAGTCACAGTTTACACCAAACCCTTATGTCCGTTCTGCGTGCGGGCCATGTCCCTCCTGAAAAAGAAGGGCGCCGAGGTTGTTGAGATTTCCGCCGCCTTCGACAAGGCGAAGCGCGAAGAAATGCTGGCCAGGTCCAACGGCGCGCGCACCTATCCACAGATCTTTATCGGTGATCGCCATGTGGGCGGGTGCGACGCTTTGATGGCGCTTGAAAAAGCGGGCGAATTGGATGCGCTGTTGAATGGCTGACGGCGGCGCGACGGTCATCGCCGCCTGCGTGCAAATGCGCTCAGGGGTCGATCGCGCGCAAAACACCGCGGACGCGCTTTCGTTAATCCGGCAAGCCGCCGACGAAGGCGCCGGGTTCATCGCCACCCCGGAAATGACCAATCAACTCGACCGCGATGGGAAACGCTTTTTCGAAAACGCGGCCCCCGAGGAGGCGCTCGAGGAAAAAGAGGCCTTCGCGGCCGTCGCTGCGGAACGAAAAGTCTGGCTCCTGATCGGATCGATGGCGGTCCGTGTCGGGGAGCGCAGAGCTGCGAATCGGAGCTTTCTCTTTGCGCCGGACGGACGCTGCGTCGCGCGTTACGACAAGATCCATATGTTCGACGTCGATTTGCCGAGCGGCGAGCGTTGGCAGGAATCCTCGGTGTATGAGGCTGGCGGCGGTGCGCCGGTTGTGCGGACGCCGTTTGGCGGGGTGGGGCTCTCGATTTGCTACGATGTGCGCTTCGCGCCGCTCTACCGCAAGATGGCTCAGGCTGGCGCAGAAACCCTGTGTGTCCCCGCCGCATTCACCCGGTCCACGGGAAAAGCTCATTGGGAACTCTTGTTGCGCGCGCGTGCGGTGGAGAATGGCGCATTTGTGATCGCGCCTGCGCAGGGCGGCGACCATGCGGACGGGCGCAAAACCTGGGGCCATTCGCTCATCATCGGGCCCTGGGGCGACATATTGGCCGCCGCGGCCGACGATGAACCGGGCGTCATTCTTGCAGAGATCGACTTAGAAAAAGCACGTGAGGCGCGACGGTCTATCCCAAACCTGGCCCTTGAAATGCCATATGAAATTCTCAATGTAGAGTGATGATCAAGTACAATCTTCTTTGCGCCGCCGACCATGAGTTCGAAGGTTGGTTCCGGTCGAGCGATGACTTCGCGGCTCAATCGCGGGATGGTCTCCTTGAGTGCCCGGCCTGCGGCTCCGACGATGTGCGCAAGGCCATCATGGCGCCGGCGATTGCGCGGCCGGGTGCGGCGCGCCGCGACAAACGCCTCGCAGAAATCAAGGAATCCATGTCCGCGGCCGTCACACGCGCGCGCGATTATGTGGAGAAGAACTTCGATTATGTGGGCGAAAAGTTTCCGGAAGAAGCCCGCCGCATCCATTATGGCGAAACAGAAAAACGCGGTATTTACGGCGAAGCGTCAGGCAAAGAAGTAAAAGACCTTGTGTCTGAGGGCGTCGAGATCGCCCCGCTGCCCGGCCTGAAATCCAAAGAAGACAAGGCGGGCGCGCCGATTGTTGAGAAAGCCGACAAGAAGAAGCTGAATTAGGCCTTTCGGACGTCGGCGAATTCTTTGTACGCGATACCCTGCAAATAGAGCAGGGCGGTTAAATCCCCATACTGAATACTAACGTCAGCCGCATCGGCGACGGCTGGCTTAGCGCGAAAAGCGACGCCAAGTCCCGCTGAAGCGAGCATGGAAAGATCATTGGCGCCGTCGCCCACCGCAATCGTTTCGGTGAGCTTCACGGACTGTGCAGCTGCGTGACGGCGCAGCGCCTCTTCTTTGGCGGCGCGGCCGAGGACCGGTTCGCCCACTTCCCCTGTCAGGCTCGCCTGCGCCATCATTAGTTGATTTGCTTCATTGACGTCGAACCCGGCGGCGGCGGCGACGCGTTCAGTGAAGAAGGTGAACCCGCCGGAAACGAGAGCCGTAAAAGCGCCCCGCGCACGCATGGTCTGGATAACCATCTTCGCGCCCGGCGTTAAGGTGATCCGCTCACGGAAGGCCGCCTCCAGATGCTTCGCGGAAAGGCCTTTCAACATAGCGACGCGTTCCTTGAGGGCCGCTTCGAAGTCCAGCTCTCCGCGCATGGCGCGTTCCGTAATGTCGGAGATTTCCGCCCGTTTCCCCACAAATTCCGCCAGTTCGTCGATACATTCCTGTTCGATAATGGTGGAGTCCATATCGGCGATCAGCAACTTCTTGCGGCGGTGCGCGGTGGGTTGGATGGCGACGTCAATGTCCAAACCGCGCAGCGCGATCGCGGCTGTTCGTTGCGCCGCTTGCAGGTTCATATCGGTGTTGAACAGGAAATCGACCGCCACGCCGTTGCGTAGGATAACGCGTTCAATCCCGCCGGACGCCCAGCTCTTCAGCCAGCCTCTGATTGCGGACAAAACCTTGGCGTCGATTGTCGGCGCCGCCGGGTTACAAATCAGGGTCAGCGCTGTATTAAACATTCCGATGCCGGATCAAACCGTTGATAACGTCGTCTTTATCGCAGGACCCACCGCCAGCGGCAAGTCCGCTCTGGCGATCAATCTGGCGCGCGAGATCGGCGGTGAAATCGTTAACGCCGATGCGATGCAGGTCTATCGCGAATTAAAAATTTTAAGCGCGCGGCCGTCTGAAGAGGAACAAGCGGACGTTGCGCATCATCTGTTCGGCGTCCTCAGCGGAGACGAGCCTTGCTCGGCCGGATGCTGGGCGGCGATGGCGGCGCCCGTCATTTCAGATGTTTTGGCGAGAGAGAAATGCGCCATCATTGTCGGCGGAACGGGGCTTTATTTTCGAACGCTGGAGCAGGGTCTTTCGCCGATCCCCGATGTGCCGCCTGACGTGCGCGCCGAGGCGCGCGCCCGGCGTGAACGTCTCGGCGCAGACGCCTTTTATGCGGAGGTGGTTGCCGCGGACCCGCCCATGGCGCGGATCGCCCCCGGCGATACGCAGCGCTTGCTAAGAGCCTGGGAAGTGCATCGCGCAACCGGCAAGCCTTTATCGTCGTTTCAGGCAGCGCCAGGCGCCCCTATTGTCGCGAACCCGTGCGCGCGTCTCGTGTTGGCCCCGGACCGCGAGAATCTATACGCGCGATGCGACGTTCGTTTCGACGCGATGATGGCGGCGGGCGCGCTGGATGAGGCTCGCGCGCTTCTCGCCGCGGAATTCGACCCGCAACTGCCGATCATGAAGGCGCTCGGCGCGGCTGAGTTGCTGGCGCATCTGCGCGGCGACCTGGATTTGGACGCCGCGATCGACCTCGCCAAACGCAACACGCGGCGGTTCGCAAAACGCCAAATGACCTGGTTCCGCAACCAGACCCCCGATTGGCTGCGCGTGCAAACGCCGGATGAGGCGCGCTCAGTCTTAAACCGGGCCTTTTTCGCGAGCGGCGCCTGACGTTCGATTGCATTGGCGGGCGGCGCGGGCTATCGCCACAGGCTGTGATCAACGATCCATGGCTCGCGCCTGTGTCAACGCTTCAGCGGATCCTGTCTCATGTCTGAGTTACTACGTCGCGTCGGGCGCTTTCTCACGACGATGGACGCAAAAGCGGCGACCTCGCTCGGCGTTTCGGTGATTTTGCTGGCGCTCGTCATCTTCATGTTCACCTTCGGACAGGATTTGCGCACGGCGGAGGGCGAGAACGCCGTCAATCAGATCCTGGATCGCATGGCGTCTTCGCCCGCCGCCATTATTGGCGTCGTGACAGTCTATGTGACGCTTGCGCTCACGGGCTTTCCGCAAATCGTATTGATCGGCGCCACCGTGTTGACCTTTGGGCCGCGCGCGGGCGCGCTTTATGCGTGGATTGCGACCATGACGAGCGCGTCGGTCACCTTTGCAATCGGCCATTTTATGGGCAGCGATTGGGTCGAGCGCTTCGGCGGCGATCGCGTCAAGCGGACGATCGCTTTCATTGGCCGTCATGGCGCGGTGGCGAGCGGGCTCGTGCGCGTCGTGCCGTCAGCGCCGTTTATTGTCGTCAATGCGGCGGCGGGCGCGGCGCATATCCCGTTGTGGAAGTTCTGGGCGGGCACAGCGCTGGGCATTGTGCCGAAAATCGCCGTAGTGGCGGTCCTCTACGCCTATGGCAGCGACGCCTTTACTGTTAGCGATGGGGTTGATGGGATCGCGGCGTTTTTCGCCAGCCGCAACGCCGCCGATTGGGCGGTTTTCTTCGCGATTATCGGGGCGTGGCTCGTGTTTTTACTTTTGGTAAGGCGGCTCTATTTGCGCTTGCGCCGCAGGGATGACGAAGATTAAGACTTTTGGCGGGCGGCGCTGAAGAATCTCTTTATTCAACAATGATCCGTTGTTTTTGGTGAGATCGTCCGGTTTTGTTGACGATTTCGGAACCCATTAAGGTTAAATGAGACGTCGGAAATATTAACCGGCGATAGGAAAAGACCCATGCTTTCAACTCTGTTCGGCATGCTTTCAGCGGACATGGCGATCGACCTCGGCACGGCGAACACGCTTGTCTATGTGAAGGGCCGGGGCGTCGTCTTGAATGAACCCTCCGTCGTCGCCATCGAGACTCGGTCGGGCCGCAAAATTGTTCGCGCCGTCGGAAACGAAGCCAAAGAGATGCTTGGCCGCACGCCTGGCGAGATCGAAGCGATCCGGCCCATGCGCGACGGCGTGATCGCCGATTTCGAGGTGGCCGAGGCCATGATCAAGCACTTCATTCGCAAAGTGCACAATCGCCGCTCATTCGCGAGCCCGCGCATCATCGTCTGCGTGCCGTCTGGCGCCACGGCGGTCGAGCGCCGCGCGATCCAGGAGTCGGCCTTGTCGGCCGGCGCGCGCAAAGTTGAATTGATCGAAGAGCCAATGGCGGCCGCCATCGGGGCCGGCTTGCCGGTGACGCAGCCTGCGGGTTCGATGGTCGTCGATATCGGCGGCGGCACCACCGAGGTGGCTGTCCTGTCCCTTGGCGGCATCGTCTATTCGCGCTCGGTCCGCGTCGGCGGCGACAAAATGGACGAAGCGATCATCGGCTATATCCGGCGCATGTATAATCTCTTGATCGGTGAAGCGTCCGCTGAACGCATCAAAAAAGAAGTTGGCTCGGCGATGATCCCCAATGAGGGATCGGGCGTGACAATCCAGATCAAGGGCCGCGACCTTATGCACGGCGTGCCGAAGGAAGTGCGCATCGGCGAGGCGCAAGTCGCCGAAGCGCTTGCCGAACCCGTAAGCCAGATCATTGAAGCGGTGAAAGTGGCGCTCGAAGCGACGCCGCCGGAACTCGCCGCCGATATTGTGGACACAGGAATCATGCTCACTGGCGGCGGCGCCTTGTTGAAAAACCTCGATCAGGTGCTGCGCGATGAAACCGGCTTGCCGGTGTCCGTCGCTGACGATCCGCTTTCCTGCGTGGCGCTCGGCACGGGCGCAGCGCTTGAAAACGACAAAACGATGCGCAGCGTTTTAACGTCTGCTATTTAACCGGAGTCTCTGCTAAACGTTTCAGCAGGGGGTTTTTGGGATTAGATTGCTGAACGGCAAATGGATGTATTGGGTCAGGACAAGCGGGAAGGGTTAGGGCGTAAAGCGCATTCCCGCTTTGTGCTTGTCCTGTTGTTGCTCGTCTCCAGCATGCTTTTATTGTCGAGCCTTTACGCCGCCGAAGCTTCCGTCTTTAAAAAGGCGCGCGAGACAGTGATCGACGCGTCCGCACCCGTGCTCTCGATTTTCGCCGGCCCCATTGCATTCGTTCAGGACGTCATCGGCAATGTGGAAGACTATTTCGGCGTCATGGAGCAGAACAAGGCGCTGCGCGAAGAAAACGCGGAGTTGCGCCAGTGGATGCGCCAGGCGCTTGAATTGCGCGCGACCATCGCTGGTTACGAACAATTGCAATCGTATAATGCGCCGCCCGACATTCTGCCGATCGATGCGTTCGTAATCGGCGAGTCAAACGATGTGTACGCCCATTCCATGATCGTCAACGCCGGACGGCGCGTCGGCGTCGCGCGTGGTCAGGCCGTCGTCGATGATCGGGGCCTCGTCGGTCATATTGTCGACACCGGATCAAACTCCGCACGCGTCCTATTGTTGACAGACATTCAAAGCCGCATCCCGGTCTATGTGGAAGGCGCTGATGTGGACGGCATTCTGATAGGCCGCTCGCGCGGGCGGCCCGTGATTGAATTCACGGAAAATTCCGAACCGGTGACGCTGGCGGTCGGACAGCGTGTGATCACCTCCGGCTCAGGCGGCGCTTTGCCGCGCGGCCTTTCGGTGGGGGAGATTCGCCGCGCCGGCCGCGATGAGGCGATTGTCGAACTTGACGCGAATTATGCGCGCACACGGACAGTGCGGGTCATCAATTACGCGTTCCCGACTTTAGACAATGCTGCTGGGGACGACGTCACCGAAGACGACATCACCGAAGGCGAGGCGGAAGACGCCGCATCCGGCGAGCAGGAGGCGAGCGCCGACGCGCCGCAGGGCGAGTGATGGGACAGCGCGCCGATAGCCTGTCACGTATCGCAAAAGCATCGACGCCGACCGTCATCGGCATTTTCGGCGTTTTACTTCTGGCGTTGCCGGTGCGCCTCGCGGAAGGGCTGATCCCGACGCCTTTGTTGCCGCTGGTGGTCGTCTTTTTCTGGTCGATCTACGGCCCTAACTATCTGCCGTCGGTGAGCGTCTTCTTTATCGGTCTGTTGCAGGATTTGCTCTCCGGCGGGCCCCTCGGGCTGTGGCCGGCGGTCTATCTGTTAACGCAATATGTCGTTCTTTCTCAACGATCCTACTTTCAGGGGCGCGAGCAGCGCGTCGTGTGGATCGGATTTGCGTTTGCGGCGACGAGCGCAGCCCTTATACTGTGGATGGTAATGAGTTTGATGCGCGGCGAGCTGCTGCCTGTTGGCGCGCTGGTCGGGCAGATGATGACGACGGTCGCGACCTATCCGTTATTCGCCGCCGCGTTTTCTCATCTGCATCGCCGCGTGATCGTCGAGGTGTAGAGTATGCGCGTAAACGCCCATGATCCGGAAAAGCAGGAAGTCGTCACCCGGCGGACCATGCTCTTTGGCGGCGGCGTCAGTCTTCTGTTTGCGGGCGTCGCAGGGCGCCTCTATCAGTTGCAAGTCGTCGATCACGATAAATTCGATCGCCTTGCGCAGGAAAACCAGTTCAACACCCGGGTGGTGACGCCGCTGCGCGGCGAAATCGTCGACCGCTACGGCGAGAAGCTCGCCTCCAACCGTAAAAACTTCCGTCTCCTGTTCATTCCGGAACAGGCGCGCGACGTGAACGAAGCCCTCGACGAGATCGAAAAATACATTGAGGTGAGCGACCAGAAACGCGCGCGGATTATTCGCGAAATCCGCCGCCGCGGCGAATTCACGCCGGTGGAGATCGAAAACAATCTCACCTGGCAGGAGTTTTCAAAAATCAATTTCGAAACGCCGCACCTGCCGGGCGTGCTGCCGGATGTGGGCGAAACGCGCAATTATCCGTTCGGAGACGCGGCGGCGTTCGTGCTCGGTTATGTGGGCGCGGTCACGGACCGGGACCTTGCGGCGCCGGAAAACGAGACGGACGAAAACCTCTTGCGCCAGCCGGGCTTCAAGGTCGGCCGCGACGGACTTGAGCGCACTTACGATAAAGAATTGCGCGGCGAAGCCGGCGCGATGGACGTTAAAGTCAACGCCCATGGCCGCGTTATTGAAGAATTCGAAGACAACGCCGTGCCGCCGGTTCAGGGCGCAACCCTGGCGCTGACAATTGACGCTGAACTACAGGCGAAGGCGACATCGATCCTCGCTGAACACAAAGAGGGCGAAGATCCGATCAGCGGGTCGGCGGTGGTGCTCGACATCAAAACAGGCGACGTTCTTATTCTCGCCTCGACGCCGGCGTTTGACCCGAACGCCTTCAATGTGGGCATCGATCCGGCCTACTGGAAAGAGCTCAACGAAAGTCCGTATAAACCACTTTTGAATAAATCGATCAGCGCGATTTATCCGCCGGGATCGACATTCAAGATCATTAGCGCGATCGCCGCGCAAGTCGCAGGCCGCTCGCCGGCGCAGCGCGTCAATTGCGTCGGCAAAACCTATTTCGGCAACCGCTTCTTCCACTGCTGGAAACGCGGCGGCCATGGCGCCGTCAACATGAAGGACTCCCTGAAGAAGTCGTGCGACGTCTTTTATTACGATGTCGCGAAAACCATGGACATTGACCTGCTGGCGGAAGTGGCGCGCAAGATGGGCCTCGGCCAGTCTTACGAACTCGGCATTCCAGGACAGAAAAAGGGGATCATCCCGAGCCGCGCCTGGAAGAAAGAATATTATGCGGGCGATCCCGCCAACCAGATTTGGTTTCCGGGCGAGACGCTTTCCGTCATCATCGGGCAGGGCGCCATCGAATCGACGCCGCTGCAGCTCGCCGTCATGGCCGCGCGGATTGCTAGCGGGCGGCAAGTTAAACCTCGCATCGTTCGTATGCGCGGCGATCTTATCGTGCCGGAACCGACCGCGCCGCCCATCGATATCGACCCAAGCTATCTCGACGTGGCGCGCGCCGGTATGGACGCGGTGGTCAATGAAGTGGGCGGCACGGCCTGGCGCTCGCAGCTTGAAAAGCCCGAATGGCGGATGGCCGGCAAGACCGGGACAAGCCAGGTCTATCGCATCACAAAAGAAGAACGCGCCCGCGGCCTGACGAAGCCCGAACAGCTTCCGCGCCATCGACGCGATCATGCGCTGTTCACCTGTTTCGCGCCGTTCGATAATCCGCGTTACGCTTGCGCTGTTGTGGTGGAGCACGGCATTGGCGGCTCGCGCATCGCCGGCCCGAAAGCCCGCGATATCATGAACGCAGTGATGGCGAAGGACCCGGCCTCGCTGCCGACGCTTGATCCGTCAAGTCTCGCTGCACGCGACGCGGCGCGAACCAAGGCGGGCTAGGCATGTCGTCAATCCTCCTTCAGACCCGTAATCGCGGTTTGCGCGACCGCATCGCGCGGCTCCACTGGCCGCTCATCATTATGCTGAGCATGCTTGGGGCCGCGGGCATGATCACACTGTATTCCGTGGCGCAAGGCTCGTGGGACCCTTGGGCGTTGAAACATGGCGTGCGCTTTTCGCTGTCGATGATCATGTTGATCGTCATGGGGCTCATCGGCGTGCGCTTCTGGATGTCGCTCGCTTATCCGATCTATTTTCTGGCGTTATTGGCGCTCGCCGCCGTGCCCTTCGCGGGGGAGGTTCATATGGGCGCCCAGCGCTGGATCGCTATCGCGGGGTTTGAGTTCCAGCCGTCCGAGCCCATGAAGCTCGGCCTCGTGATGGCGCTGGCGCGCTACTATCACGGACTGCGGGCCGAACAGGTCTCGCATATTCTGTTCCTGATCCCGCCGCTCCTGATGATTGCGGCGCCAGTGGGTCTTGTCTTCATCCAGCCGGACCTCGGCACGTCGCTCCTTCTCGGGGCCACCGGCGTCGTCATCATGTTCGTGGCTGGGCTGAGTTGGCGGATCGGTTTTCTGGGCGCGATCCTCGCCGGCGCGGGCGGTTATGCGGCCTATTATTTCGATTTCATCAAGCCTTATCAGCTTGAGCGCATCACGACTTTCCTCAATCCTGATCGCGATCCGCTCGGACAAGGCTATCACCTTATTCAGTCCAAGACGGGGATCGGCTCCGGCGGCCTGACAGGCAAGGGCTACATGGAAGGCAGCCAGGCGCAATTGCAGTTTCTGCCTGAGATGCATACGGACTTTATTTTCACGGTGTTCGGCGAGGAATTCGGGTTTGTGGGCGCCGCCGGGCTGTTGCTCCTTTATCTGTCGGTGATCCTCACAGGCATGACGATTGCGTTGCGCTCAAAAGTGCATTTCGCGCGCCTCGCGACCATCGGCGTCGTCGCGACGTTTGCGCTTTATGTTTTGATCAATACCGGCATGGTGATGGGCCTTGCGCCCGTGGTCGGCGTGCCGTTGCCGCTCGTTTCCTATGGCGGCACCGTCATGATCACGATCATGGCCGGGTTCGGGCTGATCATGAGCGCCCATGTGAACAAAGATCAGGATAATCTGAGCGGCATCGCGCTCTAGGGCGACGCTATTTACGCGACCTGCGCTTCGGCGTTCTCAAAATGCGCGGCGAAGGCCTCACTTGTGGTCTTCACATCCGCTTTCACGAACGACAGGGCGCTCTCGCATGCCGCGGCGTCTTCGCTCTTACAGCAAAGCTCCAGCGTTTTCGTAGCGACACAGATCGCATTCGCGCCGACATTGCCGGCCGAGCCTTTAAGCGCATGCGCCAGCGCGGCCGCTTCGCCAAAGTCGTGGGCCGCGAGCGCAATGTCGAGTTTGGCGACAAGATCGTTTGTGGATCGCCAGAACGCGTCCAAAATATCGCGCGCGCCGTCAACGCCGGCGACGGCGATCAGACCGTCGATCTGATCGGCTTGGATATACTGCTTAGCGCTGCAGTCCGGTCCCGACATCCTTTGCGTCCTCTATCCGTGTTGGTCCGCAAACAAGGGCATGCTCACGGGCGATGGGCGCCCCCAGCCGGAGGGTCCATTTCTCTACAACATCGACAATGATTGCTAATAAATGTAAAAATTCCGTCTAAATCAAAGCAGTGTCCCGGAACGGGACGAAAAGAACATGAGGGTGGGCGAACCATGCAGGCGCAGGAACAACAGGCGGGCGGATCAGAGAAATGGTCCTCAAAAGCGGCGTTTATTTTGGCGGCCATCGGCTCAGCGGTGGGGCTCGGGAACCTGTGGCGGTTCCCCTATGTGGCCGGCGAGAATGGCGGCGGCGCCTTCGTCTTGTTCTATGTGATCTGCGTGGCGCTGATCGGGCTGCCGGTTCTGGTCGCTGAACTCTTTATCGGGCGCCGCGGCGGTAAATCGGCGGTGGGGAGCGTCGTCACCATCGCAAATTCCGAGGGGCGGTCCTCCCTCTGGGCATTGCAATCATGGTTCGGCATGATCGGGGCGTTCATCATCCTCACCTTCTATTCGGTCATCGCCGGATGGGTGATGGCCTATGTGGTCATGATCGCCGGTGATCTCTTCGCTGCAATCGGCCGAGACGGTCTCGGCGCGCTCGCGGGCGGCGCCTTCGCCGGGCAGACGGCCGCCGAAGTGCAGGGTAATCTGACGAGCCTTTTGAACGATCCCACACGGATGATCATTTACCACGCCATCTTTATGATCATCACGGTCGGGATTGTGGCGCGCGGTATTAAAGGCGGGATCGAAACCGCGGTTACGATCCTGATGCCGGCGTTTTTCGTGTTGCTGCTGATTCTATTCGGCTTCGCCCTGATCGAAGGGGACGCCGGGCGCGGCGTGAATTTCCTCTTGGCGCCGCGTGCGGAAGACTTTTTCGCCGGGATCAAAGACGGTTCAATCGTTTCCGCTGCGCTGGGGCAGGCGTTTTTCTCCATCGGCCTCGGCTCAGCGCTAATGGCGACCTATGGCGCCTACATGACCAAGGAACAGGATCTGCCGCGATCTTCGAGACTGATCGCTATTGCTGACACGGGCGTCGGCGTCATCGCCGGTCTGGCGATTTTCCCGATTGTCTTCGCCATGGGGCTGAACGCCGGCGAGGGGCCGACGCTGATGTTCGTGACGCTGCCGCTCGCCTTCCAGAGCATGCCAGTCGGCGCAATCTTTGGATTGGCGTTTTTCCTGCTGGCGTTCTTTGCGGCGATCACCTCGTCCATCGCGCTTTTGGAGACATCGACAAAGTGGGTGGACGAACAGACGAAAGAAGACCATCGCTTCAAATCAGCCGCCGGGATCGGCGTCGTGATCTTTCTGATCGGTATTCTTAACGCCCTGTCGCAAGTCCCGACGGTCGGGCCCAATGGCGAAGATCAGGCGACATTCCTCAACACGTGGCAGCCGCTCGGCGATATTCCAATTTTCGAAGGCATGGTGTTGCTCGATTTCCTCAGCAAGACGACGGATATCATTCTGCCGGTGTCGGGCTTTATCGCTTCGATCTTTGCTGGATGGGTGGTCTCCACCTCAACGGCGCGCGAGGCGATTGGGTTCAAATCGGAGGTCTGGTTCCAGCGCTGGCGTTTCCTGATCCGGTATGTGTGCCCGATTGGGATCGGCGCCGTCATCGCCTACAGCGCGATCATCGCGCCGTTCTTCCTGTAACGATTATGTTGGGTGAAGCTTAGGCGGCGAATTTATTCGTCGCCCTGACGAGCGCATCAATAATGCCGGGTTCGCTGGCGGCGTGCCCGGCGTCGTCCACAAGCATGAAGTCCGCCTCCGGCCAGGCTTGATGAAGCTCCCAGGCCGTTTTCATGGGTGTGACCACATCATAGCGCCCCTGGACAATGACGCCCGGAATGCGGCGCACCTTTTCCATGTTGGCGATGATCTGATCGTCGCGATCGAAAAAACCGCCGTTCACGAAGTAATGGCACTCGATTCGCGCGAACGCGATCGCGAAGCTGTCATTTGAAAAAGACGTCATGCGCTCCGGCGACGGATAGAGCGAGACAGTGCCGCCCTCCCAGACGCTCCAGGCTTTGGCCGCTTCGAACTGGACGGCGCGATCATCGCTTGTCAGGCGGCGATAATAAGCCGCCATCATATCGACGCGCTCGGCGGGCGGGATCGGCGCGATAAAAGCTTCCCAGGCGTCGGGATAAATCCAGCTTGCGCCTTGCTGATAAAACCAGAGCAATTCCTGGCGGCGTAAGGTGAATATGCCGCGCAGGACGAGCGCCAGCGTGCGGTCGGGATGGGTCTGCGCATAGGCCAGCGCGAGGGTCGAGCCCCATGAGCCGCCGAACACCTGCCAGGCGTCCACCTCCAGATGGCGCCGGATCATTTCCATGTCCTCCACCAGCCGCCAAGTGGTGTTGTCGTCGAGCGAGGCGTGCGGCGTCGAGCGCCCGCAGCCGCGCTGATCGAAAAGAATGATTTTGTAGCGGCTAGGGTCGAAATAGCGGCGCATGGACGGCGTCGATCCGCCGCCGGGCCCGCCATGACAGACAATCACCGGCTGGCCGTTCGGCGCGCCTGAAACCTCGTAATAGATGCTGTGAACATCGGACACATTCAGCATGCCCGTTTCAAATGGATCGATGGGCGGGAAAAGAGTCAGGCGTTGGTTCATATTTGTCGTGACTTTTAACGTTCGGTCATGTTATTTATTAACAGGGGCTAAACTAAGCAGAGTGTCAATCGTGGTCTGATCGCGATGCCGAGCGCTTTGTTTATCAAGGGTGTTTCTGGGAGTCGGGCTAAGTGTTGAGCGTAAGTTGGACGGGCGTTTGCAGGACGATTGTGTCCGGGTTTTTGTTGGTGGCGGGCGTTGCGGCGCTAAATGGATGCGCCACTGTTGTTATGGACGGCGCCGCCGGGGTCAAGAGCGCATCGGCGGAGCGTGATGCGCTGAAATCAGCCGCCGCAGACGTTTCCGCCGCACAATGGCCAAAACCGAGCAGCGTCTCCTTGGGCGAACGGCTCACTGGCGTAATCGCCGTTTCGGATGAACGCGTCACGAAAAAAGACGCTATCGCCCATTATGTGGTCGCCTTGAATGGCGCGGGCGATCCTCAAGCAAAATTACTGAGCGACGCTGAGCGTCAATTGCAGGCGGCCGATCGTCTGATTCGCGCCGCTGAAAATGCGGCTGACGCTGTGCGCCCCGCCATGTCCGATGTGGCGATTGTCGAAAGCGTGATCTCTGACCTGCGCCAGGCGCGCGACATTTATCTGGCGAGCCTGGAAGAAATCGCCGTTGAAGACACGTCTGATACCCGCCGCGCGATCAAGGCTGATTTCAACAGAATCATCGCCGAGATCGGGCGCGCCGCCGATGTACTGGCCGACCGTGTGGCCAACGACCGAACACGGACAATGGCGCAGCCGCGGCCGCAATCGAACTTCATGGGCTCTCTCTAAGACGACAACTGAACGCCGTTCGCTCACGCGCGGAGCCCAATCAATACGGGCGCCTTGTGTTGCCGCGTGAGCTTTCGTAAGGGCGCGTTCATGGGCGCGCCACAGATCAGCCGGCATCAATTTCTGTTTAGCGGATTTTACTCCAGCCAATTCATTTTGCTGGGCGTTCAATTGCCGTTTCTGTCCGCCTGGCTCGCGACCCGGGATTTTTCCGCGCCCGAGATCGGCTGGATCACCGGCGCAGCGCTCGCCGCGCGCCTTGCGCTTGGCCCCTTCGTCGCCTACTGGGCGGACCGGCAAGCCGATCAGCGGCGCGCGATCCGACTGGTTTCAGCCTTGTTCGCGGCGGGCGCCGCCGGTCTATGGGTCGCGGATGAGAAAATCCTGATCGGGGTGTGCGTGGCGCTCGTCCATTGGGCGTTCGGCTTGCTGGTGCCGCTCTCGGATAGTGCGACGCTGCAAGCGGATCGGGCTGACCAGCTTAATTACGGCCAAACCCGCGCCGTCGGTTCGCTCGCCTTTCTCATGACCACGATTATCGGCGGTTATTTTCTTTCCCGGTACGGCATAAATCTCTCCGTCAAGATCATGGCGGCGGCGGGTGCGGCGACGCTTGTTCTTTCCATGTTTCTGCCGCCGCGCCCTGTGGCGATGGACGGTGTTTCATCCAATTGGCGCGACGCGCCGCGCTTACTGCGGTCAAAAAACTTTCTTCTCATGGTCGCCGCCGCCGGCCTCGTGCAGGGCGCGCATGCGGTCTATTACGCCTTTTCGATCTTGCGCTGGTCCGAGATCGGGTACTCGCCGACGCTGGTGGGCGCGCTTTGGGCGGTCGCGGTGATGGCGGAGATCTTGTTGCTGACGCGGGCGCGCCGGTTTGCGGCGCGGCTATCCCCGGCGTTGATGATCGCGCTTGGCGGTCTTGGCGCTGCTGTCCGCTGGTCGCTGACCGCGATGGAGCCGCCGGTATACATTCTGTTTGCCGTGCAGCTTCTACATGCGCTGACTTTCGCCGCCGCGTATCTTGGCGCCATTGAATTTATCGATCGCGCCGTGCCGCGAAAGCTCGTCAATACGGCGATGACGCTCACCTCGACCACGGGCGTTGGCGCAATTACGGGCGGCGCAACCATCGCAGCCGGCTATGTCTTTCACGGAGAGGGAGCGGCCGCCGCCTATTTCATGATGGCGGCGATGGGCGCGCTTGCGTTTGTCTTATCGATGGCGCTGGCGCGTCTTTGGCGCGGCGGAAGAATTGTGTAATGCGGGCGCCGCGCTTAGCCTGCGATGTTAGGGATGGGGATCACCACTTTGCGTTCCACCTCCCGCAACGTGAAACTCGATTCGACCGTTTCCACATTCGGCATGCGGAGGATCGTTTCCGACAGGAACGTCTCATAAGCCGCGAGCGTAGGAATAACCACCCGCACGAAATAATCGAATTTGCCCGTCACGAGATAACACTCCATCACTTCAGGGCGTTGTTTGATCGCAGCCTCGAAGTCGCGCAGGGTTTTATCGTCTTCGCGTTCGAGTTTGACGAGGATAATAACCGTTACATTGACGCCGAGCGCTTCGCGATTGACCTCTGTGTGGTAACCGCGAATAACGCCGTCGCTTTCAAGACGGCGCAGCCGCCGGAGGCAAGGCGTCGGCGATAGACCCACCTTTTCGGCGAGTTCGGCGTTCGTGATGCGGGCGTTTTCCTGGAGATGCCTCAGAATTTTATGGTCAATGGAATCGAGTTTCATCTTCAATTTCGTAAACCGGGTTGTGAGCCTAGATTATGCTATGTATTTGGCATCTTCTGCTAACTGTCAAGCGGTGCGTGTATGAATTTGGCAGAATTCACCCGTTGCTTACGGCTATAAGGCCGTCAAAACGAATAACGCTGGACGACAAACGCTGATAAGACAGCGTTCTCTTCCAAAAAAGGAGACTTCAATCATGCAGGCCCGGGAACTTTCAATCGACGGCTGGCGCAAGGTTGTGCATTTCGAAGATGCGCCGTCGGGATTGAATGCGATTATTTCCGTGCACGATGCGACGCTCGGACCCGGGTGCGGCGGCTGCCGGATGTTCGCTTACGAGAATTTCGAGGCGGCGCTGGAAGATGTGAAGAACCTCTCGCGCGCCATGAGCTACAAGAACGCGCTCGGCGGCATTCCTTTCGGCGGCGGCAAGGCCGTCATTATCGGCGACCCAAAGACGGACAAATCCGACTCGCTTTTCAAAGCCTTCGGCGAAGCGCTCAACATGATGGACGGGCTCTATTACACGGCGGAAGACTCCGGCGTGACGGACGCGGACATGCGAACCGTGCAGAGCGTTTCAAAATATGTAGGCGGCGTCGGCGTGCATGGTCTTGGCGGCAATCCGGCGCCGTTTACCGCGCGCGGCGTCTGGCGCGGCATTCAAGCGGCGGCGAAACATCGCCTCGGCGCGGAAACGCTGAACGGCGTGCGCGTCTCTATTTTGGGCGTCGGCGCGGTGGGCTTTGAGCTAGCGCGCCTGCTTCACGAAGAAGGCGCAATCCTCACTGTCGCCGATATTAATCAGCAGGCGGTCGATGAAGCGGTCGAACAATTCGGCGCTGTGGCGGTTGCGCCGGAGGAAGCGGTGGGCGCGGACGTGGACGTCTTCGCCCCATGCGCACTTGGCGGTTCGATCAACGAGACGACGATCGATTCCCTGAAAGCGCGTGTTGTCGCCGGGGCCGCCAACAATCAATTGAAGACGCCGGACATGGATCTGGCGCTGAAGGAAAAAGGCATTCTCTACGCGCCGGACTTTGTCATCAACGCCGCAGGCGTCATTAGCGTCGGGCTTGAAATATTGGGGTCCTGGAGCGCTGATGAGTTGACGGCTCGGATCGACAAAATCGGCGCGACGCTGACCACGATTTTTGACCGCGCCAAAGTCGATGATCGCCCGACCGGCGCCATCGCGGATGAAATGGCGATGGAAATCATCGCGCGCGGGCCAAGCGGCGGACGGCAAGCCGCCGAATGACGCTGTTACGGCGTCATCGTCCAGCGGATGCGTCGCCCACCCAGCGGTTACGGCCATTGTGTTTTGGCGGCGGAGCGCACACATTAAAGATGCGACTTCTGCCTTATGAAAGGGAGTGTGGTTAATGACCGTCAATGAAAACGACCCTGTGGTGATCGCAGGCATGGCGCGCACGGCGATCGGCAATTTTCAAGGCGCTTTTGATGGCGTTCCGTCTACGGAGCTTGGCGCGCGCGCCATTGGCGCGGCCCTGGAACGCAGCAGCGTCTCAGGCGACGATGTGGACGAAGTTCTGATGGGATGTGTTCTGCCCGCGGGGCTCGGTCAGGCGCCGGCCCGTCAGGCGGCGTTGGGCGCCGGGCTGCCGACGAAGACCGGCTGCGTCACGGTCAACAAAGTGTGCGGCTCTGGCATGAAAACAACGATGATGGCGCATAACGCTATTGCAGCGGGTGCAAGCGGGATCGCTGTCGCCGGCGGCATGGAGTCCATGACCAACGCGCCGCATATGCTGCCGAGCGGGCGCAGCGGCATTAAGTTCGGCCACGGAGAAATTCTCGACCATATGGCGTTTGATGGGTTGGAGGACGCGTATCAAAAGCGCACGGCCATGGGCGTGTTCGCTGAAAAGTGCGCCCGCGAATGGCAGTTCTCCCGCGATGAACAGGACGACTATTCCATGCGGTCTGTGACGCGCGCACAAAAGGCGATTGCGGACGGGCTGTTCGCCGATGAGATCGCCGCCGTTGAGGTGGCCTCCCGCAAGGGGGCGGTGACGGTTGCAACCGATGAAAAGCCGGGCCTCGTCAATTCGGAGAAAATCCCGAACTTGCGTCCGGCGTTTGAAAAAGACGGCACCGTGACAGCCGGCAACGCATCGGCCATTTCCGACGGCGCGGCGGCGCTTGTTCTGATGCGGCGCTCTGAAGCTGAACGGCGCGGCGTCACGCCGATTGCGACCATTCTCGGTCAGGCGACCCATGCGCAGGAACCGGAATGGTTTACGACCGCGCCGGTGGCGTCGATGAATGCGCTCCTCGACCGGGTCGGCTGGAATGCAAGCGACGTTGACCTTTACGAGATCAATGAAGCGTTTTCCGTGGTCCCGCTTGCGGCGATGCGCGAGCTCAAATTGCCTGCAGAGAAAGTCAATATTCACGGCGGCGCGATCGCGCTCGGCCACCCGATCGGCGCTTCCGGCGCAAGAATTATTGTGACGCTCTTAAACGCTTTGAAACAAACTGGCGGCAAAAAAGGCGTTGCGAGCCTTTGCATCGGCGGCGGCGAGGCGACTTCCATGGCGTTCGAAATGGCGGCTTAAAAATGACCCAATCAAAGCAAACCTTCCAATGGCGCGATCCCTTATCGCTTGACAGTCAGCTCACGGACGAAGAGACGATGATCCGGGATGCGGCGCACGGGTACGCGCAAGACAAGCTTATGACGCGCGTGATCGACGCCAATCGC
The DNA here is from genome assembly GCA_038534195.1 of Pseudomonadota bacterium. Classification (GTDB taxonomy): domain Bacteria; phylum Pseudomonadota; class Alphaproteobacteria; order Caulobacterales; family Parvularculaceae; genus JAJFFW01. The sequence continues at coordinate 21,335 of JBCAXE010000020.1, forward strand.
GACGGCGTCTTCCATCGTGAGATTATGACCGAGCTCGGCGCGCAGGGGTTGTTGGGCGCCATGGTCGCCGAAGAATATGGCGGCGGCGGCGCAAGTCATGTGGCGTACGGTCTGATCGCGCGCGAGGTGGAGCGGGTAGACAGCGGGTACCGCTCAGCGATGTCTGTTCAATCGTCGCTCGTCATGTATCCAATCGAAGCCTTTGGTTCGGATGATCAAAAGAAAAAGTTTCTGCCCAAGCTTGCAAGCGGGGAGTGGGTCGGCTGTTTCGGCCTGACGGAAACCGACGGCGGCTCCGATCCGGGCGCGATGCGCACGAAAGCGGAAAAAGTCGCGGGCGGCTATAAGCTCAACGGCTCGAAAATGTGGATCACCAATTCGCCCATCGCCGATCTTGCGATCGTTTGGGCGAAACTCGACGGCGATATCCGCGGTTTCATTGTCGAACGCGGGACCGAGGGATTTTCAACGCCGGAGATCAAAGGCAAACTGTCATTGCGCGCGTCGATCACCGGTGAGATCGCACTCGATGATGCGGTGGTGCCGGAAGAAAATCTATTGCCGAATGTGCGCGGTCTTCGCGGGCCTTTTTCCTGTCTGAACAAAGCGCGTTACGGCATTTCATGGGGCGCGATGGGGGCAGCGGAATTCTGTTGGATCGCCGCGCGCGATTACGCCATGGAGCGCATCGTGTTCGGCAAGCCGATCGCCGGCACCCAACTCGTTCAGAAAAAACTGGCGGACATGCAGACCGAGATCGCGCTTGGCTTGCAGGGCGCGTTGCAGCTTGGCCGTCTCCTTGATCAGGGGGCGTACGTGCCCGAAGCGATTTCGCTCATGAAGCGGAATAATTGCGGCAAGGCGCTGGAGATCGCCCGCACGGCGCGCGATATTCACGGCGGCAACGGTATTTCAGAGGAGTATCATATCCTCAGGCACGCCATGAACCTCGAAACGGTTAATACCTATGAGGGCACGCACGATATTCACGCCCTCATTCTGGGGCGCGCGCAAACCGGTCTTCAAGCTTTTCAGTAACAGGCGCTATTCAATGGCGTCGCGTTGCGCCGCCGCTCTGTATGCGGCGCGTCGCCGCCAGGCGCGTTTCCAGCTTTTCGGCCAGAAATGATCAGGCCATAGCTTGTATTTGCGCGTGAGGAAGTTCTTCTTCTTCCGGCGTTTCCGCTTGCGCGTTTTGATCGCCGGCGGATCGAGCGTTTCGGCTTGGTTTTGGGCGTTCTCGTGTAACGCGTCTTCCTCAATATCCGCGAAATCATCGTCGTTCACGTCAAGATCGCCGGTGAACGGTTCTTTTTCTTGTGCTTTCTCGGATGTTGTCTCTGACGTTTTTTCGGACGGCCTAAACCTCACGTGAGCCGGATCGGCCACTTCCACGGTGTCTCGTGGGGCGGCCGGGACCGGCATGGGCTCGGGCGACGCCACTTGGACGACGGGCAGGAACCGGGCCACCGCCCCGCCGATTGAAAGCTTGGACATTTGCCCCGCCGCGGGTTCGGAAGGCGACGGCGTTTGCGATTGATCTGTCGCCGCGATCGCTGCTGCGGCAGCGATTTCCGGTTCAGTTTCAGGCTCCGGTTCGCGCGTAGTCTCAGCGTCAACCGCGGGCTCAGCGTCGCCCTCAACATCATTGGCGGACGCCAGCTCATCCGTATGCGCAATTTCTTCGTGTGACGCATCGGCGTCGGGTTCTTCAAGCGCGCTTTCGGCGTCCGCAGGGTCGGCCGCCGCCGGTTTGTCTTCGGCCGCATCCGCCTCGGGTTCGCTAACAGGCGCCTCTTCAATTTCATCGACGGCGCCGGCTTCCGCAACGTCTACATCTTCAGCTGCCGGAGTCCCGTCGGCGGCTTCGCTCTGCTCTTCCGACTCATCGGCAAGCGGTTGCGGCGTGTCCGCGGCGGCTGCGCTCTCACGCTTATCAGCTTCGACGGCTTTAGTCGCCGCAGGCGTTTCGGTGTCTTTTTCGCTTTTCTGTTCTTCCGCTGCGAATTCCTCCGAGAGCCGCGCCTGCAGATCATGCGCCGGGTTCTCGTCGTCGGCTGCGTTCGCGCCGCCGGCTTTTTCCTTCGCGCGCGCGATCGCTGCTTCCTTGCGTGCACGATCCGACGGCCGCGACAGGCGAAGCGATTTTTCGATCATGTCGGGATCGTCGTTCTCGGCGATGCGGGCGGCGAGACGCTCCAAAAGTTCATCGTCGCCTGCAGGCCGCGCGGGGCGTTTGCGCGGGGCTTTTCTGGCCGGGCGTTTGGCTTTCGGCTTTTCTTCCGCGTCCGCCTGCTCAGGCGCTTCCGATTGCGCGGCTTTCTTGTTCTCCGCTTTCTCATTATCCGCGTTTGGAGCGCTCGTTCGGAAGAGGGCGGCGAGGTCGTCTGCGCTCAAATTCTCAAGGCCAAGAAGATCGCGGACGTCGTTGACGTGCGACGGTTTGAAATTCGTCAGGGCCCCAACTTTCGCCAGATGATTACCCTGCGCCGCCGCAAAGCCGAGACTGCGGAGCGCTGAAAGCGACGCTTGATCTTCGACGCCCACGGCGGTGATGGCGGCGTTCGCTTCTTCGGCCAGTTCGAGGAGTTCCGAAATAGCGCTGAGGCCAGGCCCGCGCACAGTGCGCGCAAATCGGAGGATTGCTGCGCCGCCGGTTTTGATTTCATCGAACGGGAAGGGCTCGATCTTGCGTAGAAAATCGTTGGTCCTGCCTCTCACTTCGATTGCAAGGCGCGCGCCCGTGTCGGACAAGCGTTTAAAGTTCTCCTGCGCCTGATCCACATCCTGATCTACGGGCGGCATCGGACATTCGAGTGTAATCAGCTCGGCGGGAAATTCATGATCGCGCAGCAGCACCACAAAATGCGAGGCGAACGCCTCGTCGCCGAGATCGCTGAGCGCCAGATTGATCGAGAAGCCTGGCGCAAACGGTCCCCGCCATGCCTTATATTGGGTGAGGGCCTCATCGAGCACATAGCGCGTTAACTCGCTCATGCGCCCCTGGGACTCAAAAAAGGAGATAAAAGCGCCGGGCGGCAGGACGCCAAGGGAGGCGTGCCGCCAGCGCACAAAGGTCTCAAAGCGGGCGAGCGCGCCATTATTCAGGTCAAAAATGGGTTGAAAAAGGATCTCGAAATCCTTGTTTTTCAACGCATTATTGATGTCTACGTTTGACAGCCGAACCGCTTGCGCGCCCATTCGTCCGATCCCTCCGCTACGCGGTCATGTTAGCCCCCGTCAGCGCTAGATGGTGGGGGGCTTGCGTTAATTCTCGCTAAACAAACAGGTGCGAGGGCGCAACACTGCTGCGATTCAACGCTTCGAGCAAACGCAATGGACCCACTATTTCATGGGTCTTTAGTAATCAAATTGCTCGGTCAAGATGCGTTCCTCGAGGGACTGGCCGCGATCGAACAGGAGCTTCATGGAGACCGCGCGGTCTTCGCGCACTTCTACCGTCGAAGCGTCGCGCACTTCCTGATTGTCCGCCACAGCCGAGACCGGCCGGATTTCCGGCTCGAGCGCCCGAAATTCGACGACCGCGTCATGGGAAAGAAGCGCGCCTTTCCAGCGGCGGGGGCGAAATGCGCTGATCGGCGTCAGCGCCAGCATGTGGGCGTTGATCGGCAGGATCGGCCCGTGGGCGGAGAGATTGTAGGCCGTCGATCCGGCTGGCGTCGCGATCAGAACGCCGTCGCAGGTGAGGCGCTCCATGCGGACTTTGCCGTTGACGGAAATTTGGATGCGTGCGCTTTGGCGGGTTTGGCGAAAGAGAGAGACCTCATTGATTGCGCGGGCCGTTTCCGTTGCGCCGTCCACAGTGACGACCGTCATGGTCAGCGGGTGAATGACCGCCGCTTCGGCGTCGTCGATGCGCTCTTCCAGACCGTCAAGCGCGAAATTATTCATCAAAAAGCCGACGGTGCCGCAATTGACGCCGTAAATCGGCGTGTCGTTCGACATGGTGGCGCGCAGGGTTTCCAACATGAAACCATCGCCGCCCACCGGCACGATAACGTCGGCCTCATCGACGGCGACATCGCCGTAACGGTCGCGAAGGTTTTCGGCCGTTTCTTTTGCATGGGGTTTCTCGTTCGATAGGAAAGCGAACTTTTTGCCGGCCATGAAGGTTAAATTCCTGTTTTGTCGCCCAACATATCGAACAATGCGATATAGTAGGGGGATTGAGCCCGATAGGAAATAGCCGCCAGGGGGGCGCCGGTGCCGCTGGATTACGCTGAAGAGAACGAACAAAGCGCGTTGCTCGAACAGTTTTCGCGCAGCCGCAAGACGTCCGTCACGCTCGCGTCGGCCTTTTCTCCAGAAGACTGGATGGTCCAGTCCATGGAGGAAGCGAGCCCGATCAAGTGGAACCTCGCTCACACAAGCTGGTTTTACGAAACTTTCGTTTTGAAACCGCTGGCGCCCGGCTACAAATCCTACGATCCGGCGTTCAATTATCTGTTCAATTCCTATTACCAACAAGTGGGGGAGATGCATCCGCGTCCGTCGCGGGGGCTTTTATCGCGGCCCACTTGCGATGAGGTCATCGCCTACCGCGATCATGTGGACGAGGCGGTGCGTGTGCTGATCAAAGAAGCTTCCGAGGAAACGCTTGAGAAGCTGGCGCCGCTGATCGTTCTCGGGTGCGCCCATGAAGAGCAGCACCAGGAACTCCTGCTCACCGACATTAAACACGGGCTTTCGCTGAACCCGCTGGCGCCGGCTGTATTTTCGGAAGAGAATGAAGCCGGGGCGTCGGGCGCTTCGCTGAACTGGATCGCGTTCGAGGGAGGTCTTGCGACGGTCGGTCATGATCGGCGCAGCTTCGCCTTCGACAATGAAGGACCGCGCCACCAAACCTATCTTCAGCCCTTTCTGCTGGCGTCGCGTTCGGTGACCAATGCGGAGTATGCCGCCTTTATCGAGGCCGGCGGTTATGAGGAATCGTCGATCTGGCTGGCGGACGGGTGGGCCCGCGTTCAGGAAGAGAACTGGCGCGCGCCGCTCTATTGGCGCAAAAGCGATAATCAGTGGCGGGAGTATACCCTGTTTGGCGAAAAGCCGCTGATCCCGGATGCGCCCGTGGCGCATCTCAGTTTTTATGAGGCGGCCGCCTATGCGGAATGGACGAGCTACCGCCTCCCGACGGAATTTGAATGGGAGCGCGCCAGCGCCGAAGCGGCGGGCGGCGCGCAGTTCATGAAAGACGGAAAATTCAACCGTCCGGCGCCTGATCCGGGCGCGGGGCTGCGTCAGATGTTCGGCGGCGTCTGGGAATGGACGTCGAGCCCTTACGTCGCTTATCCCGGATATCGCACGCCGGGCGGCGCCATCGGGGAATACAACGGCAAGTTCATGTCGTCGCAAATGGTTCTGCGCGGCGGCTCCTGCGCCACGCCGGAGGGGCATGTGCGCGCGACCTATCGCAATTTCTTCCCGCCGAATACGCGCTGGCAGTTTGCCGGCCTGCGCCTCGCGCGCGATCTTTAGAAACCCCCGCTGTTCTTACCCGATGATTTTTCGCCGGTGATCGCTTACACTCCCGAGCAGTTTTGAAGATCAGGGAGGATTTATGAGCGCTCAGGAAAAAACCGCTGAAGCTGTCGGCGTCACGCCCGGATTTTCGTTGCCTGACCCCGCGGACTTGCCGACGCTCAAAGGAACCGTCTCCGACGAGGAGTGGCGCTTGCGGTGCGATCTTGCGGCGACCTATCGTCTTGCGTCCCTTTATGGCTGGGACGACATGATTTTCACGCATATCTCGGTGCGCTTGCCGGACGAGGGCGGTAAAGAACGGTTTCTCTTAAACCCCTATGGTGTGTTCTTCGACGAGATGACGGCGACGGCGCTCCTGAAAGTCGATATTCACGGGCAAGTGGTGGGTGAGACTCCCTATTTTTCAAATCCTGCGGGCTTCACTATCCACAGCGCGCTGCACATGGCCCGCGAGGACGCCCATTGCGTATTGCACCTTCACTCGCCCTATGGCGTCGCCGTCTCCGCGCAGGAAGGCGGGCTCAAGCGGTATACGCAATTCGCCATGATCGTGCATGACGATATTGCGTACCATGATTATGAAGGGATCGCGACGGACCTCGATGAGCGCGAGCGGCTCGTGAAGGATATCGGCTCGCACGGCTTCATGATTCTGAAAAACCATGGAACGCTCACCGTCGGCGCTAATTGCGCCACGGCGTTCTTGCGGATGTATTTCCTTGAGCAGGCGTGCAAGACGCAGATCCTCGCCCAGTCGGACACCAAGCCGCCGATGGAAGAGCCGCCGGCGATGGGTGCGAAGGTGTTGCAGCAGGGCGCCCCCGCTTTTGTTGCGGGGATCGGAGACAATCTCGCCTGGCCGGGTCTGATGCGAAAGCTCAATCGCGAAAACCCGGGATACGATCAGTAAACGTCACTTTTTCCGTTTCAGATAGTCGATGATCAGCGCTCGCTGATCCGGATCGCTCTCGCCCGCAAACGCCATCCGATTGCCGCGCACGAACGCCTTCGGGTTTTCGATATAGGCGTCGAGGCTCGCGGCGTCCCATGTAACACCTGAAGCGCGCATGGCGCTTGAATAAGCGAAATCATCGCGCCGGGCGGCGGGCGCATCGACCACGCCATGAAGATTGGGGCCCGCGAGACGAATTTGACCCGCCGGCGTTGCAGGGTCCGCCACTGAGTGGCAGACCGCACACGGACGAAACGCCGCGCGTGCAGGATCGCTCGCCTTGGGCGGCTCCCCGTCCGAAGATCCGCACGCCGTCGCCGTAATGATAATCGCGCCGAGCGCCAAGAAATTTCGCATGCCAATTGCTCCTAATCGTCGTCCGCATCCGCTGGCGGGGCGCCGGCGATCTTGCCGATGGTTTTGCCTGGCCACGCCCAGGTCTGATCATGGCGCGCAAAGAGCAGGCCTGAGATTGGGGCGGTGACGCGTTCCGCTTCGCCCTGTGCGGGGAGAATTTCCGCGATGAGATCGCCTTTGCGCACGCGGTCGCCGAGCCGCAGCTTGTAGTCGATGACCCCTTCGGTCGAGGCTTTCAAACGCCGCATTGTCTCAACGGGGATCGCATCGGCGTCAAGCCGCGGCAAGGCGCCGGCGTCGCCGCGCAGGCATCCGCGCCGCGTCAAAAACCGCAGGATCGCGTTCGCATCCCGGCGCGCATAGTCGCCTGAGACGTCATTGTTCGACCGCAATTCCACTGTCGCGGAAAGGCAGGCCGGCGGAATGGGCGCGGACGGGAACGCGTCAGCGAGGGTCCACCACGGACCGCCGCACGCCTCGTCAAAGGGCGCATCGCCTGAATAGTCGCACAGCAACACGGCGCGCGCGTCAATTTCCGCGGCGAGATCGGCGGCCTCAGGCCAGAGTCTCTTGCCTGTGTAAAGATGCACAAGCGCCTGATTGTCCGCGTGTAGATCAAGCATGATGTCGGCGTCGCAGGCGTTGGCGATGAGCGCGTGTTGAAGCCGCCCGAATGCGTCTTCCGGCTCGATCTTGCTGAGCGCTTTCACCATCGCCTTGCGGATAATGGCGACGTTTTCGGCGGGATCGTCGGTGAGCTTTGGTTCGATTTTCTTGCGCATCAGCCCGGCGAGATCAGGAAAGTCTCTGTTGAAATTCCGATCGGTCCCGCGCTCCACGCGGCCTTGCATATAGTCACCCTCAAGTTGGGCGAGGCCGATCGGGTTGGCGACCGGCACGAGAACGATCTCTCCGATGATCTCATCGCGCGCGGCGTGCGCCGAGAGCGCTTCGATCAGGCGCCGCATAACAAGCATGCCGGGCAATTCGTCCGCGTGCAGCGCCGTCTGCAGATAGGCTTTGGGCCGCGCGCCCGCGGCGCCGAAAGACAAGACGTTTATCTCGCGCGGCGTTCCCGTTCGGTCAGCGCCAAGGGCGATGGTTTCCCGGCGATACGCCTTGCCGGCCGATGCGGCGATGTCGTCAGTGCTGTTCACTCTCAGTAACCCCATGCTCTTGGCGGCCGCACGACCTGTTTAGGCTCACGCGGCTAATTTATTCCCGATTACAGCCTTCTAAACAGTATTTTTTGCGCCGCAGCAATTGACTGCCTATCCTATTTATTGAAACATTCTCGCAAGGGAAACGGGCAATATAATCAGATATCGCTGGCCCTCGCGAGCGAGAAGGTTGCGAACCCGTCCTTCAGGAGTTCGCCATGAAACTGATTTCCACGTCGGTCTACGTCGGGCCGAATATTTTCTCAAAAAAGCCGCTCATTCGCTTCACCATTGATTTCGGCGCCTTCGCCGACAAGTGCGCTGCGGACTTCGGCGACCGGCTGACGGAACCGTTGATCGAAGCCTTGCCCGGCCTCGCGCAGGAAATGACCGACGATGGCGCGTCATTCGTCGAACGCATGCGCCGTGACCGTGACTGTGATCTCGGCGAGGTCGTCGCGCGCGTTGCGTTGACACTTCAAAAGCTTGCGGCCGCGCCCACCAATATCGCCCGTACGGAGCCCACCGACGAAGAGGGCGTGCGCGAGGTTTTATTCGGCTACGCCTCGCGCCGGATCGGGCTGGAGGCGGGGGATCTGGCGCGGCTGATCGTTCTGGAACTGGTCGATCCGCGTGGGAACAGCTCCTTTAAACTTCATGATGAGATTGACGACTTTTTCGACTTCGCCTCGCGGCGCAGCCTCGGACCGTCCGCGATGGCGCTGGTCAAAGCGGCCGAGGCCCGCGATATCCCGTGGATCCGCCTTAATCAGGATAGCCTGATCCAGCTCGGGCAGGGCAAATATCAAAAACGGATCGAAGCGGCGCTCACGAGCCAGACGCCCTGCATCGCCGTCGATATCGCCAAAGACAAAGAGTTCTGCACCCAGCTCCTTTACGATCTCGGCTTGCCGGTTCCGGAGCAACGCTATGTGCGAAACGCTAAGGAGGCGGTCTCCGCCGCTGAGCGCATCGGCTATCCGGTTGTCGTCAAGCCCGTGGACGGCAATCATGGTCGCGGCGTTTCAGTTAATCTTGGTACGGATCGCGACATAGAAGACGCTTTCGACAAAGCCGCCGATCAGGGCTCAGGCGTCATTGTGGAACAAATGATCCCGGGCGCGGATCACCGTCTGCTCGTGGTTGACGGCAAGCTCGTGGCGGCGGCCAAGCGGGTGCCGGCGCGCGTTGTCGGCGACGGCCGGTTGACGATTGAAGAACTGGTGGAGAAAGAAAACCAGGACCCGCGCCGCGGCGTCGGTCACGAGAATATGTTGACGCGGCTGGAGCTCGACAAGGCGGCGCTGCGCATGCTCGACGAACAACGCGTCAAACCGGGCACCATCCTCGACGATGGGCAGGAAGCGTTTCTACGGCGTACGGCCAATCTTTCAACCGGCGGCACGGCGGTGGACGTCACCGAGACAATTCACCCCGACAACAAGCTGATGGCTGAGCGGGCGATCAAGGCGGTTGGCCTTGATGTTGGCGGGGTTGATTTTCTGACCACGGATATTACCCAGAGCTATCGCGACACTGGCGGCGCCATTTGTGAAATCAACGCCGGCCCCGGCATGCGCATGCATATCTCGCCGTCGGAAGGCGAGGCGCGCGATGTGGGCGGCGCGGTCATGGATATGCTATTCCCGGCGGGCGAGCCGAGTTGCATCCCGATCGCCGCGCTCACCGGCACCAACGGTAAGACAACGACGTCGCGCATGCTTGGCCATATTCTGAAGATGTCCGGGCATGTGGTCGGCCAGACCAGCACGGACGCGGTCTCTATCGACGGCAATGTCACGGTCAAAGGCGACATGACAGGGCCTACCGCCGCCAGCATGGTGTTGCGCGATCCGGACGTGGATGTGGCGGTCATGGAAACCGCGCGCGGCGGCATTGTCCGCGCCGGTCTTGGTTACCCCTATTGTGACGTGGGCGCAGTTTTGAATGTAAGCTCCGACCATCTTGGCATGGGCGGCGTTGAAACGCTCGATGATCTGGCGCGCGTCAAACGTCTCGTCGTGGAGGTCGCGCGCGACACGGCTGTTCTGAATGCGGATAATATCCATACGCTGAAAATGGCCGAGCACACCGAGGCGGAACATATTTGTTACGTCTCGCGCAATCCGAACAATGCGCTTGTCCGCGAGCATATCAAGCTCGGCCAACGCGCGGTTGTCCTGGAACGCGGCGCCAATGGCGAACAGATTGTTCTTTATGACCGCGAAAACCAGATACCCCTGATCTGGACCCATCTCATTCCGGCGACCATTGAGGGCAAAGCGATCCACAATGTGGAGAACGCCATGTTCGCGGCGGCGATGGCGTATGCGCTCGGGCTGACGCTTGATCAAATTCGCGCTGGATTGCGCACCTTCAACAGCTCATTTTATCAATCGCCGGGCCGGATGAACGTCTTTGACGAACATGGCTTCCGGGTCATTCTCGATTACGGGCACAATGAAGCCGCCATCGCGTCGATGGCGGAGCTCGTGCAGCGGCTGGAGCCGCGCGGTAAACGCATTGTCTGCGTCACCTGTCCGGGCGACCGGCGGGATGAGGATGTATCGGCGAACGCGCAAGCGGTGGCTGGTAAGTTCGACAAATATATCTGCCACACGGACGACGATCTGCGGGGCCGGGCCCCGCGTGAAATTCCGGAGATGATGCGCGATGCGTTGATCGCGGCGGGCGTTGACGCGGACGCTATTGAAATCATTCCGAGCGAGGTGGACGCCATTGACCGCGCGCTTGAACTGGCGCGCCGCAACGATCTCCTGCTCTTATTTTGCGCCGGCATCGCCCGGGCTTGGAAAAAGATCATCTATTTTTCCCCGGCGGATAAATCCGAGGAGCGAATCGAGGAAACTGCCGCTCCGATCTCTGACATCGACGTGCCGGAAGGCTATCGCATTATCAGGGACGACCGCGGCGTACGGTTGGCGCGTCAGGATTAGTAGGGGTTTCAATGTCGATCACGATGAGCGCAGCGCTAACCGGCCCGGCGCGGCAATCGCCCGTGCGGCGGATGGCGATCATCGGCGGCCGCCTGGAAGACAATAACCGCGCCGTCTATCGCGAAATGCGCCGCCTCGCCGGCGGTAAAATCCTGATCTTTCCGACCGCTTCGTCCGAACCGGTCGAGGTGGGCGAAGAGACCAAAGCGGTCTTCGCCGCGCACGGATTTTCCGCGGAAGTGGCGCCCGTCTATTCAGACAACGCCGCGCAGTCGGCGTTCGATCCCGCGATCATCGAGCGCGTTCAGTCCGTCGGCAGCGTCTTTTTCACCGGCGGCGACCAATCCAACATTTATCGTGCGCTCCGGCAAAACGGCGCCGAAACGCCGTTGCTGACTGCGATCAGGCGCGCCTTCAAAGCGGGTGGGCTGCTCGCCGGTTCCAGCGCCGGCGCGGCGATCATGTCGAAAGCGATGATCCTCGGCGGCACGTCGTTCGAGGCGGTGGCCCATGGCGTCAGCGACGATCCAGACAAGCCGGGCCTGCTCGTGGGCGAGGGGCTGGGCTTCTTTCCCCATGGCGTCGTCGACCAGCATTTCATCAAGCGCGGCCGCCTCGCGCGGCTCATCGTTGCGATGGCCCACGCCGGTCAAAAGCGCGGCTTCGGGATTGATGAAAACACCGCGCTTTTAGTGGACGGTAATGAAGCGCGTGTGTGCGGCGAGTATGGCGTCTTCTTTGTGGATACGCGCCGCGCTGATATCGACGTTTGCGAGAGCCGGTTTGACCAGGTGCGCGTTAGCTATCTCGATGACGGCGACAGCATCAATCTAAGCTCCTTCACGATGGCCGCTTCGGAAAGCAAGCGGCGCGTGCGTAAGAGCGAGATCGCATACCGCGCGCCGGTGCGCTCCCAGCGCAACGCTTTCGGCGCTTACGCGATCTATGATCTGATCGCCCGCCTCGTCCTCGGCGACCAGGCGAGTTACGCCGCTGACCGCCTGCACGCGATTGATCCGAAAACAGGCGTCGGCGCGCGGGTTGACTTCGAGCGTGTTAAACGCAGCACACGATGCCTCATCGCAACGCCTACGGACGGGTTGCGCATGACGGCGATCAATTTGCGCGCATCGATCAAGCGCCAGCGGCTCGATACTGACACGCGCGCCAAATGGGAAACCCGCAGCGCACGCAGTTTCGGCATGGACTTAAACGAGCGCTCGCGCCTTATCATGCTTGGCTCTTCGCCAATCTACTTCGAGGACGCTCAACAACGCGACATCGTCGACCTGATCGGAGAGGGGCCGGTCGGCATATTCGCCGCCGCCTCGGCGGAAGCCCGCCGCACCGCCGCCGAGCATGTGGATTTCTTTGCAAAACATGGGGTGGAAGCGATCGATCTCGGCGTCACCATCGACAATGTGGAGTATGCGGCGCGCAATCCGGAGATGCTCGACAAGATCGCCTCCATGCGCAGTATTTTCATGTGCGGCGGCAACCAGATCCGGCTAGTGGAGACGCTGCTCCATCGCGGCGAAGAGAGCGCCGTGCTCCAGGCGATCGCCAGCGCCTACGCCCACGGTGCAGCGTTAATTGCGTCGAGCGGCGCGGTGTCGGCGCTGTCTGGCGTGATGATTGCGGGCGGCTCGACTTATGAGGCGCTGCGTTACGGCGTCGCTTCCGATCTCGGCCACCAGGGACTTGTTATCCAGGAAGGGGTCGGCCTTCTTGATTCCGGCATCTGCGATCAAAACATTATGACCGCGCGCCGCCTTGGGCGTCTCGTTGTGGCGTGTGCGGAGGAAAATGAGCGCTTCGGCATCGGCGTATGCGAAGAAAGCGCGGTCGTGGCGGCGAAGTCAGGTCAGGAGCTAACGGCAGTCGGCCGTTACGGGTTCATCACCGTGGAGACCGATCCCACGGGGCAGGACACCGCCACCAGCCGGTTCATGGCGCGCAATGTCAAAATTAATATGTATGGCCCCGGTGATTGCGTGAACCTACATTCCGGTCACGTGGCGCGTCAGGCTGATCCGGTGGCGGTGAAGCCGATATTCGATCAGCTTATTGACGATCTTGTGCGCGAAGGCGTTGATCTGGAAAGGCTTGAGCGAACGGCGCGCGATCCGGCTGCGCGCCACGCGGTGAAAATCCGCCTGAAGCGCGACAGCGATCTTTCAGCGACAATCGATCTGGAATGCGCGCGCGAAGAAAAGGACTGACGCTCGATTTTTGCGCTCACCAAAGGCTGCGATCGGGCGACGCCTGCCGCGCAAGCTTTGACAAGAGCCCATTGAGCACCGTCAATTCGTCCTCGGACAATGTTTTTGTCACTTCCGCCTCGATGCTTTGCGCCATCGGGACAATCCGGGCGTAAAGGTCGTTGCCCTCGCGCGTCATTTTGAGAATGGAACAGCGCCCGTCGCTTTGCGCGGCGGTGCGCACAATAAGGTTTTTGTCGATCAGACCGGAAACCGCGCGGCTGACCGCGACTTTGTCCATGGCCGTGCGTTGCGTGATCTCGGTCGCCGTGAGGCCCGGCGTCTCGCCGATCACGGCGAGGACGCGCCACTGACCCACATTGATGTCGAATTCAGCGGCGTAGCGCTCTGCGATGCGGCGCGAGACGGTGTTGGACAGAACGGACAGCCGATAGGGCAAAAACTCAGACAGCTTCAAATCATTGGTCATTCAGGCGCGGCTCCCGGACGGCGATAATCGCTCTTGCGTCGGCTTCCCCGATATGGTTATAAAGAAAAGTAGTTTCATATGAAACAAAAAAGTGGAGAGCGTGATGGCTGATCTGTTTGAAAATCCGGCGGGGCTGGATGGTTTTGAATTTGTTGAGTTTTCCGCACCTGAAAAGGGCGTCCTCGAGCCGGTTTTCGAGACCATGGGCTTCACGAAGATCGCCCGGCACCGCTCCAAGGATGTGGAGCTCTGGCGCCAGGGCGGCATCAACCTCATCACCAATTATGAGCCGAAATCCGCGGCATGGTATTTCTCCCGCGAACACGGGGCCTCCGCCTGCGGCATGGCGTTCCGTGTAAAGAACGCCGCGAAAGCTTACGCGCATTTGCTCGAAAACGGCGCCGAGCCGGTGGACGTTGAGACGGGACCGATGGAATTGCGCATCCCTGCAATCCGGGGCATCGGCGGCGCGATCCTTTATCTTGTGGATCGCTACGGCGATAATCTTTCGATCTACGACATTGATTTCGAATATCTGCCGGGCGTTGATAAAAACCCAGAAGGGGCGGGCTTCAAGGTCATCGATCATTTGACGCATAACGTCTACACGGGCCGTATGGCCTATTGGGCGGATTATTATGAGAAGCTTTTCAACTTCAAGGAAATCCGCTTTTTCGACATCAAGGGCGAATATACGGGCCTGACATCAAAAGCGTTGACGGCGCCCGACGGAAAAATCCGTATTCCGCTTAACGAAGAAGGCGAGGGCGGCAAGGGCCAGATCGAGGAATTTCTGCGCGAGTATAATGGCGAAGGCATCCAGCATATCGCGCTTATTTGCGATGATTTGCCGGCCTGCTGGGATCGGTTGAAGACGCTCGGCGTCCCGTTCATGACGGCGCCGCCGGACACCTATTATGAGATGCTGGACGAGCGCCTGCCCGGTCATGGCGAGCCTGTGGATGCGTTGAAGATGCGCGGCATTCTTCTGGACGGCACCACGGAAGGCGGGACGCCGCGTCTTTTGCTGCAGATTTTCGCCGAACCGCGCATCGGACCGGTGTTTTTCGAATTCATCCAGCGTAAGGGCGACGACGGGTTCGGGGAGGGCAACTTCAAGGCGCTCTTTGAATCTATCGAACGCGATCAGGTCAAGCGCGGCGTTCTGAAAGTCGAGGAGACGGTCTGATGACAACCCCGCAGCTTTCCGGTTTTCACCACGTGGCCTATCGGTGCAAGGACGCGAAGGAGACGGTGGACTTTTATCAGCGGACGCTCGGTATGGATTTTCAACTGGCGATCGCTGAAGACAAGGTGCCGTCAACAGGCGCGCCGGACCCTTACATGCACATTTTCCTCGACGCGGGGAACGACAATGTGCTCGCCTTTTTCGAGCTGCCGAACAGCCCTGACATGGGGCGCGACGAGGCGACGCCGGAATGGGTTCAGCATATTGCGCTGCGCGTAAAAGATATGGACGCGCTCCTGGCGGCCAAAGCCCATGTGGAAAGCCTCGGGCTCGATGTACTCGGGCCGGTGAACCACGGCATTTTCAAGTCGATCTATTTCTTCGACCCGAACGGCCACCGGCTGGAGCTCGCCGCCGACACGCGCACGAGCGAACAGATGAAAGACCTCCATCGCGTGGCGCCGGAAATGCTGGAGGAATGGAGCCGCACCAAGAAAGCCCCGCGGCACGCGGCCTGGCTGCATGAGCAGATCGCGCAAGAGGGGTGAGCCCTGAGGCTTCTATTTGAGCGGGCCCGCCGTCACGACTTTGCGATAAGGCTCTTCCAGTTTTCTTTGCCAAGCTCGCTTGCGAGATGATCAAAGACGATCCGTATACGGCGGCTTGTGCTGATCTCCCGATGGGTGACGAGCCAAACCGGAACGTTAAATGTGGGCAGTTGCGGCAGAACCCGCTTCAGGCCCAGGCGCCCTTCGGAAATGATAGCGGGCAGGATCGCGATCCCTGCGCCTTCGCGCGCCAACTCATACATCGCGCTCCCAGTTGTCGTCGTAATCCGAAAATTCTTACGCGTAACGGGCGCGCCCATCGCCGTGAGTTGAGGGATGAGCCGCTCCGGCTGCTCAAATCCGATAAAGGACGCTTCCGCCAGACCTTTCGGCTCGTTTACGGGTCCGAGCTCATCGAGATAGGACTTTGACGCGAATAATGTGACTTCGATATCCGCAAGGCGTTTTGCGACCAAGTCCGGCTCTTCGGGCCGCACGTGCCGGATCGCAATGTCAGCCTCGCGCCGCGTTAAGCTGCTCATCTCGTTAGTGGGCGCCAATTCGATGCTGACGCCGGGATAATTGTTGCACAGATCAATAAGGATGCGCGGCAGCGAATAGGCCGCCATCGCATCGCTGGAGGTGATCCTGACGGCGCCTTCGATCGCTTGACTTTGCCCGGCCGCCACGCGGGAGATCTGCGTCGCCGCGTCGGTCATGGCCCGGACATGCGCGAGAAGTTCCGTACCCGCCTCGGTCAATTCCATGACGCGCGGCCCGCGTTCAAACAGGGTCAGCTGCAACGCTTCTTCGAGGCTAGAGATTTGCCGGCTGAGGGTCGGCTGCGTTTGGCCGAGCGCGCGCGCCGCGCCCGACAACGACCCATGCTCCACTGTCGCCAGAAACGCCCGAATATGGTTCCAGTCGAAGGATATCGCGTCCCAGTTCATGCATTTTCGTATATCAGACCCAGATAATTCAGCAATTTATATTCGTAAATCGAATAGGTAGGTGAGGGGCGACAGTTCATTGACCCATCGCACCACGGAGACATTTACATGCCAGCCCTCGCACACGCCGCCGCACATCATGCCCCCGCGCTAACCCCTTCTATCGACCGATCAGCCATTCCGTTTTTGTCCGCCTGGATCGGGTCCTGGCAATTTTCGATCAATCGCAAGCCCATGGCGGGCGATGAGCTGAAAAGCGCCTATGACATCCATGCGACGGGATGGTCGAAAAAGCTGAAACGCCTTTCGATCCAGGACGCCTATGAGGGAATGCTCGCGCATATCGTTGCGAACGCGCCGCAGGAGCGCGAAGGCGCGCATCCCATGTGTGTTCTCGACGCCGGCGTCGGGGCCGCAGATTTGTCGCTCGCTTTTGCAACTGTGGCAGATCGGAAATTCAGTCTCGATGCGTTCGATATTTCTCCGCGCATGCTTGATGAGTCTGAGCGACGTCTGAAAGCGCAGGGCGTCACGCCCAACTTGCATCTGGCCGACGCCACGAAGCTGCCTTTCGAGGACAATCAATTCGATATCATCATGACGGCGCATATGTTGGAGCACTTGCCGACGCCTGCGCTCGCTCTTCGCGAATTAATCCGCGTCCTGAAACCAGGCGGCCGGCTTATCGCCTTTATCACGCGCCGATCGATGCTCGGCTATGGCATCCAACTAAAATGGCGCGTCCATGCGGTAACGCCGGATATAGCGAACAACTGGCTGAGCGCCGGCGGCTTGCAGGGCGTACACTGCGTCGAACGCAATGAGAAAAACCTGCTCGACCGGTTAAGCGTCGTTTGTGTAGGCCGGAAGCCTGAGGCGGTTGCGGTGTGAGCGGAGCGATTTTTCCTTCCGCGCTCATCCTGAGGAGCCGACCTTTCAGGTCGGCGTCACGAAGGATAAGCAGTTGAACCCTGAATTTGCAGCATATCCTTCGTGACGCGCTTTGCGCTCCTCAGGATGAGGGCGGCGTAGTAAAAAAAGCTGGGTTCTTGCGGAGGTCTTCGTCCCCTAATTCCCCGCCCAGACATCAAGCACATACCGGCCGTCTTTTGACAGCGTGTCCATCCAGATTTCGGCGTCTTCGAAGCTGACGTCTTTTTCTTCCGCATAGAGCTTGATGAGCGCGCGCTTGACGTCGGGCTCCATGCCGGCGCCGTCGCCGCAGACATAGACGACCGCGTCTTTTTCGAGGAGGTCCCACACGGCGGCGCGTTCCTTGCGGATGAGGTCCTGCACATAGACGCGTTCTGAGGTTTGCCGCGAGAAGGCGGTGTGGAGCGTGACAAGCCCGTCTACTTCGGCGGCTCTTAGTTCGTCTTCATAGAGAAAGTCTTCGTCCGGTCGGCGGCAGCCGAAAAAGAGCATCGCCGGACCGAGGGCTGCGCCGCCCTGTTTCAGGGCGCGCCGTTCCTGCAGGAAGCCGCGGAACGGCGCGAGCCCGGTGCCGGGGCCGACCATGATGATCGGCCGTGCGGGGTCTTCGGGCAGGCGGAACGCCGCCGACGGCTCCTTGACGACGGCCTGGATCACGTCGCCGACGCGCGCCTCCGCCAGGAAGTTGGAGCAGACGCCGAGATAATCGCCGTTGCCGGAACGCGCCGGCCCTTTGACGACGCCAACCGTGATCGAACACCGGGTCGGGTCCGCCTTGGGCGACGATGAGATCGAGTAATAGCGCGGCGACATCCACGGGACGATTTCGAGAAACACCGAGAACGGTAATTCGCAAGCCGGGAATTCCTCAAGCAGGTCGAACACGGACTTGTGCTTCTGAAAGACTTCCGAGCGGTACTTGTCTTCACCGTTCGCCGCCGGCGCGGCGAGGGATTCGAGAATTTCCTTCGTGTTTGGACATTTCGTGTGCTTGGCGAGGACGCCCACATCCTTGCGGCTGGCGACGGCCTGAAGCTCGCCGTAAACATCCGCGAGGCGTTTGACCGAAAAGGTGCTGTTGTTGGGGAAGGGGCTGCGCCGTCCGCCAGTGACGTCCACCCTGATGTGCGATTCCTCGGTGAAACCGAACCGGTCGAGAACGCGTTTCACCAGCGGTTGGTGGTTCACCGGCACCACGCACAAATGGTCGCCTGGCTGATAGGTCATGCCCGCCGGTAGCTCCACTTCAATATGGCGCGTGGAGCGGCCCGACGCGTCGACATTTTGCAGTTCGCGATTGGCGAGAATGCGCATGGGCGCGGCGCCGGTCTGATTGGCCACCGGATTGGCGGTGACGCTTTCGGCGACCTCGATCCGGTAAAGCGGCTCGGCGTCGGCGGCGGAGGTGAAGTCGATATCGAGCCCAAGCGCGTCGCCGATCGACGGCCATAACGGGTCGAACCAGGTGTGGAACTGTCCTTCAAGATCTTCGCGCGCATCGGCTTCACCGCGCTCGGCGATGCGGGTTGCGCCCGCGGCTTCAAGAAGCTCGTCGATCTTCCGGGGCACATCCTGATAGGTGGACGCCCAGTCGCGGTTTCCGCAGCCAAAGACGGCGTAGGAGACGCCCTCGGCGGCGCCGGCCCCGGCCGCTTCAAGCCATTCCACGAATTTGATGGCATTATCCGGCGGGGCGCCGTTGTAAGAGGCCGTGGCGATGACAACCGCGCCGTCCGTCGGCAGGCCGCTGGCGAAATCGTCGAGCGAGGCGAGCGTCGTGTTGAACCCATTTAAATCGCCCGATTGCGCGATTTCGCGGGCGAAGCCTTCGGTCGCGCCAAGATTTGATCCGTAGAGGACGTAAAGCGGCGTTTCGTGTTTCGGCCGCTGGATCGTTTTTTCCGCTTCCGGCTCTTCGCCAGCTTTCCCGGCGGGGACGAGCGCGCTGCGCGTCAGACCTTTGCGAAACTTCACTTTCATGTTGAAACCGTCGGGCTTGATCGACATGGTTTCCTTGATCTTCAGCGTGTAGTTGGTGTGGTCGATCAACTCAAAGCGCTGCAGGATCAGCCCCATCATCAGCGTCGCTTCGATCATCGCAAACTGGCGCCCGATGCAGGCGCGCTGGCCGTTGCCGAACGGCTTATAGGCCCAAGATGGGCGCGCGGCTTCGGCTTCACGTGAGAAATTGTCCGGGTTGAAGGCCTCCGGATCATCTCCCCACACGCTCGGGTCGCGATGGAGCATCAGCGTCAACAGAGTGACAAAGGTGTTCTTCTTCAGTTTGTACTGGCCGCCGATTACCTCATCCTCATACGGATAGAGCCCGATCGCCGGGGCCGTCGGCCACAGGCGGAGCGACTCAAGTAGGATCGCGCGCACATATTCCAGTTGGTTAACCTGCGCGTAAGTGGGCGCGGCGGACAGATCCTTGCCGAGAACGCGGTCCACTTCTTCATAGGCGTTGGCGAGCACGTCCGGATTGTTGAGAAGGAAATAGAGCGTGAAGGACATGAGGCCTGATGTCGTCTCATGTCCGGCGATCAGAAAGGTATTGATCTGATAACGGATATTCTCGTCGGAGAGGCTTTCGCCCGTCACTTTATCGACCCCGGCGAGCATGTAGTTCAGGAGGTCTTTTTGCGCATTGTCGCCGCCGCCGCGTTTGCGCTCGCGGATAATTTCGTCGACGAGATTGTTCATATAGTCGACGTCAGTCTTTAGCTGATCGAGGCGGCCCCGCAGGGCGATGTGCTCAAAGGGCAGGCCGCGCTGCATCATGCAGGTCTCAAGCGTGCGCGAAAGCGCGTCAATGAAGGGGTGGAAATCGCGGCGGTAAAAGGAATTGAACCGGTAGTCGAAACCGCAAATGCCGATCGTGTCGAGCGCGACCGCCGTCATGTCATGGACGACGTCGATTTCGTCGTCGGCGTTAAGGCGTTCCCATTTCTTGACGAGCTGATCGCCCACATCGAGCATCATGGGGAAGTAGTCCTTCATCGCCTGTTGGCTGAAGGTGGGCAGAAGGATGTTGTGGGCTTTCGACCAGTTCGGTTCCTGCGTGTAGCCGGTGAAGAGGGCGTCGCCGCCGACCGCGCGCACCTTGCGCAGGGCGCCGCGCACCGCCTTGTCAAATCGGCTTTCATCGCAAAGCTCTTTGACAAGGTCTGCGCCGGAGACGATCACCATGGGCTTGCCCATGATGTCGAGCCAGAAAATCGGCCCCTGGTCCCGCGCGACTTCCATGAGGCTTTGCAGCGGCGCATCGGCGTTCAAGGTAAATGCGTTGCCGACCACAGGTTTCGTGGGCGGCTGGGGGATCGGGTTTAGCGCATTTCTGGTCGCCATTTTGTTCTCCGGAGCCTTAGCTCTTCAACAGCTTTTCAATCGCGCGCTTCATCAGCGCGGGTGTTTCCTGCGGCGCGTACCGGCGCATGACGCGGCCGTCGCGGTCCACGAGAAATTTCGTGAAGTTCCATTTGATGCTTTTGCTGCCGGCGAGACCGGGCTTTGCTTTCTTGATGAAGTCAAAGAGCGGGTGGGTGTTCGCGCCGTTTACATCCACTTTCGCAAACATCGGGAAGCTCACATCGTAGGTAGTGGAGCAGAAAGTCGCGATCTCCGCTTCGTCGCCGGGCTCCTGGGCGCCGAATTGATTGCACGGGAAACCGAGGACAGCAAAGCCCTCGTCTTTGTAGGCCTGGTGCAAGTCTTCAAGGCCAGTATATTGCGGGGTGAAGCCGCACTTGCTCGCGACGTTGGCGATCACCAGCACCTTGCCTGAAAAATCGGACATCGGCTGGTCGTCGCCAGCGATGGTTTTGGCGCTGAAATCGTGGACCGAATTCATCGCATCCTCCCTGATCAGTCCCCCAGCCGGAGCTAGGGGCTTCTTTACCTGTTAGTTATAGAGAGAGATGCGCTTTTGGGAAGCCGGTCAAGCGCTTGGCGCGGTTGCCTCAGAGCGCTTGCCAACTACGGCCTGTGCTGAAAGAATATTCGAAAACAATAAAAGGAGACCGGTCATCTCGACAAAAAGCGCAAAAGACACCGGCGACAGCATCCGCGAAGCGATCGCGACGCTCGAAGCCAGAGTCGACTCCATCGCAACGGCCCTCATGGGCACGGAGGAATTCGCGCGGACGGCCAACGCCGCGTCCAATGTGCAATTGCGTCTCCAGAAGGGGATGAACGCCCATATGGCGCGCCAGCTCGCGCTCTTTAACATGCCGAGCCGGGAAGATATCGCCGCCCTCGGCGAGCGCATGATGACGATTGATGATCGCTTGGTGCGGATCGAAGACATGCTGCGGCAGATGACCCCGCCCGCAGGGGCGAAAGCCGGCAGCCCGCCGAGGACCAAGAAGCCGCGCGCCAAATCGAAGAGCGCCGGCGACAAGAAATCAAAGAAGACGTCCTAACCTCGAACGGAAAGCCGCCGCGTGTCGTCGTCCAGCCAATCATCCAGCAAATCAGACCGTGATAATGTCGCAAAACGCATGCGCAAACTGGTGGACCGCACCATTCAGCGCAACATCAAGGGCGTTGAGTATTTCGCGTCCACCGCGCCGCCTGTCGGGCTGACGCCGAAGGACACGATCTACAAGCGCGGCACGCTCAACCTTTATCATTATCACACGCAGAGCGATGAATTGTATCGCGTGCCGATCCTGATCGTGATGGCGACGACGAACCGCTCCTATGTGATGGATATCGCGCCGGGGAACAGCTTCATCGAGTTTCTGGTTCAGAACGGGTACGACGTATTCGTTATCGACTGGGATCCGCCGCGGCCGGAAGAAAAGAAGCTGCGGCTGGAAGACTATACGCAGGATTTCATTCCGTCCTGCATTTCCCGCATTCAATCGGAGACCGGCGTCGAGGATGTGACGGTGATCGGCTATTGCATGGGCGGTGCGCTATCGGTGATCTACGCCGCGACCCATCCTGACGGGCCGATGAAAAATCTCGTCTGTTTCACAACGCCTATCAACTGGCATGAGATGGGACTATTTAATGCGTTGTCGGACAAATCCTATTTCGATGTGGATCGCCTTGTGGATATGGTCGGGAACGTACCGCCGGATTTGATCCTCTCGTCGTTCGACATGCTGCGTCCGTCGGGGCGGGCGGCGAACCAGATCCAGCTCTGGGATAATATGTGGAACGATCAGTTTGTGGAGTCGTTCCGCAAATTTGATCGCTGGGCGAACGAGACGTTGCCGCTCGCCGGGGAATATTTCCGGCAAACCACGAAAGAATTAATGTGGGGCAACAAGCTCTACACGGGCGATTTGGTCATCGGCGGAAAGCGCGCCGACATTGGCAATATCACCGTCCCGCTGCTGCATGCAGTCGCCGAACATGATCATATTATTCCGCGCAAGGCGAGTGAGCCTCTGGTGCGCCTCGCCGGATCAACGGACAAGGAAGAACTCGTCATGAAGGGCGGCCATATCAGTCTCGTCGCAGGGCCGAACGCCGTGCGCCGATTGTGGCCGAAGCTCGATGAATGGCTATCTGAAAGATCGGTATAAAGATGAGCGACAAAGAACGATATCCGACGACAGTTTCCTGCGAAGAACATCTCCTGATGCTGCGCCTGATGACTCCGAACGACGAGGCGGCGATTCTCGCCTTCGCCAAGACGTTACCGACCCATGACCTTCTTTATGTCCGCCGCGACATCACGAACCCGAAAGTCGTCGCGGCTTGGGCGCGCGCCATCGCGGACGATACGATTCAAACGGTTCTGGCGATGAACGGTGACGAAATTGTTGGTTGCGGCGCGCTCATTCAGGACCCGCTTTCCTGGTCGCCGCACTGGGGCGAGTTGCGCGTGCTTGTTTCTCCTGAAATGCGTAAGAAGGGCCTCGGGCGCATTCTGATTCAGGAATGTTTTGTGATGGCGATCGCGCGCGATCTCAAAAAATTGTCCGCGCAGATGACGGTCGATCAAAAAGGCGCCGTCGCCATTTTTGAAGAACTCGGATTTCGCGGCGAAGCGCTTTTAAAAGATCACGTGATGGATCGTGATGGCGAAACCCATGATATTGTGATGCTATCGTGTGACGTTGACCGTATTCACGCGCAAATGAGCGCTTACGGCATGAACGACGTGGTTTAGATTGCGTTGCTGCAACGCAAAAAGTTAACGCAATTATTTGATCGCCTGCTGATAAAACCACTTTTCTTTAGTCGCGATACCTGTAGGCTTTACGTCAAGTAATGTAGTCATCGCCTATGTCTGATAGCGTAGCGACCTTGTCGCGTCCTCCCTTGCCGTTCGCCTTTCTTGAGGCAGGCCGCGCGCTTGGCGAGATGGCGCTTCTTCCGGCTGCGGAGCTTCCGCTGCGATGGGCGCCGGACGGGGACGGACATTCCGTCGTCGTTTGTCCGGGATTTTTAACGAGCGACACCGCCACCAGTTTGTTGAGACGGTTCATCCGGAGCAAAGGCTATAATGTCTTTGGATGGAATCTGGGCCGCAATCTTGGCCCCGGCTCAACCGGCGGCAATATCGACTTGTTGGCGGATTGGGTGATCTCGGTTTACCGCCAGTCGCGCCGCAAAGTGTCGCTGGTGGGCTGGAGCCTCGGCGGCGTCATGGCGCGTGAGCTCGCCAAACAAATGCCGGACCATATTCGCCAGGTCATCACGCTTGGCAGCCCAATTTCAGGCGACGTTGAAGCCTCGACCATCTCATGGATTTACAATCAGGTGGCGGGGCCGGTGGAAATGAATGTGGAGATGCAAAAGCTCATTGAGAATTTGCGCCATCCGCCGGAAGGACTGCCGTCTACGTCGATCTTTACGAAGACCGACGGCATCGTGTCTTGGCGCGGATGCCTTGAGCCCGAAGCCGGTCACACCGACAATATCGAAGTGCTGGCGAGCCATTGCGGTCTTGGCGTTAATCCGTTCGTCTTTTTCGCCATCGCCGATCGGCTCGCATTGCCGGAAAACGACTGGTCGCCGTTTGACCGGAAAGCGACGTCCTGGCGGCGGGCGGCGTATCCCTCCAGCGGGCATGTTTATCACAAACAGGATTGAGCGTTGATCCGTCCTGCGCCATGATCGTCACGCGAGGCGACGGAGGCAGTGATGAACGCCCATGATCTGAATTTGCTGAACCCTTATTTGAATGGTCTGTATGCGCCCGTTCAAAAAGAAGTCGCAGCGCAGGACCTTTCAGTGGTCGGGGAATTGCCGCGCGATCTCAATGGCGCTTATTTTCGCAACGGCCCCAATCCGCAACATGCGCCTTCCGGCATGCACCATTGGTTTGACGGCGACGGCATGATTCACGGCGTCTGGTTCGAAGACGGCTCCGCGCGCTACGCCAACCGCTATATCCGAACGGACGATTTTGAAGCGGACCAGGCGGGCGCGTTAAAGGTTGCCGGTATATTTGAGCCCGCGACGCAAATCGCAGGGCGGACGACCGTCTATAAGGATACGGCGAATACGGATCTTGTTTATCACAACGGCCGGCTTCTTGCGCTGTGGTATATCTCGGGGAGGCCCGTCGCCGTGGATATCAAGACGCTTGAGACCATCGGCGTTGACGATTTCGGCGGCATGCACAAAGCGAATATTTCCGCCCATTCGAAAGTCGATCCGAAAACGGGCGAACTCGTCTTTTTCGACTATGCGCTCTATGAGCCGAAAATGTGGGTAGGGACAGTGTCGGCCGCCGGCACTTTGACGCGCATCGACGAAATCGAGACGCCCGGGCCGCGCCTGCCTCATGATATGGGGCTGACGGAGAATTATGCGATCCTCCATGACTTGCCGGTCGTCTTCACCGAGCAGGCGATCAAAAACCGTATGTGGCAAATTCATGTGGCTGATCAGCCGACGCGCTTCGGTGTGGTTCCGCGCAAAGGCGGCGCGCCCAAATGGTTCGAGTTCCCCACTTGCTACGTCTACCATGTGATCAACGCCTGGGAGGAAGGCGACGAGGTGGTGATGGCCGCTTGCAAGATGGTGGATAACGGTTTTGCGCCCGATCCGAAGTCATACGGCGCCTATGCGCCCATGGTGACAGTCCTTGCGTTGCGCGCACAACCGTTCCTGTGGCGCATGAACATGAAAACGGGCGAGGGGCGCGAGGAACAGATCGACGACGCGCTTTCTGAGTTTCCTGTCGTGAACTGCGCCTATACGGCGCAGCGCTCAACCTATTCCTATCATGTGGTGATGGACGAACATGTGGAGCAACGCTACGCGGCGCTGGTGAAATACAATCTCGCAACGGGCCAGTCCGAGCGCCATGAATTCCCCAAGGGCGTTTACGGATCAGAGCCTGCCTTTGGGCCCCGCGACGGTGCGCTGGAAGAAGACGACGGCTATGTGGTTACGTTCGTGACCGATGCAAAAAGCGGCGCGTCTGAGACGTTGGTGATCGACGCAAAGAATTTCTCCGCCCCGCCGGTGGCGCGCGTGCAACTGCCTCAACGCGTGCCAGCTGGATTTCACGGGGTTTGGGCGGCGGCGTAATCGCCGCGCGCGGCCAGAGCCCTCGACCGCCCATCTCGGGGCCCGCTTTCAGGATTACAATACGCGGGAGCGGGAAATCGTCGATGAGGTAATGGCGCTCGACACTTATCCGCGAGGGCTTACACGTGACGCCTATTTGCGCGAACGTCTCGATGCGCTCCGCAATGAGATTTATGCGGAAGAAGACATCGACTAATTGATCGCCGTTCATGTGCTGATCGTTGGCGGCTGATAAAAATTCTTTCCATGCGTCCGGGGCCTGCGCTAGATGAGCCATGGCCAAACCTTCAGACTTTACCTTCTTTCATCCTTTGCGCGTGCGCTGGGCGGAATGCGATGCGCAGGGCATCGTTTTCAACGTCAATTATTTTCTCTATTTCGACGTTTGCATGACGGAATATTTTCGCGCGCGGGGCTTTGCGGGCGAGGGGATGCTGGATTTTTTCACTGCCCACGCCGAAGCCGATTATCGCGCCCCGGCCCATTTTGATGAAGAGCTGCGCATCGGCGGACGCTGCGCGCGCCTCGGGCGCACATCGTTAACAATGGAAATGATCGTGTTGCGTGATGAAACGGTTCTTACCGAAGGGCATATGGTTTATGTCTGCGCTGATCCGGAAATGCGCGCCGCGAAAGAGCTGCCCCGCCATCTCGTAGACGCGTTGACCGCCTTTGAGAAAGTCTCGCCGCAGGTTAAAGCGCTGGCCTGACGGTCGTTTTATTGGCGGAGGGTGAGCGGCCGCGCGGCGTTTCCGTCAGAAATCGAATTCAACATCAAGCGCGCTTTCCGCGAGGTAAGCCGCGTTCAACAACCAGGCCGGAGCGCCCTCATGAAGAAAGTGAATATTCCCGCCGCGTTCGACAGCATTAACGAGCATTGGTCGCCGCATATCGCCGGACAGTTGAACGGCCAGGAAGTGCGGATCGCCAAGATCAAGGGTCCTTTCGAGTGGCACCAACATGACGGTGTCGACGAGGCGTTTTTTGTCGTCAAAGGCGCATTCACTATGCGTTTGCGTGGTCAGGATATTGCAATGGAGGAGGGCGACTTCCTTGTTGTTCCCGCTGGGGTTGAGCATATGCCTGACGCGGAGGACGAATGTTGGATCATGTTGTTTGAGACCGCCGGAACCCTCAATACCGGCGAGACGGAGAGCGAACGAACGAAACGGGATTTGCCGACACTTTGACGCCGTCGGCCGCTGCCGGCGCTCCCGACCAGCGGCGGATTTGTGACGTAGGTAACACAAAAGAGAATTCGCCGCATTTAAGTTGTCTGATGTCAATTGACTCGCCGCCGCTTAATGTTACGGAAAGTTTAGGGGAGAGGAACGGTGGAGTTCATGCGGAAACGCATCACAGCGGGGACGATCGGACGGCTATTATGCCTCCTCCCGGCGGCGTATTTCGCCGTCTCGGTCCTGTATGCGCTGTTGCGGTTCGATGAGTTCGCCGCCGCGCCCCATCATTTCATCCGCTATGTTTTCGTCCCCGGCCTTCTGGCGGCGCTATTGGCGTTCGTGGCGTTCCGGCTGAAAGAGACGCCGCGCCTGCATGTGGGGCTGAATGTGTGCGTGGTGCTCTTTGCGATGTTTGCCTTTGAGGCCACGCAGCAGGTGAAAGTGGTCCAACGCATTTCAAAGTCGGTGGCCCCGTCCTCCATGGATGTGGAAACCGTCAAGGCGACCTTTGATGGTCTGCCGCCGTCGCGCGCCCCGAAGTCGATCAATGCGCGGCTCGCCAGTGAACCGGTGCTCGCAGACGCCGTCCTCGGCGGCATCCCGAATAGCAATGTTTTTCTGTGTACAGACGGAAGCGAGATCGTATCCTATCGCGCGGACCGCTTCGGCTATCGCAATCCTGATACGATCTATGATGAGCCGATCGACATCGTCGTTCTTGGTGACTCGTTCACCGAGGGGTACTGCCTTCCCAATGGCGCCGACTTTGTCAGCCAGTTGCGCAACTATGCGCCGCAAAGCGCATCCATCGCCTTGCGCGGCAGCGGCCCGCTCTTCGAGCTCGCCATGTTGCGGCGGGTGGCGCCGATCCTGAAGCCGTCGAAAATCTATGTCGCATTCTATGAAGGCAATGACTGGGCGAACCTGGAGCGCGAATTGACCATGGCCTGGTTGCGCGAAGCGCTGGACCCGGCGGCGAACCCCGGCGATTTCAGTCTCTCGCCCGCCATGGCCGACGATGTGAGAGAAATAACGGACAGCTTTTGGGAAAGCGACACCGCCACTGAGAAACTGTTTACGCGCTCGCCCTTCATCCGGAACTTTTTCGCCCTGACGCAGACGATGAACGCGCTCGGTCTCATCTATCCTGAATTGCCGATGGAGCAGCCGGACTTCGAGGCGGTGCTCACCGGTTTTAAACAGACGGCGGCTGAAATCGGCGCCGAGGTGACGCTCGTCTATATCCCGGATCGCGGACGGTATCAGGGCGTCTTCAAGAAGGGCGCGGCGGCGGATTATCTCCGCCAGGAGGTGCTCCGCGCGGCCAAAGCGGTTGATCTCGATGTCCTTGATTTGGCCGCGATGTTCGAGGCCGACGATCATCCCGACCGTTTCTACGCGCTTAACAATGGCCATTTCAGCAAGGAAGGGGCGGCCTTCGCCGCCGCCGCCGTCGCCGAACATGCCGGCGCGGCCCGAACCATGCAGGGCGTTCCCCTTCAGGTGGGGACAAGCGCCCGCGTCAGGCTGGGACAGGCAAATGAGCGCTGAGAGCGGTAAGAAACCGGCGATGCATGAGACTTATGCGGAACTCGGCGAGATCGAGGGACCGAGCAATCGCGCTTTTGGTTTGACCGTCGGCGGCATTTTGCTGGCGCTTGCAGGGCTCGGCGCGCTTACCGGCCACATGCCGGCGACGCTTGCAAAAATCCTGGCCGTGATCGGCGCGCCGCTTGTGGTGGTCGGGCTTATTTTTCCCAAGGCGCTCGGGCCTTTAAATTTCATCTGGACGAAATTCGGGCTCCTGTTAGGCATGATCATTACGCCTATTTTGATGTTCGCAATTTACGTTCTGATGTTCACGCCCTTCGGCGTCGTCATGCGCGCGCGAGGATACGATCCGCTGAGGCTGCGCCGCGAGGAAGCGGCCCACTCCTATTGGGTGGAGCGCGACCCGCCTGGCCCTGAGCCGAAAATGATGGCGGAGCAGTTTTAATGAAGAGAGTTTTGGTAAAGGATTTGGTCCATGGAATTTCTGTTTGAGCTCTGGCGGTTCATCCGCGTGCGCGGAAAACTCTGGATGTTGCCGATCCTGTTGATGCTGACAGTGTTCGGCGGATTGATTGTTCTGACGCAAGGCACAGCGGTCGCGCCTTTCATCTATAGCCTCTTTTAATCGGCGCTGGCGGCGATGGCGACGCGCATTCTGGGCATTTCTGCGCTCTATCACGACAGCGCCGCCGCGTTGGTCGAAGACGGGCGCATTGTGGCCGCCGCCCAGGAAGAACGGTTCACGCGCCGCAAACATGATCCGCGCTTTCCGAAACACGCAATCGAATATTGCCTGGAAGAGGCCGGGTGCGATCTTGAGGGGATCGATCATGTGGTGTTCTACGAAAAGCCGTTCCTGAAATTCGAGCGCCTGATCGAGACCTACGTGGCGACGGCGCCGCGCGGCTTTCCGTCCTTCCGGAAGGCGATCCCGGTGTGGATCAAGGAAAAGCTGTTTCAGAAAATCGACCTCAAAAAATCCCTGAAGAAGATGCCGGGCGGCGAGAACTGGAACGGTGAAATTCTCTTCACGGAGCATCATATCTCCCATGCGGCGAGCGCCTTCTATCCGTCGCCCTTTGACAGCGCCGCGATCTTGACCATGGACGGCGTCGGCGAGTGGTGCACCACATCGCTCGGGCGCGGCGAGGGGAATGCGCTAGCGATCCACAAGGAGATTCATTTCCCCCATTCGCTGGGACTCCTCTATTCCGCCTTCACTTACTACACAGGCTTCCGCGTTAATTCGGGCGAATATAAAGTCATGGGCCTCGCGCCTTATGGCGAGCCGAAATATGCGCAGAAGATCCTCGATCATCTGATCGACCTCAAAGAAGACGGGTCGTTCCGCCTCGACCAAAAATACTTCAACTATACGACCGGGTTGACGATGACTTCGTCGGCTTTCGATGAATTATTCGGCGGCCCGCCGCGCACGCCGGAAGACCAGCTAACGCAACGCGAGATGGATCTCGCCGCGTCCGTCCAGGCGGTGACGGAAGAAGTGGTTCTGCGGCTCGGCCGTCATGCGCGCACCCATTTCGGCGAAAAGAACCTGTGCCTCGCCGGCGGAGTGGCGCTGAACTGCGTCGCCAACGGCAAGCTTTTGAAAGAGAATATCTTCGAGAATATCTGGCTGCAGCCGGCGGCGGGGGATGCGGGCGGGGCGCTCGGCGCCGCACTTGCGGTCTGGCATCAGTATAAGGACAACCCGCGCGACGCCCTCTGCAATCGCATGGACCGGATGGCGGGCGCCTATCTCGGTCCGGTGTTTGAGCAAAACGATATCGAAAAACGTCTCGCGGCGCTCGGCGCCAAATACAAAACCCTGCCCGAAGAAGAGATCGCCGGCGCCACGGCCGACGCGCTCAGCGACGGCAAGGCGGTGGGCTGGATGCAGGGACGCATGGAGTTCGGCCCGCGCGCGCTTGGCGGCCGGTCGATCCTTGGCGATCCGCGCTCGCCATCCATGCAGAAGCTGTTGAACCTGAAAGTAAAATATCGCGAGAGTTTCCGGCCCTTCGCGCCTTCCGTGTTACGCGAGGAGGTAAACGACTGGTTCGATCTCGATACGGACAGCCCCTATATGCTGCTCGTCAGCGGCGTCGAAGAGAAACGCCGCCGCGCCATGAGCGCCGACGAAGAAAAACTTTTCGGCATCGAAAAGCTGAACATTGCGCGCTCGGAAATTCCGGCGGTGACCCATGTGGACTATTCGGCGCGCGTTCAAACCGTCCATCGGGAAACCAATCCGCGTTATTGGGACCTGATCACCGCCTTCAAGGAGCGCACCGGATGCCCCGTGGTGGTCAATACGAGCTTCAATGTGCGCGGCGAGCCCATCGTCTGCACCCCGGAAGACGCCTTCCGGTGCTTCATGGGCACCGAGATCGAGCGCCTCGTGATCGGAAATTGCATCCTTGCCAAGGAAGACCAGGACCCGGCGCTGGCGGAGGATTACAAAAACCAGTTTGAACTGGATTGATCTCGGCGTTTTCGCTGCAGCGACGCCTTAAGTGGAATGCGTTTTGTTTTGGGTTAAGACGGACTTTGAGCGTCAGCGTTGGAGGTCATGTAAACTGAAGCAACTGCTGTTCGTGGTAATCTGCAAGTAAGCATCAGACGAGCCTTGTCAGAGGCGTTCATGGCAGGAGTGTGAAGCACGCGCAAATCCATAAAGTAGACGTCGCCAACCTGTCCGGTAATTTCCACGATCTTTAAATCCACATCATCAACAGATCCTGCAGTGTCTTCCAGGCGATTAATCGGTGCGCGCTTTGGATCGAACAGAAATCGAAAATACGGCTCTCTCGACAAACGTTGTTTTATTTCTTTTGATCGGAGAACGCCCGAATGGTTCAACAACCGATGCGACCCGGCGACAATGAGGGTTCCGCCTCCTTCCGGCTCCACATCATCCAGGAAAGTGAACATCTGCAAACCGGGCGGGCCAAGCGGGCCGAGCCTGGATGCGTCCACATGCCATACATCGTGCGGGACGCACCATGATGTCGCGCCTGGGAGAGTGAACAGGATTTGCTGTCCGGGCGGCGATGGCGTTACGGCCTCTTCAATGAGGATGTGTGCGGTGTCGACCAACTGCCGGCTGATTAAATTCGGAAAGTCAACAGAATGGCTGAGCACATTGATCGCTGTACGAAATCGCCCGGCGGCGCTGAACCTGCTTTGAGACCGCCGCCAACCATCTGATGTGTATAATCCGTAGTCCTCTCCAACCTTGTGGATGAGATCGCGCGCCAGAATAGCGTCTGCTTTTGCGATCAAGCCATCGAACCGGGTTACGCCCCATGTCTCAAGGTTCTTCTTATGGTCATTCAAGTCCATCCGACGCCTATAACATATTGCAAATGATATGACTGACGCAGCCGGGAACAATCACCTTCGTGGGGGTCGGAGTTCCGCGTTCAGCAGTTCGCGACTTCAATCCCTGCTTTGACTGCGCCCAATGCTGTTGCCCCCGCCGCCCGGCGCGGTTAAACCCCAATAAATTTTCATCTCTTTTCCGGAGCGCCCATGTCCATTCTCATCGATAAAAATACGAAAGTGATCTGTCAGGGCATGACCGGATCGACCGGCGCCTTTCATACCGAACAGGCGCTCGGCTACGGTACAAAGATGACTGGGGGCGTGACGCCGGGTAAGGGCGGTCAGACCTGGGTGTCCGGCGAACCGGCCAAGGGCGTTGAGCTTCCGGTATTCGACACGGTTGCAGAAGCCAAGGAGCGCGTCGGCGCCGACGCGTCGGTGATCTATGTGCCGCCGCCCTTCGCCGCCGATTCGATCCTTGAGGCGATCGACGCGGAGATCGGTCTCATCGTCTGCATCACCGAAGGCATTCCGGTTCAGGATATGGTGAAGGTGAAGCGCGCGCTCGACGGATCGAAGTCGCGCCTTGTGGGGCCGAATTGTCCGGGCGTCATTACGCCGGACGAGTGCAAGATCGGGATCATGCCGGGCCATATTCATAAAGACGGTCATGTGGGTATCGTCTCGCGCTCGGGCACGCTCACCTATGAGGCGGTTCATCAGACCACAACTGCCGGCCTCGGCCAGTCCACCTGCGTCGGCATCGGCGGCGATCCGGTGAAGGGCACGGACTTTATCGATGTCCTTGAGCTCTTCCTCGCTGATGACGACACCCATTCCATCATCATGATCGGGGAGATTGGCGGTTCGGCGGAAGCTGACGCCGCGCAGTTCCTCGCCGACAGCAAGGTCAAGAAACCGACGGTGGGTTTCATCGCCGGCGTCACCGCGCCGCCAGGGCGTCGGATGGGTCACGCGGGCGCCATCGTCTCCGGCGGCGACGACACAGCGGAAGCTAAGATCGAAGCGATGAAGCGCGCGGGCATCGCTGTGTCGCCAACCCCAGCGGCCATGGGCCGGACCTTGCTCGAGATTCTCAAAAAATAAAGGCGGATCGGGGTAGCATTCGAGTGATTACCCATTGAAACGTCTGACGGTTGGCGTATCTAAGAGAGCCATAGCGCCAGCCCAATAAAGAATCTGGAACGCAGAATGGCCAAAGACGGCGACGTCCCAGCCCACAGGGACCCCTCACAGGACGCGAAGCACGCGTCGACATTTCTTTCCGGCTCCAACGCCCAGTATCTGGAAGCGCAATATGCGGCCTACGCGCAAAATCCCGGCGCCGTAAACGCAGAGTTGCGCGCCTATTTTGATGCGCTGGAAGACGCGCCGGGCGTCGCCGGCAATAACGCCGACGGCCCGAGCTGGCGGCGCACCGATTGGCCGCTGCAACGCAATGGCGAATTAACGGCCGCGCTCGACGGCGATTGGAGCGCTGTTGAGACCGACCTCAAAGGAAAGATCGAAAAACGCAGCGGCGGCGGGCTTGACGCGGCGGGGGTGCAGCAGGCGACGAAGGATTCCTTGCGCGCCTTGATGTTGATCCGCGCCTATCGGATTCGCGGCCACCTCATCGCTGAGCTTGATCCGCTCAATCTGCAACCGCGCGACGTACATCCGGAACTGGACCCGGCGACCCTCGGCTTTACTGACGAGGATATGGACCGGCCGATCTTTATCGATCACGTGCTTGGTCTTGAGACGGCGACCCTGCGCGAGATCCTCGCGATCCTCCAGCGAACTTACTGTGGAACATTCGCTGTCGAATTCATGCACATCACGGACCCGGAGCAAAAGGGCTGGATCCAGCAGCGCATCGAAGGGCCGGACAAGGACATCTCCTTCACCAATGAAGGCAAACAGGCGATCCTGAAGAAGCTGATTGAGGCTGAAGGCTTTGAGAACTTTCTGAACACGAAATATACGGGTACGAAGCGTTTCGGCCTTGATGGGGCCGAGGCGATGGTGCCGGCGCTGGAGCAAATCATCAAGCGCGGCGGCGCGCTCGGCGTCAAAGAGATCGTTATCGGCATGCCCCATCGCGGGCGCCTGAATGTGCTCGCCGCCGTGATGGGCAAGCCTTATCATCACATTTTTCACGAGTTTCAGGGCGGCTCGGTGACGCCCGACGATGTGGGCGGATCTGGTGATGTGAAATATCACCTCGGCGCATCATCGGACCGCACCTTCGACGGCAATGATGTGCACTTGTCGCTGACAGCCAATCCCTCGCATCTGGAAGCGGTGAACCCCGTTGTGCTCGGCAAGGCGCGCTCCAAACAGGACCGGCTGAAGAAGCAGGACGAAACGGCGCTTCGCAAAGAAGTGATTCCGCTGCTTCTCCATGGCGACGCCGCCTTCGCAGGTCAGGGCATCGTTGCGGAATGCCTCAGTTTCTCCGGACTGCGCGGATATTCCTCTGGCGGCACCGTGCACTTCATCGTCAACAATCAGATCGGCTTTACGACGGCGCCCGCCTTCGCGCGTTCCTCGCCTTATCCGTCGGACGTTGCGAAAATGGTCGGGGCGCCGATTTTCCATGTGAACGGCGACGATCCGGAAGCGGTGGTTTACGCCGCGAAGGTGGCGACGGAATTTCGTCAGGAATTCGGGGCCGATGTCGTCATCGACATGATTTGCTATCGCCGGTTCGGCCACAATGAAGGCGACGAGCCGAGCTTTACGCAGCCGCTCATGTACAAGAAAATTCGCAACAAAGAAGTTGCGAGCAAGATTTACGGCGAGCGGTTGCGGGCTGAAGGCGTGATTAGCGACGCCTGGGAAGAGGACGAGCGAAATAAGTTCCGTGGCTTTCTCGATCATGAGTTTGAGGCGGCGACCGCCTTTAAACCGAACAAAGCCGATTGGCTTGACGGGCAATGGTCCGGTTTCGCGCCACCGCTGGAAGACGATCGGCGCGGCGACACCGCGGTTGAGATCGATCAGCTAAAGGCGATCGGCGATGTGATTACGAGTTACCCGGATGGATTCACCGTTCACCGCACGTTGAAGCGCATCCTAAAACAGAAACGCGAAAATCTGGAAGCGGGAACCAATATTGACTGGGCGAGCGCTGAAGCGCTGGCTTTTGGTTCGCTTCTCTATGACGGGTTCGGCGTGCGCTTGTCGGGCCAAGACTCGCGCCGCGGCACCTTCTCACAGCGCCATGCGGTCTTTATTAATCAGGAGACGGAGCGCACATACACCGCGCTGCAGCACCTGCCGGACGCCAAGGGCCAGTTCGAGGTGCATGATTCGAACCTCTCCGAGTTCGGCGTGATGGGTTTTGAGTACGGCTACTCGCTCGCCAACCCGAAATATCTCGTAATGTGGGAAGGCCAGTTCGGCGACTTCTCCAACGGCGCGCAAATTATCATCGACCAGTTCCTGACGTCCGGCGAGCGCAAATGGCTGCGCATGTCCGGGCTCGTGTTGCTGTTGCCGCACGGCTATGAGGGGCAGGGGCCGGAACACTCGTCGGCGCGGCTCGAACGCTTTTTGCAGATGTGCGCGCAGGACAATATCCAGGTCGCCAATTGCACGACGCCAGCGAACTATTTCCACATTCTGCGCCGGCAAATGCGCCGAAACTTCCGTAAGCCGCTGATCCTGATGACGCCGAAGTCGCTCTTGCGCCACAAGCGGTGCGTCTCCACGCTGGAGGAAATGGGTCCCGGCTCGTCGTTCCACCGCGTGCTCTGGGATGACGCGGAATACCGGCCGGGGTCCACGGTGCAGCTTGTGCCTGACGACAAGATCCGCCGCGTCATCATGTGTTCGGGAAAGGTCTATTACGACCTTCTGGAAGAGCGCGAAAAGCGCGGCA
The DNA here is from genome assembly GCA_038534195.1 of Pseudomonadota bacterium. Lineage (GTDB taxonomy): Bacteria > Pseudomonadota > Alphaproteobacteria > Caulobacterales > Parvularculaceae > JAJFFW01. The sequence goes on from JBCAXE010000020.1 coordinate 57,024, forward strand.
TCGACGATATTTATCTGTTGCGCGTCGAGCAGTTCTATCCGTACCCACATCATTCGATTATGGATGAGTTACAGCGATTCAAGAAGGCGGACATGGTCTGGTGTCAGGAAGAGCCGAAGAATATGGGCGCCTGGTTCTTCATGGAGCCGAACCTTGAGTGGACGCTTGACAAGATCAAAGCGAAGGCCAAGCGCGCGCGTTATGTGGGCCGTGACGCCTCGGCTTCGCCGGCGACAGGTCTGATGAGCCGGCACAAGCTTGAACTTGAAAAATTCCTCGATGAGGCGTTCACGGAATAATCCTAAAGACTTGAAAAGAGATCGTTATGAGCGGCGAAATTATTGAAATCCGCGTTCCAGAAGGCGGAGAAAGCGTCACTGAAGCCGATATCGGCGAGTGGTTGAAAAAAGTGGGCGACGCGGTCGCCACAGACGAGCCGATCGTCAGTCTTGAAACTGACAAGGCGGCGATGGACGTCTCCGCACCAAAGTCCGGCGTTATTAAAGCGCTCCATGGCGAAGAAGGCGACACGGTTGAAGTGGGCGCGCTCCTCGCGACCATCGAGGTGGGCGCGAGCGCTGCCGCGCCGAACGGCGCCGACAAAAGCGAGAGCGATACGTCAGATGCCGGCGATGTCAAAAAGCAGGGCCCCGCGAATTCGCCTGCGCCGCGGGCTGTGGCCGCGGCGGGCGAAAGCGTCGCCGCTAATAACGGCGCGCCGCTTTCTCCGGCGCCGCGGCGTGTAATCGCTGAGCGCGGTCTTGACCCCGCGTCCATCGCAGGCACCGGCAAAGACGGGCGCATCACGAAAGGTGACGCGCTCTCTGCGGAAACGGTCGCCGCGCGGGCGCCGCGTGATCTCGGCCCCCGCGAGGAACGGGTGAAAATGTCCCGCCTGCGCCAGACCATCGCGCGCCGCCTCAAAGAAGCGCAGGACACCGCGGCAATGTTGACCACGTTCAACGACGTCGACATGTCCGCGGTGATGGCATTGCGTTCAGAATACAAAGAGCTATTCGCCAAAAAGCACGGGATCAAGCTTGGCTTCATGTCGCTCTTCGCCAAGGCGTGTGTTCACGCCTTGAAAGAAGTGCCTGACGTCAATGCGGAGATCGACGGCAAGGACATTATTTACAAGAACCACTATGATATCGGCATTGCGGTAGGGACGGACAAAGGGCTTGTCGTGCCCGTGGTGCGCGACGCCGATCAATTGTCGCTCGCGGAAATCGAGCTCGCCATCGCCGACATGGCGTCGCGCGCCCGGACGGGCGATCTCGCGCTGGAAGAAATGCAGGGCGGCACCTTCACCATCACCAATGGCGGCATTTACGGCTCCATGATGTCGACGCCGATCCTGAACCAGCCGCAATCAGGCATCCTCGGGATGCACCGGATTGAAAAGCGGCCGGTTGTCGTCAACGACGAAATTGTAATCCGCCCGATGATGTATCTGGCGCTATCCTACGATCATCGCATTGTTGATGGTAAAGGCGCGGTGACGTTCCTTGTGCGCGTGAAAGAAAATCTGGAAGATCCGCAACGGCTCCTGTTGGATTTGTAGGCGGAACTTTTGAGCGACCTTTTGAGGAACCGGCGTTTTGCGCGCCGGTTCCTTTTCAAATGTGAGATGAGACTGGCTTATGGCTGAACGATACGACGTAATCATCATCGGCGCGGGACCCGGCGGCTACAACGCGGCCATCCGCGCGGGTCAGTTGGGGCTGAAAACGGCGATCATCGAAAAGCGCGAAAGCGGCAAGCTCGGCGGCACTTGCCTTAATGTGGGGTGCATCCCGTCCAAGGCGCTGCTCCATGCGTCGGAACTCTACGAGGCGGCGGCGGAGGATTTTGAAAGCCTCGGGATCGAGACCGGCGCGCTCAAGCTTAATCTGCCGCAAATGCTGAAACAGAAAGAAGACGCCGTCGAAGGGCTCACCAAAGGCGTTGAGTTCCTGATGAAGAAGAACAAGGCCGATGTCTTCCTCGGCGCCGGCGAAATCACAGGTCCGGGCAAGGTGCGCGTCACCGGTGAGAAAACGGTGGAACTTGAGGCGAAAGACATTGTCATCGCCACAGGCTCGGAGGTGGCGGGCTTGCGCGGCGTCGATATCGATGAAAAGCAAATCGTCTCGTCCACCGGCGCGCTGGAGTTCTCCTCCGTGCCGAAACATTTGGTGGTGGTCGGCGGCGGCGTCATCGGCCTGGAGCTCGGCTCGGTCTGGCGCCGGCTTGGCGCTGAAGTCACGGTCGTTGAATTTCTCGACCGCATTCTGCCGGGGATGGATGGCGAAGTCTCAAAGCAGTTCCAGCGCATCCTCAAAAAACAGGGGATGGCGTTTAAGCTTTCGTCCAAGGTGACGGGCGTTGAGAAACTGAAAACCAAAGTCAAAGTCTCTGTGGAGCCCTCAGCGGGCGGCGACGCGGAGATCATTGACGCCGACGCCGTTCTCGTCGCCATTGGACGGCGCCCCTTTACCGACAAGCTCGGTCTTGAAACCGTCGGCGTAGAAACCGATGAGCGCGGCTTTATCAAAACCGATCACTTCAGAACATCCGCACAAGGCGTCTGGGCCATCGGCGATTGCATTCACGGGCCGATGCTGGCGCATAAGGCGGAAGATGACGCGGTCGCCTGCATTGAGTTGATTGCAGGCAAGCCGGGTCATGTGAATTACGATGCGGTGCCGAACGTCGTCTATTCCTATCCGGAAGTGGCGAGCGTCGGGAAGACCGAAGAAGAGCTGAAAGAGGCGGGCGTTCCCTACAAGATCGGGAAGTTTCCGTTCGCGGCCAACTCGCGCGCAAAAACCAATCACGAGACGGATGGCTTTGCGAAAATTCTCGCCCATGCGGAAACGGACAAGCTCCTCGGCGCCCATATTGTCGGCGTCGGGGCGGGCGAGCTGATCGCCGAAGCAGTGAGCGTTCTGGAATTCGGCGGCGCGTCAGAGGATATCGCCCGCACCTGCCATGCGCACCCGACGCGGTCCGAAGCGGTGCGCCAGGCGGCCATGGGCGTCGAAGGCTGGACCATGCAAGCCTAAAAAAACAGCGGCCCTGAAAGGCCGCTATTCTTGAAAATTATCAGATCCGTTTATCGCCGTCCGCGCCTCGGGATCACGGCGCCGCGAATTTCGCCGCTCGGGAACGCATCCGTGTGCAGATTTACGTAGGCGGCGCCCCGTGAAACAATCAGGTTAAACGCGTCGAGATCGCCAGCAGGAAAGCCTTGTCCGGCGACGGCGAGGATATCTTCCGCCGCGATCGTGCCTGTGACGACGCCGGAGCCGGCGCCGTCATCGGTGCAAAGCGGCGTGCCCACCGGCGCGGGCAACCCGGCGCCTTCGCACAGGAATGTAGTGA
>JBCAXE010000021.1:0-58215 GCA_038534195.1 Pseudomonadota bacterium
GTTTGTTAGCAGCCTGATCGAGTTTTGCATTTTCGTCAAAATGTAATTTTTGCAGAATTCTTGGGAAACGAATTATCCGCGTGCGCCAAATGTCTCCATTTTGTAATTTGCGACTAGCAAAGATTAGGGACTCAATTAAATGTCTCTTAATCTGAGGGCAGTCCACTTTGGACGACGACTTATCATTTAGCTCACAACCATCATGGAGTTTTAATGCGTATCAGAGGGCTTAAAAGCGGCTTGCTGGCATTCGCCAGCGTATCCGCAATCAGCGCGTTTTCAGCAGCGCACGCGCAACAATCAACGCTGCTCAGCCAACAAAAAGCGACCGTCACAACTGAATTCAACACCACGACGCTTCGCGGCGCCACACAAGGCGCAGATGTAATGGGCGCACTGCGCCTTCAGGGCCTCGACACCGCGACAGTAGGAACGCTCGCCCAGACCGCCAGCTTTACCGGGCCGGACGGCAAGCGCTTTATTCGTTATGAGCAGCGCATCAATGGCTTGCGCGTCCATGGCGGCCTGACGAAAGCGGCGTTCAACGAAAACGGCCAACTCATTCACCTGATCCAGCGCCTTGCGCCGGCCGGACAAATTGTTTCGCGCCCTCAGCTTGACGACACCGAAGCGCTGCGCGTCGCCATTGACCGCAATTTTCCAGGCGCCAACGTTCCTTCGCTCACCGACATCAAGGGCGCGGTTCGTCAGTTCGCCGATGATCAATTCTTTTATCAGGCCCCGACCGTTGAGCGCGTTATCCTCGCGAATGGCCCGCGGCTGCAGGAAGGATTTCTTGTCGTCACATGGAGCGCGGCGGACAACCTACTCTACCATACGGTCGTCGACGGCCTTGGCCGTATCATTGAAAACGAGTTGCGCACCAACAGCGATCAATATCGCGTCTTTACGAACCACCCGGGCGTAACCCCGCAACAGATCGTGCAAGGGCCTGGCGCGGGCAATGCTCAGTCGCCTGACGGCTGGCTTTCGGGCTCGCAGCGGTCGATTGAGATCCGCGGCAACAATGTGCGCGCCTACCTTGATCGCAACAACAACAACGCCCCGGACAGCGGCGGCGTCTCGATCACAGACGGAAACTTCCTGACCAGCGCGAACCTATCGCAACAGCCGACAACCACGCAAAACCAGGCGGTCGCCGTTCAAAACCTCTTCTATTTCAACAATATCATCCACGATGAGCTTTATCGTCATGGCTTTAATGAAGCGACGCGCAACTTCCAGGAAAACAATTTCGGACGCGGCGGCTCAGGGTCCGACAGCGTTAATGCCGAAGCGCAAGATGGCGGCTCTTCGAATAACGCCAACTTCGCCACGCCGAGCGACGGCTTTAATCCGCGCATGCAGATGTATATCTGGACACTGAGCAATCCTCAACGCGACGGCGACGTAGACTCAGATATCGTCTGGCACGAATATGGCCATGGCGTCACCTGGCGTATGATCGGCTCCATGAGCGGTAGCGTTTCCGGCGCGATTGGCGAAGGCATGTCTGACGCGCTCGCCGTCATCTACAATAATGACGACGCAGTCGCAGAATACTCTGTCAACCGCAGCCGCGGCATCCGGTCTTCCGGCTACGCCAGTCACAATGACACGATCGGCGATTTCAATTCCGGCCGCGGCGTTCACCGTAACGGTGAAATCATCGGCGCGACCATGTGGGAATTGTCGCAAAACTATCGCGCAGCCGGCCTCTCGCGCGACGTCATCTTCACCGACGTCATCGGCGGTATGAACTTTATCCCGCCGAGCCCGGACTATTTCGAAATGCGCGACGGGTTTCTCGCTCAAGCGCCGGACAGCCGCGACTGTCTGATCTGGGAAGCGTTTGCGCAAAAAGGCATGGGCGTCGGCGGCTCCATGAACTCGACGGGTTCCTCGATTACCGAATCGTTCGACGTGCCGTCGACCTGTTCGGGCAATCCTTCGCCCCCACCGCCGCCTCCTCCCCCGCCGCCACCGCCTCCGCCGCCTGCGAATAATCCGCCGAACGCGGTGATTTCGACGAACACCACGAGCGGCGATGCGCCGTTAACGGTGAACTTTAACGGGAGCGGCTCCAGCGATAGCGACGGACAAATCGCGTCCTACGCGTGGGACTTTGACGGCAACGGCTCCACGGACGCCACCGCCACAAACCCAACGTTCACCTACCAGAATGCGGGTAACTTCACCGCCACGCTGACGGTGACGGACGATGACGGCGCAACGGACACAGCGAGCGTGCAGATCACGGCCAATCAGCCGACCAGCCCGCCGCCCCCACCGCCTCCGCCGCCGCCAAGCGGCGGGTTTGAAATCGGCGCCGAGGTGGAAGTCACCGTGCGCCGGGTCAAGCCACGCACATCCCCTAATGGCCCGCGCGTGAAGCGCAATCACCGCCGCGGCGACATCGGCACCATCGTAGAAGGACCGGGTCTCGATAGCACTGGCGTCGTCTGGTGGAATGTCGACTTCGACACCGGCTCTGACGGCTGGATCCGCGAAAGCCAGCTCGACGTGCGGTAACGCAGCGAACAGTTGAGAAAACAAAAAAACCGGGCGGCGGAAGCGTCGCCCGGTTTTTTTATGTGTGTGTAACCAATGCGATGCGCTGCACAGCAAAAAGCAGCGCGTACGGGCTACCGGTCCCGCGCCGCTCAGCCCAATCAGCGCCTAAAACGTTCCCCGATTAATCACCCGGTCGCCGGGGCGGATTTCATGGGCTTCAATCGCCACGTCCGGATCAAAGGTCTTGTAGTAGGGCGTAAAGTCCTGCTGCGAGATACGGAAGAGATCGTCGAAACTGTCGATTACAAAATAGGTCTTCTGGAAATCATCGACCATATATTTCGTGTTCAACACGCGCTCCAGATCGAACCCGACCCGGTTGGGTATCGGGCTCTCCACTGAATAGAGCGTCTCATCTTTCGACGAGAGCATGCCGGCGCCGAAAGCGCGCAAGCCCTCGGGCGTGTTGATAAGGCCGAACTCCACAATATACCAATAGAGCCGGGCCAGCATTTTCTGAGCGTTATACTCAAGCGCCTTTGGTCCGCCCTCCCCATATTGGCGCATATAGTCGGCGAAGACCGGGTTTGAGAGCAACGGCACATGGCCGAAGAAATCGTGGAAAATGTCGGGCTCGACGAGATAATCGAGCTCGTCCGCGCCGCGCATCCACCAACTCACCGGAAAGCGCTTGTTCGCAAGATGCTCGAAAAAGACGTCATCGGGAATTAGTCCGGGTACGGCCACAAGCTTCCAGCCGGTCGCGGCGCCGAGCACTTTGTTTGCGTCTTCCAGCCGCGGGATCGCGTCGCTGGCGTTCAGATCTTCCAGACCATCGATAAATTCTTGGGCCGCGTAGCCGGGCAACAGCGCTTTCTGGCGATGATACAAAAAGCGCCACCGCGCCTGCTCTTCTTCGGTGTAACGCCCATAAGGCTGCTCGATCGTGTAATCAGCCCGCATATTTTCGTAGTCGCCGCGCAAGGCGTGCGTCGTATTTGCGGCGAAGGGATTGGCGGGCGGGGTCTGATCGGGTGTTTCCATGGCGGCAGCTTAGGCGGCATTGAAATGAATTTCTTGTCATTTTTTGTATATTTTGGAGTATATTCAGGAAATTATTGCGCCAATTAGAAAATTTATGGAAAATTATACACATGCTTGATGTTACAGACCGGAAACTTGTGGGCCTTCTCCAACAGGACGGACGCCTTACCAACGCGGAGCTCGCTGAACAGGTTGGCCTGTCGCAGTCGGCCTGCCACCGCCGCGTGAAGCGTCTGGAAGATACGGGCGTCATTTCCGGCTACGGCGCCTTCGTCGATCGCAAGCGCGTCGGCCTCAACGTGCTTGGCTACGTCTCGGTCAAAATGGAAAGCCACTCAGAAGATTTGCTCGACAAGTTTACGCGCGGGGTCGAGGCGATCGACGAAATCGTCGCCTGTTACGCTATCTCCGGCGGCGGCGATTATTTGTTGAAAGTAGTTGCGGCGGATATGGACGCTTATGCGGACGTGGCGCTGAAGAAGTTGATGCGCCTGCCGGGCGTAAAGGATTCAACGACGAACTTTGTTCTGTCGACAGTGAAACTTGATCCGGCCTGGCCGATCTAATCCATCATCGGCGGTCGCAACCGCTCGCGCAGATTGCGATACGCCTTAATCTCGATGACATAACCGTCAGGATCGCTCAGATACATTTTCGCTTCACGCCGGGCTTCGTTGGTCGCCGGCGCTGAAATGAATTCTGCGTCAAGCGCGATCAGTCGGTCGCGCTCTTGTTCCCACCCCGTCCAGGGCAATGTGGCGCCGAAATGAAAGTCGCGGCGCGCCTGCGTATCTGCGATCGCCGTCCCTCGTTGCAACGTCAACTGCATTCCATAGAGCCAGATATCGATCCAGTCGTCCGTCACGCGGCCTGTTTCAGCGCCAAGAACAGACTCGTAAAATCGCCGTGATCTTTCCAGGTTCGAAACTGGCAACGACAGATGAGATATACAGTCCACGCCTTATCCTCCGCTCGCACAACGCACGCAGAGCTCCGCTGCAGGATCGATCTCAAGGCGCTTTTGCGCAATTGCCTCGCCGCAATCGGCGCACCACCCGAATTCGCCCTCATTAATCCGCGCCAAGGCGGCGGCGAGACGCTTTAACTCCGCTGAGCGGCGCGCCTCTTGCGCCTTCGCCATCGCCTGTTGCTGCAAGGCGTCCTGACGCGACAAGCGACCCATGACCTGCTGATCGAGTTCGACAGCCTTGCGCGCATCGGCGGCGCCGTCGGAGAGGTTTTGCAACTCGTCCATACGTGCATTCAAAAGCGCGCGAAATTTCTCGACATTATCTGCATCTAAGGGCAATAGCGTCGCCTCAGATAATCACAAATCTTTGCTGACCCTGTTTCGGTCTCGCCCGTATTCGGATCAAACAGCACAGGCTCGGCCAACTCTTCTTTTGTGCGCGAGAACCAGAGATACTCGATTTCCATAACGCACAAGAGTTCCTTGGCGAGGCGCGCGCCCGGATTGCGCTCGGCGGCGTAGAATTCAAGCGGCTGTGCGGGCGGCGATGACTTGCGCACAAACGTCCCGCTCATGAACCGCGCCAGCACTGCAAATTGCGAGGTAACCAAATTGAGCGGCCCCAGCAAATGAATCAAAGGCCGGCTCTTGCCGCCGTAAGTGCGATGCAAGTATTTTGCGATGTCGGCGCTCTCATAAAGACGCACATCATTGTTCGGATCGATCATGTAAGGGAACTGCGCTTTGCCGCCCTCCTCTTTCACGCTTGGGCGGAAACGGGCCCCGCCTTTGGGGCAAGGCCGCACGAGCGCCGGCGTCCCGGTCTCGGAAACCGCTTCGCGCGCGATACGGCAAAAAGGGCAGCCCTCAAATTCATAGAGGATGATCGGCTCGCGAATGTCAGCAGCTTGCGCGCCAGCCCCTGCGCCAAACCGCAAGACCGACGCCAGACTCGAGAGCATCAAATTCAGTGCATTGATCACTATCGAAACTCCACGTCATTCATCATGCGCCCTACCTCACTGACAGGCTTCGCTCACGCCTGCTTTTCCCAACGCCCGCTTTCGGACTGCTTCCAATAGGTTACATCATGGCCTGCGTCCTTGGCTGCGGTCCAGAAGGTGCGCGCGTCAGCGACAGCGGCGTCATCCTGACCGTCGAAAATCGTCACGCAACGGACAAATCGCTCCAGGCCGTCGACCGCTTGCGCGGCGCCGTCCACCAGGAAAACGATATCGGCGTCGTTGGGCGTCGCATCGCCTTCGGTGAGCCAGATTGTCTGGCGCGCGCTCATGGCGTCGTCGGGCGCGCCTGCGCCATGCGGCAGGAACGTCTCATCGCGATAGGTCCATAGATGCGTATCGAGCGCCTCCACCCGGTCGCGCGATCCAGCCCGGACCACCGCTTTCCAACCTTTGACGAGCGTCTTTTCCAAGAGATCGGGAAGCACGGTTTCAAGACGAGCCCGCTCCAGATGATAGAAGAGAATCTCGGTCATTGAGGCGATCGCGCCGTCACGCCGCCTCCTTCAGATAGCGATAAGCGATCCCAGACGCCGCAACCCAAATCGCCGTCGACACGATCGTCATCACATAGGTCGCCGCCGCATAGAGCCAACCGACCGGTTTGGAGAGATCATAAAGCGCGATCTGGGCGTCAATCATGCGTTTTTCGATCTCCGCCGCGGCGCCAGGGTCGTCCGCCGCCTGGATCAACTGATACATGTCCGCGAAATAGCCGGGCATGGATACGCCCACGAATAACAGAAGGAAAAGCGCCATCACCACCATGATGACGATCCAGAAAAAGAACAGGCCGAAAAACGATCCTTTCGTCATCGCCCACGATTGCGCGATCCCAAGCGTTTTTCCATCAACGCCCGCTGCATAAACCAAGGACATGCGCACGAGGAACCAGACCATTCCACCGAAGAAAACGAGCATCGCGACGCCCGAAAGCACGCCGGCGATCGTCCCGCCTGCGAGACTGCTGACGGCTGTGATCGCGAAGACCGCGACAGCGCCCACCAGATAGATGATCATTACGAGGATTATTAATAAAATAAATGCAACGAGTACGCGCAGCTCGTCGCCGCCATAGCGCAGATAAAACGGCAAGGACGGCGTTTCGCCGCGCACGATTGAGCGCAACAGGCCGGCGATCATCATCGGAAAGGCGATCGCCATTACAAGATAGAGCGCGCCGATGCTCGGGAGCATGTCGGAAAATTGCGTCAGGATCAACGATGGATCGGCGCCCTCCGCTTCGAGGTCGATCATGGCGAGCTGCGCCTCGACCATCTTCGGCGTAAAGTAAAGCTGCGCAGCCATCATCAACGCGGCCGGCGCCCACAGAATTTTTATGATCGTCGGGGCCTGTGAGATAAAATATCCAAAGCTTGACCCGATCGCTTTAAATGCTGGAAACATGAACCACCCCACTCGTCACTTTTGTCGGTTTTAACAGAAATTTGCCAATGCGAACAGGGAGCGCGAACAGGGGCGCGAACGAAGAGCGCGAAACCAGCACCCTCGCAGATTGCATCCATGAGCCGGATCAGGCGATGAACGCGCTATGGAAACGATTGTAACTTCACAAACGATTAGCGAAGTCATTCAACTCGCCGTCGCGCCGGTTTTTCTTCTTGTCGCCGTTGGGTCGTTTCTTAATGTTATGACTCAGCGCCTCGCCCGCGTCGTCGATCGCGCGCGGGCGCTTGAGGCGATTATTGTTGCGGACACGGAGGACGCGGAACATGCCATGCGCCGCGAGGAACTTTCAGCGCTCGATAAAAGAATGACGTATGCGCAGCGCGCGATCACCTTTAGCGCGATCGCGGCGCTATTGATCGCGTTTCTGGTAGCGCTCATTTTCCTGAGCGACCTCGCCGGGTTTAACACCGCACAACTCATCGCGGTGCTCTTCATTCTCTCAATGAGCGCCGTGACCACGAGCCTGTGCTTATTCCTGGCGGAGGTGGCGGTGGCGACACGCACGCTGCGGGTGCGCGCTGAATTGCTGGCTCAAAAATAATCGAGGGGCGGCGTTATGCACTATCCCGCAAGGGCGGCGCGCAACGCCTCGATGCGCTTTCGGTTGGCGCCAAGATCGCTGCGCCCCACGCGCGAGGCCGAGCGTACATGCGCAACCTCGGCGCCTTTGCGGAATTCCACATCATCGACGAAACCAAACACGGACGACGTGAAAGTCGCCGCGATATAGTCGTCGGTTTCCGCAACGATTTCTCCGCCGAGGCTCGATACGGCGGCCGGCAAGCGATCCCAAGCCGCCAGCGGCAACGGCGCAATGGCGTGATGGTCGCCCGTTCCGCTTTCGCTGCGCACGCAATTCGGCTTGTCAGGACAGGGCGCGAGCGCACCGCCGACAACCCCGCGCGCGTCGCCGGCCTTTGATTTCTGTCCAAGATAGAAAAACCCGCCGACAATGAGTGCGATCGCTGCAACAACGACTAAAAGTATGATCTTCATTAATCCTTATCCCTCGTAATTATCCCTGACAAACCGGTCGAGGACGCGAACGCCGAAGCCGGTGCCGCCTTTCGCATTTGTGGGCTTTTCTTTTGTCGTCCAGGCCATGCCGGCGATATCAAGATGCGCCCAAGCCTGGTCCTCTTTAACGAAATTGCCAATGAACGCCGCCGCCGTTGACGACCCGCCTTCGCGCCCGCCGATATTTTTCATGTCGGCGATATCGGACTTGATCATATCGTAGTGGGCTTTGGTGAGCGGCATGCGCCAAAGCTTGTCGCCGGTGGCCTCGCCGGCGGCTGACAATTGCGCCGCGAGATCATCATCCGTCGTAAACATGCCGCCGAACTCGTGCGCGAGCGAGATAATGATTGCGCCCGTGAGCGTCGCCAGGTCCACTACCACTTTCGGCTTGTAGGTCTCCTGCGTCCACCAGATGGCGTCGGCCAGAACGAGCCGGCCTTCCGCGTCGGTGTTCAGGATTTCAATCGTCTTGCCCGACATGGCGGTGACGACATCGCCGGGGCGCTGTGCATTTCCGTCGGGCATGTTTTCGACAAGACCGATAATCCCGACGACATTCGCTTTCGCCTTTCGCCCAGCGAGCGCGGCCATCGCGCCGGTGACAGCGCCCGCGCCGCCCATATCCCACTTCATGTCTTCCATGCCCGGGCCAGGCTTCAGCGAAATGCCGCCCGTATCGAACGTGACGCCCTTGCCGACAAACGCCACCAGCTTGTCGGTTTTCTTGCCGCCCATCCATTCCATGGCGACAAGCTTCGATTCACGGATCGAGCCTTGCCCGACGCCGAGAAGCGAGCCCATGCCAAGCTTCTTCATTTCCTTTTCGCCGAGAACTTTCACTGTCACGCCAAGGCTTTCCAGCTCCTGGCATCGCTTAGCGAAACTTTCCGGATAAAGAATATTCGCCGGCTCCGATACAAGATCGCGCGTCAGGAACACGCCGTCCGCCACTTTTTCAAGATCGGCGAAAATCGATTTCGCCGACGAAGACGGCGTGTGAACGCTGAGCTTGGTGAGCACCGGCTTTTGGTCTTTTTCGAGCATCGTGCGGTAGACGTCAAAGCGATAGGTCCGCAAAAGCGCGCCGAGCGCCATATGGGCGGCGAGGTGGCCGACGCTGTCGCTCGGCGTTGAGAATTCTTCCAACGCAATCGCAGCCGATTTCTCACGCGTCTTTAAGAGCCGGCCGATGGCGCCGCCGCCGAGCGCTTCTGCGTCGAGCAAGGTGAACTTGTCCGCCTTACCGGCACCCGCAAGCACAACACGTGAAACGGACAGGCCTTGAGGCGCGATAATCTCCAGAAACTGGTCCTTGCGGCCGGAAAAACCGCCGGTCTTCGCGGCTTTCGCAAGCGCGCCCTTGCTCGCCTCATCCAACGCATCAAAAGCGTCGCCGAAACTGTCGCCGTCGAAACACGGAACAATAATAGCGCCTGATTTCGGCAATGCGGCTTTGGAAAAAGTGACCTTCATGGAAACCCCTTATGTGATGGCGGCGAAGAGATGCGGTGGCGGCCCTGACCGGGCGCGGCGCAACGTTGCAGATGAAAAGCGTCGTACGGCGATCGACCACAGGGCGCAAGCGCCTGATTTTCCAATTCGCGCCCTTGTGTGCTAGGGAATATAAGGGCCATCGTAGTGTTGGGGGCGCGCCAATGACAAATGACACAGTAAAAGAAGCGGCCGATGTCGATCCGTATCGTATCGCGGCGTCGAATTCCCCGCCGGTACGCCCGGCGATCGACGAAACGAGCCGCTTGAAGGAAGTCGTCGTGATCGTTCGCGAGGATGAGGACGAAGAGGAAGACGCAACGGACGGGCCCATTGGCGATGCGATAAAGCCGATCGCCGGCGCCGCCGCCGACAAACTCAAGAGCGAGGCCACGGGCCTGGTCAACAGAACACTCATTTTGTTATTTGCCGCAGCGGCGTTCCTCGTTATTCTGTTTGCGTTATTGTTAGCGCGCGGGTCCGGCGGCGACAGCGTCGTTTATTGTCGCGATTTGCCGGACTGGAATCAAACGGCGGACTGCCTCTGAGCCCTCCGCGTTCGGACGCCGAAACTTTCGGCCGGCGGCGCGCTTTTTTCGGCGGGTCGCGCCGCCATGTGAGGGACACAGACGCTTAAATTGCGCAGCCTCGATCTCTACATATTTCGTCAATGTCTGGCGCCGCTCGTCTTTTCCGTGCTCGTGATCACAGTGATCGTGTGGATGACCCAAAGCCTTCAGCGGCTCGACATTCTTGTGGAGCACGGGTCCGGGTTTGCGTCCTTCGCATGGCTGAGCATCCTGATCGTGCCGAGCCTGCTTTCGGTCATCATTCCTTTCGCACTGTTCGGCGCAGCGCTTTACGCGCTTCAGCGTCTGCATGCGGACAGTGAAATCGCGGTTATTCATGCGGCAGGCGTCAGCCGCTGGCGCATCGCCGGGCCGCTCCTCTTTATCGCGGCCGGCGCGAGCCTCGTCACCTTATGGGTCAATCTCGATCTGATGCCGCGCAGCTATCGCATCCTTAAACAAGCCGTGGCCGATATCCGGTCGGACTTCGCAACAAGTGTCCTGCGCAGCGGCGAATTCACCACCGTGATCGACGGGCTCACCATCTATGTGGAAGAAGCCCGCTCAGGCGGCCAATTCGAAGGTCTTCTCGTCAGCGACTATCGCAATGGCGAAAATCCTGAAACCTACATGGCGCAAAAAGGGCTCCTGCAGGAGACCGTCAACGGTCCGGTCCTTTATCTCCTGAACGGCAATGTGCAAACCGTGGACGACGCCACCGGCGAAATCGAATTCGTCAATTTCCGTGACACGGCGGTCAACATTTCCGACTTCAGCAAAGGCGGCGGCGAGCTACAGCTCGAATTGACAGAACGCTATCTGTCAGAACTTTTTAACCCGGACATGACCAACGCCTGGGACCGGGAAAACGCCTCCAAGCTGATCGCGGAGGGGCACAATCGGCTCGCCTCCCCGCTCTACGCCATCGCTTATGCGCTCCTGGCGATCTACACGCTGATCGGCGGCGCCTATAACAGACAGGGGTATGGGCTGCGGATCGCCATCGCCGCCGCCGCTGCGGGCGCGATCAGGATCGCTGGATTTGTTATTCAGGGACTGACAGCGGAGAACCATTTTTTCTGGATGCAATACGCCGTGCCGCTCGGCGCAATCTTCGCCTTCGCGATTTTAATCTCAAACACCGCACGCGCCAAACCGGCCGCGCGCCCCTTGAAAGCGAAGGCCGCCTAATGCCGCCTGCAACGCTGTTTAACTATATCGCCGCCCGCACGCTTGTCGCCGTCGCCGCCTTGTTCGCAATCTTCGCGAGCCTGATTTTGCTTGTGGACCTGATCGAAAACATGCGTTTCGCCGGCAAGTTCGACGGCGATTTCGCTTTCGCAGCAAGACTGACGCTCTTGCGGACGCCGGGTCTTGCGCAGGCGCTGTCGCCTTTTGTCTTTCTGTTTGGATCAATCTGGATGTTCACCCAGTTAAACCGCCGCTCGGAGGTCGCCGTGATGCGATCGGCGGGATTATCCGTGTGGCGACTGATCGCACCCGCGGCGTTCGTGGCGACGATCGCTGGCTTTCTCATCATCACGGTCATCGATCCGCTTTCGTCGCGTATGTTGGCGGTCGGCGAACAGATGAAAAATGATATTCGCGGCAAACAATCGAGCTTCGTCCGCGTGCTCGGCGACGGCATCTGGCTGCGCCAGAAAGCAACGAACAGCGTTCTCATTATCAACGCCAGTGGGTTTGATGAAATGCGGTCCGCGCTCACCGACGTTATTGTCTGGCGCCTTGGAAACGATCTCGCCTTTCGCGAGCGCATTGACGCGCCGGAAGCGATCCTGGCGGAACAAACCATCGAGCTGCGTAATGCGCGCCTCAAAACAACCGCCGAACGGCTTGATCATACAAGCCCGATCTACGCCATCCGGACCACGTTGACGGCCGATGATTTGCGCCAGCGCGTAACGCCGCCTGAAACGATGTCCATCTGGCAACTGCCGAAATTCATATTGCTCGCCGAGGCGGCGGGCCTGCCGACTGTGCGTTACGAGATCAGGTTTCACGATCTGTGCTCGACGCCGCTCAAGCTGCTCGCGATGATTCTGATCGCTGCGATTTTTTCCTTGCGTCCGTTCCGGTCGGGCGGCGCGAGTAAGCTCTTGTTCCTTTCCATCGGAGCGGGGTTCCTACTCTATATCCTGTCGGAGATGTCAGCCGCGCTCGGCGTTTCAGGCACAGTCCCGGTGGCGCTCGCTGCGTGGACCCCGGCGCTGGTGGCGGCGCTCGTCGCGATCACGAGCCTTCTCCAATTCGAAGACGGGTAATGCGTGGGCGGGCGGCGCCCAGAGACGGGTCAAAGGGATTTTTTATTAGCCCTGAACACCCAATCACGGCTATGGTTTTTGGCGGTTAACCAAGGATGGCGGCGGCGCGCTTCACGGCGCGGCGTGAGGAGGCCTATTGCCCCTACAGCGGCGTAGTATTGTCGGGCGGAGTGTCCGGTTGTTGGGCGGCACGTTTCTCAGCGGCGTCGCCAGCGCCGCTGCGGACGCGCGCGCGCAAACCGTCACCTCTGAGCCGACGTCCGTTCTGGCGCTCGCTCAATTCGACCAACCCGCACAGCCCACAGTCACAGCGGAAAAAAATCCGCCCGCGACCGCAGAGGCTGAAGATCAAGTCCTGTTCGAGGCCGATCTCGTCACCCGGGAAACCGAGACCAGCCCGATCATCGCGGAAGGCGACGTGCGCGCCTATTTCGGCCGCCGATATTTGCGGGCGGACAGGTTAGAATACGACCCTGAGACGGACATCGTCGTCGCCGTCGGCAACGTCTCGATCACCGACGAAAATCTCGATACGGCCTTCGCCGGCCGCGTCGAGCTTACGGGCGATCTTCGCGACGGGATCGCGGAAAACTTCACCGCCCTCCTCGCCGACAATGCGCGCCTCGCCGCGGAAAGCGCCATCCAGGAGCAAGGCGCGCGCACACGTCTTTCGAAAGCCGTCTACACGGCCTGCAATGTCTGCAATGATGAAGGCGAAGGAAAAACGCCAACCTGGCGCATGAAGGCGCTGCGCGTGACGCGCGACAAAGAGCGCCGCGTCGTCCGCTTCCGCCACGCCTTCCTTGAGCTCAAAGGCGTCCCCATTCTGTACACCCCCTATATTCAGGGACCTGATCCGGGCGTTGAGCGCCAGTCGGGGTTTTTAACGCCCCTGATCGGCGCCTCAAGCCGGCTCGGCTTCAATTTTGAGCTGCCCTACTATTTGGCGTTCTCAAACAGCACGGATGCGACGTTCTTTCCCAAATATACGAGCAATGACGGCGTCTTGTGGCAGGGCGAAGTGCGCCGGCGCGGCAAGAAGAGCTATCATGTCCTCTCCGGCGGCGTCATAGACTTCAATAATCTTGAACCGGACGAAAACGGATCAATCCCAGCTGACTCAGGCATCCCGTCCACGCGCTGGAATATTTTCGGTCGCGGCCATCGCGATTTTGGCGAAAACTGGCGACTCGGCTATGATATCGAGCGGGTTTCCGACGACACCTTCCTGCGCCGCTACGATATTCGCCGGCGCGGCGATTTGCGCAAAGAGCTTGATACGTCAAATACGAACCGTTTACGGACGAACGGATACGCGAACTGGCGCCGGGGCGGATCGGAACTAACGGTTAACTCCTACCTTTTTCAGGGCCTGCGCTCCACGGACAATGAAGAACAGACGCCTTATGTGTTGCCGCTGATCAACTTCCGCCATGACTTTCGCAACAATATTGGCGGCGGGCGGGCGAACGTGGCCGCAAATCTCGCCTCGCTCCAGCGCAAGAACGGCGTCGATACGCGCCGCTTCACCGCCAGCGCCTTCTGGCAACGCGAACACATCACCCGCGGCGGCCATCGCTTCAACGCGTTCGCAGAAGTGCGCGGCGACGCTTACTACTTTCAGGATCTCGACGAGGGCACTGAGCTCTTTCCAGACGGCGTTCCCTCAAATGAGCCCACCCGCTTCGAAGCGCGCTTCGCGCCCACAGCCGGTGCGGAATGGTCTTATCCGCTGACGAAACGCGCCCATGGCGCGCGCCTATTCATTGAACCGCGTGTGCAACTATTGGCGAGCCCGGCGAACCGTAACCCGGACGATATTCTGAACGAGGACTCCCAGAGCATCGAATTCGATTACGCCGGGCTGTTCGACTACAACAAATCCACAGGCTTCGACCGCTTTGAGGATGGCCAGCGTATGAATGCGGGGCTCGCCGCAAAAGCCATTTTCGACAACGGCATTGTTATTGAAGGCTCCGCAGGCGGACAATTCCGATTGCAGGACACGAACGCATTCGCCGCATCCAGCGGCCTGGGCGATCGACGCTCGGATATCGTCGGCAGTCTCAATGTCCGCTATAAGAATCGCATCGGCATTGAAAACAGGTTCCAGGTTTCCGACGACACCGGCGCGTTGCAGCGCGCTGAGTCGCGCGCCTTTCTCAATTATTGGCGCTTCAGAGCAAACCTGAATTATGTAAGGCTCGACCAGGATTTGTTCCCCGACTCTGCGCTCGACCCCGCCGTGTTTGAGGATTTCCAGAATGACCGCGAAGAGCTGACTGGCACGGTCCGGTTTAAGCTGACCGACCATTGGACGGCGGGCCTCGCCTGGCGCGAAAATCTTAATCCGCTTCCCGAAACGGAATTATTCACCGACCCTGTCACCGGCGTGACGAGCCGGCGCATTTTGCGCAACGCCGCCGGCGAGATCGTTAACGAAGAATCGACGATCAGGCAGGACTTTATCCTAGGCTATCGCGACGAATGCTCTTCGCTCGAACTCACCTATAGGCGTGACCAAACCCGCGATGAGGGCCTCGGCACCGACAACGCCTTCCTCATCCGCTTCACCTTGAGGTCGCTGGTGGATTAAATAGCGCAGCGCGGGGCGGCGCGTGATTTTCGCCTAAATGTTGCGTCGCCATTATTTTGGACTATTTTTGCGCAATCGTGCCATAGCAGGCCAAGCGGCGTTGCGTATCGACAAGCCTGGAGACAAAGATCAGCATGACGGACAATCGAATTATTCGTGGAATTACAGCGGCCTGTGCGGCGTTCGCCGGGATTTGCGCCGCCGCGTCGGCGCAGGTTGATCCCTCATCGGTGCAAGCGCCGAGAGCCTCCGGCCCGACGGCGAACATCCCGCAGACCTATGCCGGGCCGTCCAGCTCCGTCGCCGCCGTCGTCAATGACACGGTCGTTACGACCTATGACGTCCAGCAGCGCATGAAGCTCATGATCATTTCGTCCGGCGGACAGGTGACGCCGCAGATGCTCGGACAGCTCCAGACGCAGGCCCTGCGCGACCTTGTTCAGGAGAAATTGAAACTCCTCGAGGCTGAAGAATGGGAAATGAAGGTCGAAGACCGCGAGGTCGAGGGCGAGTTGCAGCAGATCGCCGCGCAAAGCGGCACGACCGTCCCTCAATTGGAAGAAACGCTGATCCAACAGGGCGTCTCGCCGACGACGCTGCGTGAACAGATTAAATCCGGCCTTGTGTGGCCGCGGCTCGTTCAGGCGCGCTTCCGCAACCGTGTGCGCGTCAGCGAGGATGAAGTAGAGCAAACTCTGACGCGCATGCGTGAGGACGCCAGCAAAGAGCAGTTTCTGGTCTCCGAAATCTGCATCCCCGTCGCTGACAGTAATCAGATCGACGCCTATTATCAGGGCGCGTTGCAATTGATTGAACAAATGCGCCGCGGTGTGCCGTTTGCTGTCGTCGCGCAACAATTCTCCG
Source organism: Pseudomonadota bacterium (assembly GCA_038534195.1). Classification (GTDB taxonomy): domain Bacteria; phylum Pseudomonadota; class Alphaproteobacteria; order Caulobacterales; family Parvularculaceae; genus JAJFFW01. Next base: position 15,843 of record JBCAXE010000021.1, read on the forward strand.
CCTGCACGTCCGCAGCCGCGGGCGGCGATATGGGCTGGGTGCGCGCCGGCGAATTGCCCGCTGAACTTGACGCGGCGGTGCGCGAATTGCCGCCTGGGGCGGTGACAAACCCACTCCTTAATGACGGCGCGTTCATGATCCTCGCCCTGCGCGACAAACGCGAAGCCGCCGTTAAAGGCGAAGAAACATTCACCTTTGCTTACGCCGGCGCGCCGCTCGAAATCGGCCGCAACGCCGCCCGCCAGGCGCTTGAAAAATTGCCGACCGCGGACGCCTGCGGCGGCCGCGCCCAGCGTCAGGATCTCGGACAGGGGGTCGGCGTCGCGCTTCTTGAAAGTGTCACGCTCGAAGGCGTCGATGAACGCTTCCAATCGGCGGTCGAGGATTTGGGCCGCCACGAGTTGAGCCCGATCATCGAGGCGGACGGCGCGCTCCACGCGGTTTATGTGTGTGAGAAAGACGAAGGCCTTGGCCTTCCCTCGCGCGACGCGCTTGAAGATCGCATCTTCGGCCGTCAGCTCACGCGGATCGCCCAGCAATATCTGCGCGACATTGAGCGGGACTCGCTGGTTGACGTTCGCCTGAAAGCCCTTGGCGGCCCCATCACTGGTCCGCGTCCGCCTGCGCCGCCCGCCGGCTCGCGCGGTTAACGCGCATGGCGCCCCCGCGCGCGCCGCTCGCTCTCACCATGGGCGAACCGGGCGGGATCGGCGGCGAGATCACTGTCGCCGCATGGAATGCGTTGCGCGCTGAAGGTCCCGCATTCTTTCCGATCGCTGATCCGCAACGCCTCGCCCATCTTGGCGCGCCGACAAAAACAATCGAGCACCCCTCTGAAGCGCCGGCGGTCTTTGCGGACGCACTCCCCGTCTTGCCGATCGGCGCGCCCGTCATCTCGATCCCGGGGCGGGCGGACCCGCGCTATGCCGACCTCGTCCTCGAGTCCATCCGCCGGGCCGTTGCTTTTGCGCTCGAGGGCGCTGCGTCCGGCGTCGTGACCAACCCGATCCAAAAATCGAGCCTGATCGACGCCGGTTTCGAATTTCCGGGGCATACGGAGTTCCTTGATGAATTGACGAAAGACGCCCCGACGCCGGCGGGACTTCACCGCGGCTGCGTGATGATGATCGCGGGTCCCTTGGTGCGCACCGTGCCTGCGACAGTGCATCTTCCGCTCAAAGACGCAATTACCGCGCTCGACACGGATATGCTGATTGAAACGGGGCGCGTCGTCGCGAGCAGCCTCGCCGTCAATTTCGGTGTCAACGCGCCGCGCCTCGCTTTCGCCGGCCTCAACCCCCACGCAGGCGAAGACGGCAAGTTAGGGCGGGAAGATCGCGACATCATCGCTCCGGCCGTCCGCGCCCTTGAGAAAGCGGGGATTGATGCGGCCGGGCCGTTACCGGCGGACGGCATGTTCCACGAGGAAGCGCGCGCTGCTTTTGACGCCGCAATTTGCATGTATCACGACCAGGCGCTGATCCCCGCTAAAGCGCTCAACTTCCACGAGGCGGTGAATGTGACGCTCGGCCTTCCCATTGTGCGCACCTCGCCCGACCACGGAACGGCGCTCGCCATCGCCGGAAAGGGCCGCGCGCGCGCCGACAGCCTCATTGCAGCGCTTAGGCTCGCCGCCGCCATGGCTGATCGCCGCGCCGCCAACGTCTCCGCTGCATGAGCGATCCGTTACCCCCCTTGCGCGATGTGATCGCCGCGCATGATCTCGGCGCGAAAAAAGCGCTCGGGCAACATTTTCTCCTTGATCTGAACCTAACGCGGAAAATTGCGCGCAGCGCCGATGTGGGCGCCGGCGATCACGTGCTGGAAATTGGTCCCGGCCCCGGCGGCCTCACGCGCGCCCTGCTCGAAGCCGGCGCGAATGTCACCGCCATTGAACGCGACGCGCGTTGCATTGCGGTGCTTGACGACATCGCCTCAGCCTATCCGGACAAATTGACGATCGTGGAAGCCGACGCGCTTTCAGTAGATGAGCGAGCACTTGCGCAAGGCGGCCCCGTCAAGATCATCGCAAACTTGCCTTATAATATCTCTACGGAGCTTCTTCTGAAATGGCTGAAGGCCAATCATCAGGCGGCGCCGCTCTGGTCGCATATGGCACTGATGTTTCAAAAGGAAGTGGCCGACCGAATTCTCGCGGCGCCCGGATCAAAAACCTATGGCCGCCTTTCGGTGATCGCCCAGGCCGCAAGCCGCCCGTTGCGCGCCTTCAATTTGCCCGCCCGCGCCTTCACGCCGCCGCCAAAGGTTGAGTCCGCGGTCGTCACGTTTCACCCAGCGCCGACACAACTGACGACGCTGGGCGCGCTGGAGCGGATTACGCAAGCCGCCTTTTCCCAGCGGCGCAAAATGTTGCGCTCCTCGCTGAAACCAGTGTTTGGAGCAAACGTAGAAACAGCGCTCGCGCAGATCGGCCGCACGCCCACCGACCGAGCCGAAGAGATCAGCGTCGACGATTAGGTGGCGCTGAGCGAATGCGCCTATGCAGTAAACGCCTCGACCTGACCGTCTGCGAACGCTTCGGCCAGTTTGAACTTCTGGATCTTGCCCGACCCCGTAAGCGGCCATTCATCGACCCACACCCAATAGTAAGGCGTTTTCTGCGGTGAAATCCGTTCCCGGATAAAGGCCTTCAGCGCCGCCGCGTCCGGCTTCCCCTTGGTCGTACGCATGAAACAGGCGACCTGTTCGCCCCATTTTTCATCCGGCACGCCAACCACGGCCGCCTCGGCGATGGCGTCATGTTCGAGGATCGCATTTTCGATTTCCGCCGGGAATAAATTCTCACCGCCGCGGATAATCATCTCTTTCACCCGGCCCGTGATCTTCACATAACCGCGCGCATCCATGCGCCCGAGATCACCTGTATGGAGCCATCCGTCGGCGTCAATCGTCGCCGCCGTCGCTTCCGGGTTGTCATTATATTCCGTCATGAGACTATAGCCACGTGCGCAAATCTCCCCCTGTTCGCCGACAGGCATGACGCTGTTGTCAGACGGGTTCCTGATCGAGACCTCCAGATGCGGCACGGGTTGACCGATCGTTTCAGTGGCGTCTTCCAGCGTGTCGTCGAGCCAAACCTGCGTAATTACCGGCGACGTTTCGGTCTGTCCGTAGATGATCTGAATCATCGTGCCGAATTGCGCCTCAGACGCCTTCGCCAATTCCGGCGGCACCATTGAACCGCCGGAGGCGACCGATGAGACGCTGGAGAAGTCACGGGGTTGCTTTTTCACCTCTTCAAGCATAGCGACAATCATCGTCGGTACGCCGAACACCATGTTGATCTTCTCGCGCTCGATAAAATCCACCGCCATCTTAGGGTCAAACATTGACGCCAACGCCATATTGCAGCCAAAGCCGCACATGCCGAGCGCATGAATGGCGCAGCCCGTTGTGTGAAAGAGCGGCATGAAGTTCAGTGAGCGATAGCCCTGTTTCACGTTGCAACGGTGAAACGTGTCCATGGCGTTTTGAATGAGGCCGAAATGGTGGAGCACCGCGCCTTTGGGAAATCCCGTTGTGCCGGACGTATACTGAATTTGAACGGGGTCGCCGGGCGCGACGGAAGGCAACGGCGCGCTCGGCCCCGCCCATAGAGCTTCGCGGTCTGTCATGTCGATGCGGTGTTTAATGGCGGGCAGGTTCTCGCAAACCGCGTCCGCAATTTGTTTCATGGGATTGCCGCGAAACTCGCTAATGAAGTAAAGCGCTTCAGCGCGCGATTGTTTCAACACATATTCAAGCTCGCGGGCCTGATAGGACGGGTTAACCGTCACCAGCGTCACGCCGGCGAGCGCGAGCGCGTATTCAAGCATCACCCATTCGGGGATATTCGGCGCCCAGATCGCAACGCGCGAGCCCTGGGCATGGCGCGCCGCCAACACGCCCGCGAGATCGAGACAGTCGGACAGCATGTCCTTGAATGTCCAAACCCGGCCGACGCCGCCATCATCCAGGACTTCGCGCAAATAAATCTCGTCCGGCCACCTCTCGGCTGACCGCCGCAACAGATCCCCCACCGTTATTTCGTGCAAGGGCGTGTCGCGCTGCGCGGGAAAGTAAGACTCCGTCAGCGTCACATTATACATTGGGCGTCTCCCTGGGCTTATTCTTTTGGTTGGATGATAATCTGCGTTTGCGTGACAATCGCCGCCAGCGCACCGTCTTCGCGGCTGATGCGGGTTTCCCAAACCTGGAGCGTGCGGCCGATTTTTATCGGCTTCGTAACGCCGCGGGCGACTTGCCCGACTGGTATGGGACGCAGGAAATTCGTTTTACTCTCGACCGTCGACGTCGTGCATCCTTCCGGCATATTCAAAAACGCACCGACGCCGCCAAGATTGTCCGCAAACGCCATAATGGCGCCGCCGTGTAGTGTGGGCGGGACCGTACATTTCTCGGGCGTCACGTCGAGTTCGGCCTCTATGCGCTCTTTGGTGACGAGCACCATGCGCACGCCAAGGGTTAAAGCGAAGGGCGCATTTGATTCGTTGAAGACGGAAGCGAGATTTTCCGAAGTCATTCGTCGCCGGCGCCCTCACCGAACGCGCCGATCCGCTCCCGGATGGACGTTGCGACTTCACGCGCATTGTAAACTTCGCCTTCATCAGGCTCTGGCCCTCGGCCGCACAAGACTTCCATGCGGGTTGTGAAAAAGCGCCGCCCGCCGATCGTGCCAAGATCGCCGCCAACGCCGACATTGACGCCGCCGCGCCGGCCGTAAGAGCCGCTGCCAAAGCCGGCGCCCACACCGACGCCGCCGCGATCTTCCGCGACCGTATTGCTGCTGACGATACGGAACCAGTCAAAATCATTTTCGATCGCCAGTTCAGCCGCGCGCAGGAGCGCGAAGTCTTCCACCGCTTCAGCCGGCGTGGCGCCGTCGCCGCGAAAGATGATGCGGAACCGATCATCTTCGATGCGGCTGTCCTCATAGCCGAAGCCCTTCGCATCCGCCGCCGGCCCATAGCTCGTGCCGACCGCTGTGACGCACCCCGCTGCAAGCGCCGCCAGCGCCATGATCGCCAAAAATCGCATGTAACCCGTCCTTCTTCTTCGATCCCCGGCCGGACGATAGCATCACCGGACGCCCTCGGCAAAAAGCCCGGCGACGAGCGTTCAGGCCGTCAGGCGAACCATTGAGTGACCGCGTCGGGACGCATCAAGGCGGTCAGAATGATGCCGCCGGCGGCGCCGCCAAGATGCGCCTCATGGCCGATGACGCGGTCGGCGCGGCCCATCAATTGCGCGGAAATAATCATGTAGCCGACACCGAACAAAACCGCAGGTATCCCGACGGGCAGACCCAACGGGTAAATCCCGGCGAACGGATAGAACATACAAAAGGAAAGGATAACGCCGGAGACGGCGCCGGAGGCGCCGACGGCGGAGTATGTCGGGTTGTCGCGATTATTCCAGATCGCCGCGAGTTTGCTGGCGACCAGTGAGCCGAGATAAATGACGATCATTCCGTCCGTATCGAGAGTTTGTTCAACGATCGGCCCAAAAGATAGAAGCGCCATCATGTTGAAGAGAAGATGAAACATGTCCACATGCAAAAAAGCGGACGTAATCAGGCGATGATATTGCTTGTCCCGGGTCACTGCGCCGACCCGAAACGAGAAATCATCCATAAAATTGTCGTCAACAAAGAAGGCGTAAAAGCTGATGATGACCGTCACGGCGGCGAACGCGTAGGTCGCCGGCGCATTCGCGAGCTCCATTATCGAAATCCCCTTTAGGCTTTCAGCGCTTCTCTTTTAGGGGCGCTCGCGACCTCCGTCACTAGGGTTCGGACCTTTATCAACATCTCCTTAAGGCCGGCGCGCCTATGCTCGCGCAATGAGTGAAACCGCCGCCCCGTCACAACGCCGCCGCTTCGCCGGCGCCGAGACTATGATAGCGAAAGCCTACGCAGACCCGAAAGCGGTCTCGCGGCGCTTCCGTGCAAAGCGGTTCGAGAAAATCATGGCGATGATCGACGCGATCATCGCTGAGAAAGGCCGTTGCCGCATCGCCGATATTGGCGGCACGCCCTATTACTGGGATATCGCCTCAGACGATGTGCGCGCGCGCCCTGTCGAAATCACGCTCATCAATCCGGCTGAGGCGCGCACGCCTGACGGGCCGTTCCGCTATCTGAATGGCGACGCCACGGATCTTTCGTCAATGGGCGATATGAGCTTCGATCTGACCCATTCCAATTCCGTCATTGAGCATGTGGGCGATTGGGCCAAGCAAAAGGCCATGGCCGAGACGGTCCGCCGCCTCGCGCCGGCTTATTATCTGCAAACGCCCTATTTCTGGTTTCCCTATGAGCCGCATTTCCGGTCCGGTTTTTTTCATTGGCTGCCGGAACAAATCCGCTACCGGCTGGTGATGCGTTTCGCGCTCGGGTTCGCCGACCGCAAAGCAACCGTCGATGACGCAATGGCGCGGATTCAATCCGCGCGGCTTCTCGACCGCAGGCAATTGGAAGCGCTTTTTCCGGATGCGGAGATTTCCGCCGAACGCGTCGCGGGCTTCACCAAAAGCTTGATCGCTGTCAGACGCTAGAGACTTCCAGCCTCTTCCGGCGTCAACGTCTTCATCGCCAGCGCATGAACCGGCCCGTTCAACTCATCGCGAAGAATATCATTGACGCACCGCTGACGCGCCACGCGCGACAAGCCGTCAAAGGCGTCCGCCACGATCGTCAGCCGGAAATGCGACTCCCCGCCTTCCGGAGCGCCGGCATGGCCTTTGTGTAGGTGCGACTCATCCTTCACGTCCAGGCGGGCGGGCGCCAAAGCGGCTTCGATTTTTTTCCGGATGGTCTCAGCGACAGACATAGCCGTTCACCTCGCCCAAGCTTAAGGGTTCTGTCAAGATTGTATCAACGGTTGCGGCGCACCATACTATCGATATGAGCAAGAAAAAGTACACGCCCCGCCACGGGTACGATATCCGCGTCAAACCGCCGAAAGACGATGCCAAGGATGTCCCGAAATGGGCCGAGGCGCACACGCGCGAATGCGACATGGAAGGCTGCGACAAAAAGGCGGCGGTGCGCGCGTCGAAATCACCGCGCCAACCCGACGAAAAAATCTGGCTCTGCGCCGCTCATGCGCGCGAGCATAACAAGAACTGGAATTTCTTTGAGGGCATGAGCGCCGGCGAAGCCCAGGCCGCCCGCGAAGCGAACATCTATGGCGACCGCCCCACCTGGGAGATGGGAAAGAACGATCGAGCGCGCGCAGCCGCGAAAACCCGCGGCCCCGCCGACATGGCGGACGCCCATGGCCTGTTCACCGACGCTGCGGCGAAATTCAAAGCCGCGCGCGGCGCTTATCGCGAAGGCCGAAAACTGACGAAATTGCAGGAAAAAGCGTTTGAGACGCTGGACCTCCGACCGAGCGCCACCAAGGCCGAGATCAAGAAAAAATACGCTGAGCTTGTGCGCCGGTTCCACCCTGACTCTAACGAAGGCGACCGCAGCGCTGAAGAACAGCTTCAGGAAGTCGTTAAAGCGCACACAATCTTGAAAAAAGCCGGCATCTGTTGATCCTCATCATCCGTTAACAGCCGCGTTAACCAAATAACCGTTGTTCGGCATTACGACGAGGTAAAGCGCTTTAAACGCCGATGCATAGGATCAACGGATGTCCTATTTGAAGAGCAACGACGCAGATCCCTTCATTTTCGAAATAAACGATGTGCGGGAGGCGGGACGAGACTTATGCGGCGCCTATCGCGACGCGGATCCATTTCCCCATGTCGTCATCGATAATTTCCTTCCGCAGCCGCAAATTGAAGCTTGCATTAAGGCGTTCCCGACCGAGGCGATGTCAGCGCGCCAAAGCCGCGATCGCAATCAGGAAAAGAACAAGCACGGCTACCACCCGGACAGCTTACCACCCAAACTCAGGAAACTGTTTTACACCTTTAATGCGCGCCCGTTCATTACTGTGGTCGAGAACATTACGAACATAAAGGGACTGATCCCGGATCCGCACTTTCTCGGCGGCGGATTTCATGAAATCGGTCAAGGCGGTCATTTGTCCGTTCATGCAGATTTCAATCACCACAAACCGCTCAATCTCGAGCGGCGCGTTAACGTTCTTATTTATTTGAACGAGGACTGGCGCGAGGAATTCGGCGGTCAATTGGAGCTTTGGCGCGAAGATATGTCGAGCGCCGCGAAATCAATTACGCCGATCTTAAATCGATGCGTTGTTTTCGCGACAACAGCGCACAGCCTGCACGGACATCCTACACCCGTCGCTCATCCGAACGGCGTCACGCGCAAATCGATCGCGCTCTATTACTATACCGCAACGTGGGATAGCGCCGCCGTCTCGAAGACCACGCAGTTCCGACCGCGCCCGGAAACGGGCGACCGCGTCGATTGGGCGATGAAAGCGCGCGAATTGGCCGAAGATCTGACCCCGCCGATTATTATGCGGCGGCTGACGGCCTTGGCGCGCCGAACGTCTTGATGGGCGGTCCGTATTTTGCGAAGGAAGCCGCCACGGGCCGTCATGCGTGCCGCCGTTGGGCCCATTATGAGAAATTTCTATGAGTTATTTACGCAGCAATCCCTCTGACCCGTTCGTCTTTGATATCGACGATATGAAAGATGTCGGCGCGGAATTGACTGAGGCCTACGCTGCTGCGGACCCATTTCCACATGCGGTCGTCGATGATTTCCTGCCCGAAAGCCTGATCGATTACTGCCTCGATCATTTTCCGCAAAAGCTCGACGCGGATGGAATGAGCTTTGACCGCGACCAGGAGCGGTTCAAGAAAAGTTACCATCCTGATTATCTGGAGCCTGATCTGCGCAAGCTCTTTTATTCTTTTAATTCGCGCCCCTTTATCCGTGTGATCGAAAATATCACCGGCATCAAAGGCTTGATCCCTGACCCCTATTTTGCAGGCGGCGGCTTTCATGAAATCTCCACCGGCGGGCACCTGTCGATGCACGCCGATTTCAATCATCACAAGCCGCTCAATCTGGAGCGCCGCGTCAACGTCCTCATTTATCTCAATCGCGACTGGAAAGAGGAATATGGCGGCCAGCTCGAACTCTGGCGCACCGACATGTCCGAACGCGTCCAGTCAATCGTGCCGCTGGCGAACCGGTGCGTGATTTTCACCACCACCCAACAGAGCATGCACGGCAATCCGACGCCGGTCGCCCATCCGGACGGCGTGAGCCGAAAATCGATCGCCCTTTATTACTACACCGCAACATGGGACGGCACGGCCGCCTCCAAGACCACGCAATTCAAAACCCGCCCCGGCACCGCTGACCGCGTGGACTGGTCGGTTAAGACAAACGAGCTCATGCATGATTTGCTGCCGCCCGCGCTCATGCGCCTTGCGGCGAAAGCCCGCCGACGCCTGTAATCGGCGCGATTGGCGCGGAAACAGTGCGACATCTGTCCTGCGCTGAGGCCTTGAAACTCTCCGGCATTCGCGCGAGTGTCCGCGCTTCATAGAGGACTGGTAAGGAATATTCATGGCCGAGATGAAAGACATCGCCCTTCCCGAATCGCCGGACATCAGCGTGAACGCGCGCGCTGTGTTCGGGATCGACTTCGATATGGACGTGCCCGCCTTCTCGACCAGCAACACTTACGTGCCCGCCGTCGATCCGTCCTACCGCTTCGACGAACAGACCACGCGCGCCATCCTCGCGGGGTTCGCACATAATCGCCGGGTGATGGTGCAAGGCTATCATGGCACCGGGAAATCCACCCATATCGAACAGGTGGCGGCGCGCCTCAACTGGGCCTGCGTGCGAATCAATCTCGACAGCCATGTGAGCCGCATCGACCTTATCGGCAAGGACGCCATCGTCGTCGAAAACGGCCAGCAAGTGACGGCCTTTAAAGAAGGCATCCTGCCCTGGGCGTTCCAACGCCCTGTGGCGCTCGTCTTCGATGAATATGACGCCGGGCGACCGGATGTGATGTTCGTCATCCAGCGGGTCCTGGAGGCTGAAGGGCGCCTGACGCTTCTCGATCAGAACCGCGTTCTGACGCCGAACCCTTATTTCCGTCTCTTCGCCACGACCAACACGATTGGCCTTGGCGACACGACCGGCCTCTATCACGGTACGCAACAAATCAACCAGGGCCAGATGGATCGCTGGTCAATCGTCACGACGCTGAATTATCTGCCCCATGATGAAGAAGCAGAGATCATCATCGCAAAAGCGCCGCTCTACGACTCCAAAGAGGGCCGCCGCGCGATCGACGCCATGGTGCGCGTCGCCGACATGACGCGTAACGCTTTTATCAACGGCGATATCTCCACCGTCATGAGCCCGCGCACCGTTATCACCTGGGCGCAGAACGCGGAGATCTTCCAGGATATCGGTTACGCCTTCCGGGTGACCTTCCTTAACAAATGCGACGAACTTGAGCGCCCGACGGTCGCCGAATTCTATCAGCGCGCATTCGGGGAAGATTTGCCGGAAGCCGCGCCGCAGGTGAGCGTGGCATAACGCCGATCTTCCCAAGATGATTGAGAGCGCGTAGGTTCCTGACGCCGTTATCAGGAGCCGCCCATGCTGCGCGTCACGACTATCCTTTCATCCGCTGTTTTTCTCACCGCCGCGCATGCGCAAGAACCCGAGGCCGCCGCGCCGCCGGCAAAAGCTGATGTGCTCGCCGCCATCGACGCGCGCTACGCCGAGACCGAAGACATCGCCATGAAACTCTGGGAGTGGGCGGAGGTCGGCTACCAGGAAGAAAAATCCTCTGGCCTGATGCAAGAAAAGCTCGCCGCCGCGGGCTTCGAGATTGAAAAAGGCGTCGCCGGCATTCCGACCGCCTTCGTCGCCAGTTGGGGCGCAGAGGGTCCCGTAATCGGCGTGCTTGCAGAATTCGACGCCCTGCCCGGTATCAACCAGAGCGCTGCGCCGACGCGCGCGCCCGTTGACGGTAAAGGCGCCGGCCACGCCTGCGGCCACAATCTCTTCGGCGCTGGATCGGTGAGCGCCGCCATCGCCATCAAAGACTGGCTTGAGCAAAGCGGAACGCTCGGCGTCATCCGCCTATACGGGACGCCCGCCGAGGAAGGCGGCTCAGGCAAGGTCTATATGGTCCGCGAAGGGCTCTTTAAGGATGTGGACTTCGCACTTCATTGGCATGCGGACGATGAAAACTCCGCCGCCGCGCGCACGACGCTCGCCAACCGCTCAGCGAAGTTTCGTTTCAAGGGCCGCTCCGCGCACGCGGCCGGCGCGCCGGAAAAAGCCCGCTCGGCGCTCGACGGCGTTGAAGCCTTCAACATGATGGTCAACATGATGCGTGAACACGTGCCGCAAGACGCGCGCATCCACTATGTGATCACCTCAGGCGGGGTCGCGCCCAATGTGGTCCCGGACTTTGCGGAAGTTTTTTACTATGTGCGCCATCCAAAACCGTCAGGCGTTGAAGACATCTGGACGCGGGTTGAGGACGCGGCGCGCGGCGCGGCTATGGGCACCGGCACGCAAGTGGAATGGGAAGTGATCCACGGCAATAACCCGCTTCTCGTCAACGAAGCCCTCGCCAAGGCCATGGACGCGAACCTGCGCGCTGTCGGCGGCGTCAACTATTCAAAAGCCGAACAGTCCTTTGCCAAGAAACTCTATGCGAGCCTCGACGCGCCAGCGGCGGACCTTGGCAGCGAGACGCAAATTCAACCCTATTCGAAATCGCTTGGGTACGGGTCCACGGATGTGGGCGACGTCTCCTATGCTGTGCCGACGGTCGGGGTCAGAACCGCCACCTGGGTGCCCGGAACCGCCGCGCATTCCTGGCAGGCGGTCGCGGCCAGCGGCACGTCCATCGGCGTTAAAGGCGCACAGGTGGCGGCCAAGGCGCTCACTCTCACCGCCATCGATCTTTATACCGATGAAGCATTACGCGAGGCCGCGCGCGAGGAGTTCGATGAAGCGCGCGGGCCGAATTACAAATACCAATCGCTGCTCGGCGACCGCAAACCGCCGCTTGATTACCGGAAATAGGCGCGTCGTTCACGTCTAACGGCGCGCGCTCTTGCGCAAATTAATTCCCTATTGCGCCAGTTCGAATCCAACCGGCGCACCCGGCCCCATGGGGATGCCGATCGAGACCCAGATGATCGTCAGGATCAATCCGGAGATGAGCAGCCAGATCGAATAAGGGATCATGGTCGCGGTGAGACTGCCGAGGCCGAATTCCGGTTTCCAACGCTGACAGAAGGTGAGGATCAGCGGGAAATAGACCATCAGCGGCGTAATGATGTTGGTGGCGGAATCGCCGACACGATAGGCGGCGGTCGTCGCTTCAGGGCTGATATTCAACAGCATCAGCATGGGGATGAGCACCGGCGCTAAAAGCGCCCATTTGGCGCTCGCCGAGCCCACGAAAAGATTCACAACCCCCGTGAGCAACACCATGAACGCCAGCGTGACAGGCGTCGGCAGACCGGCGGCCTCAATGGCGCCCGCGCCATGAATTGCAAAGATGAGCCCGAGATTGGACCAGTTGAACATCGCCACAAAGTGCGCGGCGAAGAAGGCGAGCACGAGATAGTAAGCGAGATCGCCCATGCTCTCCGACATCATGCGGACGATATCGCGATGGTCCTTAACCGATCCTGCGGCGGAACCGTAGGCCCACCCGGCGGCGAGAAACAGAATAAAAAAGCCCGCGACGAGCGATCTGAAAAACGGCGTCAACGCGAGCGTCAGGTCGGCCTTGGATTCGTCCATCAACGGCGTACCCGGTCCGATCGTCATGAAGATCCAGAGCGCGACGACGGCTAATACGGCGATCCCCGCGCGCCGCAAGCCCTTGCGTTGACCGGGCGTTAGCGGCGCATCCGCTTCCGCCGCATTCATGCCGGCGTCCGTTTGCGGGGTGAAACCGCCGAGACGCGGTTCGATAATCTTATCGGTGACGAACCAGATGACCGGTAAATAGATGACCGTCATCGCGGCGATGAAAAACCAGTTGCCGGCGAGGTTCGCGTCCCATGTCGGCTGCAGCGCTTCCGCCGCCGCTTCGGTGATGCCGAAGAGGAGCGCGTCCAATTGGCCCGGAAAAAGGTTTGCCGAAAATCCGCCCGATACGCCTGCGAACGCCGCCGCGATGCCCGCAATCGGATGCCGGCCGGCCGCTGCGTAGAGAACGCCCGCCAGTGGGATCAAGACGACGTATGCAGCGTCGGCGGCGAGATTGCCCACCATGGCGGTGAGCGCCACCATCGGCGTCAGCAGAAATTTCGGAGCATTGCGCACCGAGGCGCGCATGGCGCTGGCGAACAGGCCTGACCGCTCGGCAATCCCGGCGCCGAGCATGACGACAAGCACATAACCAAGCGGATGAAAGTGCGTGAACGTCTTGGGCATATCGACCCACAGGCGCTGAACATTTTCCGCTGACAGAAGGCTCGCTGCGGTGATGATCTCCGGCGCGCCGTCAGCGCCCACTTTGGTCGGATGCGCCGCATCAAGCCCCGCAAGATTGGCGGCGATGGAGATCAGAACCAGGACGCCGATCAAATAGAGAAAGATAAACGCCGGGTCAGGCAGCTTGTTGCCCGTGCGTTCGATCCAGCCGAGGATGCCGCCTTGTGATTGTCCGCCCGCTGCGGCCGCTTGTGTCGCCATGATTTTCGCGATCCTTTTTGTAATTCTTAAGCGCGAATGTTGCCGTTTTTTGGGCGGCGGGGCAAATCAGCCCGTTACTGCTCAGCTCTGTTGCGCCGCGGCGGCGCCCGCCCTAGCGTTTGGGTTAGAGCGAACGGAGAGCCCCATGCCCACCATTGAAGAGATCAAAAAACAAATGCGCCTGCCGGTGATCGGCGCGCCGCTTTTTATTGTCTCAAACCCGAAACTGGTGATCGCGCAATGCCTCGCGGGCGTTGTGGGCTCGTTCCCGGCGCTCAACGCACGCCCCGCCGAAAAGCTCGACGAGTGGCTTGTGGAGATCAAGGACGCCATCGCCCGCCATAATGACGACAATCCGGACCGGCCCGCGGCGCCGTTTGCGGTCAATCAAATCGTGCACAAATCCAATGACCGGTTGATGCATGATCTGGAAGCCTGCGTGAAACATGAAGTCCCGATCGTGATCTGTTCGCTCGGCGCTCGCGAGGACGTCTATGAAGCGGTGCATTCCTATGGCGGGATCGTTCTCCACGACATTATCAATCAATTCTTCGCCAAGAAGGCGATCGAAAAAGGCGCAGACGGATTAATCGCTGTCGCCGCCGGCGCCGGCGGCCATGCGGGCGTCACATCTCCCTTTGCGCTCATTCAGGAAATTCGCGAATGGTTTGACGGCCCCCTCGCCCTTTCCGGCTCACTCGCCACCGGCGACTCTGTTCTCGCCGCTGAGGCGATGGGCGCGGACTTCGCCTATATCGGCTCGGCCTTTATCGCCTGCGACGAGGCGAACGCCTCTGACGGCTACAAGGACGCCATCGTTGAGAACAGCGCTGACGATATTGTCTACACGAACCTTTTCACCGGTGTGCACGGCAACTATCTGAAACCATCCATCGTCGACGCCGGGCTTGATCCGGATAATCTCCCGGAAAGCGATCCGTCGAAAATGAATTTCGGATCCGGCGGCAACACGGACGCGAAAGCCTGGAAGGATATCTGGGGCTGCGGCCAGGGTATCGGCGCGATCGAACAACGCGAATCGACCGCCGACTATGTGGACCGGCTGGAGCGCGAATATCTGGCCGCGAAGAAGCGGCTCGGGCTTTCCGGTTAACGCCGCCGCCCGTTTTCATCTTCGTTGAAGCGGGTTAGGTTCCGGTGACGCAATCGCCGGAGACCCGCCCCTTATGCGCAATCGCCATTGTAAGATCGTCGCCACCATCGGCCCCGCCAGCGCGTCGCCCTCCATGTTGCGGCTCTTATTCAACGCCGGCGTCGATGTCTTCCGGCTCAACTACTCCCATGCGGATTATGACAAGACGGCCCGCATCGTGGAGGCCATCCGGGAGACCGAAAAAGCGACGCAATCGCCAATTGCCATTTTCGCCGACCTGCAGGGGCCGAAAATCCGCACAGGCGTCCTGAAGGGCGACTCACTCGAGTTGAAATATGGCGCCGAATACCGGCTGATCCTGACGAAAGAAACCGACGAAGCCGACGTCATCCCAATCCCTCACCCCGAAATTCTGGATGTGGTCCAGCCGGGCGACATCTTAAAGCTCGACGACGGCAAATTGCAGATCACGATCAGCGAACGCCGAGGCGATGCGGTGATCGCCAAGGCCGATACGCCGGGCGCGCTCACCAACCGCAAAGGCATCAACCTGCCCGGCCGCCACTTGCCGATCTCTGCGCTCACCGAAAAGGACCGGGCTGACCTTGACCACGCCTTGTCGCTGGGCGTCGATTATGTGGCGCTGTCCTTTGTGCAAAAGCCGGACGATGTGGCCGAGGCGAAGGCGCTGATTAACGGGCGCGCAAAGATCATTTCAAAAATTGAAAAACCGAGCGCGGTTGAGCATCTCGACGGCATCCTTGAACAGTCCGACGCCTTGATGGTGGCGCGCGGCGATCTTGGCGTTGAGTTGCCGCCGGAAGACGTGCCGCTCATCCAGCGCCGAATCGTACGCACCTGCCGCAAGCTCGGTAAACCGGTGATCGTCGCCACCCATATGCTGGAGTCCATGGTGGAATCGATCGCACCGACGCGCGCCGAAGCCTCTGATGTCTCAACCGCCGTCTATCAAGGCGCGGACGCCGTTATGCTCTCGGCGGAGACCGCGGTCGGGCGCCATCCGCCGACAGCCGTCGCCATCATGGACCGCATCATCAAGGCGACAGAGAGCGACGAGGAATCTGGCGGCTTCCACATGTCGGTTGATCCCGATACGGAATTGACCACCGCCGACGCCATGACCTTGTCCGCACGGCGCATCGCCGAAGTGCTCGATTGCAAATTGACCGTCGCCTACACCAAGACCGGCTCAACCGCGCGCCGCCTGTCGCGCGACCGGCCGCGATGCGCCATTATCGCAGCGACCCCGGAGACGGATGTGGCGCGCCAGCTCGCGCTCCATTGGGGCGTCGCGCCCGTGATCACCGAAGACATCTCACATTTTCATGAGATGATTGAAAAGGCCGATCAGCTTGCGCGCGCCCACGGCGCCGAAGAAGGCGAACGCATCATCACGCTCGCCGGATATCCGTTTGGCCGCGCCGGCAAAACCAATACGCTCAAAATCAGCCGCATCGGCGCCTTTGAAGAGTAATTCCTCGGGAGAGAGCCATGACCATTACGACACGGACGATTGACTATGACCACAACGGCGCGGCGCTGGAAGGCGTCCTCGCCTATGACAACACGCAGGAAGGCCCCCGGCCTGCGGTGCTCGTCGCGCACACATGGGCGGGGCGCAAGGATTTCGAAGTCGACATGGCGAAAAAGCTGGCGGGTCTCGGCTATGCGGGGTTTGCCCTTGATCTGTTCGGCAAAGGCGTCACCGGCGCGACCAACGAAGAGTGCCAGGCGCTGATCGATCCGCTCCTCGCCGATCGCGCGATGCTGCAAGCGCGCCTGCTGCACATTGTCGATGTGGTGAAAAACGCCCCTGAGGTCGATGCCGGCAAGATTGGGGCGCTCGGCTTTTGTTTCGGCGGTCTTTGCGTGCTCGATATCGCCCGCACCAGCGCCGACGTGAAAGCGGTCGCGTCATTTCACGGCCTTTTCAACGCGCCCGGCAACACCGGCGGCAACAAGATCAAGGCGAAGGTGATCGCCTTCCATGGGTATGACGACCCAATGGCGCCGCCGGACGCCATGGTTGGGTTGGCGAACGAGCTGACCAAGGGCGGCGCCGACTGGCAGATCCACGCCTATGGCGGTACGATGCACGCCTTCACCAATCCGCAGGCGAACGATCCGGGCTTCGGGACGGTTTATTCCCAAACCGCCACCGATCGCTCCTGGGCGTCGCTCGTTGAATTTCTGGCTGAGTGCTTCGCGTAACGCGTAGCGTATCCGCAATCACCCTGCGCGCCGGCGGAGCGCAGGCGCATCGGGCGCAAGATTTGACCGCGCAATCGGATAGACATCGTCGCGGCCCATCACCCATGCGGTCATGTCAGCGAACAGCGGCGCGAACGCCTCGTCAAGAATATTGAGCCCACCCGTATAAGCCCCGAAGGCAGGCAGCACCATGCGCGCGCCGTCAGTAACGAAACACCGCCTGCGAAGCGTTTTATTTCCCGTCTGAACCCGCGCGCACGGATGCAAGTGGCCGGCCAACTCTCCCGCCTCTGGCGCAACCTCGGGCTCATGGGTCAGAAAGAGCCCGCCGACACGCGTCTGCTTTTCGACAACGCCGCCGAAGCGTTTAGGCGGATCAGGATCATGATTGCCAAGAATCCAGAGCCAGTCATGGACGCTGATCAAGTCATCAAGGAGCGCAGCGTCGTCGACGTCCATGCGCACCTCCGACCCGCGATCGTGAAACGCGTCGCCGAGTGAAATAATGAGGGCCGGCTTCATCTCCCGCGCAATGGCGGCGAGCCGCCTAAGGGTCGTGCGCGTATCATAGGGCGGCAACATGACGCCGCGCGCGCCGAACGAGGAGCCCTTTTCAAAATGCAAATCTGCAACGATGAGCGCCTGACGCTCCGGCCAATAGAGCGCGCCCGCAGGTAAGGGAACGAGCTCTTCGCCATTCAGGTTTATCGTCATCGCGCTCATGGGTGCATCGTATGAACGATTCACCATCATTCAAGGAATTTCAGCACGATTTTTTGGTAAGAATTTTTCCTCAACGACGCATCGCTGTTTCGATGATCGCTTCCGACGTTTCCTTCAACATCGCCTCCTGCGCGTCGCCGTGGACCGCTTCGCGATTGATCTCCAGCATCACCGGCACGGCGAGCGGCGAAACGCGCTCAAGCGCGGTGTGGCGCACATTGCCCTTCACGCGCGCCAGCAAATTCGCCAGCCGTTTCAGATCGAGGAAGCCGCCAGCCGCGTCATCCCACGCCGCCTGCAGAAGAATATGGTCCGGCTCATGTTCTTTCAGGACATCATAGATGAGATCCGCTGAAAACGTCACTTGCCGCCCCGTTTTTTCCTGCCCCGGATAGCGGCGCTCAATAAGGCCCGCAATAATCGCGCAATTGCGGAAGGTGCGTTTCATGAGGATCGACTCCTGCAGCCACTCCTCCAGATCGTCGGTCAGCATGTCTTCGGAAAAGAGATCGGTCATATCCACGTCCGACATATCTTTCCGTCCCCAGACAGAAAGCGCATATTCGCCGCCCACGAAACCGAACGGTTGCTTGCCGAGCCGTTCGAGCCGCCGCGTCAACAACATGCCCAACGTCTGATGCGCCAATTGCCCGTCAAAAGGATAACACACGAGGAAATGCCGACCCATATTGGGAAATGTTTCCACAAGCAATTCATCCGGATCAGGAATGACGGAGACTTCGCGCTGCATCTGAAGCCAGTCGCGCACCGGGTCCGGCAGCGACGCCCATTGCGCCGGGTCATGGATCATCTCGCGCACGCGGCCGGCGAGAAAGGTGGAAAAGGGAAACTTGCCGCCGTTCCATGACGGCACTTTAGGCTGCTCCCCGGCGGCTTTGGAGACGAGCGCATCTGCTCCTTCAACGCCTTCGAGGCGCAAGACTTCGCCAGCGAACAGAAACGTATCACCCGGCGCCATATGTTCGATCAGCCATTCCTCGACGGTGCCGAGAATGCGGCCCGGACGTTTCGGCCCCTTCTTCAAGGCGAGGCGCACATTCAAGGTCGCCGCTTCGACGATCGTGCCCACATTCATCCGGTATTGTTGCGCAACCTGGGCGTTGCGGACGCGATAAAGGCCCTCTTTTGTTTTCACGATGCGCTTGTACCGGTCATAGGTCTTCAGCGCATATCCGCCCGTGGCCACAAATTGCAGCGCGCGCTCGAAGATCTCGCGTGGCAAATCCGCGTAAAGGGAAACTGAAATAATCTCATTATAAAGATCATCCGGATCAAAGGGCTCAGCGCACGCCATACCCATAATATGCTGCGCGAGCACGTCGAGTGCGCCGTCGCGCGGCGGCTCGCCGTCAAGATCGCCCGCCTCAATCGCGTCTTTGGCGGCGAAGCATTCCAGCACCTCAAGGCGATTGGACGGCACAAGCAGCGCGCGGCTCGGCTCATTCATGCGGTGATTGGCGCGGCCGATCCTTTGAGTGAGGCGGCTTGCCCCTTTTGGCGCGCCAATCTGGATCACAAGGTCCACATCGCCCCAGTCGATGCCGAGATCGAGCGTCGACGTGCAGACAACGGCGCGCAAATCGCCGCGCACCATCGCCGCCTCCACCTTGCGCCGCCGCCCCACATCGAGCGAGCCATGGTGGAGCGCGATCGGCAGATTGTCGTCGTTGAGCGTCCATAAGGCCTGAAAGGTCATCTCCGCTTGCGCGCGCGTGTTGACGAACACGAGCGTCATGCTGGCGCTCCTGATCGCGTCATAGACTTCGGCCCAGGCGTGACGCGCTGAATGGCCGGACCAGGGGATGCGTTCTTCGGAATTCATCACGTCAACGACCGCTTCAGCGCCGCTGTCCGCCATGATCAGTTTAGCCGCCGCGCCGCGCCCATCTTGCGGCGTCAGGTACGACAGCATCGGGGCCGCGTCCGGCACGGTCGCCGACAGGCCGGTGACGCGTAGCTCCGGGGCATATTTGCGCAGACGCGCGAGACCAAGCCCCAGTAAGTGGCCGCGTTTGACGCCAACGAGCGAGTGAATTTCATCAAGGATCACGCATTTGAGGGAACGGAAGAAGTCTTCGGCCTCCTTATTCGCAAGGAGTAGCGCCACCTGTTCCGGCGTCGTCAGGAGAATGTCCGGCGGGTTCAGTTTCTGACGGCGCCGGCGCGCTTGCGGCGTGTCGCCTGTACGAGTCTCAAGGCTGACGCCAAGCTTCATTTCAGCGACAGGCGCTTCCACATTGCGCGCGACGTCCACGGACAGCGCCTTCAGCGGCGATATATAGAGCGTATGCAGACCATCGCCGCCGCCATTGCGATGAAGGTCGACGAGGCTTGGCAAAAATCCGGCGAGAGTTTTGCCGCCGCCTGTTGGCGCAATCAGAAGATGCGAACGCCCGGCGAGCCCCGCTTCAAGACAGGCGAGCTGATGCGGCCGCGCCGCCCAGCCGCGCGCAGCGAACCAGCTTGAAAAAACATCGGGCAGCAACTCTGCCGGGGGGACGCCGTCGGCCATAGATGGAGTATAGCGGTTCCCCGACTTCGGAACAGACGGCTGCGACGCCGCAGCTCATCCGTTACTCGCCGCCGCCGGTGCCGCCCGTCGCCACAGCGCCGGGACCGATCTTGCGGGCCACAAACCGGTCGAGGGCGCGCAACGTGTCGAGCCGGGCGTCGCTTGTGGAAAGCCAGTGGTCGCCGCCCTTCAGCTTCACCATCTCCACGTCTTTCCCGGCGCGTTTTAGGGCGCGTTCCATGATCGCGCTCTGGCGATAGGGCACGACGGTGTCGTCATTTCCGTGGATCAACAGCACCGGCACCTGAAACTGGTCGGCGTGCTCCGATGGGGAAATTAATTTCAACTTGTCGCGCCCGGCGCGCGGATCGCCGATCAATTCCTCCCAGTAATCAAAAACCCAACTGTCTTTGCCGTGATCCTGACGCTCATCATAAAGCATTCTCGGCAGATCGGCGACGGGCGCGATCGCTGCGACGCATTTGTAAAGGTCCGGCGTAAAAGCGCCGCCCGCAAGCGCCGCATACCCGCCATAGCTCGCGCCGATAATGCAGACGCGGTCCGGATCAGCCCACTTTGTTTTGATCAGCGCGTTCAGCCCGTCGGTGACGTCATGCTGCATCACGCCGCGCCCCCAATTGCCGCGCCCCGCATTGCGGTGCTCTGCGCCGAAGCCGTCCGATCCACGGAAGTTCGGCTGCAGCACAAGATAGCCGCGAGTGGCGAAATATTGCGCCATCCAATCGAAACCCATGGCGTCATAGGATTCAGGTCCGCCGTGGGGCATGATAATTGTCGGACGCGGCGTCTCGGGCGTCCAGTCGCGCGGACGCGTCAAGAGCGAGGGGATGCGCACGCCGTCGCGAGCCTTATAGGCGATGCTCACCACCTCCGCCGCATCTTCGTCATTGATCTCTTCATAGGCGTTCCCGATACGGATGAGTTTCGTGTTCTGCCGGTCGAATAGATGATAGCTGGGCGCGAGGGCGCCGCCCGCCACCCGGAAAATGAAGAAGTTCAGATCGTCGGTCCAATCAGACAGGGTGACGGCTGCGTCTGGAAACATCAGGGCGATTTGTTCGGCGAAATCATCCAGCTCGTCGTCGAAGAATTCATATCGTGGATAAATCCCTGAATATTCCACACCGAAAACGACCCGGTTCACATTATTGATGACCCGGTCCACGTCCGCGTCGCCGCGTTGGAAGATGGGCCCTGATAATTTTCCATCCGGGGTCAGTTCCGCCAAATTGAAATAGTCCCCGTCATTACGGAGCGACACGATCAATGCGGATTCGTCAGGCTTGTATCCCACGATCGAAAGCGGCGGACGCGCCGCCTTTCGCTCGAAGATCTTGCGCAGCTTGCCGTCCACACGCATCTCGATGGTGTAGAGATCCCGCCGGTCGTTATATTTTTCCTCGGCGATTACGTCGCCGTCTTTGTTCACAAACCAGTCGATGGTGTCCGCGCTGCCGCGATTGATGACGCGTCCGCGGCCCGTATCGAGGTTCACTTGCAACAAACCGAATGTCGGATCGGAGCCGCGCGCGCCGAGAAAGCCCGGCATATAGACATAGTCTTTCTTCTACGGGCTGTACCCCACAATACGACCGAGCCCTGACTGTGCTGGATATAGTTCTTCAGTGCCGCGCAACAGCAATTTCAATTTGTCCGTTTCCACATTGTAAGCGAAGGCGGCGGAGTATTCGAACTCACCGCGAAAACCCGACACCCGCGTCGTTTCCGACGCGCGCAAAATCACATGTTTGTCGCTGATGAACCGCGTGTTCTGCGTCTTCACCTTTGAGGTGTTGACGCCGCCCAAGTTTTCCTTTTCGTCGAAATCATAAACCAGAAGCGCCTCGACGCTGTCGCGCATATTTATCCGCGCGAGCCGCCGCCCGTCCGGCGAGATCGACATCGCACGGTTGCTCGGCAAATCGCCGTAAACTTCCAAAGGCGGTAAAGCATCCGCCGCCCCCGCCCAAGAAAGCGTGAAAATTAACGCTAATAAAACCCGCATATGCGCCCCTCTAAGCCCCATTTTTTATGAATAGTGCAAAATTTTTTGAAGATCGGTCAAGAGTTGGCGGGATTTTGTGATGAAGCAGCGCAGTGGACCAGATTTCAGGATTAAGGACCTGAAAGCAGTATGCATCAATACTGCAAAATAGGCCGCGATAATCGCGCGCTCTTTCATCGGCAGCTGAAAAATACCTGCGCCACCAACATGAATCACACATCGAGCCTGCGGTTTCTAGCGTCGCCTCTACTCCAATACACCTTATGGATTAGGCGTTTTGAAATGACGTATCATGGGACGTATTCAGATATAGGGCGAGGGGCGCAATGCCGGAACACGGATCAGCCAACAACCGAATTCGGAATTTTCTAAAGCGCGACGCAACGCTTTGGTCGAGTTTCATCGCGACGGTCGTCATGACTGTCGGTTTTGTGGCGATCATGCGCATCTGGGACTTCGAAATCATTGATGAAATGTGGAACCGACAAGCGATCATCGATCATGTTCGAAACATGACCGCGACACAAAGGGCCGTCCACGCCTGGACAACGGGAACGCTCGATGTCGCCTACCCCATTGCATATTCAGTCTTATTCATTGGCATCGCGTTGCGTTTTTTCCCACGCGCCGGACCATGGCTTGCGCTCCCAAGCATTTTAGTGGCGCCGGTGGATCTCATCGAGGGGTTTTCGCAGGTCATGATTTTAAACGGCGATATGTCTTTTCTGTCCGTTAAAGCGTGGGCGACGCCGATTAAACTCATTCTGTTTTCGATGGGCCTTGGCGTTGCAATCCTAGCGCTTGTCGCTGGAGGGTTTCGCCGTATTCGGCGTTCTCCGTAATTCGTCTAGCAAGAGGCTCGCTTGCGGCAATATCGGCTCCGATTCTTCCGCTCGCATCGCCCTCGCGCTAGACTGACAGGCAATGACCGCTTTTGACGCTATTCTCCGTCCGACGCCGAAGGGAATTTATTGTCCGCCTGGCGATTTTTATATCGATCCGGTGGCGGCGGTGGACCGGGCGGTGATTACGCATGGGCACGCCGACCATGCGCGCGCCGGCCATGGCGCGGTGCTGGCGACGCCGGAGACGTTGGCGATCATGGCTGCGCGCTATGGCGAGGCGTTCTCCGAACGCCGGCAGGCCGCCGTCTATGGCGAGGTCACCGCGATCAACGGCGTCGACATATCCCTGATCCCGGCGGGTCATGTGCTTGGCTCGGCGCAGGCGGTCGTTGAAACCGGCGGCAAGCGGCTGATCGCCTCCGGCGACTATAAGCGCCGCAGCGACCCCACCTGCGCGCCGTTCGAGCCCATGGACTGCGACGTCTTCATCTCGGAGGCGACCTTCGCCTTACCAGTGTTCCGCCACCCGGACGATCGCGGCGAGATCGCAAAGCTCCTGGCCTCGGTTCGTCAGTTCCCGGAGCGTACGCATCTTGTGGGCGCCTATGCGCTCGGCAAGGCCCAGCGCATCATCGCGCTCCTGCGCGAGGCGGGATATGACGCGCCCATCTATATCCACGGCGCCATGACCAAACTCTGCGCGCTTTACGAGGAATTCGGCGTCAATCTCGGCCCGCTGGAGCCGGCGACGATCAACGACAAGGAGAAAAAAGCCAAACGCGATTTTGCGGGAAAAATAGTCATCTGCCCGCCGTCCGCTTTCGCCGATAAATGGTCGCAGCGTTTCGCAGAGCCGCTCGCGGCGTTCGCTTCGGGGTGGATGCAGATCAAGATGCGCTCCAAGCAGCGCGGCGTCGAGCTGCCCCTCATCCTGTCCGATCACGCCGACTGGGATGAGCTGACGCGCACCATCGCCGAAATTCAGCCTCAGGAATTATGGGTCACCCATGGGCGCGACGACGCGCTCTTACGTTGGGCGGAACTTGCAGGGATGAAAGCGCGCCCGCTCTCCCTCGTCGGGTATGAGGATGAAAATGAATAAGGCCGCATTCATTACTTGCGGCGGGCGTCATTAGCGCATGAACCGTTTCGCCGCTCTTCTCGACCGTCTTATCCTGACCCCGCAGCGCAACGGGAAATTGCGTCTGTTGACGGATTATTTTGCGCAAACCCCCGACCCGGACCGCGGCTACGCCGTCGCCGCGATCACCCGCGATCTTGAGATCAGAAGCGTCAAACCGGCGATGCTGCGTGCGCTTATCTACGAACGCATGGACCCGGTGCTGTTCGATCTCTCCTATGACTATGTGGGCGATATGGCCGAGACGATTTCACTCGCCTGGCCAGAAAAGCGGGGCGCCAACACCGCGCCGCCGCTCTCGAAGATTGTCGAGACCCTGCGGGCCGCCTCGCGCGCCGAAGGCCCGGCCATTGTGGCGCGCTGGTTCGACGCGCTCGATGCGTCCGGGCGCTGGGCGCTGATCAAGCTGATCACTGGCGGCTTGCGCATCGGCGTTTCCTCGCGCCTCGCCAAACAGGCGCTGGCGCTCTATGGCGACGTGGCGATCACCGAAATCGAAGAGCTCTGGCATGGGCTGACCCCGCCCTATACGGACCTTTTCGCCTGGTTGGAGAAAAAAGCCGATAAACCTGTCTCAACCATGCGCGCGCCGTTCCGTCCCGTCATGCTCGCCCATCCTATCGACGAAGCAAAGGATTTCGCAGCGCTCGCCCCGGCCGATTTCGCCGCAGAATGGAAGTGGGACGGCATTCGCGTTCAGGCCGTGAGTGACGGCGGCGTGCGACGGCTTTATTCGCGCACAGGCGACGATATCTCGGCGGCGTTTCCAGACATTCTCGAAACCCTTGAAACCGATGCGGCGATCGACGGGGAATTACTCATCTACCGTCCGGATGCCGCGCCATTTGACGTGGCGCCTTTTTCCGACCTTCAAAAGCGGCTGGGCCGCAAAACCATCTCGAAGAAACTCCTCGCCTCGCATCCGGCTTTCATCCGCGCATATGATCTTCTGTGGGCGGAGGGCGAAGACTGGCGCAGCGCACCCTTCGCCGAGCGGCGCGCGGCCCTAGAGCGATGGTTCGGCGCCGCGGCGCCCGCGCGCATGGATTTATCGCCTCAAGTGGCGTTCGATGACTGGGACCATCTGGCGCAATTGCGCGCCGCCCCGCCCATGGACGCGATCGAAGGCCTTATGCTGAAAAAGCGCGCCGCGCCCTATGTTCCCGGCCGACCGAAAGGCGAATGGTGGAAGTGGAAGCGCGAGCCCTTCATTGTTGACGCGGTAATGATGTACGCCCAGCGCGGCCACGGCAAACGCTCTTCCTTTTATTCCGATTACACATTTGGCGTCTGGCGCGAGGAAGACGGCGCCCGCGCGCTCGTTCCGGTGGGCAAGGCCTATTCGGGGTTCACGGACGAAGAACTGAAAAATCTCGACAAGTTCGTGCGCGAAAACACCACCGACCGTTTCGGCCCCGTCCGCCAGGTGGTCGCCACCGAAGAAGACGGGCTCGTTTTGGAAGTGGCTTTTGAAGGCCTCAACAAATCAACCCGCCACAAATCCGGCGTCGCCATGCGCTTCCCGCGCATCAACCGCATCCGATGGGACAAACCAGCGGCGGAGGCCGATGTGCTTGAAACGCTGGAGGCGATGTTGGGGGGATGAGCGGTTTAGAGCCTGGTAAAATCTATGCGCCAGCGGAGCCGCAATAACCGTCATCCCAAACTGGATCCTGACTTTCGTCAGGATGACGGCGAGGGATTAATGGGAACGTTTACAGCGCAAGGAAATAGCTAAACCGCTACCCCTCGACCGCGATTCCCTTCTCTTTCAGAAACCCGCGGAGTTCACCGTTCTCGAACATTTCCTTTACGATGTCGCAGCCGCCGACAAATTCGCCTTTGACGTAGAGTTGGGGGATTGTCGGCCAGTCTGAAAACTCTTTGATGCCCTGGCGCAATTCGTCGGACGCGAGGACGTTCTCTGATCCGAAGGGGACACCGAGATAATCGAGCATCTGGACGACGGCGGAAGAAAAGCCGCATTGGGGGAATTGGGGCGTCCCCTTCATGAACAACATAACGTCATTCGCGTCGATTTTCGCTTTGATATCGGTGTGAACGGCGGTGTTTGACATGAGCGCGGGATTCCCTTTTTTCCTTCTGGCTAGCTAGGCGCCCGCCCCGTCGCCGTCAAGTACCTCGGCGGTAAGGCGCGCAAGCGTCTCAGCCGGCGGCGGCGCAGCGGCCGCGGTTAGCGTTTCGCGCAAATGGGCGGTCTTGGTGGTGGTCGTCACCGCAATGTCGATATGGGGGTGGGCCAAGACGAAGGCGAGCGCAAGGCCGGCGGGCGACCATCCCGGCTTTTCCAGCGTATCACGCGCCGCCCGGACGCGTTTCAACTCGGGACGGTTCTTGACGAGCGCGCGCGCGAGGTGCCAGCCGTCAGAGAGCGATTTGGGACGAAAAAAATCACGGCGGAAATGGCCCTGGGCGAGCGGCGCAATGGCGACGACGCCTTTGCCCGCCTCTTTGGCGAGGCGAAATGTTTCCTCATGGTCGCGGTGAAATAGATTAAAGGCGCCCATCACCACATCGATGAAAGGCGCGCGCGCCGCCTCGGCGAGAAATGGCCCCTCACCGCAAACGCCCGCCATCGCGATTTTTCCGTCGGCCTTCAATCTCTCAATGATTTCAGCCGCCGCCCGGATTTCCGTGATGTTCGGTCCGTGGAGATAGAGAAGGTCGAGACGCTCACGGCCGAGACGCTTGAGGCTCGCTTCCACATCAGCGGTGACGGCGACCAGAGAAAAATCTTTCTTGGCGCCCTCCTCCGGTGGTCTTCCCGTCTTTGTACTGATGAAAAGGCTCTCCGGCGGCAGATCGCGGCACATTGCGCCGAGACGCGTTTCGGCCTCGTCATAAAATCCCGCCGTGTCGATATGGGTGACGCCCCCGTCGATGGCCGCGCGCAACACTGCGTGGGCCTTTTCTTCAGAAAACCACTTCTTGCCCCACGCGCCGGAACAGCCGAAACCAAGCCGCAACGGGCCCCGGCGCAGCGCTTTTCCCGCTTCGTTTCCGCCCGCGCTCAACGCAACCCTCGCATCCAAAAACCTCTTTACTGACGCCACAAAAGACGTCTTGATCCTTGACGCAGTCATAGAGCGATTGACGACCATGACCAAGAAGCCCGCCCATAAATCCCCCTGCCTCGGCGTTTGCTACTATCCGGAACAATGGGACGAAAGCCTATGGGCGCGCGACGCTGCGCGCATGGCCGAGATCGGGATCGCCAAGGTGCGTATCGGCGAGTTCGCCTGGAGCGTAATCGAGCCGGAAGACGGCGTCCTGCACTGGGACTGGCTCGACCGGGCGATCGAGACGCTTGGCGCGGCCGGTCTTGACGTCATTCTCGGCACGCCCACGGCGACGCCGCCAAAATGGCTGATCGACAAGCGCCCCGAAATACTCGCATGGGACGCGGAAGGCCGCCCGCGCCGGTTCGGCTCGCGCCGGCATTATTGTTTTTCCTCGCTGAGCTATCGCGAAGAGACCGCACGCATCGTCACAGCCATGGCCGCACGCTATGGCGACGACACGCGCGTCACGGCCTGGCAGACAGACAATGAATATGGCTGTCACAATACGACGCGCAGCTATTCGCCCGCCGCCGCCGATGCGTTCCGGTATTGGCTCAAAGAGAGATATGGCGACGCCGACGCGCTCAACGCCGCATGGGGGACCGTCTTCTGGAGCCAGCGCTATCGTTCGTTTGCAGAAGTCGAGTTACCCAATCTCACCGTGACGGAGCCAAACCCGGCGCATATTCTCGATTTTTATCGCTTTTCCTCCGATCAGGTCGTCTCTTATAATCGTCAGCAAACGGATATTCTTCGCAAATATGCGCCCGGACGCGACATCATCCATAATTTTATGGGGTTCTACACCGAGTTCGATCATTTCAATCTCTGCACGGACATCGATATCGCCTCGTGGGACAGCTATCCGTTGGGATTCACCGACCAGGAAGATCTCTTCACCGCCGAAGAAAAAATGCGCTACATGCGGACCGGCCATCCGGACTTTGCGGCCTTTCACCATGATCTTTATCGCGGGTGCGGCGCAGGGCGCTGGGCGGTGATGGAGCAGCAGCCGGGCCCGGTGAACTGGGCCCCGAACAACCCGGCGCCGTCGTCTGGCATGGCGCGGCTGTGGGCGCACGAAGCGATCGCCCACGGCGCTGAATTTGTTAGTTACTTTCGCTGGCGCCAGGCGCCCTTCGCGCAGGAACAGATGCACGCGGGACTGCTCCGCCCCGACGACGAACCGGCGCCCGCCTATGAAGAAGCGGCGCAGACGGCGGGTGAAATCAAAAGGCGCGCGCGTGCTCACGCGCCCGTTGCGCTCATTTACAGTTACGACGCGCAGTGGATGTTCGAAGCGCAACCGCAGGGCGCCGCTTGGGACTATAGCCGCTTGTGCTTTGAATGGTATTCGGTTTTGCGCGAGCTCGGCCTGTCGATCGACATCCTGCCGCCAGGATGCTCTCTGGACGGATATTCTCTAATCCTGGCGCCGTCATTGCCTTATATCGACGACAAGGCGATGGCCGCCTTTAAACAAGCGGACGCGCCCATCCTGTTCGGCCCGCGCACCGGCGCGAAGACGCGCGAGATGCAAATACCGCCGAACTTGGCGCCGGGGCCTTTACAAAAGTTTCTGCCGCTCAAAGTCACCCGATCTGAAAGCCTGCGCGCCGATCATCGCGAGGAGATCTCGTTCAACAAAGAAACGTTCGACAGCGGCGTCTGGCTGGACCATGTGGAGACCGCACTACGTCCGCGCGCCGTCACGCGCGACGGCGCCGGCGCGCTTTACGCCGAGAACGGATATTGGCTTTTGACCACATGGCCATCGCGCGCCTTACTCGCCGCCGTGATCCGGTCCATGAGGTCAGAGACAAATGTCGGCCTGCATGCGCTGCCGCGCGATCTACGCCTGCGCCAGTATGGCGCTGAAACATTCGCCTTCAACTACGGACCGGACGCCGCGACGCTCCCGTCTGAAATCGCCGTCGGACAAACGTTTCGCCTCGGCGACGCGACGCTGCCGCCAGCCGGCGTCGCCGCCTTCAGCGCCATCAAGGGCCGGTAACACGCGACAACATACCGGATGGAAGCAGGCGCGCGGTCGACTACCCTTTGACCATGGCGCCTTCCTCTGAAATCCAGATCGTCTGGTTCAAACGCGACCTGCGGACTCACGACCATCGCGCGCTCAGCGCAGCGGCGGAGGCTGGCCCAGTGCTCCCGCTCTTCATCGCCGAGCCTGCGCTCTGGCGCGGCCCTGATATGTCCGCGCGGCAATGGGCGTTCGTCGCCGAATGTCTTGAACCCTTGCGGCGCGATCTCACTGCGCTCGGCCAGCCGCTCATCGTCCGCACTGGCGAGACAATCCCGATCCTTGAGACGGCGCGACGGCGCTTCGGAGCGATCGCGCTTTGGTCCCACGAGGAGACCGGCAACGCCTGGACCTATGAGCGCGACAAAGAGGTGGCCGCGTGGGCGCGCGCCCACGGGATTGTCTGGCGCGAGGTGCGCCAGTCCGGCGTCATCCGGCGCCTCACCTCGCGCAATGGCTGGGCGAAGCGTTGGGACGCGTTTATGGCCGAGCCGCAAACGCCGCCGCCGACCGCCCTCCCCGCCATCCCGGGCGTTGAACCAGGACCAATCCCGACCGCAGGCGATCTCGGCCTTCAGCCTGACCCCTGCCCAGAACGGCAAGCGGGAGGGCGCGACGCCGGACTAGACCGCCTACAGACGTTTTTAACCGAGCGCGGCGCGCCCTATCGGCGCGCCATGTCGAGCCCGGCGGCGGGCGCGGACCATTGCTCCCGCCTGAGCCCGCATCTCGCCTGGGGAACGCTCTCTATGCGCGAGACGGCGCAGGCCGTATGGGACCGCCAGCGCCAACTTAAAACCGACGGCGTCAAAGGCGGCTGGCGCGGGTCCATGGCGTCGTTTCAAGGACGCCTCCATTGGCGCGATCACTTCACACAAAAACTCGAAGACGAGCCGTCGCTCGAATTTCGAAACCTTCATCGCGCTTATGACGGCTTGCGTCCCACCACGCCGGACGCTTCGCGGCTGAACGCCTGGGCGAAAGGCGAGACCGGCCTGCCCTTCGTTGACGCCTGCATGCGCGCGCTCATCGCCACCGGTTGGATGAACTTCCGTATGCGGGCGATGTTGATGGCGGTCGCCAGCTATCATCTCTGGCTCGACTGGCGCGCGCCCGGCGAACATCTGGCGCGCCTTTTCTCTGATTACGAGCCCGGCATCCACTGGCCGCAGGCGCAGATGCAATCCGGCACGACGGGCATTAATACGGTGCGCATCTATAATCCTGTGAAGCAAGGCTATGATCAGGACCCGGACGGCGCCTTTGTGCGCCGCTGGCTTCCGGCGCTCGCAGGCGTGCCCGATGAGTTCATTCACGAACCCTGGGAGTGGGAGGGCGCAGGCGCGATCCTCGATAAGACCTATCCCATGCCCATTGTCGATCATCTGGCGGCGGCGAAAGCGGCGCGCCAGAAAATATGGGCCGTGCGCGGCGGCGCCGATTTCAAACGCGGCGCCAAAGCGATCCAGAACAAGCATGGCAGCCGTAAATCCGGCATACCCATGCGCGGGCAAAAGAAACGCGCGCGCAGCGACGCGGCTCAGCTCACCCTGCCGCTCGGTCCGACGACGCCGTAACGGAGATGCGAGAAGATGAAAAAATGCGACCTGCCGTCCAAACTGTGTCCCGTTTGCGAACGCCCGTTCTCCTGGCGCAAGAAGTGGGAAAAAGTTTGGGACGATGTCGTCTATTGTTCGGAGCGATGCCGCCGGTCTCGGAAGGCCAAAGGAGCGCCCGCGTGACGCAAGCCTCATTTCTACCAGAAGAAAAACCCGCCCCCGTCACATGGACGCCGACGCGCGAGGCGGGGCAAGCCCAGCTCGACGCCTTCGCGCCCCGCGCCGGCGGCGCCTACGCGCGCGGACGCAACTTTGATCTGGGGCCGGACAATCGCGATAATGTCTCGGCGCTATCGCCCTATGTGCGCCGGCGCCTAATCCTTGAGGAAGAAGTCGTGCGCGCCGCGCTCGCACGCCATGAGTTTCACGCGGCTGAAAAATTCATCCAGGAGGTCTTCTGGCGCGGCTATTTCAAAGGTTGGCTTGAACATCGCCCCGCCGTCTGGTCGCGCTATAAAGAACGCGTCGTCGCCCTCGCCCGCGATCTCGACAACGACGCGGCGCTCGTCTGTCGCTATCAGGAAGCGACTGAAGGGAAGACAGGGATCACCTGCTTCGACGCCTGGGCGAGCGAGCTTGTGGAAACGGGCTATCTCCACAATCACGCGCGCATGTGGTTCGCCAGTATCTGGATCTTCACGTTGAAATTGCCGTGGGAGCTCGGCGCGGACTTCTTCTATCGTCATTTACTCGACGGGGACCCGGCGTCAAACACCTGCTCATGGCGCTGGGTCGGCGGTCTTCACACGCAGGGTAAGACCTATCTCGCGCGCGCCGATAATATCCATAAGTATACGGACGGCCGCTTTGATCCGGGCGGCGCGCTCGCCGCCGACGCGCCGCCACTCAACGAGCCGCCCCTGCCCGCAGCGGCGCCGCCTTCGTTCGCAAGCGATGAGATCGACGCCGGCCGCTACGGCCTCATCATCACAGACGAAGACTGCGCGCCGGAGACATTGGCGCTGGCGCGTCCGCCCGCCGCAATCCTGGCGCTCGCCGCGCCGACGCCGGTTTCGGTCTGGCCCCTGAGCACGCGCGTAAGCGATTTTTCATCAGCGGCGGTCAACGACGCCGCAACCCGCGCTGAAGCGCATTTCAGCGTCCCGTGCGTACACGCAAACAGCGAAGGAAGCGGAGACAGAAAAAAAGATGAATGGAGCGCCGCCATCGCCGACTTCACAGCGGCGCACGATCTCGACGCCGTCGTCACCGCGCGATGTCCCCTCGGCCCGGTTCGCAAACGCCTTCATATGGCCGTGAAGAAAACCGATACGCGGCTCATCGAAATCACGCGCGGCTACGACCGAGCCGTCTGGCCCCACGCCGCCCGCGGCTTTTTCGGCCTGAAGAAAAACATCCCCGCGATCTTGTCGGAGATTGGTTTGGGTTAAGCGGGAAAATCCACTGTCGGCGCGACGTGCACCGTTTGCCGGACTAAAGGCTAACTGTGAACGTGCTAATCCGTCCGGACTAGATATCGCAATTGCTAATTACGCAGGCTCCAGCACGAATGCGAAATTTGAATCTGCCCAACAGCTGAAATTGAACGTTTTTCCGCCATTGCCATCCGGCGTATAAAGGCACGTTCCATAATTCAAACTTTCAAGCCTGACCTCACCGCCACCAATATCACGGACCCTGAAAATCTGGTCCGAATTTGTAGTATCACAAACCGAGTTCAACACTTCGCCGCCGTCATTATTGTTGCCTTCGATACAGAGATTGGAAGCATCGTGGCGCAGGCGATAATGATCGCCCCAGAGTGGGATCAATTCGTAGACCATATTCGGGTCGGCCCAGTACCCCCAGTGACGGACATTACCGCCGAAAGCGTAAAGCGCCTGATTGGTTTCGACATTGCGGATACGGACTTTCCGTTCCGGTACGCATTGCCAGGCGTCAATAACCGTTATCTTTTGAGGATCGGTATGATCCACCACAACAGCGGGTGAAGTTGTCGAGGTAAGCGCGCCTGCGGCGATCGTTTGCGCCGGTGCGCCAGAATAAGAAATGCTGGTCCACCGCGGACGCTGACCTATAGCGGCGCATTCATCTTCGATCGCTTGCGGGAACGGTCCAGGAACTTCCGTCACCGTGCAGGTCGAACCAATCGGCGCCTTGGCGGTGATCGATCCCGACAATCCCGACATTGACAGCGTGACGCGATCCGGTATGGCCGGCGTCGGCGTGCAGTCGATTTGAAAGTCCAGTTGCCAGGGCACATTTCTGACAGGCCGGAGAATTTTCGTGATGACAATTTCACCTTCCTCTACCTGCGTGCACGCCAACGTGTTGGTTGCGGTGATCTCAACGCCGGCGCCGTAGGAATTCGCAGCGAGTGACGCGTCCGGGCTAAAGCTTGTCGTCCATTCCGCTCGATAATCGGACCCGTTAGCCTTACAGGCGTCGATTGCGGTCTGCGGGACCGGCGGCATCGCCGTCTCGGCGATCGAGCAATCGGACCGCACCGGCACGGGCGCGAAGACGCCTTCCTCGCCGGCGTTGATGCTGATCGTTTCTGTCCCCGCGAACAACGCATGGGGGCTGCAGGTCGCGGTGAATTCAAACGGGCCGGCGGCGGTGATATTAGCGCCGGTCTCGTCGATCAGCTTCTTGCGCAGTTTGATTTCCGAGGTCCGAATCACTGGCACACTCGCGCAATCGGACTGAGCGCTGGCGTCATTCGGCTGCACCGGGATCGGAAAATTCGTATAGAAAAATCCCTGACTTGGATGCATAAAACCGGACGGGTTAAGTGCGGCGCAGTTTTCAATGTCGCGGCCGGTCTGGAACGGGCTGGGCAGAGCGAAAGACCAGGTTCCGGTCGCGCCCGCCGCGAGCGATTTCAGACCGATCTCATAGCCGGGATTGGTCGGTGAGCCTGCGCAAAGATTGGGCGGCGTGCAGGCCTGGCCCGTCGTCGATGCGCCGGCATAAGGTGTATTTAGCACGTCGGTGACGATTAGCCCGCTCCACGGCCAGCTACTAGCGAGCCGCTGATAGTCGGTGTCAGCCGTATTCGTCACATCGATCGAGAAATCGACCCGTGGCCCCCCGGCATAAGTCCAGGGCGCGCTGACGGCGGGCAAGCCGTCGATCGACGCCGCCTTGCTCAGGATTCCGTCGACGCATCGCGGCAGCACGCCGTCTGCCATTGCCCAATTCCTGTCCTGCGGGGCCGGCCGATTGAATGCGGCCGGGTCATAGGTTCCCGCCGGCGGCCAGTGGATGTTCGGATTGAACGGCGACGTCACGTCCATCAGGGCCGTGTTCTGGAACCGGATCATGTCTGAACGGCAATATTTGGCGCCATAGGGCGGACGCTTCAGAACGAACCTGATTTTGCAGGTCAGGACTCCGCCGGTGTCGAAATAGATCGGGTTCGCGGGATTGGCGCGAAAATCGAAGGGTTGCGCGCCTTGCGCCGGCGAAGACGTATGATAAACCGCGCCGCCGAATGGCGGGGTATTGCCTGACGGCCTGTAACCGGAAACGCCGCCATTATCGCTGCACTGATATTGCGCGTCATAGTTGACGCTCGTTGCGTAATTCGGAATCTGCAGGCGGATTGCGTCCATCACGGTGCCGATGGTGCGCGGCGCATCATTATTCGTAAACGTAACTTCATAGGCGAACGGAACGCCGAACTCGATGAATAAATCCCGCCCGGCGGGCACGTTCAATGGTTGTTTGGTGACCTTGAAGCGGCACGGCTTCTGATCTTCCATCAAGGTGACGGCGTCATCGACTTGACTGAAGGTCTGGGGCGGCGCACTGGTCGACGGTGCGCCGAAGGCGGTCGCCTGGTAACGCACCCGGACGGTGTTGATGATGGGTTTTTGCGGCGCGGCCGGCACGGTTTCGCAGTCGGGTTCATTATAAGCGAATTCGGTCTTGATCTCGATCCGCTCGCCATGGCGCAGCGTCACCGATGCGCCCGTTTCCCAGCCGCGCGCCATTTGTCCATAAAAGGAATAAGTGAAATCCGGGTCCGGCAGGAAATTGCCGTTAAGCGCCGGGCAGACCGTTGGATCGGTCGAGAAGGTACAGGTCGCATAACTGAAGACGCGCGTGAAGGGCGGCGTATTGATCCCGTCAGTCACCCAGTCATCGAGATCGCCGGCGGCGATGGTGATGTCCTGAGCCGGCACGGATTGGTTCTCGATCGTGATAAGATAAGAAGCGGCGTTGTTCCACGGCAGGCGCGCTGCAGGGTTGGGAACGATCTGTTCTTTTTCAACCTTCAGATGACCGCGGCCGCAGACTTCGCTGATATCCTCTTGACCGGTGACAACGCTGGTGGCGACCGACGCGGTGTTATTAGAGGGGTTAGCCTCAGTCTGGGCGTCGCCATTAGCGGCGATCAGCGTGAAAAACGCCGTGTTTCGGATGCCGTTGGCGCCGGGTGCGACGATGCAGGCGAGTTCCTTGAATTGTTCGACCCGTACCGTGATGCTGACAGTTAATGCTTCGCCAGCGGCGATATTCCCGAGATTGTTCGTAAACGGCCATTCGAAAAAAGGCGATGCGCCAGCTGTGCCAACCAGCGTATAGGACGAGCTGAAAAGCGTGATGTCATTGGGGTCGAGACAATGCGTCGTCGTTGGATTGGACGATATGCAATTCGCGCTGACGAATTCAACTTTCAGTGGCACGCTGTTCGGTAGGAGAGACAGTCGGTCCTGTAACTTGAAATGATCGCCGACAAAAACGTCACCGGGTCCGTTGTTCTGGACAATGATGTCATAAGTCAGCGTCGCCGCGCCCGACGAGACGTCGATGGACGAGACGGAGGCGGTCTTCTTGACCGCGAGATCTGAGCCAAGCGGTGCAGACGGCGTAATGTCGGTATTCACCTTTGCGTCGATCAAATAGCCAGCGCTGTTTTGAGCGACGACGCGATTGGATTTGGCCCCGGTCGATGAAAAACTCCCCGTCAGGACGCAGACCAGGGTTTCGCCGATATTGAGATGGACCTGCGCAAGATAGGGCGAGGTTGTCGGCAAGGGGATCGTCGGCGTCGGCGCGCCGCCAGCGGTTTCGCATCGTAACGGGCCCGAAGTCTGAAAGCCCGGCGGCAAGGGATCGGTCAACGCAATCGTCTGTAACGGCTCGCCCCATGGATTGGTGATGGTGAAGACATAACTGACAATCACGCCACTTGGCGCCGTCAATTCATTCGAACAAGCGCCTGGATTCAACTGAGTTGTAACATCGCCAAGACACAATTTTTTTTCAATCGCAAATTTCGGCGCGTCCTGGGCAGTTGCTATTGACGGCCCTACCAATATCAGGCTTACAGCAAAAACCTTTACCGCACTCAGAAATGGAAAAATCAGGCGTAACGCAATACTTGTTGCATTCAATGGATGATGCATCCCCCCAAACCCCGTTTTTGTTTTTTATTTGAACAGTATATTTTTTTGATGAGCGCAGAGTCAATAGCTTCAGCTCTTAACCCGAATTCAATAGTCCGAACTGTGATTGATCATTAGGAGTTGGGTTGCGCCTCCCACAATGGCTTTGGTGTAAGTTGAGACACAGAATATCTGGATTATTATAGACTTCTGTAATCATCGCATCTAATTCGAAATCAAGCTGCTTGGTTGTGTCTCCTTGGCATATATTTACGTGTAGTTATTGATATTGTCCGGTTGGACTCAATTAATGTCACCTTTTCGACGGGTGCTCGAGAGGGTCTCGAGCGCTTTAGTTCGTAGAACGCAAGAGCCGGGATAAACCATCTCTTCCGTTTGAAGGCGTAGAGGCGCTCATAGATTGAAGATAAATGTTTGTATACGATATATCTTCATTCAATCCAATATTCTTTGACTGAAGCTCTTAATAGTAATGCCTGATTTTTCCCGTATCGCGGCTGTGTATCTTATTTTTGGGATACCCCGCGTAAGCGCAAGTTCACCATTCGCGTCATACTTCATTCACAATAATAATCCGCACGCCCTAAGGCATCATCTTTTCAATAGGTAAAACAAGGATCGCTCTGGCGCCTTCGTCTTTGAGCGCTTGCAGCGTCGGCCAGAAGACGCTTTCGCGGCAGACTGCGTGGATCGCCACTTTGTCCGTGTCGCCCGCAAGTTCGAGGATTGTGGGCGCCTCGGCGCCGGGCAGCAGTTTCGAGATCGCGGCGACGGCGCTACGCGGTGCATTCATCATCACATATTTCGCCTCGCGCGAGGCGAGGACGCCGTCGATCCGTTTCAGGAGCGCCTCAAAGATCGCCGCCTTGTCGGGCGGGAACGCCGCCGCGTTGCGGATCAGGGTCGCCTGCGATGCAAAGACGGTCGCCGCCGGCTCCAGCCCGTTGGCGTCGAGGGTCGCGCCGGTAGAGACGATGTCGCAGACCGCATCGGCGATTTTGAGCCGCGGCGCCACTTCAACCGAGCCCTTCATCATCACCGGCGTCGCGTCGACGCCTTCGCGGTCGAGATAGGCGCGCGTGAGGCCCGGATAAGAGGTGGCGATGCGCTTGCCGCGAAAGGCGGCGTTTGATTTGTCGGCCCATTCCTTCGGCGCCGCGAGCATCAGCTTGCAGCGGGAAAAGCCGAGCGCCATCACGGCCTCGGTCTTGCTCGCGCGGTCCGTACTCAGACGATCTTCTTCGAAGACATTCTCACCGACGATCCCGATATCGCAGGCCCCGTCGGCGACGAAGGCGGGGATGTCGTCGTCGCGCAAGAGCAACACGTCCATCGGCATCTCGCGCACGCGCGCATAGAGCTTGTCGCGGCCGCGCGAAACGGTCAGACCGCAACTCTTCAGCAACTCAAAACTGCCGTCCGACAGACGGCCTGATTTCTGGATGGCGATCCGCAATCGCACGTCGCTCATAACGCAATGTCCTGATGGTTAGGCCGACTTCATCCGATCGATGAGGCGGCGGTAGCCCTGATGGGGCTCTTCTTTCAAAAAGCGCGCGACCCGCGCCACGGTGGTCGTCGACGCGCCGGTCTCGGCGGCGATCTCGCGATAGGAAAGCGCGCCGGCGTCGAGGAGAAGCGCAATCCGCCAGCGCTCGGCGAACGCCTTGATCTCGGCGGGCGTCGCCAGATCGCGCAGGAACGCCTCCGCCTCTTCAGCGCTCTGAAGCGCGTTCAGCGCCTCGCAAAGGGCGGCGATATTGTCGGCGGTGGTGGCGGCTGTCATGGCTTCTATCCTTGCTCGGCGCGTAGTAATACGCTGATACAGCGGTGTCAATCGCCCCGCACCATAACCGCTCGCCGCCCCATGGAACAGGGAGATCGCGCATTGCGCCCAACGCCAGCCGCCCGACCGCCTCGTCACCAGCGCCGAAAATGGACCGTCCGGCCAGGGGTCCGACACTTCCGTACAAGGAGTGACTTACGCCGATGAAGCCGCTCATCATTGCCTGACCCGCCCGCCTTCCCTAAATCTTCCCCCGCAACCCCATCAGGAGCCGCCATGACCGACAATGTGAAACTGGACATGAACTACCGCTTCAACGACCAGGAGCTTGAAGAGCTTAAACCCTATGGCGCGGTGCGCCGTCATGAGGCGGGCGCGATCCTGTTTGACGAAGGCGACCGCGAGACGGACCTTCTCGTGCTCCTCAACGGCGCGCTCAATGTCTACCTCCATGAGCATGGCGAGGAACGCCGCGTCGGCTGGCTGGAACCCGGACAGTTCACCGGCGACGTTTCCATGATCACCGGACAGCGCTCGCTCGTTAAGGCGCGCATGGAGGAAGCGGGCGAGGTGTTGCACATTTCGCGCGATTCGCTGAAGCGGTTGCTGGTGGAGCGCTCCGGGCTTTCCGACGCCCTCGTCACCGCGTTCATCGCGCGCCGCGCCTGGGCGCGCGCGTCGGGCCGCGCCAGCGTCGTCCTTGTGGGCCGCGCCTTCGACCAACAGGCGTTTTCCATTCGCGATCTTCTAACCAAACACGCCGTCCCGCATCTGTGGGTGGAAGCGGACGCCGACCCGCAGGCGGCGGCGATCGTGGAGCGGCTCCGCCTCACCCTCGACGACACGCCGATCCTGGTGAGCGGCGCCGACGAGACGCTGGTGAAACCCTCGCTCTCTGAAGTCTCCCGTGCGCTCGGCCTCGACCTCCTCCCCGACAAGGCGTGTGCGGACGTTATTGTCGTTGGCGCCGGACCCGCCGGTCTCGCCGCCTCCGTCTACGCCGCATCGGAAGGCCTCAGCGTCGTCACGCTCGACGCCACCGCGCCCGGCGGCCAGGCGGGAACAAGCTCAAAGATCGAAAATTATCTCGGCTTCCCGTCGGGCATCTCGGGCCGTGAACTCGCCGAGCGCGCCAACGTCCAGGCGCAAAAATTCGGCGCCCGCCTCGCCGCGCCGGCCAAAGCCGTCAAGCTGGAAGAAAATGACGGCGCTTATTGCCTGCATCTGGAAGACGGCCGCTCGCTCTCGGCCCGCGCAATCGTCGTCGCCGCCGGCGCCGACTACCGGCGCCTCCCCATCGACAATATCGCGCAGTATGAAGGGCGCGGCATTTATTACGGCGCCACCGCCATGGAAGCCCAGATCTGCAAGGGGTCGACCATCGCTATTGTGGGCGCCGGCAACTCCGCCGGCCAGGGCGCTGTGTTCCTCGCCGGCTATGCAAAAGACGTACACGTTTTATATCGCCGCCCAAACATACGCGACACCATGTCGGAATATCTGGTGCGCCGCCTTGAGGAGACGGACAATATTCATCTACACCCGGAAACCGAGATTACCGCGGTCAACGGCGACGGCGCGCGCATCCAGTCCGCCGAACTCACCACGGGCGGCGCTAAAAACACGACCCTCGACAATCCGTTCCTGTTTCTCTTTATCGGCGCAACGCCCGCCGCCGGATGGCTGCCCGAGACCATCGCGCGCGACGACAAGGGCTTTTTGAAAACCGGCGCCGCCATCGAGAACATTCAACTTGTGAAAGCCGGTTGGTCCCTCGACCGCATGCCCGAGATCTATGAGACAAGCTGGCCGCGCGTCTACGCCGTCGGCGACGTGCGCTCCGGCTCGGTCAAACGCGTCGCCTCCGGCGTCGGCGAGGGCTCCGTGGTGGTGCAGTATATCCACCGCGCGCTGGCG
The DNA here is from genome assembly GCA_038534195.1 of Pseudomonadota bacterium. Lineage (GTDB taxonomy): Bacteria > Pseudomonadota > Alphaproteobacteria > Caulobacterales > Parvularculaceae > JAJFFW01. Next base: position 55,932 of record JBCAXE010000021.1, read on the forward strand.
GAGGTTTAGGGGGGCGAGCCAACCCAGTGCTGCGCATTATCTCGACGCCCCACCTTAAAATTGCGGGCCAAAGCGGGTCTTCGGAGTTACGAAGTTGACCTTGTTTTTTGCTACGCGTGAACGTGCGTTGCAGGCATCTCATCCCAAGTCCGACGCTTATACGTCCGACCTGTGCGTTTTTTGTTCACACCACCCCATTGTTTAAAGAAAAAATGTACGTCGTGTTTTTCGCAACGATCGAAAATCTGATCTACCCACTTAGAATCAAGCGGCCTTGACCTTGGACCGGATTCACCTCCAACAATCGCCCAATCGATGTTTGACAGATTGACACTGCCAACCGCACCAATAAGCGGTTCAAACGATATAAAGCGAACCGCAGCACGACAATTCTTTAAATCAGTTATCCGGTGGGCCACACAGCTATCTTCTACTGATGTTCCCAACCACACATTTTTTAAAGCGTGTTTGTTCCTTTCGCGTAAGAATTCAGCCATTCGTTCAGGCTGCTTGGTGAGAACTTGGAAAGTATGGAGTTTGGCCTGCTCCATCACCTGCCAAACACGCTCAACGTATTCAAAAGGAATATTATCTTGGAAAAGGTCAGACATTGAATTGACGAAAACCAAGCGCGGTTTCTTCCATGTCAGCGGAATACCAAGTGTGCGCTCAAGAAGGTGGGTTTTTCCCGTCCATAAATAGCGGTCGCCACTCTTGCGAGTCGTACCCTCATAAGAAGGATGGTCCATCGCCTGCAACCGCGCAGCCATTCTCATGGCGTAACAGTTTGAGCATCCGGCCGAAAGCACCCTGCACCCCGATACCGGATTCCAAGTTGCGTCAGTCCATTCGATATCAGACGGTCCTGCCATGTCTCCGGTCCGTAGCTTTCAATGCCGCTTTCGAGAGATCATTTGCCAGCTTTTTTGCCTTCGGCGAAGTGTTTCCCCAAGCGAACACAAGATAAAATGATGGATACGCATGTTTTCCCAATGGTATCATTTCCTGCATCACCCCTCCTTTAAATACAGTTCCCAATCGCTCGATCATAAACTGCGCCGCGCTCTCAGGCGTCACGTTTTTGTCAGGGTTTGGCGGTTGCCCAAATAAGTCACCTTGCTTCGAAGGCTTTAGAAAAGCCTCTTTCCACTCACCGGTACCATATATGCGCGTTATGGAAGGTTCATGCGTAGGGTCAATAGTTCCATTCTTCGAAATTTGACGATAAACACCAACGCCTGCCGGAAACAAATACCAGAGGTCCAACGCTTGGGTACCCGCTATTGCTTCCACAGTTTCCCATTCAACCTGGCTGCCAAATGGATCGAGCACAATGACCCCTCGTTGCGAACGCCATTGTTCGTTAGCGCATATCCTTTGAACTTCAACGTTAGCATCGCCAACAATATAAAACGTGCGATCATAATGCGGATTATCTTTAAACCGTTCTTCTAATGCGTCGATACATTTCTTTTGCTTATCAATGAAAATGTATCGGGAGAATGGCGGCTCGACTTGAAAGGCTCGATCTGCGGAACCCGAAATTACGGTCTTTGTATCGTCTTCAAATAACTCATCCTTATGCTCTGCCAGAGGAATCTCGCTGCTTCCTGCAAAACCATCAATGTACAGAGTTTTAAAATTCTTATTGCTGAGTGCAATCTGATACATTGAGAGGTATTCCCCAATGATATCGAGTTTCCTGCCGGTACTATCGGCGCTACCAAATTGTTTTTGAGCCATGCATCACGTTTAGAACAAATCATGAACATGAAGCCAGTGTTTTGCGCTCAATGCAACAAAAAAAAATCATACAACATCACTATTCTTGAGCGTAGCTCCTTTTGCGAAACGTACCATTGAGTGCATCCCGGCATATTCACGCTCACCCAATTGCGCCAGTTTCCAGTATTCCGCCGCTCGTTATAAACCGAGCTTTGCGCTGCATGTTCTTTTGACCGGGCTCGAGATAAAGCCCGGGATGACGGAGACGGCCAAAAAAATCTCAAAAAATTTTTCAGTTAACCATAACCGAGGCCTTTTGCGATTTTCTCAAACCCGCGCCGTTAGCGGGTTTCGATGAGATACTGGACAATTTGTGGGAAACTTATCTTCCCCCCTTTTCGGCGCCTTTATACTGGGGCCATGAATGATGACGATAGGCATACGGATAGAGTAGAGCAGTGCGCGCATGACGCGGACTTTGAGGCGGCGCGCGCCGAGCGCTATCGGCGCTTGTCGCTGTTGACGCTCGATCTCGCCGAGGAAGCGGGCGAGGCGGCGG
>JBCAXE010000022.1:0-55051 GCA_038534195.1 Pseudomonadota bacterium
CCCGCCTGAGCATCGGCGACGCATTCGAACAAACAATCCGTTGGAACGATTGATGAAGGAGATAAGACGTCGAACCCGCGTCGTCGGTGCGTTCCCGAACGGAAATTCATGCCTCAACCTGGCTGCAGCCAGGTTGAGGCACATCGCCGGAACCAACTGGAGCCAAAAACGCTACCTCGATATGGAGCCGTTGAAGAAATCCAAACTCACTGCTTGAGCCCGACAAACGGAACACGCCAGCCAAAATAATTTGCGAAACAATATGGACACTACCATCGTAATGTCGTCGCCTCATACGACAGGTTTACCGGTCTGCGCTTCCTCAACAATTTCGAGCCGGTCGGACGGCGGACCATAAACAAAGTGTTGGATGACGAGAGGAGTAAAACGGCAGCCGCATCGATACCGGTTTTCACATAGGTCGCCGAATCGTTGTGAGGGTTGAGGGGCCCCCCTCGTTTTTTCCACCCGGCCAGAGGAATTCGGGATATCGGAGATATCTAAAAAGCAGCCTTTGCATCGTTACGCGCGGCTGCGTTCAGCGGGAACGCATCAAGTATAATTACGCAGGTTGAAGCGCTTTCTCCTTTGTTTTTTTCTTCGCCCTGGTTCCGGGTTTCTTTTCACAATAAAGGACGTAGAGCGTTCCAATAACGGCGCGCACTTCATCGCTCGCTAATGAATAAACGATTGATTGGGCTTCTCGCCGTGTCGTGACTAAGCGTTCACGCCGTAAAATCGCCAAATGCTGGGAAAGCGCCGACTGGCTCAAAGGGATAACCTCAAGGAGATCGCCGACGGAACTCTCGCCGCCCGCCAGTTGGCATAAGATCATGAGGCGCGTTTCATTCGCCATTGATTTAAGCAGGGTGCACGCTTTTTCGGCGTTTTCCTGCATTTGTGTCGGGTCCATTGACGCCATATCTCGGTTCCCCATACTCAACTTAATGGCGCCGAAAAACACAATTCAGGCTGCGCCGCACCCTGCAAATCCGTCAGCATCCATTTTCGCTTCATATTTACTGGCGACTTCGGCCCCTGGAATCAAGGCTGGCTTCACCGAATCCCAGTCCTCTGGCTTCAAAACAACCATCCAGGCCGCGTAAGGGTCGGCGTTCGCCAGTTTCGGGTCGTTCACAAGCGCGTCATTAACCTCAACGACTTCGCCCGCCGCGGCCGATTTGGCCGGCCCGACCCATTTTCCTGATTCGACGGTCGCACACGATTTACCCGCGCGAACCGCCCGGCCAACCTTCTTTGGCGTGAACGCCACTAATTCGCCCGCCATCGCTGTCGCGATTGTGGTCATGCCGAGCCGCACATTGCCGTCGCCGGCTTCCTGAAACCAGATATGGTTCTCAACATCATAAAGAAGTTCATCGGGCAAATGACAACCGCGTACGTCAGGCATAATTTGTTGTCCTCATTAAATGGTTTCAGCCGTTTCTAATCGGATTGATTTTGAGGAGCAACAAAACTCCCCGAGTTCTTCCGTATGCATCTTCCCTGAAACGAATAAAAAAAGGTGATTGGTCAGATGCCAGAGCAATTCCAGTTGCTTGTCCCGGTCCGTATTCGCGTCGCCGTCCGGCGGATAGTCTTGCGCGTGACAAACATAGCGATAGGCGATTTCTCGGCAGGTTTCACGGCACGCGTTAAAGCTCGGGTCTCCCTTTGCTCCCTGACGGTGTAACGCCAACAACCGAAAACCTTCTTTTTTATCCGTTGTCGGCGTTTGGCCGCGCGCCTCAATCCACGCTTCGAGGACATTTTCCCCGAGGTTCAAATAGACATCGCGGCTCAACGCGCGGGGGTATGCGGCGGCGGCCTCTAAGGTCGCTTCTATGTCGGCGAGCAAAGTCACGCTAAGCCCTTCTCCCTGATCAAATCGAATGAGTTTGAGATATTCTCATGAACGCCGACCTTTTTCGGCGACAATCCCATCGCCATGCCGAGCAGCTGCGTAAAATAGAGAATTTTGACAGATGTCTTTTCGCCCAAAACTTTTTCGGCTCGGATCTGGTGCATCTCGAGGCCGGAATGACAGGTCGGGCATTCCGTCGCGATTACATCGGCGCCGGAGGCTTCAGCTGCTTTAAGGATATTGAGCACCAATTTTGTCGACGTATCTGAATCGGAAAGCGTATGCGCCCCGCCGCAGCAAGCGGTTTTCAAGGGAAAATCCACATTGTCGGCGCCGGCCGCTTCCAGAAGGTCATCCATGAAATGCGGCTCCGACGTGGACTCGCTTTCAGGTCCCTGATCTTTTTCCGGGAAGATGTGGCGGGGCCGCGTGTACATGCAGCCGTAATAATTCGCCACTTTAAGGCCGCTCAGCGAATTCTTCACTTTCGCCTTAAGACCGTCTTCGCCGATCGCGTCTTTGATCCAATCGAGCGCATGGATAGTTTCGACCTGACCGGCCTCATATGTCTGATGACCGGCTTTTGTGGAAAGGCGGTCGACCACTTCTTTCGAGGCGTCGTCATTTTCGAGATCGTATTCGGCTTTTTTGAGATTGTGGTAGCACCCATTGCACGGCGCCATCACCACATCATGGCCCATTTCATTGGCCGCGATCGACATGACGCGCGACGATAGATAGGTCTGAATTTTAGGGTCGATGTTTTTTACTTCCATCGCCCCGCAACAATTCCAGTTTTTCACCTCGTCAAGCTTGAGGCCCAACTCTTTGCCTAGCGCCTTGGTTGACCGATTATAGGCGTGGCCGGTGCCTTCTAACGCGCAACCCGGGTAATACGCCACTTTCTCATACTTCTTTGGTTCCGCCATGATGGTTCCTATTCAGCCGCAATTTTTTCGGGGTCCGGTCGATGCTCGACCGGCGCGCCCATGACTTCTGTGATTTCCGCTTCACGCTCTTCGAGATACTCGTTGATCGCGTCACGGGCCTTGCCCCAATCGTTCGTTTTGGGCCTGAATATTGTGGCGAGCCCCATGGACATGAGCCATTTCACCGGCAATTTCATGACCATATTCCGCACAATCTGGATCAGCCAGTCTTGCGTCAATTTCTGACCGGTGCGGCCGAAGAAATTGCGCAAGACGAGACCGTCCTCGATTTTTCCGCGCTCAATGACTTGTTCGGAAAAGACCTCGTCAAATACCATTGATGGACTTTTGGGGGTGTATCCTTTTCGCTCAAGCCAGTGCGCGGTCGCTTTCATCACGCCTTCCGGCACAACGTCTCTCGGACATGCATATGTGCATTTGTTGCAGGAAACGCACTGCCAGATAAGATCTTTATCGCGCACGAGCTCAGCTTCAAATCCCATACGGATCAAATAAATCCAATGACGAGGATTAAAGTCCGCATTGATCGCGTTCACCGTGCACGAATTTGTGCATGACCCGCATTGCCAACAGCGGTGAATATATTCGCCGCCCGGCAAAGCCGCGATTTCATCTTGAAGATCTTCATTATAGTCGGGCACGACCCGCGACCGAATAAATGTGCTCCAGTCGCCCGAAACATCAACGCCGTCTATCGTCAGATTTTCATGAGTCTTCAGATCTTCCGGCCGGATCAAGTTCTTTTCATGAATGGGCATCTAGTGATTTTCCCCGGACAATAAAGTTTTAGGGTCGATCCGATGCGCCGCGCCTTCGATAATTGGCGGTATGACCCGGTTTGTTTTGGCGCGCACGCCGTCAAGGCCAAGCAGTCGCCTCAGGTGAATGGCGGGATCATCGGCTGATGAAAAGTCGGCGCGCAAATAACTGCCGCCGTGCGCCGAGATGTATTCGGAATAAATCTGTGCACTGAGGAGATCGCCATACCACATGACGTCGCGGAAGATGCCGGCGTCGCTAATATATTGCGAAAGCTCTTCGCGCAGCATCAAACAGGTCTCATATCCGTCGCCGATCTCAAGCGTGATGTGGTCAATATCGCCATGCCAAATTTCGCGCACCACGCCGGTGTTCGCTTTGGCGTCCCAAACCCATCGGCACATCAACGGATATTTTTCCGGCAAGCAATTATGGAGGATCTCAGCTGCAAGATCCCTGACCCAGCGATGACGCTTGTCCTCGGGGAACGCCTTGCAAAAGGTCTCGACAATCTCAGCTGGCGCGTCGTCGGCGAACAATCCCGCCATCGCGGTTCGCAAAGCGCCATACTGATCATCTTCCACATAAGGGCCGATGCGTCGGCGCACCGTTGGCATAAAGGCGCAAAGGGTCGTGAATTGATCAGGCGTTAGATCGGTGTTTTCTTTCTTTTCAAAAGCATCTTGAAAAAGGTCGGCTCGAAACTTCAGCGCTTCAACATATTTTTCCACACCGCCGGCGCCGTCACATGCGGCGATAAGGGAGGAGAAAGCCGTATCAAGCTTTGGACCGCTTAATTCCAACTGCGGGCGTTGCTCCGGCGCCGGCGATGATTCCTTATGTTTCGATTCCCAAAACATCTCGCTCCTATTCGGCGGCGGCGACGACGCTGTAACCGCGCGCCATGGAAAGCGCCGACATCGCGGCTGCATTGCCTTGCGCAATTGAGTCGTCGATGGTTTCCGGACCGGTGGCGGAACCAGCGACGAAAACGCCCGGCCGCGAGGATGCGCCCATAACGCCGTAAGTGTTCTGCTGTTTTATGTAACCCCAATGGTGAAGATCGACGCCGAAAACGCTTGAGATCAACATGTTGTCCACATTCGGATCCATGCCGATCGCATGCACGACCATATCAAACGGTATGGTGATAGGACGTTTTACCAGCGTGTCTTCGCCCTTGACGATCACCTTGTCGCCATCCGACGTCACTTCGGCGATCCGCGCTTTTATATATTTTACTTTTTGCTCTTCCTGCGATTTCCAGTAAATTTCCTCATACAGACCAAATGTTCTGATATCCATGTAATAGATATAGACATGGCAGTCTGGGAGCTCTTCGCGGATCTCGATCGCCATCTTGGCCGAAACCGAACAGCATATCTTCGAGCACCATTCGCGGCCGATTTGACGGTCGCGCGAGCCGACGCAGAGTAGGATCGCTACCCGTTTCGGTTTGTCGCCATTTGACGGGCGCCGAACGCCCTGGCCCGACGAAATCATTTGCTCGACTTGTGTGGTGGAGACGACGTCCGGGAACATCCCGAATCCCCATTCCGGCTTGTTGATCGAATCAAAATGGGTGAAGCCGGTGCACAAAATCGTCGAGCTTGCATCTACGGTCTCGCCGCTCGAAAGCGTGGCGATGAAATTTCCAGCGTCGCCGTCAAATTTTGAAACGGTGGCGTTTGTCTTGACGTCCACATGCTCGTGGCGCTGCACGCGATCGACCATGCCGCCAATCGCGTCTTTCGCCCATTCTCCGGACGGAACAAGTTTGGCGTATCCTGACAGGATTGGCGCGCCGCCCAGGCGATCCGCCTTTTCAACGAGCGTCACTTTCTGGCCGATGCTGGCCAATGAATGAGCGGCGGCGAGGCCGGCTGGTCCGCCTCCGACCACGAGAACAGGTTTTGTCATGTTTGCGCTTCTATTTTCTTATAGCCAGGGCCGCCGGTGATCATCCGGCGCGGGTCGTAGAGATTCTCCTGTTCGCCCGCTTCGACCTTTTTCAAATAGTCTTCAAATTCCGCTTTCGCTTTTTTCCAATCGATGCCCAGCTTGTCGTAGAGCTTTTCGCAAGACGACGCGTGCCAATGAGACTGCACGATCTTGAAGGGATGCGCGCCGCAAACGAGCGCTGCAAATTGAGCGTCCGCCAGAATCGGAAGATCATAATCCTTGCCGTCGGCTTTTCCGATCCACTGGTTCTTATCGAGGGTCGTAATGCAGCCGGTGTCATGACCGATCATGACGTCGGAATTCGCTTCATCGACGGCGACTTTAATTTTTCGATCGATGGCGAAGGACCGCGTGAACTCTCGCTCTGAAATGATATGACGAAAGCCGAAGCCGCAACAGTCATACCATGTTGAGTAATCGATGATTTGCGCGCCCAACGACTGAATGATGCCGGTGGACACTGCGACGCGCTCGCCGTCAAGAACATCGTCGTCGTAGATCACATCTTGCGGGATCATTTTGTAAACGTGACACGCCGGATGAATAGTCGCCCGCACATTCGAACAGTCAATTTGCTGACGATTGGCGATCTTCTCGCGCATCACATGCAGCCATTCCGAATAGTGGACGACCTCTTCAGGGATCAACAGCTTTCCGTCGACGAGGCGCCCGAGCTTGCCCAAAATGGTTTTGACGCGTTCGCGCAAGGGCGCGGACAAGAGGAGATATTCACGAACTTCCTTGTAATTGCCGAACGATGTCCCGCAATGAACGAGCGGGTAATAATACCCTTCGGGAAGCCCCTCAGCCTTCGCCGACACATACGCCTGATGGAAATTACGCAGGAAAACCGCCGCCAGGCTCTCGATGTTGCCGATCCCGGAGCCGTGATAATTCCAGGCGGTGCATGACGTCTGATCGGTTTCATCCAGGTACTTGATGTCGAGCTCATTCATCAGCCACAAAAGCGACGCCGGATAACCCGGAATGTTTCCACACTGACCGCAAGACTTATGGTGCCACAGCTGTGTCGTCGGGATTTTCTTATCCCAGCCATAAATCGTCTTCGCGATGGTCGGCTGATGTTGTTCGCCGACACGATGAACGACGATCTCGCCTTCTTTTTCAAGCTGCCACATGATATCGCGCACGTCGTGAACGCGATCCTTATTGGTCAACATTGAACGCTTATCGATCTTTTGCTCGACCCACGCGGTCGCGGTCGCAGCATCTGAAGGGCTGAGCTTGGCTTCACGCCATTCCGAGCCGTGGCCAGTGAAGCGTTCTTCACCATTGGTCGTATTATCGCCAGTCATAGTGTTCCTCCTCTGGAACAGCCTTTCTCAAGACAAAATCTAATCTTCGTCGTCTTCCTGCTCGTCCAGGAAATCATCCCAATCTTCGCGTTTCTCATCCATAATGTCGCAAATGACGTCGAACAGGTTTTCATCGATCGTCTCCAACTGATCGAGGACGCCCGTTTCTTCCCAGATCGTATAAAGCTCAACCGATGTCTTCAGGTTGACCTCCCACGCTGTTTTCGTGGTGTTGAGCGTCGGCATCGGGATTGCTTTGCGCAGCAACGCGAGCGGCGCATCAATCTTTGAGATATTCGGGCCCCAATCGGCGAAATGATCAGGGTTGATCATATCTGGCGATAGCTGATTGCCGGTCGAGATCAATTTCAGCATCACGCGGCTGAAGGGGCGTAAGACTTGTTTGGCCGAATCCATGCCATGTTTGATAGCGACCTCGCGCATCAACATGACAAGACCGCCGGGCGAATTGCCGAAGGGGCATCGCGCAGCGCAAGTATAACACTGCGCGCAGGACCAAATTTTTTCCTGCATCGCGTCATACATGCCCTCAAGATTTTCGGTCCAAAGAAGCTGCACAATTTCGCGCGGACTAAAATCGTAATAGTGGGCGGCCGGACATGTCGCGGTGCAAATGCCGCAGTTGAGACAGCCGTTTAATTCGTGGTCAAATCGAAGATCAGCCTGGATATCCTGAAAAATCTCTTCCAGGTCGCCACGCGACACCGGCGCTCCGTCCGAAACGGGATCGCCGATATGCTCCTGAACCCTCGTTGTTGTCGCCGCATGCGCCATAAATTTTTCCCAAAGCGTCAGAGCCTAATAGGTGAGAACCCGGCAGTCGTCGTTTTCCATGATTTCTTCGATCAAATAAGCGCCGCCGACGATGCCTGAACATTCAGGCACAAGATCCTCTTTCGTCATGTCGAAGAGATCGAGGTTCGGCGAACAACAGGCGAATTTAACGCCGGCCTCATGCGCGTCTTTGATGAAGTCGTAGACGGTTTTCGGCGAGCCTTCTTTCACGACAAGATTTTCGGCGACGCCTTTTTTAAGCAACTGCCCCGCCGTGGCCGTGCAGATCACTTCAACCTCGTATTCCATTGCGGCGGCGACGGTCGCCTGAAAGATCGGCGCGCCGAGTTCTTCCCCGTTTCGCGGATCAGTATTCGCCATGATGATGACCAGTTTATCCGCCATTCGGCGCCTCCGTGATTTTTGCGTCGCAGCATTTTGTATAATGACAATGCTGAACCGATTTGCTGTTCAGAATATTAGGAAACACTAATTTACGCAAGCGGCTTCGCCACTCTAATCGCGCATTAATCCGGTAAGCTGGATCAATCCCGTCATGATCGGCACCAGCGCGTCTTCAATTTCAGATTGACGTTTAGAGATCTCGTCGAGAGGCGCACTAACATTTTGCGGACTCTCTTCAAACTCCATAATGAGATCTTCGATGATGCCGCGCTTGACGCCCGGATGCCCGGAAAATCCAAACATATTATCGCCGATTTGAAATAACGCCGGCGCGCCGTCGGGATCGACCGCGAGTATCCTCGCAAAAGAGGGCGGAACGGGGCGATCGCGCATATACCGAACCATCGGATATTGCTCGGGTAAAAATCCGTTCAATGCTTCTTTGTCGACGCGTTTTGCATCCACCACGTCGAGCGTTAGCGGCGCCTCTTCGCTGCCGCCGTCGGCCGCCAAACACAAAATCTGCGCACCAAGGCCGATGGCGATCACCGGCCGGCCCGACATATAGTACGCTCGCGCCAATGCGACTTCTTCTGCGAGCGTCGGCACATCACGCGTCCCCGCCGTCCCCCAGGGGCCGCCGCCAAGCAGAACCAGACAATCGCCCGCTTCGGCTGCAATGGGGACGCGCCCATCCTCCGTAAAGGGACGAAAATAATTGAACCGAATACGGCGGCCTTCAAAATGGTCTTCCATCAGGCCTAAATATTCTGCGGACGTATGCTGGATGACCGTCAGCGATTTCATTGACTTATGCCGCAACGGCGGAACGAATCGCCGCTGAGAAATCAGAAGGCGCGACGCTTAATAGACCGACGTCAGCGCCGGCGAAGAAAGCGTCGACGTTTGCGTCAATTTCGTCGATGGGTGTCCGCCGCAACGATGATTCCAGGTCCAGGATAATGCGTGGCGGCGTTACAAAGAAATCGCCTGTGATCAAGACTTCGCGTAAGCGATCATTCTTCGCCCCTTCGAGACGGATGTGCGCAGTAACGGCGCCGCCCGCCCCGCGGCAAGAGCCGACTTTCACCGAAGCGTCACGCGATGGATCGTCAATGTCATAAACAAAGTCATCGGTCCCGATTTCTTCATCAAATATTGCTTGCGCACGCGTCAATTCCGCTTCCGACAATGTGTCCTCGACCGTCTCAATTCCGAGCAGGCTTTCAAACGCCTTTGTCATTGCCAACTTTACGTCCGACCAATCGGGCGAGCATCCTAATAATTCCCGCAAGTTTGTGACGCGCTGCGCCGCTGCGCCAAGCGCATGTTTTTCGGTTTTTTCCTGCGGCACATTCAAGGCGCTGAACATTTTTTCAGGGTTCACGTCGCCCAATACAGTACCCTGAAAGATTAATGTGTCCCCGTCGAAGAACCCGCCAGTCCCGGAGATTTTTCGCCCCCCGACTTCAATATCGTTCCGCGGCCGATATTGCGCGTGGAGTCCTAGATCGGACAGGCCGGAAGCAACCGCCTTACAAATACGTTCTGTCACCTCCGACAACGATCCGCCGCCCAGAGAGTGACGATTACAGACAAGCGACCACCCGAGTTGATCTTCATCCATGAAGATGGCGCCGCCGCCCGTGATCCGCCGGCCGATTTCAATCTGGTTTTTACGGCAATAATCGACATTAACCTCCTGGCTCACGGCTTGGTGACGACCTACAAGAACCACGGGGGAAAAGCCGATAAATCGAATAGTGTCGCCGATCTCGCCCGCCTGGTGTGCGTCGATCATCGCCTGATCGAGAGAGATATTCTCTCGCCCGCTCCGCCGGCCGGTATCAATGATGCGAAACCGAGGCGCCGTCACGCGTCGAGATCCTCGAATTCATCGCCGGGCTCATAGGTCTCGCCTGGTTTTTCCATATCGAGCTGATGCCTGATCCGACGCAAATCCGCCGAAGCCGGCTGAAAGGGGTAACTGGCGATATCCGAGGGCGGACTATCGCCGTAGGGCCGGTCGCAGGCGGAAATGTCTTCCGCAAACTTGCCCGGACACCCGGATGTTCGGAACGCAATACCGGCGTCGATGATGGCGTCAAGCTCGGCCTGCGGCAGTCCGAAATCGACAACCCTGCCGCATTCATCGAACTTCATTTGATCGACACGAGCGTCGCAATAGTCAATCAGATACCGGCCGAGCTGCACCCGCCGCCATTGATCCCGGGGCGTCGCCGGCAAATGATCCATCAACGATCCTTTTTCCGGATAGAAGCAAAACATATGGCTGTGACCGCCAAGGTCGACGAGCTGTTGTACGAGCGACAATATTTCGAATTCCGTCTCGCCCATGCCGACAATAATATGCGCGCCGAATTTTTGCGGCCCAAAAATGTCGCGCGCATCCATCAGGATTTCCCAATATTTTTTCCAATTATGCGGGGATTGCACGCCCTTTCCGCGCGTTCGGTCAAACAATTCCGGCGTCGCCGCATCAAGCGCGACGGTGAAGATGTCAGACCCCATATCCCGAAGGGTTTTCACATCATTGCGCGTCATCGTTGTGGGGTTCGATAAAATGGAAATCGGGATGGCGTCCGGATCAACATGATCCGTCCACGTTTTTAACACCGTAATCGTATCTTGATCAGAATTCGGATGCGTGATCATTGAAATACACATCCGATGAAACGGACTAGCCTCAGCGTCTTCTCCAACCTTCGCGGCGATTTCAGCCATCGGCACCGCCGGCCAGTCGACGCGAATAAAGTTTCGGTCCGCATAATCGCGATCCGCCTCGCGATGGCGCGCCAGACCGCAATAAGCGCAGTTGGCGCGGCAACCTTCCGGATAGGTCAACAAGAGGTTTAGACACCGCGTGCAGGCGCAGCGATACATGTTGCCGGCCATCAACCCCAAGGTGATCGCCGCCGCCGTCGACATTTGCACATAGTCAGGCGACCGCATCTGCGGCGTGAGCACATTATTATTCGGCAAATAAACGCCCTTCGGAGGCACGGCGTTAGCCTTAACGCGGCCGCCGTTTTTTAACGCGCCCGGAATGGCGTCAGGCGTTCGCGGCGTCATTAAATCAAAAGGATTATAATCTTTGCCGTCAGCGCCTTGGTCGCCCGGGATCGCCGATTCGGGTTTGAGACAGGTCATCTTATATCACTTTCCACATTATGCTGCGCAACCGCTCCGCACCCGGTTCAGCGGCGCCGCCCCGAGCTTCACCGAGCAGCACGCATGTTCTTGCGTAAATGGCCGGCCAATCGCGCGAACGGTTTGGAGCGCGCCGTCGGCGGGGAACGCGATGCCGTCAAGTCCGGCCATGACAGCATAGGCGTCCGTGACGCGTTTGTGTAAGCCCGGCGGTCTGGCGCATCCCAGAAGAACGCTCTTATCTTCCAGACGTCGGCGCGCCTCCAGGAAAATACGCCCCACATCTGATGTCGTCGGCGTTTGAAATGTCCCCGGCTTTGCATAAAACGGCATGATCACCACGAGAACGAGCGCCTGAACAGGATAACGGCTAATGATATCGAGCGCGTTTTCTTCTCCCAATAACCGGCCGTAATGAAGACCGATGACGATGTGCGGAGAAATATTCATGGTCGTGGCGGTGAGCGCTGCGAGCGTCGCTTCAAAATCATCAACGGGCCGATCAAGATGATAGACGTCTCGGATCGTTTTTTCTGCGCCGATAACATCCATCATTGCGGTGTCGACGCCAGCGGCTTCCATTCTTCTCGCGCCGGCCTCGTCGGTCAGCGCTGTGTGGATGGCGATTTGCAGATGCGGGAAATCCGACTTTAAGTTTTCGATCACTGGATAATAGCGTTCGTACCGAATTTCATTTTGCTTGTTCGAGCCGCCCGATAACAAAAATCCCTGCAAATCTTGAAGCGCCACCATATCGCGGACGCGCTGATCGAGCATCTCAGGATTGGTCGCCGGGATCATGGGTTCCAAGATCTTGGCCTGGCAGTGATCGCACATGAGCGCGCAGCCGCCAGCCGTAATCGAAAAGGCGGGGAATGAATTCTTTCCGCATCCCTTGAGCTCGCTCGACTCGTATTCTTTAAAGGTTGGCGTCGAAAAACGAATGGAACGCTCAAGCGCATGCGCTGCGCGCGCTTCCATTTGATCGACGAGCGCTTCGTCGAATACGACGTCTTCAAATTCTTCTATCTGCGATAATTCCTGGCGCCAGCTCACGTGCAAGGTCTCAATATATTAGCAAGAACTAATGTAACTATGGCAGCCTCGGCCGTTCGGCGCAACATTGATGCGCGCTCTTTACGCGAAGTCTTCCATTAAACGCGATTGCGCATGCGCAACTGCTTTTACGCTTTGCCGAACATGCCCTTCATTGACGTCATCTTCGAGCGATTCCATCCAGCGCGGATTGAAGTCATCCTCATCGACGAGATCGCATTCGAACGTTTGGAAAAGATCGCGCACTGATTGCGGCAGTCGCTGCGGCGCATCATGGCGATCCAATCTCCCCCATAAACCCGCCCATGCGCGCGCCGTGGTCCAGGGATTATAGCCGCCGCCGCCAAGGACCAGACTATGGGGCGCCATTGCGACAACGGCTTCGACGGCGTCCCACAAAGCGCGGTTGCTTAACTGAAGTCCCGATAAAGGATCGTCCGCCAATGCGTCGGCGCCGCACGTAATGACGATTGCTTCCGGAGAAAATCGGTCAAGATAGGGCAGCACGCATTCATTAAGCAAAAAGGCCAGCTCTGAGTCATTGAATTGCGCCGGCGCCGGCAAATTCATGGCGTTGGGCGGCGAGTCCTCCAGCGCACGGCCCGTATGGGGCCAACGGTTTTCCTCATGAATTGAAACGAGACGAATATCCGGTTCACCGCTGAACGCTTCCTCGACACCGTCGCCGTGATGGGCGTCGAAATCTACGTAAGCGACGCGTCGCAGCCCACGTTCAAAATATCGCAAAATCGCAAAGACCGGGTCATTGAAATAGCAAAAGCCGCTGGCTCTGTTTTTCTTCCCATGATGGGTGCCGCCGCCCGGATGAAAGCTGACGCCGTTCGCCAATGACAAATCGGCGCCGAGAATGGAGCCGCCGACAGTCGTAGCGGCGCGGGAAAATACGCCTTTGAACAAGGGATTTTCCATCGTGCCGAAATTGTAGGTTTCGCGTTCGGCGATGCTGGCGACGCCCGCTTTATCAGCGCGCAGAAGGTTTTCCAGATAATCCCGACTGTGAAATTTCGACAGCGTTTCGATGTCAGCGGGCGCACATTCGCGGTAGTTCTTGTGATCAATCCATCCTAGCGCCCGACAAATTGTTTCGACCGCGCTAATACGAGAAATCGCTAATGGATGCAGACCTGAAAACCCTGATTCGCGATAAAGGCTCGAACTGATAAACAACGCTTGCTCAACCTCGTTGGCGTCGACGCCGACGCGAATATGCTGCAACGCAATACGCCTGTGGGCCTTGGTTATTGTTGTTGACTAATCTCATGATAAGTTGCACTTTTGCTAATTAAGTACATTCTAATACGCTAATGCCGCAATTATTGGAAGATTGCAGGACGTAACAATTGAAAAATCCTATTGCGGCGAATTAGGAGGACATATGGCTGACGGTACTCCCCTGACGGAGGAAGCGATGCAATCGTCACTGAATAATTCCAAGAATATGACGATCATTGCGACCAAGGGCACACTCGATTGGGCCTACCCCCCCTTCATTCTCGGGACGACAGCGGCTGCGATGGACGTTGATGTCACCATGTTCTTTACTTTTTATGGGTTGGGCCTCTTGAAAAAGGATCTCAACCTCGAGATCGGCACCGTGGGCAATCCGGGCATGAAAATGCCGATGATGGGTATGCATATGGGCATGCCGAATCTTGTGGGCATGATCCCAGGCGTCACCGCCGGCGCGACAGCCATGATGAAAAATATGATGAAGAAGAAGGGCGTCGCGTCGATTGAAGAGCTTCGTGAAGCGGCGGTTGAATCAGATGTTCGGCTTATCGCCTGCCAGATGACCATGGACCTGTTCGAATACACGACGGACGACATGATCGACGGCATTGAAATCGGCGGCGCGGCCACATGGATGGAATCCGCCACTCAGTCGGACATCAACCTGTATATCTGATCGACTGCACCAACATTGAATATGGAGACGTTTATTTATGGCTGACGAAGTCTTGGATGCAAAAGGTCTGAATTGCCCGCTGCCCATATTGAAAGCCAAGAAGTCACTCAAAGGGATGTCCACGGGCGCGACGCTCGAAATCTTCGCCACCGATCCCGGATCAGTGAAAGACTTCGAAGCGTTTTGCCGGACCACCGGAAACGAATTGATGGAGTCTGAGGAAGACGGCGAGATCTTCAGATTTGTTATAAAAAAAGCGGCATAGTTTCTATGCCGTTTTTTTTGTGACGCTCGATAGGGGAATTCGAGACGCAATCTCGCTGCAATAAAGGGAAAAAGGGAGGGTCACAAAGTGCGTACCCGTGACATTAAGAAAGCGGCGTCAGCCATTGCGCTCAGCGTAGGACTGACGTCAACAACGAGCGCTTTTGCGACGGATGGATATTTTCAACATGGTTTCGGCGCCCGCAACAAGGCGATGGCCGGGGCGGGCATAGCGGACGGCCGTGACGCCACAATCCTGGCGATTAATCCGGCGGGACTTGTCGGCCTGGACAGCAATCTTACCGCTTCACTTTCATTCTTCGTCCCGGATCGCGGCTTCGTCGGGTCGGGGCCTGGCGGTTTCGTTCCCGCCGGCGATAATCGCGGCAACGACACTGAGCTTTTTGGAATTCCTAACATCACCTACAGCACGCCCATTGGCCCCAATACGGCATTCGGGATTTCGCTGCACGGCAATGGCGGACTAAATACGGATTTTGAAGAAGCAGCCAATCCAGCTTGCACGATGATGATGTCGCCATCGCAAGGGGTATTTTGTGGCGGTTCGACCGGGGTGAATTTGAACCAGGCCTTTATCGCTGTGGGCGTCGCTCATGATTTCGGTGGGTTTAGCCTTGGCGTTTCTCCGATTTTTGCAATTCAACAGTTTGAAGGAAAGGGCCTCGGCGCTTTCGCGGGCGTTTCGTCCGATCCAGCCAATCTGACGAATAATGAAACGGACACGTCCGTCGGCGGCGGTGTCCGTATTGGCATACAATCAGAATTATCCCCTCGATTGCGCGTCGCGGCGTCTTATCAAACAAAGATTTGGATGAGCCGTTTTGAAGACTATGCGGGCCTCTTCGCTGATGGCGGCGACTTTGATATTCCGCAAAATATTCAAGCCGGTGTCGCGTTCGACTTGACCCCGCAACTAACGCTCGCGTTTGACTATCGCTGGATTAATTATCAAGGCGTCAACGCCGTTGGAAACGCCACGACCGTCATGCTGCCTTTCGGCTCTCCTGACGGCCCAGGATTTGGTTGGGACGACGTCCACGCTTTCAAATTGGGCGGCGAATATCGCACGGCGGGCGGCGCGGCGTTTCGCGCCGGCTATGCGCGCAATACGAACCCGATCGGGCCCGAAGATGTGACGCTGAACATTTTGGCGCCCGGCACGATCCAGGACCACATCACAGCAGGGTTCGAATTACCGTTCGGCCCCAGGAACAGCCTCGAAGCAAGTTTCCTTTATGCGCCGGAGTCAACGGTTTCAGGAATCGAAGTGACGCCATTCGGCCCCAATCCAAACAGGACGATAGAGATCGGATTGAGCGAACTTGAATTCACGGTCGGTTGGAAATTTAAGTTTTAAGATCGCATTATCGCATATGACCGTAAAAGCAACGCCTGCCGCAATTAGTCCGTGGCGGGCGTTGTTCTAGATGGCGCGGCGTCGTGCGTCGGCCGCATTCGCAGATCGCCATACGCCAACTTGATACAGGCCAATTGCATTTATGACGCCTGTTGCGTTAAGTGCGTCCCGCAAGCATCAAAGTTTTTCTTTGGTCATCGTTTCTAACACGAAGCACCACCGCCTATGCCGGTATGGAATTGTTGAATGGCTCGCTTTGAAATTAGAGCCCCTAGAATTCAGCTTTCGGGCCGACCCGCACTGCGGGGGCTTGCATTTTTTTTGAACGAAAAAAAATGGCTGTTTATCACCGCTCTTTTCGGCGCCGTTTTTCTAAGCTTGCCGACCCCGGAGGGGCTGACGCGCGAAGGACACATTGTTCTCGCAATGACGATCATGGCTGTGATCCTCTTTATTGCAGAACCGATTCCCCTGCCCGCCGTCGCCCTCCTCATTATCGTCGGCCAGGTTTACCTATTAAAAATCGACTCTAACATCGTCGCCCGGAGTCTGATGAGCGACTCCGTCCTGTTCATAATGGGCTCGCTGATGTTGGCGGTCGCTATCGTCAAACAGCGTCTGGATAAACGAATTGCTTATTTGATTGTGCGCCTCACCGGCCCCAAGCCCGCCAATGTTTCCGTGGGTATCATTCTGATTTCCGGCATTCTGGCGTCCATCATCGGCGAGCATACGGTCGCTGCGATGATGCTTCCGGTGGCGCTTACGCTGGTGTCGCTCGTATCGTCCGACAAATCAGAGGTTCGCAGCCTCGCCGCCGTTCTATTGTTTTCGATCGCTTACGGTTGTTCCATCGCGAGCATCGGCACGCCCTCGGGCGGGGCGCGAAACGCCATCATGATCGGCTATTGGCGAGAGTTTTTTTACGATCCCCTCAATCCGGAAACCTCAAAATTTCTCATCGGATATGTGAAATGGGCGCTTTACTGTTATCCGCTTTTTCTCATCCAAGCGCCCTTTGTCGCCTTCCTGCTGTTGCGGATTTTCAAACCGAAGCAGGGCAATATATCACGAGCAATCGTTCGATTGAGAATGCAGATCGCTGAACAAGGCTCAATGACGGCGCGTGACTGGTTGTCGATCCTGGGATTTTTCCTGACATTGCTGGGCTGGATTTTTCTGTCGGACAAGTTTGGCTTGGGCGTCATCGCCATTTGCGGCGCATTATTTTTCCTGATCGCGGGCCTGGTTCGGTGGAATGATCTCAATAGCGGCGTCAATTGGGGGGTCGTCTTGCTTTATGCGGCGGCGATTTCGCTTGGCGTACAGATGAAAGACACCGGCGCCGCCCAATGGGCCGCCGATAGTTTTTTGCAGGCGCTCAGTACAGTTGGCGTGGATAAGGGGTTTGGCTTGTGGGCGGCCACGTCCATCTTAACCACTTTTGTGACCAACACCATGTCAAACGGGGCGGCGGTCGCCGTTCTTGGTCCGATTACGCTGAACCTTGCGGGCATGGCCGGGGAAAGCGCGATCCGCATGGGCTTCATCACGGCAGTGTCATCGTCCTTCGCCTATTTGACGGTGGTCGGCACCCCGGCGGCGACGATCGTTTATTCATCCGGATTTCTAACGCCAAGAGACTTCTTGAGAGCCGGCTCACTGATGGCGCTCATCTCAACGACCGTGCTATTGTTGGCGGCGTTAGCATATTGGCCCTTGCTGGGACTCTGACGGACTATGACGTTTAACGAGAAGCGCTTTAATATTCTCCTGTGTATTGACGGTTCGGAGGAATCCTACCGCGGCCTTCGCTACGCCGTTCGTATCGGCAAGGGCAACGACGCCGACATCACGCTTCTTTATGTCCGCCCGGTCGACAAGAGCATGGAATCGGGCGGCATCGGCATGTCGCTCGCGCGCGAGAATATGCTGGAATGGGGCCTTGAACTCCCTGGCATGCAGGCCCTCGAAAACGCCAGGAACCAGCTGATCGAACTTGGCTATATGGACGAAGAGTGGAAGTCGGAGTCTGTCCATAAAGATGTCATCGGCGATCGCCTCGGCGACAATATGGTCGTTTATACGAGCGACACCGGCGCGCAAATCACGCTCAAACTGATGGTGTCGCCGTCTGTCGAACGCGGCATTCTTGATGAGTGCGAATTGAATCCCTACGACATCACGATTGTCGCGATGCAAGACCACGATCAGACCAACGCGCGCGGATCAATTAACTGGCGCGTCACCAGAACCGTTGTGACCGAACACCGCGGCGCGGTGCTCCTCGCCAGAGAGATCGAAGAGAACCACGGTCATTTGATCTGCGTAACTCATGACGAAAAATCCATTGCTGCGGCGCAAAAAGATGCAGTGATGGCCAGCCGGTGCAATTGCCCCGTTCACTTGTTGTCAGTCGCCGAGCGGGACACGGATATTCCGGCGGCGGAATTGGCGATTAATCTAGCGAAAAACAGTATCAAACAGGCGGGTGTAACCGTAGAGAGCGCCACTGTGGCTGAGGGCGACCCGGTGAAAGAAATCATTGAGCGCGGCAAGCCCTTCTCGGTAATCGTCATGGCGGATTCTGATATCAAGGGATTGCGGCGTTTTTTTCAAACAAGCGTCGCCTACGACGTTCTAAAGCAAGCCCATAATTCTGTCATGATTATCCGCTGACACGATGGTTCGTTCACCAGTCATATTTGTGTTTGATATCCAGCCCGTTTCTTGGCAGGCTCATATTAGAATATTCTGATATTCGGCGCTATAAAATAACGGACGGCGGAAGCAAACGCGACAACACCGTCCGGTCGGCATACGCTAGGGAGGACAGCGATTTTGACTTTGAATCCATTTGCGACAGTGAAAGAGGAAGTGTCGCTTTCAACGGTCCCCTCCGACGAAGTCAAAAAGACCACATGTTACATGTGCGCCTGCCGGTGCGGCGTACGCGTCCATCTCAAAGACGGAAAAATTCGATATCTTGAAGGCAACCCCGATCACCCGGTGAACAAGGGCGTATTGTGCGCCAAAGGGTCGGCGGGGATTATGAATCAATACTCGCCGGCGCGACTCAAAAAACCGTTGCTTCGCGTAGGAGAACGCGGGTCCGGCGAATTTAAAGAAATTGAATGGGAAGAGGCCCTCTCAATCGCGACGGACTGGCTCGGCCAAACACGCAAAAAAGACCCTTCCAACCTCGCCTTCTTCACGGGCCGCGACCAAAGCCAGTCCTTTACGGGTTGGTGGGCGAGCCAATTCGGCACGCGGAATTTCGCCGCCCACGGAGGGTTTTGTTCCGTCAACATGGCGGCGGCGGGAATCTACACGCTTGGCGGCGCCTTTTGGGAGTTTGGCGAACCTGACTGGGATCTGACCCGCTATTTCATGATGTTCGGCGTCGCTGAAGATCATGATTCCAATCCCATCAAGATGGGCATCGGAAAAATTAAGACCCGCGGCGACGCGAAGTTCGTTTCGGTCAACCCCTGCCGAACCGGTTATTCCGCCGTCGCCGATGAGTGGATTGGCGTTCGCCCCGGCACGGACGGTCTGTTTGTCTTTTCGATCATCCATGAATTACTACGGGCGGAAAAAGTCGATTTCGCCTCGCTCGCCCGATATACGAATGCGCCTTGGCTCGTGATCGATAATCCCGGCTATGATGACGATGGGCTCTTCGCGCGAGACAAGAACGGCGATCCCATTTGTTACGATGCCAGTAAGAAGAAAATCGTCAGCGCTCTCAAAGGCGATGTTTCGCCGGCGTTGGTCGGCGAGCGAAAGTTAAAAAACGGCCGCAAAGCGGTTCCCGTTTTTGAATTAATCGCCAAACGCTATCTTGACCATCAGTATGCGCCTGAAAACATATCAGGCAAAACGGGGATCCCGGCTGATACGATACGCCGGATCGCCGCTGAACTTGCCGAAGTCGCATTTGAGCAAGAAGTCGTCATTGATACGCCATGGACGGACGCCTGGGGCCGCCGACATGACAAAATGATCGGACGGCCGGTGTCGTTCCACGCCATGCGCGGTATTTCCGCCCATTCGAACGGGTTTCATACATGCCGCGCTATTCATCTTTTGCAAACGTTACTTGGCTCGGTGGATGTTCCCGGTGGTTGGCGCAATAAAGCGCCATACCCGAAACCAATTCCGCCGGGCCCGAAACCGGCTGGCGCGCGAACACAATCAGAGACGCCAATCGAGGGCATGCCGCTTGGTACGCCAACCGGCCCTGAAGATTTGCTCGTTGACGATAACGGCGAGCCTTTACGGATCGATAAGGCCTATTCATGGGAAAACCCGCTCAGCGCTCATGGTCTCATGCACATGGTCATTCGCAACGCTTGGGCGGGCGACCCCCACAACATCGATGTGCTTTTTATGTACATGGCGAATATGAGTTGGAATTCGTCGATGAACATCAAAGGTACATTGAAATATCTCACGGAGAAAGCGGACAACGGGCAGTACAAGATACCAAAGATAATTTACTCCGACGCGTATTACTCGGAAATGGTTCCGTATGCCGATCTTATTTTGCCGGACACGACTTTTTTCGAACGGTATGACTGCATTTCTCTCCTCGACCGCCCGATTTCGAGCGCCCATGGTCCCGCGGACGCTATTCGGTATCCCGTCGTCAAACCGGATAGAGATGTTCGTCCGTTCCAGGATGTGCTCCTCAATCTTGGCGCCCGCCTGAAATTTCCGGGATTGGTGAACGACGACGGCGCGCCCAAATATCCGGGCGGATATTCAGATTACATGGTCAATCATGAGCGCGCGCCGGGCCTCGGGCCTCTGGCGGGATGGCGCGGCGAAAAAGGCGACCAACATGGCCGGGGCGCGCCGAATGCCGGGCAGCTCGACAAGTACATCGCAAACGGGTCCTTCTGGAGTCACGAATTCCCAGCGAACCAACAATATTTCAAATGCGTGAATAAAGACTATCTGGACTACGCCCATAGCATGGGATGGATTCCGAACACTGAGCCTATCATCCACCAACTTTATTCAGAACCCGTTCAAAAATTTCGACTTGCAGCTTTAGGGCATGGCGAGCGCCAACCGCCTGACAGGCATCGCGCACGCGTTGTCAAATATTTTGATCCTTTGCCGATTTGGTACCAACCATTCGAAGAGGATTTTCTGGAAACGGACGATGAGTACCCGCTCCATGCGCTGACGCAACGGCCTATGCATATGTATCACTCATGGGGATCACAGAACGCCTGGTTGCGGCAGATCACCTCCTGGAACGAATTATACATTCATAAGGATACGGCGAGGTCGCTGGGCGTAGATAATGGCGACTGGATTTGGATTGAGAGCCGTAACGGTCGCGTCAAGGGTCAGGCGAAACTCGTGACCGGCGTTAATCCCTATACAGTATGGACGTGGAACGCGATCGGAAAACGAAAAAAAGCGTGGGGACTTCAGGAGAATGCGCCTGAGTCAGAAAAGGGATTTTTGCTCAATCACCTGATCGATGAACTGCTTCCTGCGCGCAAAGACGGTCAGCGTTATTCGAATTCCGATCCGGTGACGGGACAAGCGGCGTGGTTCGACTTGCGCGTTCGCATCACAAAGTGCGCGCCCAATGAAGTCGGGCGCGCCGCTCCTCAATTTGACGCTCTTCCTGACATGCCTCAATCGCCCGACGAGACCGCTGTGCTTCGCTATGGAGCAGATCTTAAAGGATCTCCGACCGAAGGCGAAGCGGCGGCAAAAGACTGGGTCGGCAATCGGCGTGAAATCTCAATCGCTGTTCCCGGCGTCGTCGGCGGTCATGGCGCACGACGAACCGAAGAGGAAAGCAACTGATGACCAGCTTGCCATCGTCTCCCCCAAAGAAGAAACTGGGGCTCGTCATTGATTTGGATATTTGCGTCGGCTGTCACGCCTGTGCGGTCAATTGCAAAGAATGGAATTCGGGCGGCCATTCCGGTCCACTGACTGACTTGAACCCTTACGGAAAAGAACCCAAGGGCGTTTGGTTCAATCGAATTCACACATTTGAAGCCATGGACGAGAAGTCCGGCCAATCGAGAACAGTGCACTTCCCCAAATCGTGCCTTCATTGCGACGACGCGCCATGCGTGACCGTCTGCCCGACCGGCGCTTCTTACAAACGCGAAGAAGACGGCATCGTGCTTGTGAATGCGGACACATGCATCGGCTGCAAACTGTGTTCGTGGGCGTGCCCCTACGGCGCGCGAGAATATGACGAAGATGAAGGCGTCATGAAAAAATGCACGCTCTGCGTCGATCGCATCTATAACGAAAACATTCCCGAGGAAAATCGGGCGCCGGCCTGCGTGACGACGTGCCCCGCCGGGGCGCGGCATTTCGGCGATCTTAATGATCCAGAGTCGGACGTTTCAAAAATTGTCGAGTCGCGGGGCGGCTTTGACCTGATGCCGGAGCAAGAAACAAAACCCGTTAACAAGTACTTGCCGCCGCGGCCGAAATCGATTGAGGCAAAAACGTCAGACACAGCGCCGAGGATGCTTGATCACAAAGACGACTCCCCCGACGGCGCAGGTCTCCTCGCCCGCTGGGTTGATCGCATTCTCTCCGTATAAGATTTAAATAGTGGAGGCTCGATTTGCATCCTGCAAAGTCGGTCATATTTTTCACAACAGTATCCGGCGCCGGATATGGATTGGTGATTTGGTTGGGCGTGATGGCGCTGCTCGGTCTTGTCCCCGCAGACCGGATGTTCGGCGTCGTCGCATTCGGGCTTGCGATTTCACTGATCACCGGCGGCCTCTTGTCATCGACCTTTCATCTCGGCCATCCGGAACGCGCGTGGCGTGCCTTGAGCCAATGGCGCTCATCATGGTTGTCGCGCGAGGGCGTCGCCGCCATTGCAGCGTTCGCGCCAATCGGCGTTTTTGCTCTTTTTTGGATTTTTAAGGAACAGAACACAGGCATTGCGTCCTTAGTCGGACTAACGGCGGCGATCGCTTCCTTCATCACTGTTTATTGCACCGCAATGATCTATGCGTCGCTCAAGTCGATCCCCGCCTGGAAGAACACGCTAACGCCGGTCAACTATCTATTGTTGTCTTTGATGACGGGAGCGGTGATTGCAGCCTTTCTAAACGCGGCTTGGGGCTTCGCTTCCGTCACGTTCATGAGCTTGGCAGCGTTTATTTTTGTTGGCCTAGCCCTTGGCGGCAAGCTCGCTTATTGGTCGTCGATCGCTCGCGCGGCCCCCGTGAGCACATCAGGATCAGCAACAGGTTTGAGGAAATTCGGCAAAGTCACGCTCATTGACGCGCCGCACACGGAATCGAATTATCTGCTCGAAGAAATGGGCTTCAAGATTGCGCGAAAACACGCTGAAAAACTTCGCCGAATTGCGATTTTGTTCGGGTTTGTTGCGCCGCTTCTTCTAATCCTCTTGTCGCTTGCGCTCTCGTCGCCAGCCGCTTCCCTTCTTGTGCTGGGGCTTGCGGTCGTCGCTACTGGCGTTGGGATTGTGGTTGAAAGATGGTTGTTTTTCGCGGAAGCTAAACATGTTGTGACGCTGTATTACGGCGAGCAGCAAATCTAGCAAGCGGGGGTATGGAGGGTGCTATGAAGCAAGTGATGATCGACATGATGGCCGCAATGATGCCCTATCTAAAGACCCCGGTTTACGCAGCCGGGGCTCTGGCAATCATCGGGCTCTTACTGCTTATTTTTCGTTTGTTCTCGGGCAGAGGGCCGGGTCTTGGTGTTATCGGATGGGTGTTGATGCTGTCGGGCGCGTTCTACATCATCTGCCAATTGATGGGGCTTTACCTCGGCATGACGCCTACGGTCAATTTTGGCGATCCGAAGAAATTTGAGTTCAATACGGTCGAATTCTGGAAACTGGGCGCGGCGATGCTCGTCCCCGGCATAATCTACGTCGTTGCGGCGAAACGTTAAAACGGTCCGCCGCATGAATTGTTATCATGCGGCGGACACAGCGTTGAACTTGACGATCGTCTAGATGCGGATGAAGTCGCCCGATGCGCAAACGCCAGATGCTGTGCATCCTTCCATTGACCATACGTCGCCATCCACCGTGAATTGCGAATAATAGGTGTCACCGGTCGCCGGGTGCATCACTTCGGCTGTCCAGCCATCGCCGCTTTCTTCCGGCGCGGTCAAGAACATCTCTTCGCCGACATTGCTCGGTCCATCAGAAATTGTCGCACAGACTGTGCCGCCGCATTCCTCAACATCGATCGTGAAATCTTCCCATTCCCATGTGCCGACCAAATCGGTTAGATCGCCGGCGTAGGCGGGCGAGCCAAATGCGAACGCCACCACAAGGACTGCGCATATCGTCGTTTTTTTCATTGAATTCCTCCAGGATTTTGTTGCAACGCCCTTGCTTTGGAACGCGACCTTAGGCGTCATTCAGAAGTGATGAATTCGTTGGCCATCAAGCCACGATCATATTAGTAAATTAGGAAGTTATCAACTAAGAGACGCCAGTTGCGTATTGCGTCGCAGCATGATGAAACGGTCTAAACTGTTATGTGTGTAATGAGCAATGATCAGTAAAGAAACAGTCCTTTCGGTTCTTTCCCAGATTAAACACCCCCGGCAGTCTACCGATATCGTGGCGGCTGGTGCGGTGGAAAATGTTCAGATTAACGGCGGCAATGTCGTCATTACCCTGTCCATTAATGCGCAAGAGGCCGATGTGATGGAAGAGGTGCGCAAACGCTGCGAGGCGGATACCTTGAACATTGACGGCGTCACGCGGGTGCGCGCGATTATGACAAGCAAGCGCCCCGCGGCGAAGGCGCCGGCTCATACGCCGGCGCCGAAACCAAAGCCGATGAAGGGCGTCAAATTCGTTATCGCGGTCGCCAGCGGTAAAGGCGGCGTTGGAAAATCAACAACATCGGTTAATCTGGCTTACGCCTTACAGAAAAAAGGCCTGAAAGTCGGGCTTGCCGATTGCGACGTCTACGGCCCTTCAGCGTCAATTCTCCTGGGCGTGAAATCCGGCCCGCAATTTACCGACGATGACCGCATTCTGCCTGTCAACAGTAATGGCGTATTGGCGATTTCAATGAGTTTCCTTGTTGATGACGGAACCGCGGCGATCTGGCGTGGACCCATGGTCATTAGCGCAATTCAGCAATTTTTGAATGGCGTCGCTTGGGACATTGATGGACCGCTTGACGTTTTAATTTGCGACTTGCCGCCGGGCACTGGCGACGTGCAATTGACGCTGGCGCAAACGGTAAATGTGGCCGGGGCCATACTTGTCTCGACGCCGCAGGACTTGGCGCTGATCGATGCGCTTAAAGCATACGATATGTTTCAAAAGACGAACACGCCGATCCTCGGTCTGATCGAGAATATGAGCCAATTCGTATGCCCGCATTGCGGCGAGCCATCTGATATTTTCGGCCATGGCGGCGCCAAGGAAACCGCCAGACAAATCGGCATCCCCTATCTCGGCTCTGTACCCCTCCATATGCGCATTCGTGAAAGCGCGGACGCCGGCGCGCCGATCGTTTTGGCCGCGCCCGAAAGCGAACAAGCCGCGGCCTATACGGCTATCGCCGAGCGTGTACTCGCTTCCCTCACGCAACGATGATTGTGCGCAACCGAATTTCCGCAGCCGAGAATCGAGATTGGCGGGTCTACGCCAGTGTCTTCATGACGCCGGGTCAAGCACGCGGCGAAATTTTCGACTTGGTCGACGCCACGCGTGGCGTTGGGGTATTAGATTAGCGAAGTCGAAAGCGCAATTCATCGAAACAACGCCGGAACAAACATGGCCTCTCGCATAACGCTGGACTCATCGGTCTTTAAAGATACGTCAATTTCTACACAGACATCTTCTGCGGTGAAGGCGCTTGAGGCGATGTTATCCAAAGCGCCGCCTATCCATGAAATAGACGTGAACGACGTACGTCGCTCACTGCTATCGGGCTCAGGTCCGCTAGCGGCGGAGAAAAAAGATGACAATGCATCGTGGAAGACGGTCGCCGTGAACGGCGATGAAGTCCGACTGCGTGAATTCTTGGCGGATGATCCGCGCGGCGTATACTTGCATATGCATCCCGGCGGATTTTGCTTCGGGGGCGCTGATTTTCAGGACCAAACCTTAAAATCTATCTCCGAAGAACTTAATGTTTCTGTACTGAGTGTGGACTATCGCCTGGCCCCGGAAAACCCTTGGCCTGCCGCCGCTGTGGATTGTGAAGCCGCCGCCCTTTGGCTTATCGATAACGCGATGGCGGATTATGGCGTTGAATCATTGGTGATCGGCGGCGAGAGCGCCGGCGCCTATTATGCGGCGATTACGCTATTGAGAGTTCGCGACAGGCTTGGCGACGCCCGCTTCAAGGCTGTGAATCTCGCCTATGGCCCCTATGATATGTCGATGGGGCCCGCCCTCCGCAACTGGGGAAACCGTAATCTTATTCTGAACACCGACATTTGCGCCTATTTTGGCGACATGCTTCTGCCGCCGGCGCGCTGGTCATTGGAAGACCGCCGGGACGGTTCCATCTCGCCGCTCTTCGCTGATCTAAGCGCTTTGCCGCCGGCTTTGTTTTCAGTCGGCACGCTTGATCCAATGATTGACGATTCTATATTTATGGCGTCACGCTGGCTCGCCAATGGCAATGACGCCAAATTGGATATTTATCCCGGCGGCGTGCATTTATTTGACAAGCTTCCAACCGACATCGCGAACCAGTATCGCGAGTCATTGATCGCCTTTTTTGACGAGCACCTCAACTAATCGGATCTGGTCAGACCTATTTCGACACATCAAAGCGTATTGATCGGCACCTTAATGTACCTGATATCATTGTCTTCCGGCGGCGGCATTTCGCCAGCGCGCATATTAATCTGAACCGACGGAATGATCAGTTTCGGCATTGCAAGCGTTGCGTCGCGTTCGGTTCTCATCTTTACGAATTCGTCTTCGGCCGCGCCACTGCCCACATGGATATTCGATTGCTTTTCTTCGCCGACCGTCGTTTCCCACACATATTCATCACGGCCTTTCGCTTTGTAGTCGTGGTTTAAGAAAATGCGTGTTTCCGCCGGCAATTCGAATATTTTCTGAATTGATCGGAAAAGCGTTCTCGCATCGCCGCCCGGAAAATCACACCGCGCCGTTCCAAAATCCGGCATGAAGAGCGTATCGCCCACAAAGGCGGCGTCGCCAATGACATGGGTCATGCACGCCGGCGTATGACCCGGCGTATGAATCGCGCGCGCCTCTATATTCCCGACCTTGTAGGTTTCACCGTCTTTGAAAAGATGACCGAACTGACTACCGTCCGCCCGGAAAGACGCTTCAACCCCGAAAATATCCGCGAAAATCTTTTGAACATCCGCGATGCGGTCCCCGATCGCTGTCGCGCCGCCCAATTTCGATTTCAAATAGTGAGCGGCGCTCAAATGGTCGGCATGGAGATGGGTGTCAATAATCCATTGAACGTCCAAACCACGCTTCTGAATGTAGTCGATGACCTTATCCGCCGACCGAGTATCGGTTCGCCCCGACGCCGCATCATAGTCCAATAAAGAATCGATAATCGCGCATGCTTTTTGATCGGGATCGATCGCCAGATGCGTCGCGTTATTAGTGCCTTCATCAAAGAATGTTACAACTTCCGGCGCCACTGATTTGGGTCCTTTTCTCTGAGGCCACGCTGGCCAAAATCAAAACTCAATAGTCCAAAGAATACAAGATCAGCCCCGTACTCGTCGCAACAAGGCTCCTCAAAATCCTACCAAAATGAACCAATTTTACAACATAAGTACTTTAGCATATTCTAATTTAGTTGGCCTGTCGCCTCATAAATCCCGACCCAAGAAAACCGCCGAAAACGCATCGTTTCATACCAAGGAGTGGCTTGAATGCTGGAAGAACTGTCGCCGCAAGAAATTCACGACATGTATCAGAATAACGAGATTATTCTGATCGACGTTCGCACGCCCGTTGAATTCGCTTTTGAACGGATCAACGGCGCTCTTAACGCCCCTATGGCGACCCTAAAGATTGATGTCTTTCCCAAAGACCAGACAAAACAGCTTGTTTTTCACTGCGGATCGGGGGTGCGTTCCGCCAAAGTCGGCCACCTGTTGCTCGAAAATGACTTTCCTGGCGTCACCCATATGAAAGGCGGCTTGGCGCTCTGGAAATCTAATGGCCTGCCAACCGTTGCTGTTAATCCCATTACCGGCAATCTCAACGTCTAGCGCTCGACCAATGCAGTTATTAGAACAGCTGACCGCCATAAGCGAGCATGATGAGAGTATTTTTCGCCGTCAGCTCGCGAAGGAGGATCTAGCCAGGCTCGAAAAGCTAGGTCTGCTTTTTAAGACCTCCGAAAGTCGCGAAGCATTCAATAGAGATGGTCTTTATATTGGTTGGACGCAAGGCGACATGCGCACCCACGATTTGAAAGACGCTGTGCTCATCCTATTGGACGCCTTCTACGACGCCGCATCAACGCCTGGTGACGCAGACGCGGAAAGAATGCTTCTCGAAGTCTGGGAAAAATTTCATCGTGATCGGCTCGATAAGCTCGTGCACTGCTTATAAGCGAAGTGATAGACATTCCTTGACCGGGAGGCGCACGCTGCGCGACGCTATTGCAACCTGAGCAGGCGCCAGCAACCGATCCCCGCCCGCATCATGCGCGGCGTTACGCTGTACAAGAGTTCGTCAAACGGTTTTCATGACGCTGATTATATCGCTCTTTTTCCTGACGGCTCTCCTCTATTCCTCGGTCGGCTTTGGCGGCGGCTCGACATACACCGCGCTGCTTGTGTTGACCGGAACTGACTATCGAATTCTTCCGACGATTTCTCTCATCTGTAATATCATCGTCGCCAGCGGCGGCGCCTGGCGGTTTTACCGGGCGGGTCACGTAACATTATCGCGCCTTTGGCCCTTCATTTTGACGTCCGTGCCGATGGCGTGGCTGGGCGGGCGCATCCTGGCGCCTGAGACATTGTTTATCGGCGTCTTGGCGGTTTCTCTCTTGGCGGCTGGCGTTCGAATGTTGTGGTTGTCGCCGGCGCCCGAACGTTTCTTACCGGACCGTTTGAGTTTATTCGCATCCTTGACCGTCGGTTGCGTGCTCGGCTTTATCTCCGGCCTGGTCGGAATCGGCGGCGGCATTTTCCTTGCGCCAATTCTTTATATGATGCGGTGGGGGGCGGCGCACGCCATCGCCGGCGCCTGCAGCATTTTTATTCTTGCCAACTCCATGAGCGGTCTCACGGGGCAACTCGTTAAACTGGAGGATCAGAATTTATTGCAAGCAGTAAGCGTCTACTGGCCGCTTTTGCCGGCTGTGCTCATCGGCGGCCAAATCGGCGCACATCTCGGCGCATTGAAATTTTCGGAGCGGGTCATGCGTCATGTGACAGCCGTTCTCGTCCTCTATGTGGCGGTGCGACTGCTGTTTCGATGGTGCAATTTGGTGATCGGTTAGGATATACTTTTTGTGATGAGTAAAACACGCTTACGAGATCCGGATGCGCGCTCCTTGATTGACGGTTTCGGCCGGCAAATCACATATCTCCGCTTGTCGGTGACCGATCGTTGCGATCTTCGATGCAGTTATTGCATGCCCGAACGTATGAAGTTCTTACCGCGCGCGGACGTCTTGACGCTGGAAGAACTGGAGCGACTCGTGACGGCGTTTATCAATCGCGGCGTGCGAAAAGTGAGAATCAGCGGCGGAGAACCGCTGGTTCGCCGCGACATCATGGTCCTGATGGAACGCCTGGGCGATCGCGTAAAATCCGGCCAGTTAGAGGAGCTAACACTAACGACAAACGGCGTGCGCCTGGAACAGTATGCTGCGCAGCTCTCCCATGCGGGCGTGAAGCGTATCAATGTTTCATTGGATACGATTGACTCTGACATATTCGAACGCATCACCGGACGGCGTAAATTGCAGGATGTGTTGACCGGAATAAGGGCGGCGAAGGACGCCGGCATGTCTGTGAAATTGAATACCGTCGTCCTACGGCGCGAGAACGCTAACGATATATCCGATATTGTAGCGTGGGCTCATCACGAAGGTCATGATTTATCGTTGATCGAAATTATGCCAATGGGTGATATCGATAAAGATCGGGTAGATCAATATTATCCGCTTACTGACATGAAACTCCTCCTTGAGTCGCGATGGACGCTTCGCGCTGAAACATATCGAACCGGCGGACCGTCACGTTACTTCCGAATTGATGAGACTGGCGGACGCATTGGCTTTATATCACCGTTGACCAACAATTTCTGCGATGGGTGCAATAGAGTTCGGCTCACCTGCACCGGCAAACTTTATATGTGCCTTGGCCAGGACGATTGTATCGATTTCCGTGAACTGCTCCGCAATGAGGCGCCTGATCACGCGCTTGACGAGGCGATTGATCGCGCCATGCGCGCAAAGCCGCAACGCCACGATTTTACCATCGACCGTCGGGGTCAAAATCCTGCGATCGCTCGCACAATGTCCGTGACCGGAGGCTGAATATTGGCCACTCGAATTTTGTTTTTTGGATCGCTTCGCGATGTGGCTGGAGAGTGCGACCGCTTGGTGAAACTTCCGGCGCATATCAAAGATCGTATTG
This sequence comes from Pseudomonadota bacterium, assembly GCA_038534195.1. Lineage (GTDB taxonomy): Bacteria > Pseudomonadota > Alphaproteobacteria > Caulobacterales > Parvularculaceae > JAJFFW01. The sequence continues at coordinate 30,470 of JBCAXE010000022.1, forward strand.
GATTGATTCAATGGCTTGCGGAAAATAATGATCCTTTGAAAGCCGCATTAATGAGCCCAGAGATTCGAATGTGCGTCGACAAGCGCATCGTCAGGGATGAAACTGCGCTTGACGGACCCGAAGAGATCGGTTTTCTGCCGCCGTTCAGCGGAGGTTAACCGTGGTTGACTTCAAATCGTCCGTCAGAATTAGCGAGCGCCCATTCGACTTCCACAAGGAGTCAGCGCAGTTCCGCGTGCAACACCGGGACGCCGGTGCAATCGTAACATTCCTGGGGCAGGTCCGCCCGATTGCGTCAGAAAAGGATACTGACTTCGTCAATTCTCTCTATGTCGATCACTATCCAGGCTTTACAGAAACAGAAATTGTCGGCGTCGCCCAACGCGCCGTCGAGCGCTGGCCGGTTGATGGCCTCGATATTATTCACCGAATCGGAAAAATCGATGTCGGCGACCCGATCGTTTGGGTCGCTGCGGCGGCGGTTCACCGGCGCGCCGCTTTCGAGTGCGTCGACTTTATGATGGACTACCTCAAATCCGAGGCTCCATTTTGGAAACAGGAAGTCACCGCGCAGGGGCGACAATGGATTACGCCGCGCCCTGAAGACTATCGTGACCTCGAACGCTGGTCAGAACAATCACAATGAAAGAACCGCAATGCATGGCGTCAACGAAGAGTTACAATTTACCCCTGTAAGGATCGCTGTCCTGACGGTCAGCGACTCCCGCACGCTTGAAAATGATACGTCTGGAGAAACGCTCAAACAGCGTCTGGAGAATAATGGGCATATTCTCGCGGACCGAAAACTTCTCCGCGACGATCGCGATCAAATACGTTCATGCGTCGAAGCGTGGATCGCCGACGATCAGATTGACGTGATCATCACAACAGGCGGCACGGGCCTCACTGGCCGCGACGTTACGCCCGAAGCGATTCGCCCCTTGTTCAACAAAGAAATTGAAGGCTTTTCTGTAATCTTCCACCAAGTCAGTTATCAGAGCGTCGGTTTGTCCACATTGCAGTCGCGCGCATGCGCGGGGCTCGCCGGTGGGACTTTTATCTTCTTGCTTCCCGGCTCAACAGGCGCTGTGAAAGATGGATGGGATAATGTCATCCGGTTCCAACTGGACTCACGCTATCGACCCTGCAACCTCGTAGAACTGATGCCGCGTCTTTCGGAAAAATAGCAGATGTCGGAGCCTCGTAAAAACACTCTCACCCACCTCGATGAAAACGGCGCGCCGCGCATGGTCGATGTTTCGGAGAAAGAAGTTACATCGCGCGCGGCGGCGGCCGAAGGACATGTCATCATGAGCGCTGAAGCGTTGGACATCGTGCGGACCGGCGGCGGAAAAAAAGGGGACGCTTTATCAATCGCGAAATTAGCTGGAATCATGGCGGGCAAAAAGACGTCCGATATTATCCCTTTGTGCCATCCGCTTGCGATAAATAGCATCGACGTTCAATCGGAAATTGTTCCTGAGTTGTCGGCCGTCCGTTTTACAGCGCACGTCAAGGTCGCGGGGCAAACAGGCGTCGAAATGGAAGCGCTTACGGCCGTCAGCGCGGCGTGTTTAACGCTCTACGATATGCTGAAGGCCGTCGATAAATCCATGTCGATTGAGAATATCCGTCTGGTTGAAAAAACAGGCGGCGCATCCGGCGGTTATCGTTACAATCAACCTTCGAGGCGTCCTTGATCAGCGTAAACGAAGCCTGCGCTATAATCACCAATACTGTACGGCGCATCGACACGGTTGAGCTTCCACTGAGCGAGGCGTCCGGACGCGTCCTTGCAGAACCCGTCGTCGCAAATCTCACGCATCCGCCATTCGCCGCATCCGCCATGGACGGCTACGCAATACGGTATGACGATATTCGTCAGGGCGTATTAGAATTTAAAATTATCGGAATATCTTCTGCAGGCGATCGTTTTTCAGGCGCGGTAAAGTCCGGTGAAGCTGTCCGGATCTATACGGGCGCGCCTATTCCCGATGATGCTGACACCATCATTATCCAGGAACATGCCGACCGCGACGGCGACCACATTCTGATTTCTCAACCCGCGGCGACATCGGCCGACCAGTACCAGCATGTGAGACGGGAAGGCATCGACTTTTTCGAAGGCGGAGAGCTTTTGGCGAAAGGAACGATCCTCAACGGCCCCGCCCTTGCGCTGGCGGCGGCGGGCAATAATCCCACGGTCAATACATACCTAAAGCCGCGCATTGGCGTCATCGCCAATGGCGATGAACTTGTCATGCCTGGCGATACTCCTTGCAGGGACGATATCATTTGCTCGATCCCGGCAGGATTGCTTCCAATGCTGGATGCCTGGGGCGCGGATTCCCACTTTCTTGGCATTATCGCCGACGACCTCAGCGAGATCCGACGTTTGATCAAGACTTCTTCAGACTACGATATTCTCATCCCTTTAGGAGGCGCGTCCGTCGGCGATCGCGACTTCATGCGGCGCGCTTTCAGCGATTGCGGCTTCGTCGCCAAATTTGAAAAGGTCGCGGTTAAGCCGGGCAAACCGACCTGGTTCGGAACAATGGGCGACCAGATCGTCCTGGGCCTTCCCGGCAATCCGGCCTCAGCGCTCGTAACGGCGATTTTGTTCGCGCGGGTCGCGGTTAAAGCTGCATTAGGACAGGACGACGACAACACCCTTTTTTCCGCGACTCTCACCGAAGACCTACCCAAAAACGGACCTCGAGAAACTTGGTTGCGAGGAATGGCGATTTCAGATGAACAAAGTCAATGGCGCGTATCGCCCAATGCACAACAAGACAGTTCCCTGCTTTCCGTTTTCGCCAAATCAAATGTGCTTATCCGCCGTGAAGCGAACGCGCCGCCGCTGCCGTCCGGCGCCGCTGTTCAATGTCTTAAATACTGACCGACCGCTCCAAAATCGACTTCAGAACACCGACCATGCTTTCACTGATCTGAAGCGTCTCGCGACCAAACCGTCGTCGAGCGATATCTTTCGTCCCAGTCGGCCCTATTTTTTGTAATCTTCAGACGAAATCGACGGACGGTAAGAACAATCACTATTCCTGATTGATGAGAGTTTGCGCCATGCGAATATCCTCTTGGGAATTGAGATTGGTGAATGCGCGGCCATCTTCAAAGAAGACTTCTTGCGCGCCGAGTTGGGTTGCAAGCGATTTTAGCGACGGCGATTCCTTCGTATGCAAATGCTCAATCAGCGGACCGATTTCCCAATAACCAAAGGTTGGATGCACACCGGATCTCGTCGCCGCGACAGCAGCGCCATGCGGCGGACGCAGCTTATCGAACAGATCAAGCGGCAGGAATGGCGCGTCCACGGGGACGCACAAAAAGCCTTTTTCACCTGATTTTCTTCCAGTAATCTCTGTGGCTCCAGCGAACAGGCCCGCCGCAGGCCCTCGAGGACCATCTTCAAGGTCAGGGCAGTTTCCGAACGCCAAGCCGTAATTGTGCGGCCCCGCAATGAGGATTTCATCGACCTGATTGGACAATTGGCCAACGACGCAATCGATCAGTCGCCGCCCTCCAAAGAGCGCTTCACCCTTGTCGCAAAACCCCATGCGCCTGGCTTCGCCGCCTGCGAGCACAACTGCAATCCGGCTCATGTAGGGAGCTCCTCAGCAAAAAAAATCGTAGATTGCGCAACGAATTGCTCGGCATAGCCGGGAGGTCAAGGATTCTCTTCGCGAAATAAATCCGATTGCGTTGCGCGGAAGATCCTTCCAAATGTCGCTGCGGCATATCCCGTGACGCAAAAAGCGATCCGCAGGAAACATGACCGACGACTTCATAATGGGGATTTCTTTGGTGGCGGCTCCATTTGCAAAATTTAAATAACTCTTTCTCGTTCTTTTAAACGTCACGCATTCTTTAACCCGTCTACGAATATCAGCCCCCACCAAGCGAAGTGTGATTGCTTGTTTTCTCGTCACCGCTTAACCGCCCCATAAGATCTTCTTAACTTTATAATCATGTTGGAACTATCGAGCATATTTTCTTGGTTGAGGCCGTTAACTAAGGTTTCACGATCGCACATTCATGAGTTTTATCGTTGTAATTATACTACCTTAGACAGCATCGGCGGATTAATCGTACACCAATTAATCAACGGGATATTTACTATCTGTATTTACCTTCTTCTTTAAATATTTGCGGTTGTGCTGATCGCTAGGGTTTGTGGAGACACAATTACGAAGCACGGCCAATTAGGAGGGTCGTGATCTTGTTTGTGAATCCGGTTGCTCGCCGCACGGTCGGCGAGCTTAAGCGCTTTTGCGCCAAATTTCCAAAAACCAACGTCGTCCGCGCGACGCTGCTTGGGGTTCTATCCCTGGGCGCAGCGACGCCGGTATTGGCGGATACTGAAGTTTTCATCTCCAGCTATACGTCGACGCCCTCGCCATCCATTCCAAATTCGGTTGAGGGCGAATTCACAATCGTGATCCAGTCTTCGGGGCCGGACATTCCAGCCACCGCAGGATTGGTCGTCGACATTGCGCAAAATGTTGAGATAACGTCGGCGCCCGCCGGCTGTTCGATCTCGGGCGCCTTCCCGGCGGCGCAGCAACTAACATGCAGCTTCACAAATCTGCCGATCGGCGCGACGACGGTGATCTACAATGCGACGGCGCGCGACTCCTCGCCTACATCGCAACCTTCCACATCAACAGCGACGGTAACGAGTTCGGACGACAACAATCCCGGTAATAATGTTCTCACGCTTGATGTGACAGTGCAGACGGCCGCGGATTTGACGCTTGCGCTCAACGGCCCGTCGAGCGCGCCGGCGGGATCGACAATTGATTTCATTGCAACACCCAATAACGGTGGCCCTGACGCAACCTCAGCTGCGCGTGCAGTCTTTAACTTACCGGCGGCGATCGAATTCGACTTTGATTCGGCGAACGGCGCGGGATGGTTGTGCTCGACTACTGGGTTGACAGTAACCTGCGACTATACTGGCGCGCCAATTGGGTCCGGCGGGAATTTTCCCAATATCACCCTGAGCGGCGATATTGTTCGCGACACGGCGGGATCCATTACCCTTAACGGCGACATACAGACGACATCCCTCTTTTTTCCAGACCCGGACGGAACGAATAATACGGCGGCCCAGATCGTTTCCGTCACACCAGGTACTGATCTTTCCGGCTCGAAATCAATGCCCTCCAATATCCTCATTGGCGGCGGGCCGGCGACGGTTGACCTGACGATCACTAATAACGGGCCTCAAGACATTGGCGCCGGCGCCGAAATCGTAGACGCTTTCTCATCTTCACTCCGAGTGACGGCACTCCCGCCCGGATGCGCTGCGAACGCAGCCTTGCCGGCAGTCGGGCCGACCGTCACGTGTGTCGCGGGCGCCCTGAATAACGGCGCATCACAGACATTTTCCTTAACTGTCGAGGCCGAAACGCCGTCGCCGTCTGCGGAAACCAACCAGGCGAGCGTCACGCCGCCGACCGGAATTGACGACCCCGTTTCGGGAAACAACACGGCGAGCGCGCCGTTTCAGGTTTTCTCACCCTTCGCCGATCTCAGTCTCAGCAAGTCAAAAGGGCCAAATCCCTTCAATTCGGGCAGCAACGTCACGTCCACGATCACAGTGCGTAACGAAGGCGTGGCCGACGCGACCTATGACGGAACGACCACGTTCCTACGGGTTGTGGATACGCTCGACACGGATGAAACGTTGAACTTAGCGGCCACGAACGCGGATCCGGCGAATGTCGGCGTGTGGAGTTGCGCGGCGACGGGCGCAACCGAGGTTACCTGCGAAAGTATTGGCGCTGGCGTTCTTTCTGACGGCGCCACCCGGCAACTCAGAATTATCACAACGACGCTGTCCACTTTTGACGGCTCTATTTCCAATACCGCCTGTGTTTCTGCGTCGACGCATACGCCGGCGGATAACAACACCGGCAATGATTGCGATACGGCGTCGTCATTTTCAACGACAGAAGAGACGGATCTCGGTATTGAAAAAACCGTCGGTAAGACGGCGGCGAGCGCCACGGCGGAAACCGTCTCTCTCGCATCGAATGAGAATTCTTATTTTATTCGCTTGCGGGCGCGAAATCTTGGCGCCGAGTTGGCGCGCACGGTCCGCGTTACCGATTCAATACCGCAATTTCTGAACACGACGATATCGGGCGTTCTCCACCGCACCACGATTACGGAAGTCGACAACACTGGCGCCGCAGTGGCGTCGCCTGTTTGCACAATGAGCAATGCAAACGTGACTTGCACATTCACCAATCTGGCGGCCGGCGCCGACCGCGACATCTTCTTGCGCGTTGATCGTCCATTTAATACGCCACTAAACAGCTCAGGCGCGCCCGTGTTTTTTACAAATACGGCGGCGATATCATCGCCAAACACTACCGATACAAACAGTTCCAACAACAGCGATACGGCGCAGATCAGCGCAGCGCCGGTGGCCGATATCACCATCACGTCGCAAAACGTCACGCCGAATCCGGCGCAAGTCGGCCGCGAGCTGACCTACACGATTAGTATTCGAAATATCGGACCTAATCAGGCGAACGACGTCACCTTCGCCAATCCGATTGATCCATCAAAATTTGACTTCGTCGCTGGCAGCGCATCGACGACGAAACCTGGCGGATCATGTTCCTTCACCGCTGGCGAAGTTCGCTGCTCTCTCGGACGTTTCAATCGCGGCGAGACCCGTCAGACGTCTTTCAGCGTCTTTGCAAAATATCCCTTTATGGGCCTGACGTCAGCCGCCAGCTTTCCGCTTGATATCGACAATATAGCAAATGTCACAACGACAACGGACGAAGACCCTTCAACGGCGGCAATCGACGGTCCTGGCGCGTTTCCAAACACGAACACGCTCACGCATAGCGTCATTGCGCCAGTGGTCGATCTCACCGTTGAGAAAGACGAGCCAAATAGCGGCTATGACCCGGTAATTTTCGAAGATGAGTGTCTGACTTACGACGTGCGCGTATCAAATATTGGCGCATCGAGAGCGACAGGCGTTCAGTTCGTCGATATGCCAAGTCCGGAACCCGGTTTTGACATGACCTTTGTCGGGTTTGCGGTCAATCCTGTGGGCGCCAATGGCGGCTTCACGTTGAAGGCCGCGCCAGGCGCAGTTTGTACGGCGGCGAGCGCCGCCACGCCGCCTTCGTGCACGGATCCTGTCACCGCCGCGACGATCTCACCCTCCGCTGGCGCTGGAATAGGCGACGTGACCTGCCGCATCGATCCAGCGGACGCCGACAGCACGCTCGACCAGGTTGAGCAGTCGATTTTCCGGCTTTATTTCCGGACATCGGAACCATCGAACATTCAGCCAACGTCACCGCTCAGTTTCGCTGACGACGCCGCTGCGACGTCGCTTGAACAGCGCAATGATGCATCGCTGGAGGCGAACAACGGCAACAACACGTCCGACGAAACAACGACGGTCTTGCCAAAAACCGACTTGCAAATCCTGTCGAAAGCCGTCAACGCAGGCGCAAGCGGTCCGTTCAATGTGAATGAGCCGATACCATTCGACATTACGTTTTCAAACGAAGGCCCCTCGCCCACCACGCAAGTTATCATCAGCGATCCGCTGCCAGCCGGATTTGTCTTTGTTCCCAATGCGCAATCACCTGCGATCGCAAACGCCGTCGTTACCACCGGACCGGCGCGCGGCGGCGCATATGGAGTCACATCGTTCAATTGTTCCGGTACGGGCAGCGTCACTTGTACAATTGATGGAAACTTCCCGCCAAACAGCGTAACCGGCACGACAGACACGTTCGTCTTGACGGTGAACGCCCGAGCGGCCTTCCCGTTTGCAGGGCCTTATGGGTCGAACATAACGAACACAGCGACCATCGCCGTCGGACGCGACGGCTCGAACAATCCAATCGCGCGTGACTTTGATGCCGGCAACAACACCGGCTCGACGAATGTACAAATTCAGCGCTCGGCGATCTCCGGTTCGGTTTTCAATGACGCGGACCGCGGCGGCGCGACGGATTTCGACACAGGCGAAGGAATCTCCAGCGTTACGCTGTCGCTTTCAGGGACCGACATTTACGGGAATTCTATTAACTCGGCGGATGTGACGACCGACAGCGCCGGCGGGTTCACCTTCAATAATCTTCCACCAGGAACGTATTCGCTGGTGGAAACACAGCCGAACAACTTTTTTGATGTGAACGAAACGGCCCCTGGCGGCAATGGCGTTGTCGACACCGCATCATTTTCCAACAATAGCGCGCAAAATACGATTTCAGGCATATCGCTCGGCGAAGCCGAAACGCTTCCGGGATACCTGTTCCAGGAATTCGCTGAAGCCCGTCTGCGCGGAAGTATCTATTCCGATCTCAACAATGACGGCGTCTTCAACAGCGGCGATGTCGGCATCGCGAACAGTCAATTCCCGGGCGGTAATGAAGTCCGTCTAACGGGAACAGACTATACCGGCGCGAGCCTCAATCTGACGCGGGGCGTCAATGGGTCCGGATTATTCAATTTTTCTGATCTACCGCCCTCTCAAGTTGGCTCTGATTATATCCTTACACAGATCAATATGCCAAACGGATTTGTCGATGGACTGGAATTTGACGGAAACGCTGTTGTACCAGGCACCGCAGGGCGAGTGCTGAGTGCGGAAACCATTACCGTTGGTCAAGTCGACCCAGGCGATAATCTGCAGAACAGAAATTTTGGCGAAATCGACGAACCGTCAATTTCCGGCTTCATCTATATCGATAGCGATGAGGATGCGGTCAGGGACCCCGGCGAATCGGCGGGCCTTGCAAACGGCGTTCTACGATTGACCGGCGTCGACGATCTCGGCCAAGCGATTGATTGCTCGATCACAACAACCGCATCGGGCGCCTTCACCTTTGCAGATCCGGCCGATAGCAATCCTCTTTGCCAAACGCTCCGCCCCAGTGACGCGGCCGGATACACGCTGACGGAAACGCCGCCGCCGAGCCTGACGCATACGGGCGCGTTCATCGGCTCTGCGGGCGGAACGGCCAACGGCGTCAACGGGGCGAATACGCCGTCGCTCGGCGTTGGCGTCACCGTCATCACAGGCATCGTCCTCGATCCGGGCGTTGATGCGGTCAACTATAATTTTGGTGAGACGGGCGATGGACTGCTTGGCGCAGTCTACGTCGACTCCAATAATAATGGAATTCGCGACAGCGGCGAACAAGGTATTCCGGGCGTCGATATCACGCTATCGGGCACGACCGATACGGGTCAGGACGTCTGTACACTGATCGCGAGCTGCGTCGTCACGACAGACGCCAATGGCGGCTTTTCGTTCCTCGACATACCGGGTTCCAACGCCGCCGGCTATACGCTTACCGAACAACCGCAATCGACTGCACCGCTCAACGCGTATGGCGACGGCCAGGAAACAGTTGGCGAGGTTGCTGGCGCCGCGGTCGGCGCGGCGGGGTCGGACGTCATAACCGGAATCGTGCTTAACGGGGGTGACCTTGCGAACGGATATCTCTTCGGGGAAACCTCAGGCGGTCTGTCGGGATTTGTCTATGTGGACAATGACGACAATGGCGTGCGCGACGGCGGCGACCCGCCGATCGACAATGTGACCATCACCCTTTCGGGAACAACGGCGGACGGTCAGGACATCTGCACGTTCCTCGCCAATCTTAGCCCGGCGCGCGCCTGCACAACGCAAACGCTGGCTGACGGGTCATTTTCCTTCCCTGACTTACCGGCGCCGAACAGCACCGGCTATACGCTGACCGAGACCCAACCGGTGGAATTCGCAGACGGACGCGAAAGCGCCGGATCGCCGGCGGGCGTCGTCAATAACGCGACATTCGGCTCCACGCCGGCGCAAAACCGGATTTCCGGCATTGTCCTCAACCCTGGGCAATCGGGCGTTGAGTACGGCTTCGGCGAACGAGGCGTTGCGATTTCAGGCCGCGTCTATGTGGATCTGAACCGTGACGGCGTCGACGATAGCGAAGGCGGTCTCGAATCTGTGGAGATTATTCTCCGAGATGGCGGCGGAAACGAGGTCGCGCGAACAACCACCGCCGCCGATGGAAGCTATCGTTTCGAGGGCCTTCCCGCTGGCGACTACACCGTAGAGGAAGTCCAACCAGCCGGCTACGGATCATCAACGCCTGATACTGTCGCTTTAACGCTTCCAGCGGGCGGAACCGCCAGCGCCGACTTTGGCGAAACCGTATCGACACTTGAAGCAAAAGCCTTTGTGGACATTTACGATGACGGGATCCTCGATCCTGGCGAAATCGGGCTGGAGGGCGTCTCAATCACCCTTTCAGGGACTGATGACGCCGGCGGCTCAGTCAACATCACCTTAGTCACAGATGCAAGCGGCGACGTTCTCTTTACGGATCTTCTTTCCGGCACGTACACGCTGACGCAGACACAGCCGGTCGGGTTCTCCGACGGGATCGACTCAGCGGGCTCGTTCGGCGGAACTGCGAGCGGGACGATCGGCGACAATGTAATCTCGTCGATCGCAATCCCTGTGGGCGGCGACGGCGTCGATTATCTCTTCGGCGAAGGCGGTCAGGTGGTATCCGGCACCGTTTACGCTGATGTGGACCGCGACGGCATTCAAGGCGCCGACGATCCTGGCATCGAGGGCGTCACGATTGTCCTTCGGGACGATAGCGGGGCCGTCGCGGAAACAACAACGACCGACCCTAACGGCTTCTATGCATTCCGTGACGTCGAGGCCGGCAATTACACAATCGAGGAGACGCAACCGGCGGGCTATGCGGACGCCGCCGAGAACTCCTCGAACAACGTCGCGATCATCGTCGGTGTCGGCGTCCTCAATCAGCCGGTGAATTTCGGCGAACGCACAGCCTCGCTCGCTGGTTCGGTCTTCAATGATCGTAATAATGACGGGGTCCAGGATTCTGACGAACCCGGCATTCCGAATACGCAAATCCGGCTTACCGGGACCGACGCGCGGGGAGCGAGCGTAGACGTGACGACGCAAACCGACACTCTCGGCCAATGGACATTCCCCGGCCTTGTGGGCGGCGATTATACGGTCACCGAAACCCAGCCCAACGGTTTTGACGACGGCGCTGATTTTGCCGGCGACGCCGGCGGCGGCGTCGCTAATGACGTCATCTCCGCCGTTGCCCTCGGCGCTGGCCAGGACGCGGACAATTACCGCTTCACCGAAGGCGGCGCGAGCGCTGCGCTTTCAGGAACGGTTTGGCGCGACCTCGATCACGACAGAACACTCGACGCCAATGAAGAAACGCTCAGCAATTGGGTTGTCGAGCTCTTCCTGAACGACACGCTAATCGACACCGTAACAACCGGCGCGGACGGTGCTTATCAGTTTACGGATATCGCGCCGGGAACAGGCTATAGCGTTCAGTTCCGTAACCCGGTGAACAACGCCAAATTCGGCGGCGCACGCCCCAATGAAACCGGCGCGGCGGCGACCGACGGCGTTGTTTCCGCCGCCAATCCCGGCGGCGCCACCGTCACACCCACAGGATTGTTCGGCATCACGCTCGCCCCTGGCGAAACCGTGACCGAACAGTCACTGCCGCTCGATCCGTCAGGCGTTGTCTATAACTCGGTGACGTCGGACTTGATTGAAGGCGCGATCGTCACCTTCACGGGACCGGCGGGCTTTGATCCGGACCTTCACCTTGTCGGCGGCGCCGAGAATATCACACAGACCACCGGCGCTGATGGATTCTACCAATATCTTTTACTGCCGGGCGCGCCAGCGGGCGTTTACAGCCTCGAAGTGACGCCGCCGGTCGGCGCCTTCAATCCGATAACGCCGTCGTCAATAATTCCGCCCTGCGCTGGTCCGTTTGACGTCGGCCCGACGCCGGATCCGTTGCTGATCCAGGCGAGCAATAAGCCGCCGCAGCCGGCCGCCGCGCAAGATTGCACGCTGGGCGGCGCCGCAAGCACGTACTTCTTGTCATTTACGATTACGCCGGGCGCGTCAGCGAACGTTTTAAACAATCATCTTCCGATTGATCCGATCCTTGAAGGCGCCATCATCCTGACGAAGGCGACGCCAAAAGGGTCGGCGTCACGGGGTGCGCTTGTTCCGTACACCATTACAGCGCAATCGACCCTGCCGGGCCCCATCGTCGATATCGATATCATTGATCGGTTACCCGCAGGATTCAAATATGTCTCCGGATCAGGCAGCGTCGACGGTGTCGCAACCGAGCCAGAGCAACGCGGACGCGACATCGTATGGCCGCTCCTGACTTTCGGCGCAGAACAAACGCACACAATCAGCCTGATCGCTGTTGTCGGCGCTGGCGTACGCGAAGGCACGCATATCAACGAAGCCTATGCTTTGAATGTGCCCGCCGACGCGGTAGTCTCCAACGTTGCTGAAGCGCCCATCCGGATCGTCGCTGACCCGGACGTCGACTGTACCGATATCATCGGCAAAGTCTGGGACGATAAGAATGCGAACGGGCGTCAGGACGACGATGAACCCGGCATTCCCGGCGCGCGTCTCGCCACCGTCCGCGGCTTGCTCATCACCACGGACAGTTTTGGGCGGTATCACATCACGTGTCCCGAAATCGCCAACGAGAAACGCGGCACGAATTTCATTCTGAAAATTGACCCGCGGAGTCTACCGACAGGATACCGGATGACCACGGACAATCCTGAAACCATCAGGCTCACGCGCGGTAAATTCGCGAAAATGAATTTTGGGGCCGCCCTGTTCCAGGTCGTCCGACTCGATATTTCTGACGCCGCGTTCGACGGTGGGGACATAACGGAAAAATTCGACGCGGCGATTGAAAACCTCGTGCCGTCGCTCGAAGCGAGACCGTCTGTTGTGCGCGTCACCTACGCGTCGGCAGGCGAAGACAAAAAACTCATCAAGCGTCGAACTGCGCTGATCAAAAAGCGATTCAAAGAATACTGGAAAGAAAGGAAAGGAAGGCCCCGCCTGATTTTCGAGACTGAAACGATCCAGGTCGAAAAGACAGGAGGCGCAAAATGAGACAGCGTCAAAATTCAGCCCTCCTTGCGAACGCAATGATTAGCGTCTCCGCGATCGCTCTTTCAATTTCCGTCGCCCACGCAGAGCCGTCGGTTGCTTGCGACGATGAGGATCAGCGCATTTGCGGCGCACGGTCCGATAATAATCGGCTCGACGTCGAGAAACGCGCGCCAAATCTCGAACAAGGCGGCGCCGCCCCTGTTTTATCTGGCGACGGGTATCGTATTTCTATTGATGGCGTCCCGAGCGCTGGCGAAGAAACAACACAAGACATACAGCGGCGTGACGATATAGCGGCTCTTGCAGCAAACACGTTCATTCGCTTCGACGAGACGATTATCGCGCCCGTTCTGAATGTGACAACTGCGGAGGCCGCCGCCAAACGTGGTGAGGCGGTCCGCTTTTCCTCCTATGCGAACTATCCCGCGTTTATCCAGCGCGCTGAAGTGCGCCTGTTTAACGCCGCCGCAAGCGTTAAAGATGATCCTATTGCGGTCTTGCCCGTGACGATCGGCGCCGGCGCATCATGGATTCCGGATGGCGACGTCGAAGCTGTTCAATATGTGCTGCGTGTTTATGACGCCGAAGGCCGATTTGACGAAACGCTTGCGCAAAAACTGCCAATTGTCGAAGCCGACTACCCGGACGCGCCGGTTAGATCGGGCCCCTTACAGGAGGATAAAACCGCGCAGCGCGCTATTCCATTGAAGGGCGGCACGATCACAGTCGTCGTAACGGATCTGAAAGACGAACAGTCCGTTTCTGTGATGGGCGCCGACGCCGTCGCGTCCGGCAAAGGGACAGCATTCGCCGAGCGTATTGTCCCGCATGGCGAACATAACGTTGATGTTGTGATTGCGGATCGCGGGGGCGACGCCGTAAAAATCACGCGTCCCGTTAACATCGCACGCGACGACCACTTCCTGGTCGGACTTGCCGACCTCACCTTCATTCATCAGTCGATTGAAGGAAACGACGAATTGGCCGCCGGCCCGGAAACCGACTTCGACGATAACTTTGTAGAGGGCCGGCTTGCTTTTTACTACAAGGGAAAAATCAAGGGCAAATACATCATCACTGCGGCAGCTGACACGCGTGAACAACGCATTGGCAACCTCTTTTCAAACTTCACGGAGAAAGATCAACGCGCTTTCTTGCGTCGCATCGACCCGGACCGCTATTACCCGGTCTATGGCGATGATTCTGTCACCTTAGAAGATGCGCCCACCGCCGGTAAATTCTACATCCGCGTGGAGCGCGGCGCCTCAAGCGTTTTATGGGGTAACTTCCAGACGCAACTGACGGGGACGGAGTTCGTCAACTATTCGCGTGGTCTTTACGGCGCCAATCTTCGCGCCGTAACGCCCGGCCAAACGGCCTACGGGGAAGCGCGCGCGGCGGTGACGGCGTTCGCGGCTGATCCGGGTACGGTCGGCAGCCGGGAAGAATTCCGCGGCACCAATGGAACCGTTTTCTATTTTCGCAATCAGGATATTGTGGAGGGCTCCGAGCGCCTGTTTGTCGAGGTCCGCGATCGGGTCTCAGGGATAGTGCGCAGCCGGACGGAACTGATCCCTGCGCGCGATTATGATTTCAATCATATCCAAGGACGTGTTCTTCTCCGCGAGGCGTTGCCGGCTGTTTCGGACGGCGTCCTTTTCGTACGCGATGCAGCGCTTGCTGGCGATCCGGTTTATCTCGTCGCCACGTACGAATTCGCGCCGACATTCATCGCCCCTAGCAACTTCACAACCGGCGGCCGAGGCGAAGCATGGCTGAACGACCATATTCGCATCGGGCTCAACGGCTATCGGCAAGCGGACGAAGGGTTTGAACAATCGCTCGCCGGCGGCGACGTGACTATTCGTCTGAACCCGGAAACCTATTTCAAAGCTGAAGCGGCCCAATCAAATGGCGGCGGCTTTGGCGAATTAGTGTCCGGGTCCGGCGGATTTGAGTTTATCGACCGGCGTCAAATCGCCGATGCCGCTCTTGGTCTTCGATTGGAAGGCGCCGCAAACCTTTCCGATATCGATGATGGGCTGAACGGGCGCGTCTCCGCCTATTTCCAGGATCGCGAAGAAGGCTTTTCTTCGCCAGGCCAATTGACGATAGGCGGCGAGGCTCTGTCACAGTATGGCGGCGCCTTTGAAATCGCCCTCGGCAAAACGACAACCGCCCGCTTCAAAGCGGACATCAACGACGGTGATATAAACGACGCCACCGTTGTTGAAGGCGGCTTCGTCAAGACGTTCTGGCGGCGGCTTACGGCGTCTGTTGGCGTGCGCCACGATGACCGCGCTTCGACGCTTGCGGGCGGCGGCACTGCGAGCCCAACGCTCAATCAGGAAGGCGCACGCACGGACCTCGCCGTTGAGCTTGGATACACGCCGATCATCGACGATGAAGACGACCCGGAATGGAACCTGCGTGCATTCGGTCAATTATCGCTCGACCATGCTCAAACGCGTGAAGGCAATGATCGCATTGGCGTGGGCGGCGGATACCGGTTCAGCAAACGGGCGAAGTTTGACGGCGAAGTATCGGCGGGAGAACTCGGCCTCGGCGCGAAGGCTGGCGTGGACTATCAGATTGGCGACTACGGATCGCTTTATCTCGCCTATACGCTGGCTGCGGAAAATCCGAACGCTTTTAACACAGGACGGCTTGGGCGCGTCACCGCCGGCGCAAAAACCCGATATACGGACGATATATCAGTGTTTGCCGAAGGCCGGTACGAATATGGCGCGGGGCCGACCGGCGTCACTCAGGCTTACGGGGTCGATTGGACGCCCGGCGATCGATGGGCCTATGGCCTGTCTTACGAAACCGGCGGACTTGTCGATCCGATTGTCGGCGACATTAATCGCGATGCGATCACCGGGTCGATCAGTTATGCAGCAGATAATCTTCGCATCGCTGGCTCGCTTGAATACCGCGACGAAGAAAGCAGCCAGACCGGCGACCGCATCGTGTGGGCCTGGCGCACAAACCTCAATTATCAAGTCAATGAAGGTTTGAGACTCTACGCAAAATTGAACGGCGCGGTGTCGAACGAACGCAATAACAGCCCGCTTGATGAAGCCGAATTCCTGGAAGTCGTCGGCGCTGGCGCTTATCGCCCGGTAACCCATGACAAGCTCAATATTTTACTGAAATATACGTTCCTCGAAGACTTGCCCTCCCCGGCGCAGATTACCGCTACCGGCGCGAGCGTTGACTTCGCGCAACGGTCCCACGTCTTCTCCGTTGACGGCTCTTATGACCTCAATGGATGGCTCACAGTTGGAGCAAAAGTGGCGCATCGCCTTGGCCAATTGCGCTTGTCACGCGATCCGTCCGCACCATGGTTCGATTCAAGCTCCACATTCGTCGCCGGGCGTGTTGACGTCAGGTTTGTCGAAGGATGGGAACTGCTCGCAGAGGCGCGAAGCCTGAACGTGCGGCAGGCGGAAGATCAACGGATCGGCGGATTGTTGGCGATCTACAGGCAAGTGGGCGATCACGTGAAATTTGGCGTCGGCTACAATTTCACGGATTTCTCAGATGACCTGACAGATCTCTCGTTCAACGAAGATGGCGTGTTCATCAACGTCCTCGGTCAATATTAGACTAACCTGAAGCGGGGCGGCTTCCCAGCGCCCGCCCCGCTTCACCACCTCGCTCAAGAGGCGCGGGGGCGCGCTGTCGAAGACCGGATGATGAGATCATAGCTGTCAACGGTTGTTGTTTCTTTCTCAGGATCGGCGTGTTTGCTGTGTTGACCGATGGCGATTTCGGTCGCGATGGCGGCGAGGCGTTCCAGCGGCTGTTTTACGGTCGTTAGCGGCGGCAGGGTGAGCTGCGCGACAGAGCTGTCATCAAATCCGACAATTGAAACATCGTCCGGAATATCAAGGCCGGCGCGGTGCGCGGCGATGCTGACCCCGGCCGCCATTTCATCGTTACAGGCGAAAACAGCCGTGGGCGCCGCATCGCCGATAAACATTTTTTCGCCCGCCTCAACGCCTGACGGAAAAAGAAAGGTCCCCGGATAAATCAGATCTTCGCGGACACGCAGGTCGTTCTTCGCAAAAGCGCGCCTGAACCCCTTCTCGCGCGCGGTCGTCGCGCTATGACCTTCGTCGCCCCGCACAAATGCGATCTCTTCATGCCCAAGAGCGATGAGATGGCTTGTAATCTCGAAGGCGGCGTCTTCTTCATTGAAAGAAACGAATGGACTATCGTCATCGTCCTTCGGCGAAATCCGCACATAAGGAACGTTTCGGCCTTTCAAGAAAGTCAAGATATGCGGGTCATCGCAAAAAGGCGGCGGCAATAGGATGCTGTCCGGAAAAGGACGTCCAATCAACGCCGCAAGCGTTTTTTCCGCTTCAATTTCATTTTTATACGGATAGTCCTTGAGAAGCGTCACCATAAGACGATAGCCGCTCGCCTGGCAGACGGACATCGCCGCAAATTGGATATCCGCGAAATAATCGCTTCGCGGCGAGGAACAGAACAAGGTAATCTGATAGCTCCGGTTTCCGGCCAAGACACGGGCCGAAACGCTTGGCGTATAGGAAAGCGCCTCTATCGCGTTTAAGACGCGCTCACGCGTAGACGGCGTGACATTCGGCTCTCTGTTAATGACGCGCGACACCGTCTTTGTAGATACGCCCGCGGCACGCGCGACATCATCGATACTAGGCGTCGGCTTCATTGGAGCTTTTTGGTTTTGCGCCATCGACGACATGTCGTTCAATCGTTTCCTTTTGCGTGCGCACCGCGCCTTAATGCTGCGCGCGCTGCTTTATGACTTACCCGGTTTACAGGATGACAGACTAATGGAACAAGGCAAACCGCCATAAGTAACGCCGGGCCGGCGCCCATCATCATGCGGATCGCGTCGGCCATGCGCGCCGTTGCTTCCTCCGGAGCGGTTGAATAGCCGATCGCTTCAAGAACAAGACCGATCAACAATCCCGCCGTTCCGATAGATAGTTTCTGGACGAAAAGCGTGATGCCGAAGGCCGCCGCCTCGCTGCGCACGCCCGTTTTCCAGGCCCCATATTCGACGGTGTCGGGAACCATCGACCAAATCAAAACGCCGAATGCGCCGAATCCAAACGCCATGGCGAATACCTGGAGCGCCCATCCATCGACAATAAGCACACGCGCGCCGCCGAGATGAAGACCGGCGCCGATGATAATAATGGAGGCGCCGATCCATGCGCGCCGCTTGCCGAATAAGTGGGCGATTGTCGTCCACACAGGAACCGCAAGAAGCATGATCGCCGCGTTCGCGCCGAGGATTTCTTCTTTTGACCGCAACTGCACAGCGTGGACATCGACAAAGAATGCGAGCGTCGCCGCAAAGATTAAGCTGGCCGCGGCCTGACAAAAGACAATGGCCACCATTGTGTGAAGCGCGCGATTAAAGCGCAGGCTTTGTATCGCGCTTTTCACCGACGCGCGCAGTGAAATCGGCGACGACGCGGCGCCCACTTTTTCCTTTGTGAAGAAAAAACTTAACAGGAAACAAAAATAAGCAACGAGCGCGCACAAACAGGCGAACCAGAAAAAGCCAATCTGGCTGGTGTCCGACCCATCGCCCGCCGCTCGAACGATCGGAAAGGTCAAGGCGGCGATCGCCAAATTACCGAGCAGCGCGAAGAACATCCGCATGCCCGACAAAATCACGCGTTCGCGGCCATCGTCTGTTATTCGCGTGGAAAGCGCCGAATACGGAATACCGACGAGCGTATAACTGGTACGAAAGATAAGATGGAATATTAAAAGCGCCGGCAACATAACGGCGCCGTCCCATGCGATTGGCGCCATAAGGCCGATAAACGCCGCGCACAAGACGGCGCCGCCAAAGGGCAAATAGGGACGATAACTGCCCCACCGTGTGCGTGTGCGCTCAGCGATCGCCGCCATAATCGGATCGGTGAACGCGTCCCAAACGGTGCCGATGAAGAAAATGACGCCCGCGTCGCGCGGGGGCAGCCCCAGAACCTGCGTGTAGTAAAAAAGCAGGAGAAGCGACAGGCTGTTCCAGAACAGGTTCATGCCGAAATCGCCCACGCCATAACCGATGGACTGAACCGCCGGTTTCATCGCCCCGGGTTCGCCGCCTCCCTCGTTAAACCGTGACCATGTTGTCACTGTCGCCGCCCCATTTTTTCACCACATCTTGCGCCCCAATCGACGCGCAATTATGCGCTGATTATCCGGCTTTCGATAAAAAGCTTTAAATTCAAGAGATAAGCCACGTTCAGCGCCACCCTTAACCATTTGCCCTGCGCCATTCTAGCATATGCCGCTGAAATGACAGCCCTGTCATTTTGTGATTGACAGGGCTGTCATTTTTCATTCTCCTACCGATGAACGGCCCGGCGATCCTGAAGCGGTCACCGGAAATACAATATACAGGGAGGGAACTATGGGAGTTTCAAAGAGAACTTTGTGGCTTGGCGCAAGCATGGGCGTCATCGGCGCGCTAACGGCGCCGGCTTTCGCGCAGGATGACGCCGACAACGGGCTTGAAGATGAAATCGTCGTGACGACCGAACGGCGATCGCAAAGCCTTCAGGACACGGCGGCCGTCGCCAAACAGATCGACGGAGACGATCTGCGTAAACAGGGACTGAACTCGTTTCAGGATCTAGCGACCGTCCTGCCCCAGCTGAATATCGGCTCGCGCGAGGGCAATGTGGAAGTCTTCATCCGCGGCATTGGGGACGACAATAATACCGAGCTTTCAGAACCGCGTTCGGCCATCCTGCTCGATGGTCTCTATCTTTCACGGCCCCGCGGGCTCGGCTCATTCTTCTTCGATATCCAGTCTGTAGAACTTAATGTCGGCCCACAAGGCACATTGCGTGGCCGCAACGCCACAGGCGGCTCGCTCAACATCATCACGCGGAAACCTGACCTCGGCGAATTCAACGGTTATGTCGATGTCGGCCTCGGTAACTTCGCGCAACGCGAATATCAGGCGGCCCTCAACGTGCCGCTTTGGGATAACGCAGCGATCCGATTCGCTGGTTATCGTTTGCGCCATAACTCGAAGATCGAAAATGTCGGTGATCTGACAGATATTCGGGAGTCTCGTGAAGTCGACGATCTGGCCGGCCGCGTCACCTTCCTTTGGGAGCCGACAGAGCGTTTATCTCTCGAATTGGCCGGAGATTATCTTGACCAGGGCGGAACCGGCTTTGGCGGTCTCGACTATTTCCCCTTTTTCCAGCAACAGGCTGATGGAAACATTCCGTCACAGGAAATTCGCGACCTCACCAATCCACGCCAGGTTGTCACGCAAGGCGCCCAACCGGTGCAAGACGCCGAGATCTGGGGCATCCGCGGCAATGCGCAATATGACTTCGGCAACTTCACGGCCGAATATATCGGCGGCCTACGGACAGTCGACTACTTCTTTAACCGCACCGCATCGGACGCTTTCTTCCCCGGCTTTGACGACCTCATCATCGGCGACAACAGGGCGGATTTCTTCGACACCTTCAGCCGCGTTCAATTCGATCAGCGCTCTCAATCGATCATTCAAGAAGTACGCCTGTTCGCCAACGACGATCAGCGTTTCCGCTGGACCGTCGGCGGTTTCTACTTCAAAGAATATGGCACCGCATCTTTTGCAACGACGGCCGACCGGTCATTTGTTTTCGCTGGCGTGAACTTCGACTTTCCCGATGTTGATCGCGAAAACTACGCCTTCTACGCGGACGGCACCTATGACATCACCGAAAATTTCCGCCTAACCGGCGGCGTACGGTACACGAACGAACGCCTGAAACGGACAGGCGGCTTCGGCAGCATCGAATTGTTCCTGTTCCCGAATGATACAAGCGGAACGCCGCCGAACACCTTCAACTTTTCATGTTGCGCGCAACATCGTTTTGGGACGGAAGGGTTCCAATTCGCAGGCCGCAATCGCACCGTCTTTACGGAAGATGTGGACCTGACGACGGCTGAGGGGCGGATTGCGCTCTTCCTCGGCGGCGTTGCGCAATTCGGCGAAGACGACACCATCGATGATTTGATCAACCTCCTCCTGACGGAAGGTCCCAATCAATCCGGGTTTGACCTGCAGGGCCGGGAAATTTCGAACATTACACCGAACTTCGGATCGCGCCGTGACGAGTTTTTCGATTATCGCGTTCGTCTTGAATATGACGTGACGCCGGACATGCTTGTTTATGCAGGCGTCTCCACGGGGACAAACTCCGGCGGCTTCAACGACTCAGTGACGCAGGCGAACCAAATCATAACGCCGGAATTTGACGTTGAGGAAGTGCGCGTCGTCGAAGTCGGCGCCAAGAGTGCGTTCGAACTTGGCGGCTACCGCTCAATCTTCAACGTGGCTGGCTTCTGGTACGACTATACCGATCAGCAATTCACGATCCTGGCGCCGGCGGGCGCGGGCGTCAGCACCGGTATGGGGATGAGCACCGACGCCGGTCTTGTTTCCTTGCGCCAAAATGTCGGCGACAGCCGCATTCTCGGCTTCGACGTCGATTACACCCAGCAACTGCCCGGCAATCTGACCTTCCGGACCAACTTCCAATATCTTGATACGGAATTCACAAACGCCTCGCAGGCGCTCGTGGACACGCGGTTCAACAATCCAAATGGTCCAGCGGATACGATCCCGTTTGATCCGGTGGGCAACAGGCTGCCGAAAGCGTCCGCCCTGTCAGGGCTCGTCTCGCTCAGCCAGGCCGTTGAATCCAATCTTGGCCGGTTCGACTGGATCGTATCGGCGGGCTTCCGCACTGATTATTTCCTGACGATCTTCAACGGCGACGGAACGCTGCCGACCATCGACGCGAGCACGTTCCCTGATCTGTCCGCAGATGATCTAACGGCGTTACAGAACACAGTCGCCGGAAACGCCGGTTCCTCCCGCGATCGCGTTCCAGGCTATGTCCGGCTTGATATCGGCGCCGGCTATAACCCGCAGGATAATCTGCGCTTTGAATTGTATGTCAAAAACCTGACGGACACGGCATACTCGCAGACATCGATCAATTCGCCTGGCCTGAACTTGCGCTTCTTGAACGATCAGCGCACCTTTGGTGGACGCGTCAGGCTTAATTTCTGATTGGGGCCACCATCAACTGGCGGCGTTTCCTCCCGGCCGTCATTTACGGTGAGAGCGGCCCCGTATTCAGAGGCCGCTCTCATTTTTTCCGATTGACGGTGTCGTAATCGTTCAGGACAGGCTCCGCTCATTGACCCGGAGCCTTAAAACAGGAACAGGCAAATGGCATTTAATAGGCGTTTATCCTTCCTAGAGAGCACTGTTGGGATCACTTTTTGTCTGGTCGCCGCCAGCTGTAATAACCAGGGCACGGAACCAACCGGTCCCCTTGTCGCGCCAGCAGAGTCGGATATCGCAGAACGCTTTATCGATCCGCTGTCGGATGATCCGAACATCGACCCGGCGTCATGGCCGCTCGCTGATGCAGTATTTGAAGCCGACAAAGCGACCGAGAAAAAGATCGCCGATCTTCTTTCGCGGATGACCCTTGAAGAAAAAGTCGGACAGATCGTTCAGGCCGATATCGGTTCAGTGACGCCCGAGGAAGTGAAAGAATACAATCTCGGATCTATTCTAAACGGCGGAAACTCCGCGCCGGGCGCCGATAACCGGACGACGCCTGACGCATGGCTCGCCCTCGCCGACGCTTTTTGGGAAGCCTCAACTGACACAAGCGACGGCGGCGTCGGCATTCCCGCCCTTTGGGGCTCCGACGCCGTGCACGGTCACAACAATGTCGTCGGCGCTACATTGTTTCCCCACAATATCGGCCTTGGCGCCGCTGGTGATCCGGACTTGATTGAGAAAATTGGCGAAGTCACGGCGCGTGAAATGCTCGCCACCGGGCTCGATTGGACCTTCGCCCCAACGATCGCAGTTGTCCGCAACGATCGATGGGGGCGCACCTATGAAAGCTATTCGGAAAACCCTGAACTCGTCGCCAGCTATGCGACGCGCATTGTCGAAGGCATTCAGGGGGCCATTTCTTCGCCGGAATTTCTGGGGCGCGGCAAGATTGTCGCCACGGCGAAACACTTTGTGGCGGACGGCGGCACCGTCGACGGCCGCGATCAGGGCGACAGCCAGGACCTGGAGTCAACACTGCGTGACATCCACGCTGCCGGATATCCGGCGGCGATCGACGCCGGCGTTCAAGTGGTGATGGCGTCTTTTTCTAGCTACAAAGGCCGAAAGCTGCACGGTCACCGCGAGCTCCTTACCGATGTTTTACGTGGACGGATGAATTTTGACGGCTTCGTCGTCGGCGACTGGAATGGCCACGGTCAAGTTGCAGGCTGCACAAACACCTCATGCGCAGCGGCGATCAATGCGGGCGTTGACATGTTCATGGCGCCCGATAGCTGGAAGAAACTTTACGAAAATACCCTGGCGCAGGCGCGTTCCGGCGAGATTTCGGCGGAGCGTCTTGACGAAGCGGTTTCGCGTATCTTGCGCGTAAAGATACGTGCTGGTCTATTCGAGGCAGGGCCGCCCTCATCGCGCGCATTGGCCGGCGATTGGACGATCCTGTCCGATCCGGACCATAAGGCGGTCGCCCGAGCCGCCGTGCGCCAATCGCTGGTGCTGTTGAAAAACAATGACGACGTCCTTCCGATTCAGCCAGGCGCGCGCGTGCTCGTGACAGGCGACGGCGCCGACAATATCGCCAAACAATCCGGCGGGTGGACGCTCTCCTGGCAAGGGACCGGCAACGCGAACAAGGACTTTCCAAACGGCCAGTCGATCTATGCGGGGTTGCGAGAAGCAATCGAAGAAATCGGCGGTGAGACCATGCTCAGCGCTGACGGGTCTTACACAGAAAAGCCGGATATCGCGATCATCGTCTTCGGCGAAGACCCCTACGCCGAATTTCAGGGCGATGTCGCGCATCTCGATTTTGTGCCGACGGAGCCTCTTGAGAAATTGAAAGCATTCCGTGACGCAGGCGTTAAGACCGTTACCGTCTTTCTTTCCGGCCGACCGATGTGGGTCAATCCGGAATTGAATGCGTCGGACGGGTTCGTCGCCGCATGGTTGCCCGGTGATCAGGGCGCCGGCGTCGCAGATGTTCTCGTCGGCGATCAAAAAGGGGCGGCGCGCCACGACTTTAGCGGACGCCTTTCGTTTTCATGGCCAAAATTGGCGACCGACGCCGAGCTCAATGCGGGCGCCGCGAATTACGATCCCCTTTTCCCTATTGGCTACGGGCTTGAATACGCAGCGCCGAAAGCTGTCCAAATTGTTTCCGAGGAGTCCGGACTAACGGAATCGCAAATTAACTCCTTTGAGAATTTTATCATTGCAGGCGACGCCGCTTCACCGTGGCGGATGGCGGTCACGGACACAGGCGGCTCGACGCAAATCAGCGATACGGTCACGCGTAGCGCGAGCGGCGACTTTGTTGCGATTTCCGCAGATGTGAATGCGCAGGAGGATACGCGGATCTTTAGGTGGACGGACCCCGCAACCCTTGTCATCGACGGAAACACCGTTGACTTTTCCCGTCAGTCAAATGCCGACA
>JBCAXE010000023.1:0-52156 GCA_038534195.1 Pseudomonadota bacterium
CATATTATTGCTTATGGCCTCTTACGGTTCGTTTTTGATGACGCCGTCAGTCTGCATTTTCTTCATCAGTATGCGATTCTTTTTGTTATTGAGGTGGCGATCATGTTGATCGCGGGCGGGTTGGCGCCGCGCGAGACGCCCTGGCGGTATGCAACGTCCAGCGTTGTCGACATGACGCCTTGGGCGTTGGCGCGGCCTGTCGCCTTCACGCTCGCCTCAGCCGTGGTGGGGCTCTACATCCTGTTTTCGCCGCTCGGCGTCGTTGGCGGCGAATTAGGCGCAACCTTCATAATGCTCACTGGCTTAATCGTCGCAGCGAATGTCGTTGTCTGGTTTATGGCGCTCGCTCGTCGGCGCGGCGGCGCGCCAGGCGCTACCGTCCAAGGCCGCTGAAAAGCGCGTATTTGATATCGAGATAATCGTCGATCCCGTATTTTGACCCTTCGCGGCCGACGCCTGAGTCCTTAACGCCGCCGAACGGCGCCACTTCTGTTGATACGAGCCCTGCGTTCAGGCCAACCATGCCATAGTCGAGCTGCTCCGACAGGCGCCAGGCGCGACCCACATCCTTTGTGTAGGCGTAGGCGGCGAGACCGTATTCGGTGTCATTAGCGAGTGCGATCGCCTCTTCTTCAGTTTCAAATTTAAAGAGCGGCGCGATCGGGCCAAAGGTTTCCTCACGGAATATTTTCATGGTGCGCGAGGCATTCGCAAGAACGGTGGGGTTGAAAAATGTGCCGCCTTGTTCGTTGCGTGCGCCGCCGGTGCGTAATTCTGCGCCATGCTCAAGGGCGTCGGCGATATGTTCTTCGACTTTCGCAACGGCGTTTTCGTCAATGAGCGGGCCTTGCGTGACCCCGCCGCTCATGCCGTCGCCCACATTGAGCGCATTGACCGCCGTCGTCAGTTTTTCTGCAAACGCCTCGTAAACGCCGGCCTGTACGAACAACCGGTTTGCGCAAACACAGGTCTGACCGGAATTGCGATATTTCGAAATCATGGCGCCAGCGACGGCGGCGTCGATGTCCGCGTCGTCAAAGACAATGAACGGCGCGTTGCCTCCCAGCTCCATGGAAATGCGTTTCATGTTCGCGCTCGCCTGCGCGGCCAGTTTCTTCCCGACGGATGTGGAGCCGGTGAATGTGATCTTTCGCAATTTGGGGTTTTCACACATCTCGGCGGCGATTTCCGATGCGCGTCCGGTGATAATGTTGACGACGCCCGCCGGCACGCCCGCTTCTTCGGCGAGGTCGCCAAACGCTAAGGCGGAATACGGCGTCTGCGAGGCGGGCTTGATCACCATCGAGCACCCCGCCGCCATGGCGGCGGCGAGCTTGCGCGCGATCATCGAACTTGGAAAATTCCATGGCGTGATCGCGCCGACGACGCCCACAGGGGTCTTCGTCACCACGATGCGGCTGTCCGGGAAGGGCGAGGGGATGACGTCGCCATAGATCCGGCGCGCTTCTTCTCCGTACCAGCGGAAAAACTTTGCGCCGAAGCCGATCTCGCCTTTTGCTTCAGCGAGCGGTTTACCCATTTCCTCGGTGAGGAGTTCGCCGAGCGCGTCTTGATGGTCCATCAAACATTCGTAGAGCCGATAAAGCGTTCCGGCGCGCTCTTCGACGCTTTGCGCGCGCCAGAGGGGGAGAGCGTCGGAGGCTGCGTCGATGGCGGCGGCCGTCTCGGTCCGGCCGGACATCGGCGCAACCCCGATTACGGCGCCCGTCGCCGGGTTCGTGACCTCGAACGTTGCGCCGCTTTGTGCGTCGCGCCACGCGCCGTTGATAAAGTTTTGCTGGCGTTTTTCCATTGGAATTGCCTCATTTCTTCTGGCCGCTCTTGGCGCCGCTGGTGCGCGGCAAGCCGTCCGAGAAGCCGCTTGTATCCGCGTTCTTATCCTATAAAGATGGGTCCCAGGGAAGGCTTTTTTTCAGCCTATTTGGCTTGAGAAAAATCCGTATACGTAAAAATCCCAATTGATCGCGTCTGATTGCCCCCGTGCAATCTGGATGCGCCAACGAGAGGAAGTTTATCATGACTGCGCCCCAACTCTTAATCCATCATCGCGACGACAATGTGGGCGTTGTCGTGGTCGAGGGTCTCAAGGCCGGCGACGAGATGCTATGCGTCGTGACCGAAGACAATTCGGACTTTCGGATGGCGGCGGCCGAGGATGTGCCGATCGGGCACAAGATTGCATTGAAAGATCTCGCCGTCGATGACGCCGTGATCAAATACGGCGTTGATATCGGCCGCGTGGTCGCCGCCGCCGCGAAAGGCCGTCACGTCCATACGCATAACTTGAAAACCAAACGCTGGTAACCGGAGGCGGATATGACGAACGCTGATTCATTTCTTGGATTTCGCCGCGAAAACGGACGCGTCGGCGTCCGCAATCACGTGGTGGTGTTGCCGGTTGACGACATTTCCAACGCGGCGGCCGAAGCGGTCGCGAGCAATATCAAAGGCGCGCTCGCGTTGCCGCACGCTTATGGGCGGCTTCAGTTCGGCGCTGATCTTGACCTTTTCTTCCGGACGATCATCGGCACCGGCGCCAATCCGAATGTGGCGGCGTGCGTCGTTATCGGCATTGAGCCGGGCTGGACGCAGAAAGTCGTCGATGGGATCGCAGAAACTGGAAAACCCGTTACCGGCTTTTCGATTGAACAAAATGGCGACATCGCGACGATCGCCGCCGCCTCTCGTCAAGCGAAAGACTACGTCCATTGGGCGAGCGAGTTGCAGCGCGAAAAATGTCCGGTTTCTGATCTCTGGATTTCAACAAAATGCGGCGAGTCCGACACCACATCGGGGTGCGGGGCCAATCCGGCGGTCGGCAATCTTTATGACAAGCTTATCCCCAAAGGCGTCTACGGCGTTTTCGGCGAAACATCGGAGCTCACAGGTGCTGAGAAGCTGTGTCAGGGGCGCGCGGCGACGCCGGAGGCGGGTGAGGAATTCTTGCGCACGTTCCAGGCCTATCAGGACGAGGTGATCGAGCCGCACAAAACCTCCGACCTTTCCGATAGCCAGCCCACAAAGGGAAATATTGAGGGCGGACTGACGACGATCGAGGAAAAAGCGCTCGGCAATCTGGAAAAGATTGGCCGCGACGTTCGCTATATTGATGTGCTGGAGCCGGCCGAAGCGCCGGCCAAGGGGCCCGGCATGTACTTCATGGACAGCTCTTCCGCGGCGGCGGAATGCGTCACGCTGATGGCTGCGGCGGGCTTTACGGTGCACACCTTCCCAACCGGGCAGGGCAACATCATCGGGCATCCGATTGCGCCGGTCGTAAAGCTGACCGCTAACCCGCGCACGGTGCGGACAATGTCCGAACATATCGATCTTGATGTTTCCGGCATATTACGCCGTGAACTGACGATGAGCGACGCGGGCGATGCGCTGATCGATATGGTTGTGAGAACAGCGAACGGCCGCGCGACGGCGGCTGAGGCGTTGGGGCACCGCGAGTTTGTGATGACGAAACTTTATCGAAGCGCGTGACGCGTTTCGGGGAATTCGTCTCATGAGCGATGAGATCAAAACCAGTCTGGAGGAAGCGCAACTGCTCGCCGAGCGGGCGTTCGTTAATGTGGGCGTGGCGGAGCATGCGGCGCGGTCGACGGCGTGGGCGCTGGTTTGCGCCCAACGGGACGGTCAGGCGGGGCACGGTCTTTCGCGCGTTGCGTCCTATTGCGCGCAGTGCCGGGTTGGAAAAATCAGAACAGATGCAAAGCCTTCAGTTGCGCAGGTGCGTCAGGGCGCGGTGATGGTCGACGCCGCGCACGGGTTCGCGTATCCGGCGCTCGATTTGGCGATTGCGGAACTTTACCGCATGACGCCGGAGGCCGGTATTGCGATCGCTGGTGTGAAACGGTCCCATCATGTGGGGCAAGCAGGGGCCCATGTGGAGAAGCTGGCCGACGAAGGCTTCGTCTCGCTTCTGTTCGCCAACACGCCGAAAGCCATTGCGTTTTGGGGCGGCGCGGCGCCGATGATGGGGACGAACCCGATTGCGTTCGCCGCGCCGATGGGCGACGCGCCGCCGCTCGTGATTGATCTCGCGCTCTCGGTGGCGGCTCGAGGGAAGATTGTCGCTGCGCACAAAGAAGGCGCGCCGATCCCGGCGGGCTGGGCGTTCGATGAAGATGGCGCGCCGACAGCTGATGCGGCGGCCGCCTTGCGCGGATCGCTGGCCCCGCTCGGCGGCGCAAAAGGCGCAGCGCTCGCGATGATGGTTGAAATATTGGCGGCGGCGCTTACCGGCGCGCATTTCGGGTTTGAGGCGAGTTCTTTTTTTGACAGCGAAGGGGCGCCGCCGAATGTTGGTTGCGTGTTGTTGGCGATCGATCCAGGCCTTTTCGCTGGTGATCAGTTTACGGAGCGCATGAAGACGTTGGCGGCGGCGCTCGGCGACACGCCCGGCGCGCGTTTCCCAGGCGAACAGCGATTGAAGAATAGGGAACGTGTGAAGGCGGAAGGTCTCACGCTTTCGGCGCTTTTATACGAGGAACTTGCCGCACTCGCAGGGGACAAATAAAAAGCGCCACCGCTCATAGGGAGCGGCGGCGCTTTTAAGGGTGAGCTTGATCAGTTTCGGTTCAGAAGCGAGCCGAAGCGTCGCGATTTCTGTTTCGGCTGCTCAAAGCGATCA
The DNA here is from genome assembly GCA_038534195.1 of Pseudomonadota bacterium. Lineage (GTDB taxonomy): Bacteria > Pseudomonadota > Alphaproteobacteria > Caulobacterales > Parvularculaceae > JAJFFW01. The sequence continues at coordinate 4,661 of JBCAXE010000023.1, forward strand.
AGGTTCATTACCTTTGTCCAGGCTTCGACGAAGTCCTCAACAAAGAGCGCTTGCGAGTCGCCATAGGCGTAGATTTCGGCGATGGCGCGCAGTTCCGCGTTCGACCCGAACACGAGATCCACTTCGGTCGCGGCCCACTTGCGTTCGCCGCCTGCACGGTCAAAGCCTTCATAGACGCCGTTCTCCGCCGGCTTCCATTCGGTGTTGAGATCAAGAAGATTGACGAAGAAATCGTTGCTCAAAACGCCAGGACGATCGGTGAAAACGCCATGCTTGCCGTCCCCGGTGTTGGCGTCTAACGCGCGCATCCCGCCGATCAGTACTGTCATTTCTGGCGCTGTGAGCGTTAATGTGTCCGCGCGATCAACCAGATGTTGAGCCGGCGTTAAGCGCGCATTGTCGCTGAAGTAATTACGGAACGCGTCGGCTGCAGGTTCAAGGAAAGCGAAAGAGCTTTCGTCCGTCAGCTCTTGCGTTGCGTCGCCGCGGCCTGGCGTGAAGGGCACTTCAACATCAACGCCTGCGTCTTTCGCCGCTTTCTCAATCGCAGCGGCGCCGCCGAGGACAATCGTGTCTGCAAACGAAACCTGCTTGCCGCCGGAAAGACCCGCATTAAAGTCGGCGTGCACTTTTTCTAGGGTGGCGATCGTCTTGGCGAGCGATGCGGGGTTATTCACCGCCCAGTCCTTTTGCGGACTGAGGCGTACACGCGCGCCATTCGCGCCGCCGCGCGCGTCCGTATCGCGGAAGCTCGCCGCCGACGCCCAGGCCGCCTCAACCAGTTCAGACACTGACAAATCTGTTTCAAGGATCGCCGCTTTCAGCTTTCGGGCGTCCTTGGCGTTAATCAGTTTATAGTCCGGCGCTGGGACAGGATCCTGCCAGATCATTTCTTCGGCCGGGACCATGGCGCCGAGATAGCGTGCGCGCGGGCCCATATCGCGGTGGGTCAGCTTGAACCAGGCGCGGGCGAACGCTTTTTCGAACTCTTCCGGATTTTCAAGGAACCGTTCAGAGACTTTGCGGTATTCCGGATCGAACTTAAGGGAAAGGTCCGTGGTGAACATGATCGGCGCGTGGCGCTTGTCGGCGATATGCGCGTCAGGAACGAGTTCCGAAGCGGCTGCGTCGGTTGGGATCCACTGAATGGCGCCAGCCGGGCTGCGCGTTTGTTTCCATTCAAATCCAAACAGATTCGAGAGATATTGATGCGTCCATTCGGCGGGGCTTGATGTCCATGCGCCTTCAAGACCGCTGGTGATCGTGTCGGCGCCCTTGCCTGAGCCGCATTTGTTTTGCCAGCCGAGGCCCTGTTTTTCGACGCCGCCGGCGGCGGGTTCAACATCGAGGCAACCAGCGGGCTTGCGGGCGCCGTGGGCTTTTCCGAAGGTGTGTCCGCCAGCGATGAGCGCGACGGTTTCTTCATCGTTCATCGCCATCCGCCCGAATGTGGTGCGAATGTCTTTCGCGGCGGCGAGCGGATCAGGTTTTCCGTTGGGGCCTTCCGGATTCACATAGATAAGCCCCATCTGCACGGCGGCGAGGGGACGCTGCAGGTTGCGATCGCCGCTATAGCGCTTGTCTTCAAGAAATTTTTGTTCCGGACCCCAATAAACGAGCTCAGGCTCCCATGCGTCCTCGCGGCCGCCGGCGAAGCCAAGCGTTTTGAAGCCCATGGATTCCATCGCCACATTGCCGGTCAGAACCATAAGATCCGACCACGAAATATTACGGCCATATTTTTGCTTGACAGGCCACAGGAGACGACGGGCTTTGTCGAGATTTGTGTTGTCCGGCCAGCTATTCAACGGTTCAAATCGGAGTTGACCGCCATTCGCGCCGCCGCGCCCGTCAAGCGTGCGATAGGTGCCGGCGCTGTGCCACGCCATACGGATGAAAAACGGACCATAATGTCCATAGTCAGCCGGCCACCAGTCCTGCGACGTGGTCATGACAGCCTCAATGTCTTTCTTCACTGCTTCCAGGTCTAAGGTCGCAAACGCGTCCGCGTAATTGAATTCTTCGCCCATCGGATCGGTGACGGATGCATTTTTGCGCAAGGGCGAGAGGTCGAGTTGCTCAGGCCACCAGAACTGATTGGGCTTGGCGCCGCCGCTGCTTGCGATCGCCTGCGCATAATCGTCCGCGCGCTTGCCGCTGGAAGCGGAGTCCTGCGCCAACGCGCCTGCGCCGCTGACAGCGAGCGCCGCTGCGGAGGCTAGGAAAACAGATTTGATGTTCAGTCTCATAGCATAACGTCCTTTCGTTCCATCTTCGATTAGCAATGTGATTCGATCCGCAGCGCTTGCGCGGCGGCGTTCAGAACAGCAGCGATACGGATCGTCGTCTGCACGCCCTGTCGCGAAATCCCGGCCTTCGTCACTTCCGCCACATGGGCCTCTATGCACATGCCGCATCCGTTGATCGCCGACACGCCAAGGCTCATTAATTCGAAGTCGCTTTTTTCTATACCAGGGTTCGCAATGATGTTCATTCGAACGTTCGCCGGCATTGTTGCATAGTCGGCGTCATTCACAAGGTGGATAAACCGGTAATACACATTGTTCATGCCCATGATCGTCGCCGCCGCCTTTGCGGCGCTGATCGCTTCATGCGGCAAATCACCGTTGATCTCCTGTGTGATCGCGTCAATCACCGTGTCGTTTTTGGTCGCATAAGCGGAGGCGAGGCCGACGCCTTTGGATTGAACCGGCGTCAGGCCGTCAGTGCCGTCGGCGGCAAGAACGCGACCCAGATTGAGTTTTATGTCTTTCGCGTATTCCGGCATCCGGCTCCGGAGCGTATCGATTGTCATTTTTTTCCCTCGGTCAAATTCTCGGATCGAGGCGGAGGAACAAACTGCTCCCCCGCCGCTGATTTTGAGTAGGTAATTGCGTGGCGCGTGCGCCTACGCGACTTTCGCCAGATCGATGGTCTCGTCGCCTTTGCTCCAGTTGCACGGACACAACTCGTCGGTCTGCAACGCATCAAGCACGCGCAATACTTCCTGCGGATTGCGGCCCACATTCAGGTCCGTCACCATCGAGAAGCGCACGACGCCGTCCGGATCTGCAATGAAAACGGCGCGTTGCGAAACGCCTTCATTTTTATCGAGGACACCAAGCGCTTCGGACAATTCACGCTTTACATCGGCCAGCATCGGGAACGGAAGATCGCGCAACTCGTCCTGATGTTTACGCCATGCCCAGTGCGTGAACTCGGTGTCGGTGGACGCTGCGAGCACCTGCGCGTCGCGATCAGTGAATTCCTCGTTCAAGTCACCGAAGGCCGCAATTTCAGTTGGGCACACGAAGGTGAAGTCTTTGGGATAGAAAAAGAGCACGATCCATTTGTTAGGGAACGATTTGTTCGTCACGTTCACAAAAACATTGTCGATGTTGATTTGGTCGAACGGTTTTCCGTCCACGGCGGTGAGGTCGAAAGCGGGCAATTGTTCGCCGACGCTGATAGTCATGGTTTATCTCCTGACAGTCGTTACAAAAGGGACTCAGCGACTAAAGACGCGCAGCAAGGCCCGGTCTCCGCCGAGCCGCCAAAGCGCGAATGAAGAGGGAATTTGACTCCCTCAAACTCGCCTTGACGTTGAAATTTGCGCCTTCAATCTATAATTAGCGTAATATTGATAGCTATCATCTATGTAAAAGTGATTGTTTCTATGGTAGCCATAGGTTTCATCAATGATCGGAGAACGGCTTGAATCTCAGGGATTTAGAGTATGTGGCGGCGGTCGCGGACCTGCGCAGTTTTAGCGAGGCGGCCGATCAGTGCGGCGTCAGCCAGCCGACGCTAAGCGCGCAGATCAAGAAAATGGAAGAACGGCTCGGCGTGCAGCTCTTTGAGCGAACGAACAAGCGCGTCGTTCCAACCGATATCGGCAAGAGCATTCTCCAGTCGGCCCATCGCATCTTACGTGAGGTGGACACCATCAATGAAACGGCCGAGAGCGCCCATGATCCGCTCACCGGCCGCTATCGGCTCGGGGCCTTCCCGACGCTCGCGAGTTATCTTTTTCCCGATCTTATTCCGCTGCTGAAAGAGCGGATGCCGAAATTGCGCCTGATGCTGATTGAAGAAAAATCAGAGATGCTTCTGGAAAAGCTCCGGAACGGGCAGATCGATGCGGCGTTTCTAGCGTTGCCGGTGAAAGACGATTTCCTTGAGGCGGCGCCCCTTTTTGACGATCCGTTTTACGTGGCGGTCAGCGCCGGCAATGCGCTTGCGAAGGAAAAAACGGTCAATGGCCAGACACTTCATCAGTATAAGTTGCTTCTTCTTGAGGAGGGGCATTGCCTGCGCGATCAGGCGCTTGACGTTTGCGATACGATGAGCGTCAGCGACGACGCGGATTTGCGCGCCACCAGCCTTGAGACGCTTCGGCAAATGGTCCGCGCCGACACCGGCATCACCCTGATGCCGAAAATTGCGATCTCTCAAAAAGATCAGGAAATCCGCTATCTCCCTTTTGAGGGCGCGCCACCTTATCGAACGATCGCGCTAGTACGCCGCAAAACCTCCACGCGGAAAGAGGTGTTCGACATTGTGAAAGAGGTGACGCTCGCGACCCGATAACGAGCGGGTCTCAAAGAAGGCGAAGACTGTTTGTGTTGACCGATCCCAACCGCGCATGCACGATAGAACCATGAAGACCAATCCGCACCGTTTTTGTATAGCCCCCATGATGGACGGCAGCTGATTGCTAATAAATTCAATTGGTTACGGGTTTTCGTGTGCACTATGTGTGCACTCAGAAGAAGAATTTGCGGGAAAATAAGTGCGCTGCTGAGCGTACGCAGAATGCCCACGCGAATATGATTGCTGTCAATATAGCCCATGCATTGGAAGGCGTTATCCAGCGGCCGAATGCGCTTAAACAAATTCTCTCCACTCGACTTGTCGAAATGAGCAGACGGAGTCATGCGGTCTCTAAGTTAAATGCCCCCTACGAAGCTCGCCCAAACCATCCTCGCCAGGTGAACGCCGCATAGAATGGCGTAACATCTGACAAACCTGCAGAACGTAAGATTTTTTCGTCAGTAACAGGATCAAGAATCTCGAGATCAACGGCGATCGCTTTGCAAGCAGTTTCGGCATCTTCAGCATCAACGCCGGAGGCGACGACAAACTCCCGATGCCTTTTTAGCCAGTTTTCCCGGAGCTCGGAATCTTGAGGAAAACTACAATGCACTGCAATGAATGGAGCTCCCGGTTTCAGCCGACAGACAATTTCAGAGACGGTTCTTCGCCGCTCGGCTGCGCTCAAAAAATGTAGTGTTAGAAAGCTTGTTGCAGCGTCATATGGCCCATCCGGCGCATCGTCAGCATATCCATGATGTAGTTCGACCCGGTCGGACAAGTCGCCCAGTCGAAGCCTTGCCTCATCGAGCATTGGCTTTGCCGGATCAACACCAACAAAACGCCATTCCGGATTTTCCGTAGCAAATGCCTCGAGTTCCAATCCACCACCTGCGCCGTGCACCAGCACGTGAGCATCTGTTGGGGCGGACTCGCGAATTAAAATTGCAGCCATTCGATGCAACGCAGAAAAGCCTGGCACAAATTTGGCCGGTCCTTCGGCGTATTTGGCGGCGTGTTCAGGGTCTTCGAATATTTCTGCAGAGGCTATTGATGTTTTGGTCATTCTGTTTGGCTCCTTCGAAGTTGGAGTGCTTGAGAAGACTACAAATTAGCGTGGTGCAAAGACTGACAAACGTTTGTGCTTAGAAGCGGAGAGCGTTTGAAGCGACACCAATTCAGGCGCTGAATGATTAAACAAGATACTACGTCAAAAATTTCGATCGTCAATTCGTATCGACCCGGTCTCTTTTTGAACCCGTGCGGAGGCTTTGGTTGAGGCTTATCCGATTGCGGGACCGAGCCTTGCGAACGCGATCAGGAAGGCGATCGTCGCCAGGAAGAATAGCGGCAGTCCCCAGCACAGGGCGTCGACCTTGCCGGGGATCATGTACCAGCCGCCCATTTTCTCATCGAGGCCTTCGTCTTTGAACTTCTTCAATTGTCCGGGTACGGTCTGTTCGTGCCATTCGGATTTGAATCCATCGAGGGCGACGGAGGCTCCCCATGAAACGGCGATATTCACAACGCCGCCGATCACCACATACCATGGCCAGGCGACGTTGACCGGATCTATGCCGGCAAAGGGAACGCCATTGACGACACCTGTAAGGACCAGGAAGCCAGCAACGACGCCTATCAACAGCCCGCGCTCGGTCGTATGTTTCGAAAAGAAGCCGAGAAAATACATGGCGAGCTTGGCGCCGACAAAATACGAGCCGACCCGAGTAAGCTGCTCAAGGATTGAGCCGCCGCTATTGATAAAGGCAAATGCGATCGGAATAGCAGCCGCGCCCCAGAAGACGGTAAAAATCCGCGACACCATGAGATAATGTTCCGGGCTCCCGTCCTTCTTGAAAAAGCGCTGGTAAAAATCGCTGATTGAAGAGGTGGCGAGAGAATTGAACGCTGAGGATAGGCTCGACATCGAGGCAGATAAAACTGCGGCGGCCAAGACGCCAAGAAGGCCGGGGATAGCCAGCGTTTGCGCGAAGGTGAGGATAATAGCGTTTGGTTGTTCAAACGGTTCGCCTTCAAAGTGGACATACAAAAGTGCACCAATGAAGAAGAACAGGAAATATATAAAGAAGGCCGCATAGCCCATCATTAGGTAGGACTTTTTAGCATCGCCAATGTTTTTGGCGGCTAGGGCGCGCTGCACCATCATTTGATTGGCGCCGTAAACTGTGATGTGAAAAAGCGTCATGGCGAATACGCCAGCCCAAATGGTGGGTGCTACAGAAAAGTCCAGCGATGTATTGATCGGGTTTAGCTTGCCGTCGGCGGCGAGGGCGCCCAGCGCGTCTGACATTGGCGCTGTCGCGCCCAGAAGATTCCACAAGATAATCCCTGCGCCGATGAACAGAACGATCCCTTGCAGAACATCGGTCCAGATGACGGCATTCATGCCGCCAAGCATGGTGTAAGCAAGGATAATCACGGTCATCAAGACAATGCTTGTTCGCACTTCTAGGCCGGTGGCAAAGGTGATGACGACCGCCGTGGCTGTAAGGATAGACGCGGATGTGATCGTCTGGGTGATAAGAAAAAGCGCAGAGATAACAGAGCGGGAAGCAACCCCAAATCGGCGTTCAAGGTAATCATAAATTGAGGCAACGCCGCTATTGTAAAAGAACGGCAGAAACACAACGACGACGATAAAGATCACCAGCGGATAATTCACATGAATGGCGAGCGCCGCCATGCCGTCGCCATAGGCCCAGGCCGGTCCGCCAAGAAACGATAGGGCGCTCACATATGTTGCGATGACGGAAATGCCGATCGCCCACCAGGGCGCCATACGCGTGCCGAGTTGATAATCGACTGCCGATTCAATCCGTCGGCTGAAATAATAACCAAGGCCAAGATTGCCGAGAAGATAAAGCGCGACGACCGTCCAGTTTAAGATGCCGAATTCCACTTTTCCGATCCTCTTCGCTTTTTTATGATGTCGCTGACGGGCTAGAGGCGGCGGCTTTGGCGCATACGTTCCAGAACATTGAGGCCTTGCGCGTTTAAATAATGCAACATGTCGATATAGACCCAGTTTTCGGCAAGCTTGTCGCCCTCGCGTCGATAAAGGTCGACGACGCGCATCGGTGCATGAACATCGCTTGCGGGCAGACCCAAAAAGCCGCCTTTATTGCGATTATTCAAATTCGGCCAGCCAAAAAAGCCGCAATAATTTCCTTCTGCAACACGCGCCACGTGGCCATTGAAAACTTTGTCTTTGACGTTATCGCGGAAGGGGTGTTGATGTTGTGCTTGATAGCGCGGGATCGTCATCGTGGAGCCAATGCCATAGGGGCCATACCAAACCATGTCGTCCGCCCATGTCTTTTCGAGAAGTTCTGGCGGGCAACGCTCAGAATTATTGGCGTTGAGTGTTGAATGGTCGCGAACCATTCGGTTGACGAGAGCAAGGGTTTTTTCGCCTTCGCTAGCATCGCTTTCATCAAACAAGAGCCCATCATGCGTGCGGGGCCCCGGATAGATGAATGGCGCACCAGTCATCGGGGGGAGAGGGTAGACGCCCGCTTGATGCATGATGGAAAGAACATCGCAAAAGAACGCCGTTTGTGCGATCTTGCCGTCTTTGACTTCATGGAACTCCGCATAGCGAAGCATGGCGATCTTGCCCGTGGCGGGAATGTCGAGCCAGTCCCGATCGAAAAGCCCCATGAAATTACCGGCATTAACAACCCAGCAGGATGCCCCGTCGTCGCAATCATTTGCCCCGGCGAAGAACATATCCATGCGTCGTTGGGCGGACGTGAAACTTTCTTGAAGCGGCGCCCAGAAAGCCTCGATGGTTTTTTCTGCGCTGGTTTGTTCATGAAAAGGATGGACCCCGCGCCAGTGATAATCCGGTGTTGCGTGCGCGCGCAACGCGGCAAGCATCCCGTCGGGCGATGAGGCGCGATCAAATTGCGCGATCAGGCTACGGATCGTCTCCTTTGCCGTACGCAATTCGCTCACCAAGTCTTGCCTTCCTGCTCGCCATTTCGCACCGGCATAGCGCCTGTATCATTTTTTTCCCAGCCGTGACCATAAAACGGATCAACTCCAAGCTGACGCATGACATAAGGAAAATCGACCATTACCCAATTGTCCACGATTTTTCCGTCCTGCACTTTCCAGAAATCCATATAGCGGATTTCAACACGTTTACCGGTAGGGGCGATGCCCATAAATTCGCCTGTATGTTTAGCTTCCTGCCGACCAAAAGCGGCCATCCACTCTCCCTCGGCAAGGCGCGCTTCATCAATGCAGACCTTTTCGGAGAACGCAGCCTGGAAAGGGCGTTGCCAGTTGTCCTGAAATTCTGTGAGACCCTTTTTAAAACCGCATCCCGCATTGCCCATCCAGCGAAAACTCTCAGCAAAAAATCGGCCCATATTGTCAATATCGTGATCGTTCAACCCATCGACCATGTTTTCGATAACGGCGCGGGTTTCCTCGGTTTTGGAAAGGTCATTCTCTTCGGTAAGCGGGGCCTGGGGCGGTCTTTTTGGGGTCTTCATAGTTTTACGATCATCACTAAAGATTGGCGTTTAGGACCGACTGGTTGAAACAGCATAAAACTGGCGTAGCAAGTTTGTACTTCGAATGCAATTATAGTGAGCCGCAATCCATTAGTGGTTCATATTTGCAACATTATCGGTTATTTTCGCGCGGAAATGAAAGGATACGATACACGGAAAGATTGAGAGTCAGTATCCTCTCATTTTTAGCGAACACCTAGTAATTAGCTGAAATTCAACGATTAAATTTTTGATCCGCAGCCGTACCTTTGGTCAGGCAAAGCTTTGAGAGCGCAAATGCATGCGAAGTCAAAATTATGTTGCGGCCGGTTTGCATTCGAAGTAATGAATGGGGGGCCGATTTCGAATCATATGTGTCCAACGAGGGAGGGGCTTCCATGCGCCACGTAAATAAAAATCTGACATCTAAATTGATGAGCGGGGCGGGTCTCGGTGCGCTTTCGTTGTTCTTGGCGCCTGCTGCCTTGGCGCAGGTCGACACGATTGTCGTTACCGCTGAGAAAAGGGAAGAGAACGTTCAGGACGTGGGCCTTTCCGTTCAGGCCTTTGACGAGAGCGGTCTTCAAGACGGCGGCATCACCGACGTCTCGCGATTGGAGCTCCTTGTGTCAGGCGTGAACTTCGCGTTTGTCGGCAATGACGCCAAATTCAACGTACGCGGCGCGAACTCCACCAACACTTTTGCGGACAACGCCTCGATCGTGGGCACGTATGTCGACGGCGTCTACAAGCTTCGCGCCTCCCAGCAATCCCGTCGGTTCTTCGACGTTTCCCGGCTCGAATTTCTTAAAGGGCCGCAAGGAACGCTTTACGGGCGGAACACGTTCGCCGGCGCCCTGAACATTTACAACAATACGGTTGACCTTGAGGGATACAGTGCCGGCTTCAACGCGAGTTATGAGCGTTTCAACACCACGCGCGTCGACGGTTATCTCAACCTCCCGCTCACTGACACCTTCGGCGTTCGCGTCGCCGGGTTTTTCGACGACAGCGATGGTTATATCGAAAACTTCGCCGGTCCTAATCTCGGGCAGCTGAACGACTCGGGCATTCGCGTGACGGCGCTTTGGGAGCCGTCCGATACCTTCCAGGCGACGCTGCGCTACTCCTACATTCAGGAGAAAGGCAAGGAAGCGGGCCTGTTCGGCTACACGTTCATCTGCCGGAACGTGACGCCGTCGGGCCACACGGATCCGCTCGGCTCGCAACAAGATTGTGCGAACCCGCTTCCGGGCTCCGGCGGTCAACCGCGCGCCGATGAGCTTGGGCCATATCAAGTATCCCAAGACTTCGTGCCGGACGCCGATACGCTTGAGCAGGTCATCTCTTTGGAACTCGTCGCCGATCTCGGGCCTGTGGTTGCGAAATCCATTACGTCTTACACGGATTTCCAGAACAATCTCGGTTTCGACTTCGACTTCTCGCCGCAACCTTTTCAGGCCGGCGGCTTTAACGAAGACGCCGACTACTTCACGCAAGAGTTTCAGCTGACATCAAACTACGACAGCAGATTGCAGTGGACGGCGGGCGCTTACTATTCGTACGATGAAACGGACTTCAACTTCTTCATCTACAACCAGCGTCAGGCGAACCCGCGCGGCGCCGCCGTTCCGGTGTTGGACAACGCCGGAAACCCGGTGCTCGATGCGGGCGGGATGCCGTTGTCATTGCCGCTGTTGACCGCGACGACATTGGCCAGCAACGATCCGTTCCTCGGCGGCTTCTTCGCAGACAATTCGCCGCTTGAGACAAACTACTTCGGCATTTACGCCCAAGGCACGTTCGACCTCACCGATCGCTTCCGGGTGATCGGCGGTCTGCGCTGGGACAGCGAGTCGAAAGAACTCGTCGGCGGCGGTTCGAATTTTACGGGTGACACGGATGGCGACGGCATGGCGGAGCCTCCCGTCACGAACATCCCCGGCGGACCTTTCGGCGGCGTGTTTCCGCAGGAAGACATCGGCGAGGTTTTCGGATTTTTCACCTTTAATGACGACGCGGACGATGCGATCCGCGCTGACTTTGATGCTCAGCAGGACGTGACCTGGCGCGCCGGCGTGGAGTATGACGTGAACGACAGCGCGCTCTTGTACTTCACGTCATCCACAGGCTTCCTGTCAGGCGCCGCACGCAACAACGGCACAATCACAGATCCGCTGACGTCGCGCGTGTTTGAAGGCGGCGTTAAATCGATCCTTTTCGATGGATCGCTGAAGTTCAACCTCGCCGGTCACTTTACGCAGTACAGGAACTTGCTGCGCCAGGTGCAGGTTGAGCAAGTGCTGGCCGACGGCTCGACGATCGTGATCACCAATAGCGACAATGGCGGTCGCTTCCGCGCCTATGGCGTCGAACTGGAAAGCCTCTGGGTTCCGACCGAGGCGCTTCAAATTGGTCTGAACGCCTCGTACCTCAATGCTGAATTTGCGAGTGAATTCATTCAGGGCAATCCGTACCAACTCTTTGGCGGCGCGCTGACGCCGAACGGCATCAATGTGGAAGGCGAGACCACGCCGTGGTCTCCTGACTTCACCGCCTCACTCTTCGGTTCTTACCAGTTTGATCTGGGCGGCGCCGGCACGCTGACGCCGTACGTTCAGTTCTACTACTCCGACGGCTACAACACCTCGAACCTGCTTTCGATTGACGCCAATCAGCAACAGGACAGTTTCACCAAAACGGATTTCCGGTTGACGTGGGACGCGCCTGAGAGCTGGGGCGACTACAGCGTCGAAGCGTTTATCGAAAACATTGAAGACGAAGCTGTTCTCGCGCGCGGCAACAACAATTCAAGCGATATCGTTCAGACGGGATTTCTCTATCCCCGGAACTTCGGCGTTCGCGTTCGGGCGGAGTTTTAGCCGACGCCTCACCCTCCGAGACGAGGCTCTAGTGGCGAAGAAGGGGCGCGGATCAGCGCTCCTTCTTTTTTTACACCGCCCGGTTCGCGAGTTTCGCGCGGCTATTGCGCCGTCCATCCGCCGTCAACAAGCAGGCTGTGTCCGGTAACCATCGCCGACATTGGCGAGGCGAGATACAGCACTGCATTAGCGACATCTTCGGGCTGCCCCATTTTCTGCATAGGGATCATTCTGTAAACGAATTCCCTGAACCCTGGATTTTCCAGCATCGGTTTTGTCATCGGCGTCTCAATGAACGTTGGCGCGACACTGTTGATGCGAATATGGTGCGGCGCCAACTCAACCGCCATGGCTTTCGTCAATCCTTCAATCGCGTGTTTCGTCATGCAGTAGACGGATCGATCCGGTGATCCCACGTGCCCCATCTGAGACGACATATGAACGATGGCGCCGCCGCCCCCGTTCTTCATGACGCGCGCTGCGGCTTGCGCCGTCAGAAACATTGACCTGACATTCAGATTGAGGATGAAATCGAGATTTTCCCGGCTAACCTCGGTAAAGGGCTCCGGTCGATTCGAACCGGCATTATTGATAAGAATATCGAGCGCGGGCAGGGCGCTGATAGCATTGACGAATTCGTCGCTCGTCACGTCATTCGCCCAGACATCGATACGGTCGCCAAGATCGGTCCGGAGTTTGTCCAGATCGTCCCGTGTTCGCGCTACCGCGATAATATTTGCGCCTGCAGCGTGCAGCTTTTCCACAATAGCTCGGCCCAGGCCGCGACCCGCGCCTGTGACGAGTGCCGTTTTTCCGCTAAGGCTATGATTTTCCATCAATCACTCAATTTTTGCATCATGCGTTGATTTTCATTGCATTCGAATGCAATCTATGGGAAAGGGCCACGATACGCAAGGTTTATGGGCGCGCGCCAGCCGGCCCTTGGTGCCAAGAGCGTGTGTAAAATCGATCAAAAAGAGGCAAGGGAGCGTTTCCGCCATGATCCGCTATTTGAAGAACGGCATTTCAGAGGAAAAATCTGCTGAGGACGATGCAAAAGTGCGCGCGACGGTCGAGGGTATTCTCGCAGATATTGAAAAGCGCGGGGATGGCGCCGTGCGCGAATTGTCCGAAAAATTCGACAAATGGTCTCCGAAATCTTTTCGGTTATCTGCAGATGAGATCAAAGCTACTTATGATGAACTTGATGCGCAGGCGATCGACGATATTCGATTTGCGCAGGAGCAGGTGAGAAACTTCGCGCAGCATCAGCGCGATTCGATGAAGGATGTCGAAGTCGAAACGCTGCCTGGCGTCATCCTCGGCCATAAAAATATTCCGATGAATTCGGTCGGCTGCTATGTGCCGGGCGGTAAGTATCCGCTCGTTGCGAGCGCGCATATGAGCGTTGTGACAGCGAAGGTCGCTGGCGTACCGCGGGTTATCGCTGCCGCGCCGCCTTTCGACGGCAAGCCGGCGCCAGCGATTATCGTTGCCATGGACATGGCGGGTGCGGATGAAATTTATTGTTTTGGCGGCGTGCAAGCGGTTGGCGCCATGGCGCTTGGTACGGAAACGATTGACCCCGTCGATATGATTGTCGGGCCCGGCAATGCGTTTGTCGCCGAAGCTAAACGCCAACTGTTTGGCCGCGTCGGTATTGATCTCTTTGCGGGCCCAACCGAAACGCTCGTCATCGCGGATGAGTCCGTTGACGGAGAACTCTGTGCGGCGGACCTTTTGGGTCAGGCCGAACATGGCCCCAACTCCCCGGCGGTGTTGCTCACTAATTCTGAAGAGCTCGCCAATGAGACGATGGCGGAAGTTGAACGCCAGATTGAAATCTTGCCAACGGGTGAAATTGCGGGCGCAGCGTGGCGCGATTATGGCCAGGTGATCATTTGCGACACGTATGAAGAGATGGTCGAGAAGGCGGACGAAATCGCTTCCGAGCATGTGCAAGTCATGACCAAAGACCCAAATTATTTCCTGGAAAACATGACGAATTACGGCGCGTTATTCCTGGGCGAGGAAACAAATGTTTCTTACGGCGATAAAGTAATTGGTACGAACCATACACTGCCGACGAAGAAAGCGGCGCGTTATACGGGTGGGCTCTGGGTTGGCAAATTTATCAAAACCTGCACTTATCAACGTGTCACAAAAGAGGCTTCTGTTCATGTTGGCGAATATTGCTCGCGCCTGTGCGCGCTGGAAGGCTTCGCTGGCCACAAGGAACAGGCCGATATCAGATTGAGGCGCTATGGCGGAAAAAACGCAGCCTAAAGTCGTATCGATAAAAAGCGGCAAGCAGCCCGTAACGTCCTATGACGTTGCGCGCCATGCCGGTGTTTCGCAGTCGGCGGTTTCGCGCTGCTTCAAGCCGGGCGCCAGCGTTTCGTCAAAAATGCGTGAACGCGTCATGAAGGCAGCGGAAGAATTAGGCTATGAACCCAACGCCATCGCGCGGAGTTTGATCAGCGGCCGTTCGAATCTTGTCGCGATCCTGATTTCAAACCTGACCAACCTCTATTATCCGGAAGTGCTGGCGGAGCTGACGCAACGGTTTTCAGAAAACGGCGTTCGGGTTCTTCTATTCGCCTTGAAAAGCGAAGCTGATGCGAATGAGACGCTGCAACAAATCTGGCCCTATCGTGTCGATGGCGTCATCGCGGCGGCGGAGCTTTCGCCCGAACAGGTTGGTGAATTTGAAAAACGCAACGTGCCGCTTGTTTTTTACAACCGCCATTTTGCGTCTGCACCGGTTAGCTCCGTATGTTGCGATCAGGAAGATGGCGCGAGGCAACTGGTCGATGGGCTCTACGAGGCAGGGCACCGAAAATTTGCAATATTCGCCGGCCCGCCGGACTCTCTTGTGGGCGTCGAACGAAAATCCGCCGCATGTGAGCGGCTTGAAGAACTGGGCGTCGAAGAACCGCCGGTGCTTGACGGTGATTATTCCTACGAAAGCGGTTTTGCCCTCGCGGAAGAAGTAATGAAGCGCAAAGGCGGACGGCCGGATGCGGTGATCTGCGCCAATGACGTGATGGCGATCGGCGCACTCGATGCGTTTCGCGTCAAACACGGACTTAATGCGCCTGATGATATTTCTGTTGTCGGCTTTGACGGCGTTGGCCCTTCAAGCTGGAAAAGCTACAATCTAACAACCATTCGACAACCAGTGAGGCGCATGACGGAAGCAGCCGTCACCATGCTCATGTCAATGATCGAAGAGCCCGGCTCGCCCAATGAAAAGCGTGTTTTCTCAGGCATGTTGAAAGCCGGAAGCTCCGCAAAATTTGTCGCAGACGGCTAAGCGCCAGCCGTCTCGGGAATTTCTATAACGCGGCGCCTTAAGACAGGCAGGTGGGAACATGACCTTTGCAGCGCCAGGCGAAAAAGACGCCGTCGTAACTTTCAAATCCCGGTACGAAAATTTCATTGGTGGCGAGTGGGTCGCGCCCAAAAAAAGCGATTACTTTCGTAACATCACGCCCGTTACCGGCGATGTGTTTTGCGAAATTCCGCGTTCTGGAGCCAATGACATTGAACAGGCGCTAGACGCTGCGCATGCCGCCGCTGATGGGTGGGGCAAAACATCGGTCACAGAACGCTCAAACATCCTATTAAAAATAGCCGATCGGATTGAGCAGAATTTGGAAATGCTCGCCGTCGCCGACACCTGGGACAATGGCAAGCCGGTGCGCGAGACACTGGCGGCCGACATACCGCTCAGCGCCGATCATTTTCGCTATTTCGCTGGCTGTATTCGGGCACAGGAAGGCGGGATTAGCGAAATCGACGAGACTTCCGTTGCCTATCACATACATGAGCCGCTCGGCGTCGTCGGGCAAATCATTCCGTGGAATTTTCCGATCCTGATGGCAGCGTGGAAGCTGGCACCGGCGCTGGCAGCTGGAAATTGCACTGTTTTGAAGCCAGCGGAACAAACGCCTGCATCGATCCTGGTGCTGATGGAAATTATTGGTGACCTTTTGCCGCCGGGCGTCGTGAATGTCGTCAATGGCTATGGCGCTGAGGCAGGACAGGCGCTTGCCTCGAGTAACCGGATAGCAAAAATCGCGTTCACCGGTTCGACGGAGGTTGGCGAAATCATCTTGAAATCCGCCGCGCCGAATCTCATTCCATCGACGGTGGAACTGGGCGGCAAATCCCCTAATGTTTATTTCGCAGATATCATGCAACATGAGGATGACTTCCTATCGAAATGCGTAGAGGGGACGGTGCTCGCCTTTTTCAATCAGGGGGAGGTATGCACCTGTCCGTCGAGAGCGCTTGTGCAGGAATCGATTTTTGACGACTTCATCCCGATGGTGGTGGAGCGCACCAAAGGGATCAAGCGCGGTAATCCGCTGGACCCTGAAACGCAGGTCGGCGCGCAAGCTTCCGAAGAGCAATTCGACAAGATCATGAGCTTTCTCACGATCGGTCGCGAAGAGGGCGCGGAGGTTCTCGCAGGCGGCAAAGCGGCGACGGTCGAAGGATTTACGAGCGGTTTTTATGTGGAGCCGACGATTCTGAAAGGCGACAATTCTATGCGCGTCTTTCAGGAAGAAATATTTGGTCCTGTCATTTCGGTGACGACCTTCAAGGATGAAGCCGAAGCCTTGGCGCTCGCCAATCATACCGACTACGGCTTAGGCGCCGGCGTATGGACACGCGACATCAATCGCGCCTATCGCATGGGCCGCGGTATCAAAGCGGGCCGGGTTTGGACCAATTGCTATCACGCCTATCCGGCCCATGCCGCATTTGGCGGTTACAAGAAATCCGGTTTCGGCCGCGAAAATCACAAAATGGCGCTCAATAGCTATCAGCAGACCAAGAACCTGATGGTCAGTTACGGCACGAGCCCGCTCGGGTTTTTCTAAGCGCGTTTGAGCCAAAAGACGAGATATTTTTCAGGTCGGGTGAAGGCGGCCAGCTGAAGCTGTGCGCAATTAGATTCATCAGCCTGGTAACTGCGCAGGCGATGGTATGGGTCAAGTGATGATTAAAACAACAACACGCGGTCATACCGAAACAGGAACTTACAAGAATGACAGAAACCGAACTTCCGGATGAACTATTAAAGCTTTTGCGTGAAGTGGATACGCCAACAGTTTGTAATGCGATTGAAGTCGCACAAGGAAAGCGCGGATTTAATCGGTTTACACGCGGCACGATGCAGCATTCCCGGCCCGGCGACCCGGCAATTGTCGGCTTTGCGCGCACAGCAAAGATCTCCGGTCTTGCGCCGCCGAGCGAGCCGCCGGAGACCATCCGTAAACGGCGCATGGAGTATTTCCGGTCCATGTCGGGCGGGAAGGGGGCGGGTGGGACCAGCCCGACTGCCGCTGTCATTGAAGATGTTGATTACCCGAATTGTATCGCCGGTTGGTGGGGTGAGGTTCATGTGGCCATTCATAAAGGGCTTGGCATGGCCGGGGCCGTCACCAATGGCGTGATGCGTGATCTTGACGCCATTGACGACGGCTTTCCAGTTCTTGCGGGCTCAGTTGGGCCAAGTCATGGGTTTGTGCATGTCGTCGAAATTGGAACGCCGGTGAATGTCATGGGGATGCGCGTTGATCAAGGCGAGTTAATTCATGCGGATCGTCACGGCGCGATCGTTATTCCGACAGAAGTCATCGAAGATCTGAAAGGAGCCATCGAGAAAGTTATTTCAAGCGAAGCGATTGTCCTTGGCCCCGCCCGGGAACCAGGATTCAACATCGACAAGCTCGAAGAAGTCTGGGCGAAGTTTGAAGCGGTGAGAACTTGAGGCGAGATGGCAAACCCACGAATTCTTGCCACCCGAAAATTGCCGGATGCGGTTGAAGCGCGGCTCACCGATATGTTTGACGTTTCGCTGAATGTGTCGGATGCGCCAATGAGCACCGGTGATCTCGCCGCGGCAATGCGCGATTTTGACGCCATCATTCCAACGGTCAGCGACCGCTTGGACGCTGACATCTTGTGCGCTCCGCATCGCCGCTTGCGGATGATCGCTAATGTCGGTGTGGGGTACAACAATATCGACATAGAAGCGGCGGGCAGCGAAGGTATTGCGGTTTCGAACACGCCCGATGTGCTGACTGACGCGACGGCAGACATAGCCATGCTGCTGATCCTCGCCGCGACGCGGCGCGCCTATGCGGCTGAGCGAAAATTGCGCACAGGACGTTGGTCCGGCTTTTCCCTCGTCGAAGGACTTGGCAGTTCTATCCAGGGCAAGAAGCTCGGGATCATTGGTATGGGCCGTATCGGGCAGGCGACCGCGCGCCGCGCGGCTCTCGGCTTCGGAATGGAGATAATTTATTTTAATCGCTCGCCCGTCAGCGATCTGGGATTTGAAGCGCAAAGACTGGGAAGCATTGACGCAGTAATGGCGGACGCTGACGTGGTGTCGGTGCATGTCCCCGGTGGCGGCGCAACGCCACTGGTCACCGCTGAGCATATTGCGGCTATGCAACCGTCTGCGTTTCTTATCAATACGGCGCGCGGAGACAGTGTTGACCAGGAAGCGCTTGTGGACGCGCTGCGTGAGAATCGTATCGCCGGGGCAGGGCTCGATGTTTTTGAAAACGAACCTTCCGTGCCCGACGCATTGCGCGCGATGGTAAATGTCACCCTGTTTCCGCATATTGGTTCCGCAACGAACGAAGTGCGAACTGCGATGGGTATGCTCGCCGTTGATAATCTTGATGCGTTTTTCGCGGGCAAATCCCTGCCGAACGAAGTCGTGCCGACACCGTGAATAATTTCGCGGACGCCCCTGCATTTTTGCGGTCTCTCTTCCATTGCGCCGTCGCCGCCGCTGATCCGATGAAAGTCGTCTCCAATCATTTGCCCCCACGCCCCAAAGGCAGGCTAATCGTGATTGGCGCTGGCAAAGCAAGCACCCGCATGGCTGAGACGGTTGAGGCCCATTACGGGTCCTGTGATGGGCTGGTTATTACCCGCTATGGCTATAGCCGCCCGTGTGAAGGTATCGAAATTATCGAGGCGGCGCATCCCTTGCCCGACGCCGCTGGTGTCGATGCAACACGTCGCATATTGCAACTTGTCCGTAGACTGAATTCTGACGATATGGTGCTCGTGCTCATTTCAGGCGGCGGGTCGGCGTTGTTGAACGCACCCGTTGAGGGACTGACACTTGATGACATAGTCACGGTGAACAAGGCCCTCCTGACATCAGGCGCGCCGATCGCTGAGATGAACGCGATCCGCAAACGTCTGTGCGATGCGAAAGGCGGCAAGCTCACTGCAGCCTGCCATCCGGCACGGGTTTTGAGTCTGATGATCTCGGATGTGCCTCGCGATGATCCGGCGATGATCGCCTCTGGCCCGACCGTTGGAGAGGTGAGTGGCGCTGACCCGCAGAAAATCGTCGCGCGATATAATCTCGACCTTCCGGACTCGGTGTTGGAAATTTTGAACAAGCCATCGAAAAACCTCGCGCTTGACGACCCGCGACTGGCGAATGTTGAAAATAGGGTCATTGCGGCGCCATCCATGTCCCTGAACGCCGCCGCAGAAATGGCGCGACGAACCGGTTGCGATGTGCGAATGCTCGGCGACGCGCTGGAAGGTGAAGCGCGGGAATTGGGAGCGGAGCAGGCAATATTGGTGTTGGAGATACAACGTAAGATTGAAAAGGGCGATGCTCCAATCCTACTCCTCTCCGGCGGGGAATGTACGGTTACCTGTCGTGGCAAGGGGGTTGGAGGGCCAAATGCGGAATTTGTTTTATCCGCAGCGATTGCGCTCAATGGCGCGCAGGGCATTCATGTTCTGGCATGCGATACCGATGGCGTAGATGGCGCGGCGGAAGTCGCCGGCGCCCTCGCCGGGCCTGATACGCTAAAACGCGCCGGCGCCATCGGCGTCTCTCCACAAGCTGCGCTTGGCGCCAACGATGCCCACAGTTTTTTCGCCGAGATCGATAGCCAAGTCATCACCGGGCCGACATTGACGAACGTCAATGATTTTCGCGCCTTTCTGATTGAACCGATCTAAAAAGTGAATACATAGTCGTAACTTTGGGATCGCTTGCTAATCCAAACCGTCCAACGCTGCTTCGATCTCGCCGAGTACGCTGATATCCTCAATAGTCGCTGGTGTCTTGTATGGTATTCCGTCAGCAATCGCCCGCATGGCGCCGCGCAGGATTTTGCCTGAGCGTGTTTTAGGCAGGCGTTTTACGATGATGGCCTTTTTGAAAACCGCAACCGGACCAATCTTTTCACGCACCAATGCAATCAGCTCACGGGAGATGTCGTCCTCGGGCCGATCAACGCCGGATTTCAGAACGGCGAGCCCCAAGGGCAGTTGGCCTTTAAGCGCATCGGCAATTCCAATGACGGCGCATTCAGCGATATCCGGATGGGCGGCGATAACTTCTTCCAGCGCTCCGGTTGAGAGACGATGCCCCGCAACATTAATGACGTCGTCTGTACGCCCCATGATGAAGAGGTAATTATCTTCGTCGGCATAACCGGCGTCGCCCGTCGAATAGTGTCCCGGAAAGCGCTCAAGATATGCTTTCTTATATCCCTCATCATTCTGCCAAAGTGTCGGAAAAGTCCCGGGCGGCAGGGGCAGCTTGATGACGATGGAGCCCATTTCACCGGCGGCAACCTGCGCACCCGTCTCGTCAAGCACGCGGACGTCATATCCGGGAACAGCTTTGGTGGGGGATCCGGGCTTTGCAGGAAAACGCGTTAGCCCCAGACAGTTGGATGCGATGGGCCATCCGGTTTCCGTCTGCCACCAATGATCAATGACAGGGACGCCTAATTTTTCTGCCGCCCAATCCAGCGTGTCGGGGTCGCAACGCTCTCCAGCGAGAAAAAGCGCATCGAGGCGCGTGAGATCATGGCGCGCTAAATGTTCGCCGGTCGGGTCTTCTTTCTTGATGGCGCGGATGGCGGTGGGCGCTGTGAACAGGACTTTCACATTGTGTTCGTCGATGACGCGCCAAAAGGCGCCGGGGTCAGGCGTGCCTACGGGTTTGCCTTCGTAAAGAACACTTGTGCAGCCTTTGAACAATGGTCCGTATACGATGTACGAATGGCCGACGACCCAGCCAACGTCCGATGCGGCCCAGAAGACATCTCCAGCCTCGACGTTGTAGATATTCTTCATCGTCCAGTGGAGCGCAACCGCATGACCGCCATTGTCTCGCACGACACCTTTTGGCTTTCCCGTGGTGCCGGAGGTGTAAAGAATATAAAGCGGGTCCGTCGCGGCGACGGGAACGCATGGAGCTGGATCAACACCTTTTATTGCGTCCACCCAATCAATATCGTGTGCGCCCAATTCAGCAGGCACCTCGCGCCGCTGAAAAATGATGCTGCGCTCAGGCTTGTGACCGGCCAGTTCAATGGCGCGGTCGAGCAGCGGTTTATATTCAACGATGCGTCCGGGCTCGATGCCGCAGGAGGCGGCGATGATGAGTTTGGGTTTGGCGTCGTCAATGCGTGCCGCCAGTTCATTCGCCGCGAACCCGCCAAAGACAACCGAATGAACCGCGCCAATACGTGCGCAGGCAAGCATGGCAACGACAGTCTCAGGGATCATCGGCATGTAGATGACAATGCGATCGCCTTTTTCGGCGCCGAGCTCTCGTAATGCGCCAGCGAAAATCGCTACCTTGTCGCGCAGTTTTTCAAAGGAGAGGGTATCTTTGGCGCCTGTAACTGGGCTGTCGTAAATCAGGGCTGCTTGCGCGCCGCGCCCGCGCTCAACATGCCGGTCGAGAGCGTTGTAACAAGTATTGAGTTCAGCGCCCACGAACCAGCGATAAAATGGCGCCCGCGACGTGTCGAGCACCACATCCCAAGGCTTATGCCAGTCAACCTCCTTCGCAGCGTCGGTCCAAAATCTTTCCGGGTCGCGTAATGAAAGATCGTAAGCGGATTGATAAGCGGGCAATGGATTATGCCCAGCCGAGCTGTTGAAGCGCTACGCCTGAATGCCAGATTTTGGTCATGTGCGAAACTTTATCGCCGTCAAACTCCATCACATAGACATAATCAGAAGACGCCGCCTTGCCTGTTGCCGGGATAGGCCCGCCATCGCCGGTGTGCGTTCCCTTGAAGACGCCATAGGCGCAAACATTGTTGCGGCCTCCATCCACAGCAAACGATTTCAATTCATAGTTTCCGTCCGGTATGGGGCCGGTAACAAGGCCCTTCATCCATTCGGTATAATCCGCAAGGGTTGTGATTTCACCGATTGCCTCAGATTGCGCGGAAAAGGTTGCGTCAGCATTGCAATATTGTTTGCATTGATCCCAGCCTTTGCCGGTTTCGCAGGCTTCGAAAAAGGCATGGGCTATTTCAGCAATCGAGGTCATTTGTTGGTTCCTTTCCTGCAACGAGCGTCACATCGCTCTCGCTTTTTTGAATTCTTTCATACGTGCGAAAACATCAACGCCGATCTGTTTGTAAACCGAGAGGAGATCAACGAGCACCCAGTTTTCGCGGATCAAACCGTTTTCACAACGCCAGAAGTCGAGGCTGCGCATGGTGATCTTCTGACCTGCAGGCGCAATGCCCATCCAGCCGTCGCCGGAAATCGTCGCGCTCATATTCGGCCAGCCGGTGACGGCCACATAGTCGCCATCGGCAAAAAAGCCGCCGCCCTTGCCGCCGGTGCCCTGTCGATCCGGCATGGCGTTCAGAAACGGAATCTGGTGCCAGTTGCGAAAACCTTCGATACCGCGGCAGGTTCCAATGCCGTATGGTCCGTACCAGGAACAGTGCTTGTGCCAATACTTGTCGAGCTGCATGGCTTCGGCGCCGCCATCGGCGAATTTTGATAAACCGCTCAGCATGTCTGTCACGAGCTTGAGGCTGTGCTCTGCGTGATCATCATTGCGATTGGCGATTGCAAGCCCGTCCTGTGTGACTGGGGCGGGGGGATACCAGGCGCGGCCCAATTGCGGCGCCATCGGCCAAACGCCCGCCTGATGCATGAGTTCAGGAACATCCCAAAGGCCCTGAAACTCGACGATGCGGTCATCTGCAATGCGAAAAAACTCGTGATAGCGCATGGTGGCGAAATGGCCGGTGGGCGGGATGTCCAGAAAGGCGCGCGCAAACCTTCCGGCGTAATAGCCGCAACAGCCGACCCACATGTCGCCGCCTTGGGATGGGCCGGCCATGACGATTGCGTCACGGCGTTCAAGATCGGGAAACGCATTTGCCAGTCTGGCGATGGCGTCGCCATAAAGCCCGGCGGCGCTGTCCAAATCTTCAAAAGGATAGGCGAGGCGAACGGTTGCGTCCGCGGCGAAAGCGCTTGTCAACGCCGCTTTTGCGCTGTCCGGCTCGAAATCATAAAGCGCCTTGCGGATCGGCAGGATCAGCTCTTTTGCGCGGTCGCGAATCGCTTGGGGGTCGGCCATCGGTCCTCAAAGAAATAGTGAGCAAAATCAATAATTTTCTGCCTGGCGGCAAAGAATGCCAGTGATTTTGACTTCGAAGTACATTATTGTCCAGCGCTATGTCGAAGCCGCCAATCGTTTTTGCGCCAGGGATGATGTGCGACGCGCGCCTGTTTGAAAAACAGTCCGCAGTCCTGCGCGACGATCGCGATGTGTCCTTTGCAGATTTCTCGAAGGACGACGCCATCGGGGCCATGGCTCGCCGTTTACTCGACGATGCGCCCATTCGCTTTTATCTCGCGGGACTTTCCATGGGCGGTATTGTGGCTTTTGAGGCATGGCGCCAGGCGCCCGAACGCATCGCTGGCCTCGCGCTTCTGAACACGACGCCATTTGCCGATTCGCCAGCGCGCCGCGAAACCCGGCTTTCGCAGATAGACAGAGTCAGCAAGGGCGAGTTGAAAACCGTGGTCATGGAAGAATTGAAGCCGAATTATCTCTCCGAGGCGCACAAAAAGGACCAGTCGCTGTTTGATGACATTTACGCCATGGCGGATGCGCTCGGGCCTGAAGTCTTTGTCAACCAGACAAAAGCCGTCATGGCGCGGGGTGACAGCACAAGTACGCTCTCATCAATCACCTGCCCAACGCTTGTTATTGCCGGGGAAGAAGACGAAGTCTGCCCGCCGGAGCTTCATGAGATCATGCATGAGGGGATACAGGGCTCAACATATCGCGTACTCAAGTCATGCGGCCATCTCTCGACGATGGAATCGCCGGAGCAGGTTACCGAACTGATACAGAAACATATTGAGCAAATTGAGAGATAAAACCGCCAACATGAAAACAAGCACCGATCGCATACTGACAACCCATGTCGGCAGCCTGCCGCGCTCAAAGGCCGTTTCAGACGGCGTTTTCGCGCAAGAAAAAGGCGTCCTTGACGATATAGAAGATTTCAAAAAGACAATCGCCGCGGCGGTCTGTGACGTTGTTGCCAAACAGGTCGCGGCGGGCGTTGATATCGTCTCTGACGGCGAGATGAGCAAGATTTCCTATGCGACTTATATCAAGGATCGCATCTCCGGATTTGACGGGGATAGCCCGCGCAACGCGCCAAAAGATTTAGAAGAATTTCCCGGCTTTCTTGATCGTCAGGCAAAGGGCGGGGGCACGCCGTCATATCGGCGCCCTAAATGTATCGGTGAAATCAAGGTAAAGGACACAGCGCCCCTTGAAGAAGATCTCAATAACTTCAAGTCGGCGACCAATGAATCTCAACCGGTCGATGGGTTCATGAATGCGGCATCGCCGGGCGTTATCGCATTGTTTCAGCCAAACGAATATTATGCGTCGCAGGACGACTATCTCGAAGCGCTCGCCGAAGCGATGCGTCATGAATATGAGGCCATTGTTGAGGCCGGGTTTAATTTGCAGCTGGATTCACCGGACCTCGGTCTTGGCCGGCACATGATGTTCAAGAACGAAGATGACGCGGCCTATGAAAAACTTGCGATGCAACATGTTGAAGCGCTCAATCACGCAACGCGCAACATCGCGCCGGAGAATATGCGCCTGCATGTATGCTGGGGAAATTATGAAGGGCCTCATCATTGCGATGCGCCAATGGAGATAGTGCTGCCGATCGCTATGAAAGCGCGCCCCCAGGCGCTGCTTTTTGAAAGCGCCAATCCGCGCCATGCCCATGAATGGCAAGTCTTTCGCGACGCCAATGTACCAGACGATAAAATCCTCGTGCCGGGTGTTATCGATTCAACGACCAATTTTATTGAGCACCCGAAACTGGTGGCGGAGCGTATTGAACGCTTTGCTGATATCGTTGGGCGCGAGCGGGTGATCGCCGGGACTGATTGCGGTTTCTCAACATTTGCCGGGTTTGGTGCTGTCGATGAGGACATCGTCTATGCCAAGCTTGCTGCGATGGCAGAGGGTGCAGCGCTGGCTTCGGAAAAACTCTGGTCGAAAGCGGCCTGATGGAGCAGGGGTTTCGTGAACGGCTTCTGAAGGGTGAACCGCTCATCGGGACATGGGTGAAAACGCCGTCCCATATTGTGGTGGAGGTATTGGGACTGACCGCCCTTGATTGTATCGCCCTTGATGCGGAGCATGCCCCTTTTGATCGCGGTGCCATTGACGTCTCGATTGCATCGCTTCGGGCCGCCAATATGGCCTCTTTCGTCCGTATACCGCATAATGCCCCAGAGCATGTATTGAGTGCGCTGGATTGCGGCGCAACCGGCATTGTCGCGCCGCATGTAAAATCCGTTGAAGAGGCTGAGGCGCTGGTGCAATCGTGCCGCTATGGACCCGGCGGGCGCGGCTATGCGGGCTCATCACGCGCCGCTGGCTATACGACATCGCCAATGAATGAGAATTTGCGCTGCGGCAATGAAGAGACTGCGATCATTGCGCAGATTGAAGATCTGGAAGCGCTTGAGGCGATCGAAGACATTGCCTCGATTGGCGGTATTGATTGCCTCTTTATTGGTCGGTTCGATTTGACAGTCGCCTATGGCGCGTCTTCGCCCAACGATGAGCGGGTCGTCGCCGCAGTCGAACGCATTTGTGAGGTTGCGCGCGCGGCTGGCAGGTCCGTCGGCATGTTTGTCGGCGATTTGGGCGAGATTCCAAAGTGGCGCGACGCGGGCGCCAGCCTTTTCATCTTGCAATCAGATCACGCCTTTATGCTGGAAGGCGCGAAAAATTTACGCGAGCAATTCGATCAGCTCGCCAAATCGACATCGTAAAAATTCGCGCCATTCGTGACGGTGATTTTTCGCAAGAGACTCTCATCGACAGTTAGTTCTTCCAATGCGCGCCAGATGCGGTCATAGCCGCCGTAAAGTTTGTCCACCGGAAAGTTTGAGCCCGCCATGCATCGGTCTTCGCCGAACAGTTCCAGCGCGGTTTCAACAAATGGTTTGATGTCTTTCGCCGTCCAGTCGGGCTTGAACATGCCGAAACCGGAAAATTTGATGCGGCAGAGCGGAAGCGCTGCAAATTCTTTCATTGCGCTGCGCCACCGCATATATCCATCGAGCGACAAATCCCACGGCGACGCGAAATGACAGATTGCGAGCCTGAGTTCGGGGAGGCGAAGGAACAGCCGGATTGCGCCTTCGTAATTGGCCTCTATCAGTTGCAAGTCGAAGGACAGGTTTTTGCGTTCAAGCAATTTCAGGCCGCGCAAAAAGCGCGGGTCTTCGATTAAGTCGCCAGTGCCGGTTGCTGCATCTTCACCCGGGTGCCGCCCGACGATTTGCCGGATGCCGCGAAAATTTTCTGACTGCGCATGTTTAGTCAAAATTTCATCGATGTTGTCCGCTGATAAATCTGCAAAGGAGACGATAGCGTTTGGCAGGCTGTCACTATCGGATTGCGCTTGCAGCCATTTGGTTTCTTTGACGGCGTCAGGCTCTTCAACGCCGACTTGGATATGTGTTGACCCGACAAGCTCAAACGCTGCAGCGTCTTTTCGAAAATCTGCTACGAGATAATTTTTTTGGATTGGCGCTGGATCGCCGAAAAAGCGTTTAACGCCCTTCGCCATCAGCCAAGGGTAATGGCACTGGTCGAGATCCCAAAGGTGATGATGGGCGTCAAAGATTTGCCGCTTCTTCATGCGGTAAGTCGGTGCGTTTCAATTTGTCGAAGCACCGCTAATTCATCGAAGACTGTCCATTCCTCGCGAATGCGGCCGTTAATCACGCGCCAATGGGTCGCGCCGAGAATATAGACCGGCGCGCCGGAGGCCGGACCAAACAATCCGTCGCCCGTATGCGTGCCGGCCATTGACCAGCGCACGGCAATGTCTTTGGCATCGCCAAGATAGGGAATGCAGGCTACATGGTCCATGGTCGCAACCAGATCGGGCAGAGCAGCAAAGAAATTATCGAGGTATTCTTTATATTCAAACGTTCCGTACAGATCACGATTGGCGGTTAAGTGCGCGCCGACGCGGAAGTCGAACAGATTGGCAAGTGCGCCCGTATTTTGCTTGTTCCAGATTTCCTGGATGACATGGGCCGCAAACCCTTCGGGATCATTTTCCGGTTTCTCAGGTTTTGGAGCAGGCGCTGCGGTGCTCGCTCTTTTTGTGGTCTCATCGCGCCAGGGCGTGAGCGTCTCTATCAAGTTTGATCCGGCCGCTATATCGGTTTCAGCCTGCGCTGTGGCAATTGCCGGCAGATCAAGCCCAAGTTGAAGAACAAGGCTTGCGTTATCACGCACCAGCCATTCTTCGACGACTTTATTTTCCTTACACAAACAATCGGCGATGGTGCGAATGCGCGCGCGTTTGCCAGTCGCCGGGCCGAATTCTGAAGGGCCGAGATTAGTCATGCGGCTGGTGATAAGGTGAGACGAATAATAGGTCTCATCGCCCTCGTCAGACCAGATCACATTGTCGCCGTCGAGGGTGCGATCTGGGAAACTCTCAAGGGTCGCATTGGTATTCGCGACAACCGTCGCTGCGCCGCTAATGTCGCCCGTCAGCGTATGAATAGCGCCGTCATCAGAATAGTATTTCAGGCACAGATCGACCTTTCGCTCGTGCCAGATACGGTCGGTAATCCTGATGATGTAATCAGCAATATCGACAAATTCCTCGTCGAATCCGCGCATCGGCATACGCCGGCCGGGCGCCGGGTCAAGCATTTCGCTGATGTCGGTCGTGGCGACTTGGGTTATCTGGCTGTTATCTTTCATGCGCTTTTTGCCTTACTTTTCGCCAAGAATTTGCATGCGAATGCAACGATGTCCAATGAAAACTCGCCGTCTGCGCGGGCGCAGGTCTACTGTACCCCTGCCAAGCGGATATTCTTGGCGTTATTCGGCGATATGGTTGTCTCGCCATAGATCGCAACCAATATCCGTACCAAAATCTGGAAAAATCTAGAAATATCAAGCTTTTCACGAGTGTGGGTTGATAACGGCCGGGAAACGGAATTTTGGATGCTATCGGTATATGTAACACACTGTAAAATATAGACTAATTGGATTATGTTTGAGGGTGTAAAGCTGCCTGGCATTTGATGGGTATTGCAAGACTGCCTTTGAGTGTTGGCCTGTGGCCGCTCCAAAGGTCAGGAATTGAAACGGTTGATCTTGCGCGGATTTTGCATTCGAAGTACACATTTTACAGATTCGATGCACTGGATTCACACATCAGGGGGCAGAAGGCGCGACATGACGGTATCGATGGAGGATATGGAGCGCCGGCTCGTCCGTTATGCGGAGCTGGATCCTTGCACCAATGCGTTCATCGATACGAATACGCCCGGAAGTGATCAGAAAGAAAATTTCTGCATTATCGGTCCTGGCGTCACAGAAAACCCGCACCAAACAATCCACATTCAAATTCCCCATGGATTTAACATTGGCGCGGCCCGTCAGCCCGCGGGATGCGTTAATTCACAGCATAGTCATCTGACGGAAGAAGTGTTTCTTGTTCACACCGGCGTCTGGGCCTTTCGTTGGGGGCATGATGGCAAGGACGGTGAAGTTGTCTTGCATCCGGGGGATGTCATTTCAATTCCTGTTGATGTCTTCCGAGGATTCGAATGTGTCGAGGGCGACGGAAGCTTCCTGTTTGGCGTTCTGGGCGGTGACGATCCGGGCCATGTTACATGGGCGCCATATGTCTTCGACGAAGCAAAACAGCACGGCCTTGTTTTAACGAAGGCGGGACGGGTGATTGATACGGCCAAAGGCGAAACAATCCCTGAAGGCGACGAGCCTTGCATTCCGACTTCAATGGATAACGTCGCATCATTTCGCAGGATTACGCATGAAGAAATGAGTGCCCGGGTCGTCAGCAAAAGCGAACAGACGGTAAGTCTCAAATCAAAGCTTGCGCAACACTCTTCTGGAGTTTTGGAAGCTGCGCTTTTGGGTCCCGAAAGCCCTGCGGAAGGCGTTGATGCAGCGAAAGTTGATGATCGCCACGGGTTTCAATTCCGTAAGCTGAGTTTTGAGTCGAACGGGCGCATTCCGCCCCATTCTCGCGCCGAAGAAGAAGTTGTTTTTGTTCATGACGGCGCCGTTACGTTGTTTTGGGGCAGCAACTTTGTTGAATTGACTGTCGGCGATACAATCACGGTGCCGAAAGGGCTAGTGCGAAGCTGGTGGGCGACTGGCGGCGCGCCTGCGACGCTATTTGTTGTTCGCGGCGGCGATGCGCCAGCGGCGCCAAAATGGGTCGATGACAAAACGATTGCTGAGACGCAAAGCGCTGAAAAAATCGCAAGCTAGTCTGCTTCATCTAAAGGTCAGCGTTTATCGGCGCCAGACTTTAGCCGCGCCGACAAATTAGCTACGCGTCTTTGGCCCGACGCGGAAAAGTTTCGGAGTTCGCGCCAAGCAGACCTTCATGTTTCTTTGGCGTCAACCGAATCCAATCGACGATATCGCTTTCGATAATCAGTGAATCGAGTCGATTGAAATCAGCCTTGGTCCTCAAGAGAAATCCGTTCCCCAACTGTTAGCGGCGGCGACCGCCTCTTGCGTCTTTCTCTTTTTGATGAAGTCGAGAGGGCGGGCGAGGCCGCTATCGAAGGGATAGGGCTCTGTCAGGAACGACCAGGCTGAGTTGTGATCAGGCAGGATCGCGAGGATCTCTTTGACGCCGGCGATCAATTCGCCCTTTTTGCCGAATTGTTCTCTGGGAACACGAAACCCGCGCTTCTTGCGCGTCAGGCCGATAATGCGATCCCGTTTGATCCAATCGAGAACTGTCGGTTGCGACTTGCCGATAAGCTCCGCCGTCTCATCCGTCGTGAGCAAGTCATCCTCCGGCCAAAGCTCATCCCAGTCACCATCGACAACGAATGCGCTCAGGCGTTGACGTGCGGTCGCTGCGTCAAGCGCTGAAACGCCTCCATCGCCGCGGAGCAGAAGTGCACCCGGTTTAGCGCCAATCGCGTCCCACGCAGCGGCGGCCGTCGCAACGGCGGATTGCAAAACATTGGGCGCCGCCAAGAGCCGCCGCGCGTCTTTACGACCCACGGCTTTTACGATGGCTTTGCCGAGTTCCCGTTCCAATTCAGCAGTAGCGGTGTTCGTAGACATATATAGTGTGCCTCCGAAGCCTATTTAGTGAAAAACTGAGTGAAATCCAAGTTCACTAAAAATTCTCCGGAAGCGGTCATCTTGGCGAGAACTTCTAGTAATGTCGATAATAATGAATATTTTCGACATGTTCTCTTGACATGTCGATCCATTCGACAGATGGTTCAGACATGTCGAAGTTATGGAGAATAATCGACACATGCAGTTTGAGCCGACCAAGCCATTCAACGATCTGCCCGGTTTGCCGCCACAACAAGACGTTGAGACCAAGGCGGTCCTGAAAGCGTGCATTGATGCGCGAGCGGCGCTCGCCGGGCTCAAAGCGGCTGGCGAGCTCATCCCAAACCAGACCGTCCTCATCAATTCGATTCCGTTGCTTGAAGCGCAGGCGAGCTCGGAAATCGAGAACATTGTCACAACCACTGACCGGCTCTTTCAATATGCCGGCGAGAGGGAGAAAGGCGCCGATCCGGCGACGAAAGAAGCGCTGCGATATCGCACAGCGTTATTTGACGGCTTCAAATCTCTCAGGCGGCGCCCTTTGTCGGTGAATACGGCGATCGCGGTGTGTTCAACCATCAAGGGCGTTGCAATGGACGTTCGCGCTACGCCGGGAACGGCGCTTGCAAATGACGCCACAGGCGATGTGATCTATACGCCGCCTGAAGGCCAGGACCGATTAAGAAGCCTTCTGAGCAATTGGGAAAAATATCTTCACGAGGCGGGCGAGGTTGATCCGCTGATACGCATGGCTGTCGGACATTATCAATTCGAAGCCATCCATCCTTTCACAGACGGAAACGGGCGAACCGGACGGATAGTCAACCTGTTGTTCCTTATTGAGCAAGGGCTGTTGTCCAGTCCGATTCTTTATCTCAGCCAGTATATTATCCAGAACAAAGCCCGGTATTACGATTTGCTGCTCGCTGTTACCAAAGACGAGGCGTGGGAAGAATGGATCCTGTTCATGCTGAATGCGGTTGGCGAAACGGCGCGGTCCACGACGGATAAGATTGGCGCCATTCGTAACCTAATTGAATCAACCGCGGAGACCATCAAGGATGCAGCGCCGAAAATCTATTCGTGGGAACTCGTTGAGCTTGTCTTTGTCCAGCCTTATTGCAGAATTGGCGATGTCGTGGAGGCGGGGCTGGCGAAACGGCAGACGGCGTCTGTATACCTCAAATCGCTTTGCGAAATTGGCGTGCTTGATGAACGACAAGCCGGCCGTGAAAAACTGTTCATCAATCCGGCATTCCTTCGCATGTTAAAGCAGTGATTGGAGCGCGGCTTAAGTTGACATTTGACGTTTGAAATGATACACAAAAAAAATTCCTACACGCATCGTTTTTGTATAGCCCCTATGATGGATGGGACGGATCGCCACTGCCGGTATTTTCATCGGTTGTTGACGCGGCGTGCGCGGCTCTATTCGGAGATGATTACTGCTGAAGCGATCATTCATGGAGACCGTGAACACCTTCTCGGGTTTGATGACGCCGAGCATCCCGTTGCGCTGCAAGTGGGGGGAAGCGATCCGGCGCTTTTGGTTGAAGCGGCGAAGGTCGGCGCCGGCTATGGGTACGATGAAATCAACCTGAATGTGGGGTGCCCGTCTGACCGGGTTCAATCGGGCGCGTTCGGCGCCTGCCTGATGAAGACGCCTCAATTGGTGGCCGATTGCGTGGCGGCGATGCGCGATGCTGTCGATTGTCCGGTGACGGTCAAGTGCCGCATCGGCGTTGATGACCAGGATCCGGAAGAAAGTCTTTATACGCTTGTCGACCTTAGCGCGGCGGCGGGGTGCGAAGTCTTCATCGTCCATGCGCGCAAGGCGTGGCTGCAAGGCTTGTCGCCGAAAGAAAACCGCGAAGTGCCGCCGCTGGATTACGATCTGGTTCGGCGATTAAAGCGCGACCGCCCAGCGCTCACAATTGTTTTAAACGGCGGGATCACGTCAATTGACGCAAGCCAGCAACATATGGCTGATTTTGACGGTGTCATGCTTGGGCGCGCCGCTTATGGTGAGCCATATCTTCTGTCTACGGTCGATCAAACCCTGTTCGACGAAGACGATGCGTCACCGACGCGCGATATGATCGTCGCGGAAATGTCCGAGTACATCCGGCGCATGGCGGGGCAGGGCGTCAAACCGCACCATGTCTCCCGGCATATGCTCGGGCTCTATCACGGCGCGCCCGGCGCGCGATTGTGGCGGCGAATGCTGTCAGAGCACGGCGCCAGCGCTGACACCGAGATATTGGACCGGGCGCAATCAGCGTTGACGGCGGCGATGCGCGCCGCCTGACGCGGCTGACATTACTGCGCCTATTGTATGCGGGTCACGGCGTACCCTTCTTTTTTCAGCATTTCGACGACGCTGTCCGGGCCCACAAGGTGGCCCGCGCCGACGGCGATAAAATAGTCGCCGTCGCTAGCCATGAGGCTGTCGATTTTCCGGGTCCAGTTGACGTTGCGGTTGGTGAAGAGGGTGGCGTAGGCGCCGGGCGAGGCCTCGCGGATAGGCGCGAGAATGTCTTTTTCGATACCCTCGACGTCGCCGGTGCGCCACGCTTCAAGGAGGCGCGCGGTCATCGTGTCAAACTCCGCAAACTGATCGATCGTCGTATCGAAATTGGCGAACATGTCGTCACCGTCGAGGCTCGCGAGCGCTTCAATCTGGAAGCTCGCCGTCTCAAGATAATCAACGGCGTCGCCTTCTTCAGCAGCCTGCGCAAGCACGGACGCCTCAACCCCTTGCGCCGGATCAAATCCGTTGCGTTGAAAAACCACTTGCGTGAGCGAGACAAGCGCCAACCATGGGCGCATGGGTTCCAGCGCCGACCCGGGTACGCCAAGTTCTTCGGCCAGCGCGCTTAATTGTTGCGCGCGGTCGGGTCCAAGCGTTTCGGATAGGGTGACGCCCGGTGGGTTTAACCCGAACTTCGCGACGGCGGCCTGAATTTCGGCGACGGCTTCGGGGCTTTGCGTGTCCGTTTCGATGATTGTCGTCTCTGCGGATTTCATGGCGGCGTCATAGATCGACGATGTCCACTCGATGTTTGGCGGCAAGACGTGAAACGTTCCAAACAGCGTGATTTCGGAATCGTCGTCTTCAAGCCGCCACATGGCGGGACGATCGACGTTCTGGATCGCGGTTGCCGCGCTCGCCGTTTGCGTCGTGGCGACGGGATCGTCGCCCGTGCTGGCGCAGGCGGTTAGCGCAAGGAGAGCGGCGCCGATTAGCCATCCGCGTCTTCGTTTGTCGTTTCGTACGTTAGACATGGTCATGAGTCCTATTCTGATTTCACAAGGGATATTTCACTGAAGGTGATTTCAGGGTGCGGCGGGCGTCCTGGGAATATCGGTTTTCCTTCTTGGCGCCACAATAAGCCACGTGCTTAGAAAATGATAGGCGGCGTCACTTTCGTCGCCTCGAGGTCGTCTTTGCACGGTTTATCGCAAACGGAGGATATCTCGCCCGGTGGGGTGCGGAACGTTTTCCTCAGCTCCGCGCCGAACAGATATCCCGAGACTAATAGAAGAATGATCACTGAACCGACCAGAATTTTCCGATTTCGGGCAAATGCTATCAAGTCATCCATCATTCTTCTCCGTCGCTATCGTCAAAAATCTGCTCAATCGTCAGGTCAAACACGCGTCCTATTTTAAACGCCAGGGGCAGCGATGGGTCATAGCGCCCTTTTTCGATGGCGTTTACGGTCTGCCGCGAGACGCTTAGTTTTTCTGCGAGCGCCGCCTGGCTCCATTTTCGCTCCGCACGCAATTGCGGCAGCTTATTTTTCAAGTCGTTCTCCATACCGCCTGCGTCCAGGCGATCATTTTTATGAGGTAGGCGTATAATCCCACATAGAGGAGCGGTGGGCTCGGTAATCCGAGGATTTCAATCAGCGCACCGCCGATCAGAACCGTCCAGAGGAATACCATCCCGCCGATGGCGGACGCTCTGTTCAAAATCGATCGCACGAATTCGTCGGAATGTTTGTAAAAGTGGAGGCTTTCATAGCCGAGCACGCCGACAAAAGGGATCAGGAGCGCTGCTAACAAATAAGATTCCTGTTGCGTCCGGCCTTCTCCGCCGCCGTCGAGATACCCCCAGAAAAACCCGAAGATGAATGAGGCGAGAGAGATCCGCCACAGCATCCGGCGCACTTTCAGATCGCTGATGTCGCCGCCGAAAAGAAGAAATGACCACCTGCTCATGGAATGCGCGTCCTCACTCTGAATGACAAGGAAGCTTTACATTTTGATGATTTGGATGTCAAGCATGCTTTCCATTTTCTAGACCGCGAAGGGCTTTGACCCTGGAATAAACCTGTTATTCCAATGCGCTACTGGTCTTGGTGGATCTGTCAGTTGGGCGTAGCGTCTCGAAGGCGGGCGGCTGCTTCAGCCGACTTTGCCGGGCATGCTCGCCAGGAAACGCCGCGCCAGAAATTCAGGCGTAGCGGGCAGGAGGCCTTCTGAAATAAACGCCGTTTCCGAAAAGTGCGCGAGCGCGATGTTCGCGGCATGCAGGGCGCAGAGCGCGGCGCCGACGCGTTTCGTTGCGTCGAATTTGGTGATGATCGCCCGGCGCACGCCGAATTCCGCAAAGGCGACCGCCCATTCGATGAATTCTTCGGTGTCGCCGCTCGCCGGCAAGACCAGCATGGGTTCCGCGCCTGACGCTTCGCGAAAATTTTTCAACGCCGCGAAGTCGCCAGCGTCGAACGGGCTGACGCCGGGTGTGTCCAGAATAACAGCGCCGCTCGGCTTGTGCGTCTTCAGAACCTGTTCAACATCAGGCGGCGTTTCCACGATAAAATAGTCGGCGCCCAGACTTTCGCCATAAGTCTTGATCTGTTCGATGGCGCCGGCGCGCCCCACATCAGCGGTCATCATGAACGCGCCGTGCCCGGCCTCCATCGCCGCTTTTGCAATTTTCGCTGAGGACGATGTTTTTCCCGCGCCTGTGGGGCCCACAAGCATGATCGGGGTCGCCGGTCCGAAGGTGAGCGGCGAGTAGGCGAAGGTTTCGGCGAACGCCACTTCCAGACGGTGATAATCGTCATCCATGCGCGCGCGCGATGCGTTGTCGATCAAGTCCGCCCGTAAGGCTTCGCCGAGACCGTGCGGCGCCAGAAGCGCGTCAAGCGCCTGCGCTTTTTCACTTGAGAGATCAACATGGGCCGGCCTCGAGCCGCCGCGATTTGAAAGATTGCCTTTCAGGCGATCGAGCGCATCGGCAGAAAACCGGTCCTCCATCGCTTCATTGAGGCGGGCGCCGGAGCCGGGACGGCGGACGCTCTCGTCAATGGCGTGGCGGGCGTCCTGACCGAACGACCCGGGCGGCGACCAATGACCGGCGGCGTTTTGATCGTGCGCGCTCACAGGCGGCGCCGCTTCGGGGCGGTCTGACGCCGTGACTTCAACGTCGCCCGACGGCAGGTTGCGCATCGACACGATAACGGCCGCGTCGCCAAGGGCCCGACGCGCTTTTGCTTTGGCGGCGTCGGCGTCGGAGGCGATGAATTTCATCATAACTTACAAGAACTTCGTCAAATCTGACCCAGATTGGTGAGCCGGGCCGCCGGGTGGATTTCGTTCTGCGACAGCACCGGCGTCTGCGGGCGCACCCTCTCAATAACAGATCGAACGAACGGACGCGACACCGCGCTGGCGACAATCGCGGCTGAATGACCGCCGGAAGCCGCTTCCTCTAATTTTTTTAATGCGACGGCGACGAATTCCTGCAGTTTTGATGGGGCGAGCGCCAATTGGCGCTCGTCGCCCTGGCCGATGACATTGTCGGCGAAGGCCCGCTCCCATTCCGACGAGAGCGTGACAATCGGGACCGATCCGTCGGGCCCTTTGAGGCCGCCGCAGATCTGGCGCGCGAGGCGCGCGCGCACATGTTCGCCAAGCACGTTTGTGTCCTTGGAATTCGGCGCCGCTTCGGCGATGGCTTCAAGGATCGATGGCAAGTCGCGAACGGAGACCCGCTCAGCGATCAAAGACTGCAAAACGCGTTGTACGGTCGTGATCGAGGCGACGCTCGGGATAAGATCGCTCACCAGGTTTTTATGTTTATCCGGCAAGGCGTCGATCAGCTTTTTCGTCTCTGCGTAAGAAAGAAGCTCCGGCGCTTCGGCTTTGATGATCTCGGTCAGATGCGTTGTCAGAACCGTAGCGGCGTCGACAACGGTGAAGCCTTTCAGACTCGCCTGATCTTTTTGGCCCTCGTCAATCCACATGGCGTCAAGCCCGAAGGCGGGTTCTTTCGTTGGTTCACCGATTAAATCAACCGCGCCGCCTGACGGGTTCATCACGAGGAACTGTCCCGGCTTAACCGTCCCGCGTCCGACTTCCTGTTCTTTGAGCCGGATCACATACTCATTCGGGCCCAGTTGCATGTTATCCAGAATGCGCACCGACGGCGTCACGAAGCCCAGCTCCTGCGCGATTGATCGGCGCACGGCGCGGATCTGGTCGGTCAGTTTCGGCCCGCCGGTCTCGCTAATGAGCGGTAGAAGGCCATAGCCAAGCTCGATCCGAAGGTCATCCATGGCGAGCATATGAGCGGGTTCGTCTTCGTTGGCGGGCGCGGCGGGCGCCGACGCGGCGTCGGCGGCTTGTTCGTTTTCCCTCCGGCGGTGAATGCTGAGCGCCGCAGCGCCGACGCCCACCGACAGGAGGACAAAGGGCAAAAATGGCATGCCGGGCAGGATCGCGATCAGGAGAAGAACGCCGGAGACGATAGCGAGCGCCTTCGGATATTCGGCGAATTGTTCCGCCACGGCTTTGTCGGCTGAGCCCTCAACGCCCGCCTTGGAAACGAGGAGACCGGCGGCGACGGAGATAATCAGCGCTGGGATTTGCGAGACGAGCCCGTCCCCGATGGTCAACAGTGTATAGGAGGCGCCTGCAGCGCTAAGGCTCATGCCCATCTGCATGACGCCAATCACGATACCGCCGATAATATTGATCAAAGTAATGAGCAATCCGGCGATGGCGTCGCCGCGAACGAATTTGGAAGCGCCGTCCATCGCGCCGTAAAAGTTGCTTTCGTCTTCGAGCTGTTTGCGTTTGGCGCGCGCTTCATCCTCGGTCAGCAGGCCGGACGACAGGTCAGCATCGATCGCCATTTGCTTGCCGGGCATGGCGTCGAGCGAGAAGCGGGCGGCCACTTCTGCGATACGGCCCGACCCTCGCGTGATCACAACAAAATTCACGATCACGAGGATCGCGAAAACAATCATGCCGATTACGTAATTTCCCTGCATCACGAAACCGCCAAAGGCTTCGATGACCGCGCCTGCGGCGTCCGGGCCTTCATGGCCGCGCGACAGGATCAATCGCGTGGACGCGATATTCAAACCGAGCCGGAACATGGTGGCGATCAGGAGAATCGATGGGAAGGTCGAAAACTCCAGCGCCTTCTTTGTGAAAAGCGCCGTCATCAGCACCATTACAGAAAACGTAACAGAACTCGCCAGCAAAATATCGAGAAGCCAGCGCGGCGTCGGCAAAACTAGCAGCGCCAGGATTGAAATAATGGCGACCGCAAACAAGACGTCTGACCGCAACGCGTTTTTCAGCGTGGCGGGGGTTAGACGGAAAGGAGGTGTCGCGGCGGTTTCGGACATTTACGCGCTTTGCCGCTCCGCGCCTGGCGGCGGCACGGCGACCCCGTCTTCGGTGTATTGTTTTAACTTGTTGCGCAGAGTACGGATTGAGATTCCTAAAATGTTTGCTGCGTGCGTACGGTTGCCGAGGCAATGGTCCAGCGTCTGAATGATCAGCGCCTGCTCGACTTCAGCCACCGTGCGGCCGACCATTGTTTCGTCGTCGGCCTGTGCGCCCAGCGCCGGCGATTGCGCCTTAAGCTCCGATCCGTCAGGCAGACTGATTGCGTCGGCTTCTATTTCATCGCCGGTCGACAGGAGCACCGCACGGTGCATCGCATTTTCAAGCGCGCGCACATTGCCGGGCCAGGCTGCCCCGGCGATGATGCGCTTTGCGGCTTCAGAGACAGGGCGTTGCGGCACGCCGTTAAGCTCCGCATATTTCGTCGCGAAGTGATCCGCGAGCGCGATGATGTCCAGCGGACGCTCCCGCAGGGGCGGCACTGCAAGGTTGACGACGTTGAGACGGAACAGAAGGTCCTCGCGGAACGTTCCGTTTTTTACTTCCGAGGCGAGATCGCGGTTTGATGTGGCGATGACGCGAATGTCCACTTTAACAGGTGCGTTTCCCCCGACGCGATCGATGGTGCGTTCCTGAAGCGCGCGCAGCAGTTTCGCCTGCAGGCGCACATCCATTTCAGAGATTTCGTCGAGCAGCAGGGTGCCGCCGTTCGCTTCCTCGAATTTCCCGATACGCCGCGCAACGGCGCCGGTGAAGGCGCCTTTCTCATGACCAAAAAGCTCCGATTCCAGAAGGTTTTCCGGAATGGCGGCGCAATTGATGGAAATAAATGGCTTGTCGGCGCGTTTGGATTTCTGATGGAGATGTTTGGCGATCACTTCTTTACCAACGCCGCTTTCACCAGTGATAAGGATGGACGCTTCGGACGCCGCCACCTGATCGGCGAGAGCGATCACTTTCTTCATGGCAGGGTCAATGGCGACCAAGTCGGAATTCTCCTCCGCAACGGCTTCCAGCACCGCAGCTATGAGGTCCGCGTCCGGCGGCAGGGGAATGAACTCCTTAGCGCCTGCGCGGATCGCCGCGACGGCGGCGTCAGCGTCCTGATCGACGCCGCAGGCGACAACGGGCGTCGCGATCCGCTCTGAGCCGAGCGCCTCAATGAGCCCGGCAATGTCCTGGCGAATATCGACCATGAGGAGGTCGGCGCCTTGGCCCTTACGCAACGCCGAAAGCGCCGCGTCAACGGTTTCCGAGAACGCTACCTTTGCGCCCCGATTCATCGCAATTTTCGCTGCGGCGGAAAGTTGTCCGGAAAGTCCGCCGACGATTAACAAGCGCATGGCTGATGCCTCTTCCTACAGTTCGTTTCGTTTGACGATTTCCGTCATGGTGACGCCGAGCGATCCATCCACCATCACAAGCTCGCCGCGCGCGATCAGTTGATCATTGACGTAGAGATCGATCGGCTCGCCGACCTTGCGGTCAAGTTCGATGACGGCGCCGTCGCCGAGGCGCATCAGCGAGGCCACGTCAATTTTGGTTTTCCCGAGAACGGCGGAGACCGTCACGGGCACGTCATTGACGCTTGCGAATGTTGCGGGCGTCTCGGCGACCGCGGTTCTCTCGCGCGGCTCGACGGTTTCCGCTTCTAGGTCGGGCAAATCCGGCAGGGCGTCTGCGCTTGGGTTGGCGCTCATGAGGAAGGCTCCATTTCGTGGTTTTCGGGATAGTCCGCTTTCATCACGCGCGCGACGGCGGCGCGGACGGCGTCAAAATTCTGAGTGAGCGAACCGGAACGCCATTCAAGGCGACATTCGCCGGGACTGAGGTCGGCGCATTCCTCAATCGTCACTGTGGCGCCGGCGCTGCGTCCGCGTATGATCGCCTCTAACTGAGCGCCGATCTCTTCCATCGATTGCGCACTCACAAATAAAATCGCCGATGCATTTTCCTCGGCGCTGTCGAACAGTTTGTTCAAAATGTTTTGCGCCGTCTGTGTTTCATGATCGATGCTGAGGCGCTCGCAATACTCGATCAGAAACGCTTCAGCGATCGCGCGCAGCGTCGCGCGTTCGCGGGCGACGGCGCCGTTGAATTTTTCGATCGCCGATGAAAGATCGCTCTGTATTGTTTTGAGACTGTCGGTTTGCGCCTTGATCGTGCTCGCCAGCGCTTGCGCGCGCCCGTGGGCGAGACCTTCCTGGTAAGCGGCGTCAATATCCGATTGCGTGAAAGCGGGCGCCGCCGGCTTTGTGTCGTCCGGATCGAGCGATTCAAAATCAAAGGGCTTCACTTGTGGGCTGGGCATTAGTAAACCAGTTCCTCTTCATTGCTCTTGGCAAGGAAGATTTCCCCTTCTTCGGCGAGGCCTTTCGCGATCTCAACAACTTTTGACTGGGCTGCGTCAATCTCGCGCAAACGTGTCGGCCCCATAATGTCGATATCGTCGCGCAGAATATTGGCGGCGCGCTCGGACATATTGAGAAAGAAATGACGGCGCACATCCTCATTGGCGCCTTTAAGCGCTTTGGCGAGAACGGATTTGTCTACAAATCGCAGGAGTACTTGCATATCCTGCCCGTCAAGGCGCATCAGATCTTCGAAGACGAACATCAGTGACTTGATCTTTTCAGCCGCCGCTGAATTTTTGCGGTCGAGCGCGTCGATGAAGCGGCGTTCCGTCGCGCGGTCGAAATTGTTGAAGATTTCCGCCATTGCCTCATACGGGTCTTTATCCTCGCCGCGCGACAGAGCCGCCATAAATTCAGTGCGCAGCGTCTGTTCGATTTGATCGAGAACGTCTTTTTGAACCGGTCCGAGCGTCAGCATACGGTTGATGACTTCTTCGCCGAGCATGTCCGGCAAGACGCCAATCACTTTTGCAGCGTGTTCGGGTTTGATGCGTGAAAGGATCACCGCGATCGTCTGCGGGTGCTCATTTTTCAGGTAACTCGCCAGCACGCGCTCATTCACATTGGCGAGCTTGTCCCACATGGTTTTGCCAGCGGGGCCTTTGATTTCCTCAAGGATAGAGGAGACCTTGTCTTCCGGCAGCACATTTTCGAGGAGCCGGCGCGCTGAATCGACGGAGCCCATAACGGCGCCGACGGAAGAGAGGCTTTGCACGAACTCATGGAGCAGCTCTTCCACGACTTCGGATGTGACAGATCCGAGCTTTGAAATCGCCAGAGTGACTTCGCGCAATTCGTCTTCGTCAAGCGAGGCCCAAAGCGGCTTGCTCGCGTCTTCCCCGATGGCGAGCATGACCACAGCGGCGCGTTCGGCGCCGCTTAACTGCTCAGTGCGTGTGATCGTCTGGCTCATTATGACGCCTCCCGAATCCAGTTTTTCAGGATCCCCGCGGATTCGCTGGTGTGGCCGCTGACGACTTCGGCGACTTGTTTCAGCGAGGAGGCTTTCACTTGCCCTTCGACGCGCTGGAGGTTCAGTTTTTCTTCAAGCGTCGCGCCGCCGGGTGAGGGGAGCGCTTCGGCTGCGCCGGCGGGGCCGGCGAGTTCGCTCACGGGAGACGGCGCTGAGACGGCGGGTGCGCGGAACATTGGCCGCAACACGTAGAAGACGAGCGCTAATGCAATAAGGCTGAGCGCTGCGATTTCGGCGAGCCGCATCAATTGCTCGCGGCTTAGCGACGGGTCCGACG
The DNA here is from genome assembly GCA_038534195.1 of Pseudomonadota bacterium. Lineage (GTDB taxonomy): Bacteria > Pseudomonadota > Alphaproteobacteria > Caulobacterales > Parvularculaceae > JAJFFW01. The sequence continues at coordinate 46,457 of JBCAXE010000023.1, forward strand.
CGGCGGCGATAGGCGCCGCCCCAGCCAGCGTGGCCTGCGCGAGTGCAAACGGGGCTTCAACGACTTGAACCTGATCCCCGCGCGCGGCGTCATATCCGATAGCCGACCGCACCAGCGTCGTAATGCGTGCAAGCTCCTCGTCGCTACGCGGCGCCGCGCCAGCGTTAAGAGCGACGGCGACAGACAAACGCTTTACGCCGCCGACTTCCCGTACTTCCTGGCGTACGGTGCGCGATATCTCGTAGTTCGTTGTTTCTTCGGTACGCCGATTAGTGGATGTAGACGCCGTATTAGGGTCGGTGACGGGCGCTGCGCCAGGCAGCGCATTCGCGACTGTGACGCCGCGTGACAATGCCGGATCCACATCGTCTGACGATTCTTCAACCGTCGTGGACGACAAGACGGTCTGGCTGTCCGGGTCGATGATTTCCGAATTTTCGGTCACGCGATTGAAGTCGATCTCCGCCGTCACCTGCACGCGCAAATTCTCTTCGCCGACAATGCGGCCGATAATGTCCTCGACCGTGCGACGGATGCGGCTCTCAAGCATGGCGGTTTTCTCGGCGCTGTCGCCGGGCGCCATGCCGGGATTGTCGCCTTTTGCCGCGGCGAGCAATGCACCCGAAGCGTCGAGGACGGTGATCATGTCCGGGGATAACTCGGGCACCGCGGAGGCGGCGAGATTGATGATCGCTTTCACGGACGGCGCATCAAGACGGCGCGACGCATCGACGATAATGGAAGCCGACGCCGTTTTTTTGTCTCTGGCGAACAGCTCGCGCTCCGGCAAAACGAGGTGCACGCGCGCGGCGCGCACGCCGTCAATTGACGCAATCGTTCGCGAAAGCTCGCCTTCAAGCGCCCGCAATCGGCTCATATTTTGTTGAAATGTGGTGGCGCCGAATGTGTCGTTGTTATCGAATATCTCGTAACCGATGCCCGGCGCGGCGATAACGCCGTCGCTCGTGAGAGAAAGCTTCAGCCGGGAAATCTGGTCGCGCGGCGCCATGATCGCGAGGTCGCCGCCGCGGTCGCGTAATTCGTGGCGCACGCCTTCCTGTTCAAGGCGCTCCAGCACCGCTTGCGCATCACGCATATCAAGATTGGCGTAGAGAATGCTCATGGGCGGCTCGCCGATGCGCAGGATAATTAATCCAAGCGCCACTGCGACGCCGATCGTCACGCCGACGATCGCGCCAAGCCTTGCAACGCCAAAGGACCGGACAATCCCCAACAACTCATTCACAACAAAACGCCTCACTCGCGGCGGGCCGCGCCCCGATGGCGCCCGCTGTCTCGCTCGGCAAAATTTGCCCGTTCAGCGTTAAAAAGTCGTTTCGGTTGAGGCAATTAAAGTAAACCCGCCTTCAACAATTGGTCGAAGGCGGGTTCAAATGTTAAAAAAGTCTTGAGACGGAGCTTAACGGTATTGTTGCACGCGTGTCGCCCGCAAGCCGGGAAGACCGTATTGGTCAATTGCTTTTTGCCAGCCCAGAAATTCTTCAACGGTCAGGGTGTAGCGGTCGCATGCCTCTTCAAGCGTCAGCAATCCGCCGCGCACGGCTGCAACGACTTCCGCCTTCCGGCGGATCACCCACCGCTTCGTGGAAGTCGGCGGCAGGTCTTTTAGAGTGAGCGGCAGGCCGTCGGGACCGATGACGTACGGCTCTTTCGACTTTAGCGGCGCGACGTTTGAATCAGCGACGGACATGGAACTAAACCCCTACAAATACGCAACATTGAGCCTTCACAATAGCGTGGGCGTTTTAAGGAACGGCTAAATGGTATGGTAAATTCGTCGTCTAATGCGTTGAAATAATTTAATAAAAATCAGGCCATTTTGTTCCAATACGGAACATTGCGCGGCGCCGATTCCCGTTACGCGGCAGTCTGCGTCAGCGTGCGCCATAACTCATCCGCGACCGAGATGACGCGGGCATTGGTCGAGTAGGCCTGCTGCGTCGCGATCAGCGTTGAGAATTCCTGACCTATATCAACCGTGGAGATTTCGAGCGCCGAACTTTCAATGGACCCGGCGCGGCCTTCAGTGGAACGGTTAAGGGTTAACGCCCCGGCGTCCGGGGTTGCGCGAAAAGTTGTATCGCCGGCCTCTTCCAATCCGTCCACATTCGCAAAGAGCGCAACGGGCGTTTCGAACAAAGCGCGCGTCTCGCCGTTTGCGAACGTCCCGATGAGGCGGCCGTCATTGTCAAAAGCGACGCCGGTGAGGGCGCCAAGGGCCGGCGCGCCCGCCGCGAGCGGCGGCGTGCGGTTGATGTTGATGGTTTGAAGGGCGTTGAGCCCGCCCGTCACGGCGGCGGTCCCGTTGATTCCGCTGGGCGCGCCTTGAAGAAATAAGCCCGCTTCATTGACGAGGTTACCCGCCGCGTCAGGACGGAAGCCGCCGGAACGGGTAAATAAGAACGGCGATGTGGCTGGATTAGCGTCGGCGCTTTCGGCGACCACGAAGAATCCGGCGCCGGCGATAGCGAGGTCTGTGGGATTGTTCGTTCGCGTGACCGCGCCCTGTTCGCTCACAAGCTGGCGATTGGTGGCGGCGACGCCTGTACCCGTAACGCCCGTGCCGACGGCTTCGTTGAGGTCCGGGGCGTTCTGCGTGACGAGATCGGCGAAATCGGTTTGCACGCGCTTATAGCCGGCGGTCTGGCTGTTCGCGATATTGTTGGAGACGGCCTCAAGGCTCGTTGCGAAGGCGTTGACGCCGGAAACGCCGATAGAAAAAATGCCGTTGATGCTCATGGGGCTGGTTCCTTTATTCGGTGCGATCTGAAGCGCGCGTCACGGCGCTAAGGGCGATGAGCCCTGCGGGGGTTTCGAGTTGCGGGCCGTCGGCGTCAAACGCCACTGCGCTCACTTGCGTCTGGGTTTTGATGTCCGCCGTCAGCGCCCCGCCGCCCGCGTCGCGCGCCTCAACACGCAACTGGTAGACGCCGTCCGCCGCAACATCGCCTGCGTCGGTGCGCCCATTCCAGCGGAAGGTCTGTTCACCCGCAGCGCCTTGTGCTGTCGCGACGACAGCGCCGGCGGCGTCAACAATCGATAGGGTGACGGCCGCGGCGTCAGTGGGCGTTGTGTAAAGCCAGTCGGCGCCTTCGCCATTATGAGCGGCGGTGTCGCTTGTGACGGTCACGGTACGCCCGATGAGGTCAAGCGCGCCTGCGCGGTCGGAGGAAGATTGCAGCGCGATGAGCGTTTCCAGGTTGGTGTTTGTCTGGATCGATTGCTCAACGCCGGCGAATTCGACAAGCTGTTGGGTGAATTGTTCCGTATCCAGCGGGTCGAGCGGATCCTGGTTGCGCAATTGCGTCGTCAGCAACGTCAAGAATGTGTCGAAATTGCTGGTCAGGCTTGAAAAGGCGCTCGTGGACGCGGCTTGGGTTTGTTGTGAAGCGATGGTTGTAATGTCCATGTGAACGGTCCTAAACGCTGATATCGAGAACGCCGTCTGAAAAGGCGGGTTGAAAGCGGGGCTCAAAGAGAGCGGGCGCAGCGACCAAGCTGGCGCTCTCTACATCCGTGATGAGCGGCGGCGCCTTGTCGTCTTGTTGCAGTGAGAAGGCGAGATCGTTCCCGCCAAGATCGAAGCCAGCGTCGGCGAGCGCGGTGCGCAGGGCGGTCTCATCTTTCGCGAAAAGATCGAGCGCCGTTTGATTATCAAATTTCAGCGCGAGCACGCTCTTTCCGTCGTCGCCGATGGTGAACCGCCCTTCGAGCCGTCCAAGTTCCGGCGGGTCGAGACGGATGTCAAAAGCGGTGGCGTTATCGAGACGGCGCGCCAACAGCCGGGCGAACTCCTGCGTTGCGGCGGCGGGCTCGGGCGCGCGCGCCGGGGCAGTCGTCTTTTGCGCGCGGGTCGGGGACAGCGTGGTGTCGCCTGAGCGCGGCGCTGCTGGCGTCTCTCGCGAGGCGCTCACCGTTTGGACGCCGCCCGCCGCCGTTTGCGCAATCACCGGCGATTGGACGGGCGTCGTCGATTGCAAAGCGCTTACGTCTGGCGCCGCCGGAGATGCAGGCGCAGCCGTCAATGACGGTTGTGAATGGCGAGGCGCATTTGATTGTTCCGCATGGCTGGCGCGCGCCGCGTCGTTTCCAGCCGGCGGGCTGGCTTGTTCGACGCGGTCAGTGTTTTTGGCTGCCGCCGACGATTGTTGCGCCGCGCCGCTGGTGGATGCGGTCGCACTGTTCTGTGGCGCGGCCCCATGGACTTCAAGCGATAGCGACGCGCGCGTTTCAAGCGTTGCCGCCGCTAAGGCGAGAGTGAATACCGGCGCCTCATCCGCGCCGTTGCGGGTGTCCGTCGAGCGCTGCGTTATCTGTTGAATGGACTGACTTGCTTCAATCATGCGCAGTTATCTCGCAATGACCGCGCCAGATGAAAACTAAAGGAAAAAGCGCCGTATACGTGGTTAACGCCGATTAATCTCTATCCCTACAGGGAATATTTGGCGCGAAAAATTTGCCTGTCAGGACTTTTCTGCCCAGTTAACGCTTTGGCGGGACCAGCAAATATGCGGGTTTCGGCGAGATACTGGACAATTTGTGGGAAACTTATCCACCCCCCTTTTCACCGCCCGTATAGTGGCAAGCCTGGAGAGTTTTCGCGCTGGCCTCCGGGTTGCAATTTTAATTGGCGCGATGTGGAGAAAATTTTGAAGGCATGACAAAGGCCGCACAAAATAAGGGGTTTGCACCGGCGAATTATGACCGGCCGGTAAACATTGCCGGGCGTATTTTACCGGTTCGGCAGGAATTGCCGGGCCGCGCCCCCAACAGGGAGGGTCGGCGATGAGCCTGAATGTGGCGCTGAATACGGCTGTATCCGGCCTTTTTGCTAATCAGCGGGCGATTGCGGCGACGTCGGAGAATATCGCCAACGTCAATACGCCGGATTTCGTGCGCCGTGAGGTGAATTTCTTCACGGACGCGATCCCGAACCAGTTTGCAGGCGTTGATGTGGAAATCGCCCGCGCCGCTGTTGACCGCTTTCTTCAGGGCGGCGCTTTTCAGGGTAACGCGGATGCGGCCGGCGCAGGGGTTATCGCGGACGCGCTTTCCCGAATAGAAGCCTCGCTCGGCGCGCCCGGCGATAATATCTCCTTCGCCAACCGGCTGGACGAGGCGTTCGCGGCGTTTGCAACGCTCAGCGCCAATCCGTCGTCCGCCGCGGCAAGGGCCGATGCGGTCGCCGCGCTTGATGAGGCGTTCAACGCCTTTGCGCGCACGCAGTCGGCGATCGCCAATGAAAGCGCCGCTGCAGGATCGCGGCTCGCTTTGTCCGTGGATCGGGCGAATGCGCTCCTGGAAGAAGTGTTTCGCCTGAACGCCGCTGTGCCCGACAGTCCGGGCGCGGGCGATTTGCTCGACGCGCGTTTGACGGAATTATCCGAATTTCTCGACATCACTGTCACCCGCGCCGATGACGGCCGCGTCACGGTTTCAACGAGCGGCGGCACGGTTCTCGCCAACGCCGGCGGCTACACCGCCTTCGGTTTTAATGCGGGGCCGCCAAGCGCGTTGACCTTATCGTCTGTTAGCGACGACGGCGTCGTAGGCGCACAGCTTTCCGCCAGCATTGATACTGAGGTCGCCGCTGGCGAGTTTCGCGGGCTTCTCGATTTACAAAATACAGAGCTGACGGCGCTCGCGGCGCTGGTTGACCAAACGGCGCAGGGCGTCGCG
>JBCAXE010000024.1:0-49559 GCA_038534195.1 Pseudomonadota bacterium
CTGCAGATACGAAAAAAGCGCCCCGGCTTGCCGGAGCGCTTAATGGTCTTCGTTGGTATCTTATGACCCGCGTTAGACGAGTTTCAGATTGCCTGCCGAGGTCTTGCCGCGGTCTTCCTGCATTTCATAGCTGATCGCCTGATCGTCGTTCAATCCACGCAGACCCGCAGCTTCGAGCGCTGTCGCGTGAACGAACACGTCTTTGCCGCCGTCGTCAGGCGCGATGAAACCATAGCCCTTCTGGGCGTTATACCATTTGACTTTACCAGTCGCCATTTTGATCTCCTTCATAGACATGGCGTGATGGAGAGCCGTTAAGGCCCTCCAGGGGGTATCGCAGCCGATGTTTGGAGGAGTTTCGAAAGCTTTTAGCAAAAAGGCCTTAAAAGACGGCCTTCAATCATTGGCGCACGCCGTATGTGGGCCGAAACGCCCGCAATTGCAAGGGATATCGGTGAACGGCGGCGGGCCGGGTTTGGAGGGCGCTTGGCGCGCCTCTTCTATATTTAGCGCCAACGCCCGCACATTCGCCACGTCACCCCAACAGTAACTCCGCAAGCTTTCTCTTGTGATACGCCGCATCGCCATGTTGCGCGCTGTGCCAGAGCGCGTTGCGGCGATAGAGTTGGGCGTCGCAATCATAGGTGAAGCCGAAACCGCCGTGGAATTGAATGGAGCGGTCGGCGGCGAAGGAATAGGCCTTGTCGGCGGCGGCCTTCGCCATGCGGGTCGCCACTTCGCCTGAACCCTGATCGTTAAAACAATGGGCCGCGCTATAAAGGTGCGAGCGTGCCTGCTCATACTCCACAAAAGCATCCACGGTCGGATGTTTGAGCGACTGGAACGACCCGATCGTACGACCGAACTGTTTGCGCGTTTTTAGGTACTCAAGCGTGTAGTCAATCACGCCTTGCGTCCCGCCGATCATTTCGGACGCTGACATTAAATTCGCCGCCAGATGCAAATGGGCCAGCGCCTCGCGCGCGCGATCCTGATCCATAAGCGCGCTTTCAGGGATATCGACGCCAGTCAGGTCTATGGCGAAACTGCGTTTCGTTTCGTCAATGACGACCTCGCGGCGCAACGCCTCATCGCCCAGCATTTCCCGCTCCAGAAGAACGAGCGCTGGCGCGCCGTCGCACGTCACTGACACGATGATCGCCGCCGCCGCGTTCGCATCGCAAACGAAGATTTTTTCACCCGACAAGGAAAGGCGTCCGCCCTCGCGCACGGCCTGCGTTTCCGGCGCGCTAAAATCCCAAGCGCCGTTCTTTTCCATCAGCGCCACGGTCGCCGCCTCGCCGCCCGCAATCCTTGGTAGCCAAGTTTCCTTCTGCGCCTGCGTTCCGCCATGGATCAGCGCCTGCGCGGCGAGCGTCGTTGAGTAAAACGGCGATGCAAGCATGGTGCGGCCCATCTGCTCCATGACCGGCGTCACTTCGCCAAGACTGAGGCCGACGCCGCCATATTCCTCCGGAATCGCGATCGCCAGCCATCCAAGCTCGCCGATTTCCGCCCAGACGTCCGGATCATATCCCCGCTCGTCATTAATCAGGGAACGCACTTTTTCCGTCGGCGATTTCTCGCGGCAAAAGTTTGTCGCCACCTCAAGGAGGTCCGCTTGTTCCTCGCTAAGACCAACGCGTCCCAGATGATCCATGGACCCGTCTCCTATTTCTTGGGCAGGCCGAGAACGTGCTCGCCGATGATATTGTGCTGAACCTGCGAGGTGCCGCCGCCAATCGTCGCGGAGAATGCGTTTAGGTACCCCCGCACCCAGATCCCGTCGTCGACCGCGTTTTCATCGCCCACATAATACCCGCCCCGCGCGCCGAGGAGGGTGACGGCGAACTCGTTTAGCCGCCGCGCAAATTCGGTGAACATGAGCTTGTTCGTAAGCGGCAGCGCCATCGGCCGGTCCTGATTGAGCGGCGCGATTTTCGCGCGCTGATCGCAGAGCTTGAGACTTTGGGCCTCAATGAGAAAATCGACGAGCTTTTCACGCATGACCGGGTCATCCATCACAGGCGCGCCGTCGCGTTGCGCTTTCTTGGCGAGATCAAGGATCGCGAAGGCGTCGAGCGGCGTAATCACATAGCCGCCGGCCTGACCGCCGCGCGCGCCGCGCTCATATTCCAGCGTGCGCATGGCGATCAGCCACCCCTGCCCCTCCTCGCCCATCAGACTGTCGGCCGGAATGCGCGCATCGGTAAAAAAGGTCTGTGTAAAGCCATACTCGCCGGTGAGCTTGCGGATCGGCGTTGTCTCAACGCCCGGTATTTTCATCGGCGCGAGGAAAAAACTCAGCCCGGCGTATTTGTTCGGCGCATCCGGGTTCGTTCGCGCCAGCAGGATCATATACTTCGCGTAATTGCCCTGCGTGGTCCAGATTTTCGATCCGTTAAGAACATACTCGTCGCCGTCGTGTTCGGCTTTGAGCTGTGCGTTACCGAGATCGGAGCCGTTTTCCGGTTCGGAAAATCCCTGACACCAGATATCTTCCGCACTCAAAATACCTTTGATGTGGGTATGCTTTTGTCCCTCGCTTCCCATGTCGAGCAACAGGGGGCCTGTCCAGTTCAGGCCGATCGCGTTCAACATGATCGGCGCGCCATGTTTGCGCATGGCCGCGGTCGCCGCATTCTGGTGGGCGTCCGTCAGCCCGCCGCCGCCATATGCGCTCGGCCAGGCGGCGCCGAGAAACCCCGCTTCATAGACTTTGCGCTGCCAGTCGCGCAGGAAGTCGAATTGCTGATCGGTCCCCACCTCCATAAAGGTGAGCGGCAACATGAATTCCGGATCGCGGGGCGTGTTCTCCGCGAACCAGGCGTCTGCGTCTTTGGCGAAAGCGTCGAGCGATTTGTCTGTCACCGTGGCCGATCCTTCATTGCTGCATGCAAAGATACCGGCGCCGGGCGGGATCGGCAAAAGGCAAACGCAGTGGCGGCTGCGAAAGTCGTGCGACGCGTCGTCCCGCTAGGCCTGCTCAGTGAGCGTGAACGTCATGGCGCCTTCTTCGGCGCCGCAAACCGCCGCCCGCATGCCGGCGAAGAGTTCGCGGCCCGTGCCCCATCGGTCAGCGTCCACAGTTGCGGGCGTCGGCGTGCGGCCGGCCAGATCGCCGTCGCTCACCTTGACCTCAAGCACGCCCGCATCCGCATCGAGCCTGATGATGTCGCCGTCGCGAATTTTCGCGATAGCGCCGCCGTCCAGCGCTTCCGGCGTCAGATGGATCGCCGCCGGGACCTTACCCGACGCGCCCGACATGCGGCCATCGGTGAGAAGCGCCACCTTATGTCCCTGGTCCTGAAGGACGCCGAGCGGCGGCGTCAGTTTATGCAGTTCGGGCATGCCGTTGGCTTTCGGTCCCTGAAACGGCACGACTGCAACGAAATCACGATAGAGCTCGCCCGCCTTGAAGCGATCCATCAGGTCCTGTTGTGAGGAAAAGACAATCGCCGGCGCTTCGATAATGTGGCGATCCTCCTTAACGGCGGAGATTTTAATCACCGCGCGTCCGATATTGCCGCTTAGCGTGACGAGCCCGCCGGTTTTCGAGACTGGATCGCGTACAGGCTTCAGCACGCTTTCGTCCCCCGACGTCTCTGGCGCGGCGCGCCAGGCGAGCCTCTCTCCGTCCAGATACGGATCAACGGCAAATCGCGATAAGCCGTCGCCCATCACCGTGCGCACATCCTCGTGGAGAAGACCAGCCTCCAACAACTCACGAATGACAAAGGCGAGGCCGCCGGCGGCATGGAAGTGGTTCACGTCCGCGGAGCCGTTTGGATAGATGCGCGACAGAAGCGGCGTCACGGCTGAAAGGTCTGCAAAATCGTCCCAGTCGATGATGACGCCCGCCGCGCGCGCCATTGCGATCAGGTGGATGGTATGATTTGTCGATCCGCCCGTGGCGTGCAGTCCGATCACGGCGTTGATCAGCGCTTTTTCATCAATGACGTCGCAGAAGGGAATGTAGTCGTCGCCGAGCGCCGTTGTCACCGCCACACGCCGCGCCGTCTCTTTGACAATCGCTTCGCGCAACGGCGTCCCCGGATTGACGAAGGCTGAGCCTGGCAAGTGCAAGCCCATTACCTCCATCATCATCTGATTGGAATTCGCGGTGCCGTAAAACGTGCAGGTGCCCGGCGAGTGATAGCTCCCGCTTTCCGCTTCGAGTAACTCTTCGCGCCCGACTTTTCCCTCGGCGTAAAGCTGGCGCACGCGGGCCTTTTCATCGTTCGAGAGCCCCGACCGCATGGGACCAGCCGGCAGGAACATGACCGGCAAATGACCGAACCGGGCGGCGCCGATAAATAATCCGGGTACGATCTTATCGCAGACGCCAAGCATAACCGCGCCGTCGAACACATTATGCGACAGCGACACGGCTGTCGCCATGGCGATCACGTCACGTGAGAAAAGCGACAAGTCCATGCCGGGCTGGCCTTGCGTGACGCCATCGCACATGGCGGGAACGCCGCCCGCAATTTGCGCCGTGGCGCCGTCGCTGGCGAGCGCCTCTTTGATGATCTCCGGGTAGGCGCCGAGCGGCTGATGCGCTGACAGCATGTCATTATAAGACGTGACGATCGCGAGGTTCGGCCCATCGCCTTTTGCAATCTTCTTCTTGTCCTCAATCGAACACGCCGCCGCGGCATGGGCGAGGTTGCCGCAGGAGACATTTGAGCGGTGCGGGCCTTCGGACGCGGCGGCGCGCATCTGTTTCAGATACGCCTCGCGGGTTTTGCGACTGCGCGCGATAACGCGGTCCGTCACCGCAGCAATTGTCTCGTTTAGCCTCGCCATGTGCTCTCTCCTACGCCGCCCAACACGCCCAGAGGTCAGGCCGGGCCTTCAATATGGCGCGTACGGGATGGTCTTCAACGGCGCCGGGCGCGCGCACCGCTTCGAAGGTCTTGCGCTTCTCCGCGCCGGCCATGAGGAGACAAACAAAGCGCGCGCGCTCAACCGCCGGGAGCGTCATTGTCACCCGGTCGCGATGCGCGCCGACCACGTCGCCGGGCGCCGCGCGGACCGCCGCGACAAGCGCGTCAGTCGACAGGGCCGCATCCAACCCTTCCGCATGCGGAAACCATGACGCCGTATGGCCGTCATTGCCCATGCCGAGCACCACTGCGTCGCACGCCGAGAATAAGTCAGATAATTCACTGTTGAGCGCGTCGGCGGCGGTAGCGGGCGCCATCCCTTCTCGCCAAAGGCCATTTAGCGTTGCGCCGGCCGCTTTATTCTTTATCAGCGTGTCGCGGACAAATGTTTCGTTCGATCCAGCCTCACCGGGCGCCACCCATCGCTCATCCACAAGTAGGACGCGCACTTTCTCCCAGTGGAGATCACGCTCGGAAAGCGCGTCGTAGAGCGCCGCGGGCGTCGACCCACCGGAAACAGCAAAGCTCGCCGCCCCCTTCTCGGCGATCGCCCGCGCCAATTGCGCTTCGATCACGTCGCCCAGACGCGCCGCCATCGCTTTATTGTCAACAAATGAAATGAGCGAGGGCTCAGACATTATTGTACCACTCACGCCCGTCGCGATCGAGTAACATGGCGGCTTGGGCCGGACCGTCCGTACCCGCCGCGTAAGGGTGGGCCGGCGTCACGTCCTCGCGCCATGCGTCCAGAATTCCGTCGACCCATTTCCAGGCGGCTTCGACCTCGTCGCGGCGCATGAACAAGGCGAGATCGTCGCGGACGACCGCCATGAGCAAGCGCTCATAAGCGTCGGGGTACCGCGCTTCGAACGCCTCTGCGTAGCTGAGGTTTAGCGGCACATAGCGCAGCCGCATGCCGCCGGGGCCCGGGTCTTTCGTCACCAGCAACAGCTTCACGCCTTCGTCAGGCTGCAGCCTGATCACAAGCCGCGTCGGCTGCAAATCCGTGCCCTGCCTGCCGTTCACCAATGTATGCGCCACATCCTTAAACTGGATGATAATTTCCGAGCGCCGCTCGGTCATGCGTTTGCCGGTGCGGAGATAAAACGGCGCGCCTTTCCAGCGCCAATTGTCGATATACGCCTTCAACGCGACGAATGTTTCAGTGTTCGTTTCATCGCCCAATTCGTCGGCGTATCCCGGAACGGCGGCGCCATTGGATGCGCCGTGGGTATATTGTCCGCGCACGGTGTTATCACGAACATCGCCGCTCGAAATAGGCCTCAAGGCGCGCAATACTTTAATCTTCTCATCGCGTACCGTGTCGGAATCGAGATCAAGGGGCGGTTCCATCGCGACGAGACAAAGAAGTTGCAACAGGTGGTTTTGCACCATGTCACGAAGAGCGCCCGCGGTGTCATAATAGCCTGCGCGGTCGCCAGCGCCGATCGATTCTGCGACCGTTATTTCCACGTGATCAATGGCGTTGGCGTTCCAGACCGGTTCGAACAGCGAATTCATAAACCGGAGAACAATGAGGTTTTGAACCGTTTCCTTGCCGAGATAATGATCGATCCGGAAGATCGATTGTTCATCGAAAACGGCGCCGACAGCGTCGTTGATTTCTTTAGCTGACTTCAGATCCGTCCCGATCGGTTTTTCAAGCACGATGCGCGCGCCAGGCGACTTCAGGCCGGCGCAATCAATATTGGCGCTGACCGCCCCGTAAATGCCCGGCGGCAAGGCCAGATAGAAAACCCGTTGCTTATTCTCGCAGCCCTCAAGTTCGTCCGCGAGCGCTTTCCAGTCGGCATCGGCGCTGACCGCATCAAGCGCCACATAAAAAAGCTGTTTGGCGAACGCCGCCCACTCGTCGTCAGCGATTTCTTCGGCGGGGTGGAACTGACGGAACCGGTCAAGCGCGAGGGCGCGGAACGCGTCATGGTCCATCTCCGAGCGCGACACGCCGATAATCTTCGACTCCGCCGGAATCTGATTGTCGCGCCAGCGGTGGAAGAGCGACGGGATCAGTTTGCGCAGGGCGAGGTCTCCGGCGGCGCCGAAGACAACCAGATCAAACGGATCAACCGGTAAGAGTTGAGGTGAAGACGCTTCAGTCGCCATGGGGCATGCTTTCTTGACGTGGAACCGACATAATCAGGCGGAACCGGACGAGGCTTCGCCCGACGGTGTTCTCTTACGCTTGGTTGAATTTGATCTCAATGCGGGCGGCGGCGCGGCGCGGGTTATTTTCCGCCGCCCTCCGTCACATGGACCGTTACTTCGCGGGCCGCCAATGCAGATCGGTAGGGCTCGGACGGCGGCTCGTCAGTATAGAGTTCGTCTACATCTTCAAATCCGGCGAACCGGATCATTGCTTTTCGGCCAAACTTAGAATGATCGGCCACGAGAAAGAGCCGGTCGGAATTGGCGATGATCGCTTTCGCCGTCTGGGTCTCGCGCGCGTCAAAATCGAGGAGCGCGCCGTCTTCGTCGATACCGCTTACGCCGATCACGCCGAAATCGAGGCGGAACTGCGAGATGAAGCTCGTCGCTTCGTGCCCGATGATCCCGCCGTCGCGATTGCGAACAACGCCGCCGGCGACGCAAACCTCGAACGTATCATTGCCGGACAAGATGCGCGCCACGTTCAGATTGTTGGTGACGATGCGAAGATTCTTATGCCCAATGAGCGCTTCGGCGACCGCCTCGGTCGTCGTGCCGATATTGATGAACAGCGAGGCGCCGTCATGGATCTGCGCCGCCACCATCGCGCCGATGGCTTTTTTGTTGCCGGGGAATGTGCGTTGGCGCTCCGGATAAGGTTCGTTTTCGGTCGACACCGGTCTGCCTGCGCCGCCGTGAAAACGTTGCAGAAGATTTTTCTCGCACAGTTGATTGATGTCGCGGCGGATCGTTTGGGGCGTGACGCCGAACGCCTCGACCAACCCTTCCGTGGCGACAAAGCCCTGCTCTTCAACCAATTCAAGAATTGACGTCTGTCTGGCGGTGAGATTTTCCATGTCGCTCAGTCTATTCCGGCTTTCGGCTACATAATACTATGTTCGAATTCGAAAATATCGTAAATGATCAAAACCATTCCCGATAGCCGTCAGCACAGAAGAACGGATCCTTATGGCTGAAAATTCCTACATCCTCTCGATCGATCAGGGCACCACAAGCTCGCGCGCCATTGTCTTTGACCGCAGCGGCCAGATCGTCGCCACGGCCCAACAGGAATTCAAGCAATACTACCCCAAAGACGGCTGGGTGGAGCACGATCCGGAGGAAATCTGGGAGACGAGCCTCGCGGTCTCGCGCGCCGCGATCAAAGAGGCGGAGACCTCCGGGCGCGTGGTCGGGATCGGGATCACCAATCAGCGCGAGACAACCGTCGTCTGGGACCGGGAAACGGGCGCGCCGATCCATAAGGCCATCGTCTGGCAAGACCGGCGCACGGCGGACATTTGCCAAGAGCTTAAAGACAAAGGCGTCGAGGATGATATCCGCAAGCGCACCGGCCTTCTGCTCGACCCTTATTTCTCCGCCTCCAAAGTCGCTTGGATCCTCGACAATGTGGACGGCGCGCGGGCGCGGGCCGAGAACGGCGCGCTCGCTTTTGGGACCATCGACAGTTTTCTGATCTGGCGCTTGACCGGCGGCGCTGCGCACGCGACCGACGTGACGAACGCCAGCCGCACGAGCCTTTACAACATTCATACGCAGGCGTGGGACGAGGACTTGCTCAAGACCTTTCGCGTACCGCGCCAGTGCCTGCCCGATGTAAAATCGTGTGCGGATAATTTTGGCGAAACCGATCCATCTCACTTCGGCCGGGCGCTTCCCATCGGCGGCGTCGCAGGCGATCAACAGGCGGCCGCCATCGGCCAGGCCGGCTTCTCCCCCGGCTCCATCAAAAGCACCTACGGCACCGGCTGTTTCCTGCTGGCGCATACGGGCGACAAGGCGCTCTTATCCGACAATAACCTCCTCACCACCATCGCATACCGCCTCGGCGCTGAAACCGCCTATGCCATGGAAGGATCGATCTTCGTGGCGGGCGCCGCCGTGCAATGGCTGCGCGATGAACTGGGTATCATCAAGTCAGCCGAAGAGACCGAAGCGCTCGCCACCTCAATCGAAAACAATCAGGGCGTCTATCTGGTGCCCGCCTTCACAGGGCTAGGCGCGCCGCATTGGCGCCCGGACGCCCGCGGCGCGATCTACGGGCTGACCCGCGGCGCCGGGCGCGCCGCCTTCGCCCGCGCCGCGCTGGAATCCGTCGCCTATCAAACCGTCGATCTCATGGCGGCGATCAAGGCGGATGGGTTGGAGCCCGCATCCTTGCGCGTCGACGGCGGCATGGTCGCCAATAACTGGATGACGCAGTTTCTCGCCGACACGCTCAATATCGGCGTCGAGCGCCCGACAATCATGGAAACGACAGCCCTCGGCGCGGCCTATCTCGCGGGGCTTCAGGTTGGGCTTTATCAAGATACGGATGAAATTGCGCGCCTGTGGCGGCGCGAGGCGCGGTTCGATCCGAAGATGGCCGCATCTGAGCGTGATGCGTTGCTCGCCGGTTGGCGCAAAGCGGTGGAGCGCACGCTCCGTTAGACACCGGCGGCGCCTTTAGATCTCGCTACGCAAATAATGAGTGCGATTATGGCTGATCCTTCCTCCAACTTTTTTCTGCACGGCGCTGCGTCGTCAGTGCTCATCCATGCGCCGACGGGCGAGCCGCCTCTCATCGCCTATTGGGGCGCGCGTATCGACGAAAAAACCGATCCAGACGCGCTATTACGCTTGCGCGCGCGCCAGGGGGCGCAGGGCGGGGCATTTGTAGAAGTGCCGGCCTCCCTTTCGTGCGAAGCCGGGACCGGGTATCTGGGTCCGTCGGGTCTTCAGCTTCATCGCGACGGCAAGAATTGGGCGCCGACGCTTAAAGTCGTGAGCGCCGATCAGAATGGGGATCAGCTCGCCATTGTTTGCGCCGATCCAGCGCATGGGCTCCGCGCCACTTATCAGTTTTCAATCGATCCCGCCTCCGACGTGGTGCGTGTCCAAACCGCCTTTGAAAATACCGGCGACACGCGATTAACCGTGGACTGGGCGTCCGTCGTTTGTCTTCGCACGCCGCCTGACTTATCGGAAATCCTGACCTTTTCCGGGCGCTGGTCCGGTGAATTCCAAACGGATCGGGGCCCGTTGCGTCAGGGCGGGTATTTCTCAGAGAACTTGCGCGGCCGCACGTCCCATGACCGATCGCCGAGCTTTATTCTGTGCGCCCCGCATACGAATGAACGCGGCGGGCCATGCTTCGGCGCGCATCTTGGCTGGAGCGGCAATCACCGTATGCGTGTCGATACGCTGGCCGATGGGCGACGCATTATGCAAGCGGGAGAATGTTTCGTTCCCGGGGAAATGCGCCTTGAGCCCGGCGACGATTACGAGACGCCGACGCTCTATTGCCAATATTCCGCAAACGGCCTTTCCGATCTGTCGCAAGGGTTCCACAACTTTTACAACACGCATCTGAAAGATAAACGCGTCGGATCGCGCCCTCGCCCCGTGCATTACAACACGTGGGAAGGTATCTATTTTGATCACAAGCCAGCTGAACTGATGAAACTGGCGGACGCCGCCGCCGACATCGGCGCCGAGCGGTTCGTGCTTGACGACGGCTGGTTTAAGGCGCGCCGTCACGATCAGGCAGGGCTCGGCGATTGGGTTGTCGACCGCACCGTTTATCCCGATGGGCTGCAACCGCTCATCGATTATGTGCGCGGCAAAGGCATGGAATTCGGCCTGTGGGTCGAGCCTGAGATGGTCAATGAAGACAGCGACCTCTTTCGGGCGCATCCCGATTGGGTGCTGGGCGCGCCGCCGGCGCCGCCCATTCCGTTCCGCCACCAGCTTGTCCTTGACCTGACGCGCCCGGAGGCGGCGGCGCAAATTTTCGACCAGCTCGACGCCGTCCTCAGAGAACATGACGGCATCGCGTACCTGAAATGGGATATGAACCGCGATGTCAGCCATCCGGGCGGGGCCGACGGAAGCCCGGCGATCCATCGTCAAACGCGCGCGGTCTATGCGCTGATCGACCGGCTGCGGGCGGCGCACCCTTCTGTCGAGATCGAAAGCTGTTCGTCGGGCGGCGCACGCGCTGATTACGGCGTGCTCGAACGGACCGACAGAATATGGACGTCTGATTCCAACGATGCGCTTGACCGACAAATGATCCAGCGCGGGGCGTCCTTCTTCTTTCCCCTGAGCGTAATCGGCGCCCATGTGGGCCCGCGCGAGTGTCACATCACTGGCCGGACGCTCTCAATGGCGCTGCGGGCGGCGACGGCTTTCTTCGGGCATATGGGCGTTGAGGCGAATCTCTTGAGGATGGATGAAGCTGACCGCGACGTTCTCAAACAAGCGATCGCTCTTTACAAGGAGCACCGCGCGCTTCTTCACAGAGGCGATTTTGTCCGGCTCGACGGCCCGAAACATCAAAATGCGGTGGGCGTCGTCGCGCAAGACAAACGCACGGCGCTTTATTCAGTGGCGATGACGGGTTCTATCCCGGAGATCTTACCGGGGGTTCTTCACTTCCCGGCGCTCGATCCGGGCCTCGAATATCAACTGCGGATCGTCTGGCCCACGGAAATCAGGACGCCGCCGCCCCATCGCCTTGAAGAAAGCGGGTTGATGGAAACCGGCTACCGCGCGCAGGGCGACCTGCTCATGAATGTAGGGCTGCAACTGCCGCTGCTTAACCCCGAGACATGCTTGATCTTTGAAGCAACGGCGCTCTGACGCGATCGCTCTTTTATTCAGCGGGCGCCGGCGCGCCGCCGCTGATCGCCAGTTCGGCTTTTCGCCCAAACACGATCAGGTTAACTAAAAGCGACAAGCTCACCGCGAATATCAGCGTGATGAACATCGCATGGATGAAGTGAAGCGGGAACGGTAACGTCTCGGTCATCCAATCGGAGCGCAGCGTCGCGTATAGCGCGACGCCGCCAACCACCCCGCTCATAGCGGCGCGCGCGTCGATATTTCGAAACGCCAGACCGACGATGAACGCCGACAGGATCGGCATCGAGAGATATCCATACCACTCCTGAACCGTGTTGATGATGCTCTCTTTGGACGCGAACACCGGCACAAGAGCGATCGCCATCAATGTCATGGCGATGGAGACGATGCCGCTGAGGCGCGGCACGCTTTTTGGCTTACCCACATAGGCTTCATGCAGGTCGCACACGTAAAGCGCAGCGGACGCGTTCAGGATACTGTTGAACGTCGTAAGCACGGCCGCGGCGATCGCCGCCGCGAAAACCCCTGAAAGCACCGGCGGGAGGATATCGCCCACAATCATGCCATAAGCCGCATCGTCAACATCCCCATAGAACTTGAAAGCCACAATGCCGGGGACGGTCACGATAATCGGCACGATCAGAAGGCGTATCCCGGCGGCGGCCATAACGCCTTTCTGGGCCTCCTTGATGTTCGGCGCCGCCATGGCCCGCTGGGTGATCGTCTGGTTCGTGCTCCAGTAAAAGGTCTGAATAAAGATCATCCCTGTGAGCAATGTGTGCCAAGGTATGGGAGACTCAGTCGATCCGATCAGCGTCAAACGCTCTGCGGGGATGCCGCTCAAATCAAAGTTGATCGCTTTGAGCGCCAGAAAAACAACAAGCAGCGCCAGAGACAGGATCAACACCCCGCTATAGGTGTCCGACACCGCGACCGCCCGCAAACCGCCGAGGATCGCATAGGCCGCGCCCACAATCGCAAAGGTGATAGCGATCGCCATAATCGGCACGTCCACATTGGCCATGGACTTCAGGAACAAAGAGCCGCCATAAAGGATCGCCGGGAGGAAGATGAAGATATTGCCGAGAAGAAACAGAACCGAAATCAGCGCGCGAATATGCTTGTCGCCATATTTCTTCTGCAACAGCTCAGTCGTCGTCGTGCAATCGTTTCGGTAATAGATGGGCAGAAAAATGAAGGCGAGAATGAACAATCCGCAAACAGCCGCAAGCTCCCACCATGCAAGCAACAGCATCTGATTGCCGTTCATGCCGATCAATTGATCCGTAGAAAGATTTGTAAGCGTGATCGATCCGGCGACGAAATACCAACTCAGGCCCCCGTTCGCGAGGAAATAGTCGTGTCCGGAACTGCGATCCCCCGCCACTGCGCGCCGACACTGCAGATATGTCAAGAAACCAATAAGGGCCGTGATCGCCACGAAGACGCCAGCCTGAACGGGATTGACCATTTATGTTCCCTCGCCTCGATTCAATCTTTTTCGGCGACGCTAAAGCACTGCGCGATGTTCGTAAACGAAAACTTCTAGCGGTGCGGCGTCAGCCGATAAAACGCGTATTGGGAAACTCACTGGTCATCGTGTCGACCCAGCCTTGCAGCGCCGCCGCCGGAACGCAGGCGACGATGCAGCCGCCAAATCCGCCGCCGGTAAGGCGCGCTCCGAGAGCTCCAGCATGGAGCGCATAATCAGCGATCCGGTCGATCTGCGGCGTCGACATTTCGAAGTCATCGCGCATGGACGCATGGCTTCCGTTCATGAGCGCGCCAAAGGTTTCCATATCCCCAGAGGTTAACGCATCGATCGCCTTCAAGACACGGTGGTGTTCCGTATAGACATGGCGCGCGCGCCTGTCGCCGGGCGGCGGCGCGTCGCCGATCCTTGCGGCCTGCGCGGCGCTCATCAAACACAAAGCCGGTGCGCCCAGAAATTTTGCAGCCGCCTCACTCTCGCGCCGCCTTGCCGCATATCGCCCATCCTCAAGCTTGCGCGTGACGCCTGAATGCAAAACCGCGAAATGGTGCGATGACGGTAGATCGATTACAGAATAGGCGAGCGTATGCGTGTCGAGCGCAAGGGCCTGGCCCTGCGTGGTCATCGCGACGGCCATCTGGTCCATAATACCGCACGGCATGCCGATGAATTCATGCTCCACCTGCTGAGCCCATCGCGCCACCTGCACATTATCGATCGCCGCGCCATGCGCGGCCAAACACGCTTTGATCGTCGCAACGATCACAGCGGCGGAGGACGACAAGCCGGCGCCGTGCGGAATATCGCTTTCCACAGCGACGCACAGAGGTCCCTCGGTCAGGCCAAGTCGCCGCAAAAGCTGGAGCGCGCCCGCCACATAATCGGACCAATGACCATCTGACGGCGCGTTGAGCGCCCGCTTCACGGTTTCATCAAACCGTTCCGCATGGATTTCGTCCACATCGCCGCGTACCGCCCCAACGGCGACCGCAGCCTCGCGCGCAATCGCCGTGGGGAGCACCATTCCGCCTTGATAATCAAGATGTTCGCCAATGAGGTTCACACGGCCGTTCGCGCGTCCAATGGCCGCCGGCGGCGCCTTAAACTCCGTCTCAAATCGCTCTTCGATCATGACAGTTCCCGAAAACGCCGCGCCGACTCCTCCGGCGCCACATCGACCGTAAAGAGCCCGGTCGCCTGTTCCACCGACGCCAGATATTTAATTTTGTCACGCGCGCGCAACAACGGATAAAATTGCGCGGTGAAATGCCAGTTCGGATGGTCGCCGGCCGGCGCCGCATGCAGGCTCAGCATGTACGGCGTATCGCGTCCGAAGAAAGAATCGTATCGCCGCGTCACATCACCGAGGAGGTGCGCGAAGCCGGAAAGCTCCGTATCGCACATATCTTCCAGGCGCTGGCGGCGCTGTAAAGGCGCAATCCAGATTTCGTAGGGAAAGCGGGCGAATGGCGGCGCGAACGCGATGACGCCGTTTTCATCGGCGACGCCGAAATCATGGCGCCACTCGGCGAGGTTCTTCGACAGGTCGAAGCCTTCCGCAAAACTCTTCGCCGCATTCATTTGCGCGGCAGGCACAACGGGAAACGCGTAAATCTGTCCATGGGGATGGAGCAGCGTCACGCCAACCTCTTCGCCGCGGTTTTCAAACGGCAAGACGAACGCTGCGCCGTTTTTGTAGAGCGCCGCGTACCGATCAATCCACGCATGGGTGAGCAACTCGCGTCTCGGCTGCGAGAGCGTCGCGAGATTGCCCGTCGACTCGCTGGTGTAAACAACCACATCGCAGCGCCCGCGCGCCGTTTGCGTCTGAACCCCCTCGAGCGCCCCTGAAACGGCGCCGCTGCCGGCGCTAAAACTTGGAAACCGGTTTTCAAAAATCGCAATATCGAAAGCAGTGAAGGGTATTTCTGTCGCCGGCCCTCCAGCGAGCGTCGGCGCTAGCGGATCGTCCGCCGCCAACGGTTTGAACGTGCGGTTTTGGCGCCCTGATGCATAGACCGCCCACTCTCGGCGCAGCGGATGCCAGCGCATATGCGCCTGTTTCGGCCCGCCATCGAGCATTTCAGCGGCAGGCGATTCTTCATGTTTTTCAAAGCCGTAAAGCATCACATCACGCCCGTCAGGCTTGGTGAAGATACGGCGATGAACGCTGCGCCCGGCGCACTTTCGCTTTAGAATATCGTGGCGATTCTCCATGCGCGAAATAGAACGGCGCTGGCCGGGTTTTTCAACCAAAATGTGCGAGCTGGCAGTGAATTTTGTGACTGGTTCGCGCCTGCGTAAATGCGTGCGCGAACTGCCGAAGAGTGTTCATAAACAAGAACGGGCGCCCTAGTCTTCCACCAAACTGACAAGCCGCTGTCCGCGCATCGAGAGTTTTATTTATGCCCACATCAGCCTCGCCCGCAAAGCCCCTCCGGATTGGTGGCGCGAGCGGTTATTGGGGCGAAAGCGCGATGGCGACGCCGCAATTGCTGGCGGCAGGCGGTCTCGATTATATCGTCTACGACTATCTCGCCGAGATCACGATGTCGATCATGGCGCGCGCACGCCAAAAAGATCCCACTGCCGGTTACGCCACGGATTTCATCACCGGCGTTTTGAAACCAAATCTTCCGGAGATCGCAAAGCAAGGCGTCAAGCTCATCGCCAACGCTGGCGGCGTGAACCCGGAAGCGTGCGCCGCCGCAGCCGAAGCGGCGATTAAGGAGGCGGGTCTTTCACTGAAAGTCGCCATCGTCATCGGCGACGACTTAATCACACGCAAAGAAAACATCGCCAAGAGCGCGCCGAGCGAAATGTTCTCTGGCGACCCACTGCCGCCTGCGGAAAAAATTGCAAGCATCAACGCCTATCTCGGCGCCTTTCCAATCGCCGCGGCGCTCGAAGCCGGCGCAGACATTGTCATTACTGGACGCTGCGTCGATAGCGCCGTCACGCTCGGCGCCTGTATTCATCATTTCGGCTGGCGCGCCGACCAATGGGACCTCCTCGCAAGCGGGTCTCTGGCGGGTCATATTCTGGAGTGCGGGCCTCAGGCGACGGGGGGCAACTTCACTGACTGGGAGGACGCTGGCGAAATTGCGGTCATCGGTTACCCCATCGCCGATATCGCGGCGGACGGATCGTTCACGGTCTCGAAGCCGGGAAGCACCGGCGGCGTCGTCAATGTGGGAACGGTGTCGGAGCAAATGCTCTACGAGATCGGCGACCCTCAAGCCTATATCCTGCCCGACGTTGTTTGCGACTTTTCAGGCGTCACCATAACGCAAGAAGGACCGGATCGCGTCGCCGTATCGCCCGCGCGGGGATATCCGGCGCCGTCCACATATAAGACGTGCCTGACATTTGAGGACGGGTATCGCGCGGGCCTCGTTCTGCCCTTCTACGGGTTCGACGCTGACAAGAAAGCGCGAAAATTCGGCGAGGCGGCGTTCGCGCGCACGCGCGCCATCATGAGACGCTTCAATGCCGGTGATTTTTCCGAGACCAGCATGGAAGTGCTCGGCGCTGAAAGTCAGTATGGGGATTTCGCTGAAATTTCCGGGGCCCGCGAAGTGGTCTTGAAAATTGCGGCGCGACACGACAGCGCCATGGGCGTTGGTCTTCTTTTAAAGGAGTTGGCGGGGCTTGGCCTCGCGACACCGCCTGGCCTCTCTGGTTTTTCTTTTGGCCGGCCGAAGCCGTCGCCCGTCGTCCGGCTCTTTTCTTATTTGACGCCGAAGGAAGATGTTCCGGCGTGCGTTAAAAGCGGCGGTGCGACGGTTGATATTCCGCCGGCGCCGCCGGCAGACCCTGTTGCGCCCGTGCGCGCAGCGCCGCCGCCGGCGCCCGATGCGGGCGAGATGGTGGACATCCCGCTTATCAAGCTCGCCTGGGCGCGCTCTGGCGACAAGGGCGACAAGGCGAACATCGGCGTGATTGCGCGCCATGCGGACTACTATCCCTATCTGTGGGCGGCGCTTGATGAAGCCGGCGTCGCTAAACGGTTCGCCCACTTCATTGAGGGCGGCGCCGGCAGCGCGAAGGTACACCGCTATCCCCTGCCCGGCGCAAACGCCATCAACTTTCTCATTGACGATGTGCTTGGCGGCGGCGGCGTCGCCTCTATTCGCAGCGATCCGCAGGGCAAAGGTTATGCGCAGCTTCTTCTTGCGCACCCCATTCCCGTTCCAGTTTCCATGGCTAAGGCGATTTCATGACGGTTTTTGAAACGAAAATAAATCCGCATAGCGACAGCTACAAACAGAATTATGCGGAGATGTCGGCGCTTGTTGAAAAGCTTCAGGGATTGAATGCGCGCGCGCCCGCGATTTCGGCCAAACGCAAAACGCGGTTTGAAGAACGCGGGCAATTGCTGCCGCGCGAGCGCCTGGCGCGCCTCATCGATCCCGGCATGCCCTATTTCGAAATCGGAAATATCGCTGGATATTTGCTCGACACGCAGGAAGAAGAAAAGTCGATCCCAGGCTCCACGATCATGTCGGGGATCGGTTTTATCAATGGCGTGCGGTGCGTCATCGTGACGGACGACAGCGGCATCAAGGCGGGGGCCATGACCGTCGCGGGCGGCTATCGTCTCCAGCGCGCCCAGGAAATTGCGTTGAAGCAAAAACTGCCTTTCGTGCATCTTGTGGAGAGCGCGGGCGGCGATCTCATCAACTACACCGTCGAAGGATTTCTAAAAGGCGGCGGGTTGTTTGCAAACCTCGCGCGCCTGAGCAAAGCCGGCCTGCCCGTGATCGCCATTCTCCACGGCTCCTCAACGGCGGGCGGCGCCTACATGCCCGGTCTTTCAGACTATGTGGTCGCGGTGAAGGATCGCGGGCGCGCGTTTCTCGCAGGACCGCCGCTTTTGAAGGCCGCGACGGGCGAAATCGCCACTGAAGAAGAGCTTGGCGGCGCAGCAATGCATGCGACCGTTTCCGGACTTGCAGAATATCTCGCCGACGATGACGGGGAAGCGGTTCTGATCACCCGCGAACTGGTCGCGCGCCTCGGCTGGAACGAGCGTTGCCCGCCCCTCCCGCACGCCACGCACGCGGAACCGAAATATGCTGCGGATGAATTACTTGGCGTCGTCTCGCCCGACTATCGCAAACCCTATGACGTGCGCGAGGTTGTCGCCCGCATTGTAGATGCGTCAGACTTCACTGACTTCAAACCACGCTATGGCGTTTCAACGGTTTGCCTTCAGGCCAATGTTTACGGCATGGCGTGCGGCATTATCGGCAATAACGGCCCGATCGATCCCGCCGGGGCCACGAAAGCCGCGCAATTCATCCAACTCTGCGAACAGGCCGACACGCCGCTCGTCTTCTTGCAGAACACCACCGGCTATCTCGTCGGTAAGGAATATGAACAAGGCGGCATGATCAAGCACGGCTCGAAGATGATCCAGGCCGTAACCAATGTCAGCGTGCCGCGCATCACCTTCATGATCGGCGCGAGTTTCGGCGCAGGCAATTACGGGATGTGCGGGCGCGGATACGATCCGGATTTCTGCGTCACCTGGCCGAACGCGGCGACGGGCGTTATGGGCGGCGAGCAGGCCGCGCAGGTGATGACCATTGTCGCCGAAGGCCAGGCGGCCAAGAAAGGCGTAGAGGTCAACCGCGAGCAATTGGCGATGCAGGAGAAAATGCTTGCGCACCTTTTCAATTCACAATCCGGCGCTTTCTATACCTCGGGGCATTGTCAGGATGACGGGATGATTGACCCGCGCCACACCCGCCAGACGCTCGGCTTCCTGCTCGCCACCGTTTGGGAAGCGCGCCACAGATCCGTTACGCCGAACAGTTTCGGCGTCGCGCGGATGTAGCGGAGGGAACCATGACGAAATTGCCTCAAACCTCCGCGCTACTGCTTGCCCTGAAGGATGGCTGGCTGACGATCACATTTAACACCCCGGAAAATCGCAACGCCTTGTCCGATACGCTCGCCGGGGAATTGCGTGAAACACTGGAAGCGGTGCGCGATGACCGGTCCGTACGCGGCATTTTCCTGCGTGGCAATGGCGGCATTTTTTGCGCCGGCGGCGATTTGAAGGCGTTCAGCGCGGGTCTGCAGGAAGGTGCGGACCACGACGCGGTCGCAGAGATGAACAAAAGCGGCGGCGCGCTCTTCGCGAAGATCAATACAATGCCTCAAGTGGTCGTCGCGCTGGTTGAAGGCGCAGCGATCGCCGGCGGGCTTGGCATGGCCTGTTGCGCTGACATTGTCGGCGTCACTGCCGATGCAAAATTCTCGTTGACCGAGACGCAACTCGGCATCGTCCCGGCGCAGATCGCGCCTTATGTCATCCAACGGATCGGCCTGATGCGCGCCCGCAGACTGATGCTGACGGGCACACGGTTTACCGGCGCCGATGCAGAGGCGATGGGTCTGGCTGATTATGTGGTGGGAGGCGCTGACGAATTCGCCGCGCTGGAAGCCGACATCATCGCGTCTGTGCGCCGCTGCGCCCCAGGCGCCAACGCGGCCACGAAAGAATTAGCGCTCGCAAGCCAACGCCTCGACGGTTCGCAAATGACCGATCTCGCGGCGACGAAATTCGCCGACTGTCTTTTGAGCGAAGAAGGGCGCGAAGGCGTCACCGCTTTTGTCCAGAAACGCAAACCTTCATGGGACGCCACATGAGCGATACGCCATCAACTTCAATTAGTAGTATTCTCATCGCAAACCGCGGCGAGATCGCGTGCAGGATCATCCGCACGGTCAAGGACCTTGGCTTGCGTGCTGTCGCTGTTTATTCCGAGGCTGACGCCGAGGCGCCGCATGTGCGCATGGCGGACGACGCCGTTCTAATCGGCTCGGCGCCGGTCGCAGAGTCTTATCTGCGCGCCGACAAAATTCTCGCCGCCGCAAAAAGCGCCAGCGCCGATGCGATCCATCCGGGCTACGGGTTTTTATCCGAGAACGCCGCCTTCGCCGCCGCGTGCGCGGAAGCCGGTCTCATCTTTATCGGCCCGACGCCTGACGCCATCGACCTGATGGGTGACAAAGCCAAAGCGAAAAGGCGCATGATCGACGCAGGCGTGCCCTGCATTCCGGGCTATCAGGGCGTCGAACAGGATGATGCGACGCTCATTAACGAGGCTGCGGCGATCGGCTTTCCGCTTATGGTCAAGGCCGCTGCCGGCGGCGGCGGGCGCGGCATGCGGCTCGTCCACGAGGAAAGCGCCCTCGCCGGCGCTCTGACCATGGCGCGCTCCGAAGCGGAGAACGCTTTCGGGTCCGGCGATCTGATCCTCGAACGCGTTGTAATGGCGCCGCGCCATGTGGAAGTTCAAGTGTTCGCCGATCACTACGGCGCCGTGATCCACCTCGGCGAGCGCGATTGTTCGGTTCAGCGCCGGCACCAGAAAGTGCTCGAAGAAGCGCCCTGCCCGGTCATGACGCCGGCCCTGCGCGAGGCGATGGGAGACGCCGCGGTGAAGGCCGCACGCGATATCGGCTACCGCGGCGCAGGCACGGTCGAATTCCTGCTTGATGAAGACGGCGCCTTCTATTTCCTTGAAATGAATACGCGCCTTCAGGTGGAGCATCCGGTTACGGAGCTTGTGACCGGGCTTGATCTGGTGGCGATGCAAATTCGCGTGGCGCAGGGCGAGCCGTTGCCTCTCACCCAAGACGATATCTCCCTCAAGGGTCACGCTATCGAAGCGCGGCTTTACGCAGAAGATGTTAGCCAGAACTTCCTTCCCGCCACGGGTCCGGTTCTGCATTGGTCGCCCGCAACCAGCGACGGCGTGCGCATCGACGCAGGCGTTGAAAGCGGCGGCGCGGTCTCGCCTTTTTACGATCCGATGATCGCGAAGGTCATCGCCTACGGCCACTCGCGCGATGAAGCGCGCCGTAAGCTGATTAACGCTTTGAGAGAGACGACGCTCTTTGGCGTGACCACAAACAAGAAGTTTCTGATCGACGCGCTTGAAAAACCGGCGTTCGCCAAGGGCGAAGCAACGACCGGTTTCATTACAGAGGAATTTGACGACGCGTCGTTCGCGGCGCCCACGCTCACCCTGCAGATCGCGGCCATAGGGGCGGCGATCCTCCACGCTCAGGCGACGCTGGCCGCGCAGCGCAGCGCAATTTCGGTGACGCCCGTGCTCATCGGGTGGGCGAGCGCCACGCGTCCCGCCACGCCTTACCGCTTTGCGGGTCCCGAAAACGACCTCACCGTCTCAATCACCGATTACGGCGCTCATTGTTATGAGACGGCCATCAACGAAGAGACAGTTTGCGTCGAGATTTTATCCATGGGCGATGACCGGGCCGCGCTTTCCATAAACGGGGCGCGCCAGGCCGTTAATTTTTTTAATCCACTCCCTGCAAAGCCAGCGGAACAATTATTTCTGGCCGTTGACGGCGCAGATTTCCATCTGACAAATCTCAATTCGATCGCCGTTTCGGAGAGCGAACAAGCTGGCGCGGGCGCAGTAACGGCGCCCATGCATGGCGCGCTGATCGATGTCTTCGTTGAACCAGGCCAAAAAGTCTCGCGCGGCGACCAGCTCGCCGTTCTGGAAGCAATGAAAATGCAGCACGAATTGACCGCCGCCATTGATGGTCAGGTGGGCGAAATTCACGTCAAGGCAGGCGATCAGGTCGCCGCCAATACACTCTTAATGTCAATCGACGCAGCCACGGCGAGCGACTGAAGCAGAAAGAAGCCCCATGCAGGAAGCGATCGATTTCAAAGATGAGTGCGACGCGCTAGCGGCAATCCTTGAGAACGCCGATGACGCGGCGTTCGAAACGGTGACGCAATTCAAGGGCTGGACGATCGAAGACGTTATCGGCCACCTCTTTATGTGGAACCATGCGGCCGCGATCACGCTGCAATCGCGCGACGCGTTTCAGGAATTTCTTGGGTTCGTCATGAAACGCATGGGCGCCGGTGAAAATCATATTGAGATGCAGCGCGTCTGGCTTGATGAAACACAAGGCGGTGTGCGCGGACGCGCCCTTTATGACGCGTGGCGGCGCCACTATCCCGGCCTCGCCGCCGCCTATCAGGCCGCTGATCCGGAGGCGCGTGTCGCCTGGGCGGGGCCCGACATGACGACGCGGTCGAAGATCATCGCCCGCCAAATGGAAACGTGGGCCCACGGGCAAGAGGTCTTTGACATTCTGGGTCTCGAACGCGCTGATAAAGACCGCATCCGGAATATCTGCCACCTTGGCGTCACGACCTATAGCTGGACGTTCAAAAACCGCATGCAGGAACGGCCCGCGCCGAAGCCGTACGTCAACCTGACGGCGCCGTCAGGCGCGAAATGGGAATGGAATGAGCCGCAGGCCGACAATAGCGTCAGCGGAGACGCCGTCGCCTTCGCGCAGGTAGTCACACAGACACGCAATATTGCCGACACGGACCTTGTGGTGAAAGGCGATAACGCCGAGCGCTGGATGGCGATCGCCCAATGTTTCGCGGGCGGCGCTGAAGATCCGCCCGCGAAAGGCGCCCGCCGGAAAGTTTGAAACAAGCGCCACAGAAAAAACGGGTCCCGCTTTCGCGAAACCCGTTCAGCGGATATCTCCCCCATTACAATATCCGCTAACGCTTGATCGACGCGGCAAGCTCGAAGGCTTGCTCGCCTGGGAATTTAGAAACGCCGTGTGAGACCGACGCTAATGGTGCGGCCGATATCATATCGGTCGTAGGTGATCTCGCCGCGCTCGTCGGTGAAGTCCGTGATCTGGAAGGCGTCATAATCATCGCCGAGAATATTGCCGATTCGGGCGTTCAACGTGTATTCGCCACCAGCAATTTCCAGGTCGCGTGAGTAGACCCAATCAAGCGTTACCGGTGGACGCTCAATCACGGTGTTCGCAGGCGACTCATTCCCGAGAAGTTGGATACGCTCGCTTGCGTAGTTCACCAGGAGCGTCATACGCGATCCAGCGTCCAGATTTTGGTATCCAACTTGAACGTTGGCGATGTGGTCCGACTGCCCCTCAAGCGAGCGGCCGCTCGGCGTTGAGAACTCAATCGGGGTCGAAAGCGTGCCGTTGCCCAAGAACTGAGCAATTGGGAACGGTTGACCGGTCACATCGGACTGGGTCCAGGTATAGTTCGTGATGAAAACAAGATCCTTGCCTTGCGCCCACTGCCCAAGCCAGCCGTCCTTAAAAATATCTTCGGCGATGAAGTTCTTCTGGAATTCGAATTCCAATCCGTAAAGCTCGGCTGATTCGGAGTTAACAAAGGACGAGGCGCCCTGATCCCCACCGGCGATGCCGGAGGCGTTGATTTCCTCGATCGGATTATCAATGTCCTTATAAAAACCGCCGAGTGTCAGGAACTCGCCGCGCCCGAAGTACCACTCCATCCGCGCATCGAAGTTGTTAATCTCCGAGTTCTGAAGGAACAGGTTGCCGAGCGTCCGGATGTCCGTATCCGGGTTATTGAATTCAACCGGCGCAATTTCGCGGAATTGCGGACGCACGATCGTTTGTGAGAAGCCAGCACGGAGCTGGAAGTTTCCGGTTGGGTTCCACGTGGCGGTCACTGCAGGCAGGAAATAATCCTCATCGATAACGAATGACACCGGCGTGTTTTGCAAGATCGACGACTGAACGGTCGATGTTTGCTCGCCGGATTCGTAACGAACGCCAGCGGCCAATCGTAGATATGGCCCAAGCTCGACGTCGGTCGACACATACCCGGCGTGGACCTGTAGATCGCCGGTGAAGTTGTCGGGATTGCCGAGACCTGCCGTAATTTGACGAATATCCAGCAAATTGGTCGGCAAGAGTTGGCCAATGACGTCGAACCGGCTCTCAGCAAGCTCAGGGATCGCGGCGTCAAAGAAGAACTGATAGCGGCGGTCAAGCGTGTCGCGCTGTTTGTCCGTATACGCGTAACCCGCTTTTACGTCGAATGCGTTTTCACCGAGCGACAATGGCAAAACAAAGTCGATGCCGCCGCCAAGATCTTCATCATCCAACTCAGTGAATGCGAATGTTGAGATATCATTCTGTTGACCGGTGAAGTCGAATTCAAGGACGCCGTCATTATTGAAAAGATAGCTGAGGCGCGTCTCGAACGGAGAGTTCCGCGAAGCCTGACCATAGGCGAAGCGCCAGTCAGCCGATAGGTCCCCAAGAGTTGGGAACAGATGCTCGCCCGTAATCTGACCTTGCCACACCTGGCGTTCCACGAATTCGGTGAAGTCGTTGCGCACATCGTTGAGGTCGATGTTGACGCCTTCCTCAATACGCGCCTCTTTCGTCGAGGATCGCAGAAGAATACCGGTGACCGCAATCTGGTGGTTGTCATAAATATCGGCGCCAACCGATAGCAGCGCGTTCAGACCGACGTTCTGCTGGGTCGACTGAACATCGACATTAATGCCGCTGTCTTCCTGGAACACGTTTGTGGCGTTGTCGCCTGTTGCACGGCGGCGTTCGCCATTACGCTGGATAAACTCAGACTCAAATCCGACGGTCGCCACGAAACCAAGAGAGACTGCGTCACTCGTATCGAACCGGGAGCCGCCGGAAAAGCGAATATCGTAGTTCGGCGCAGTCGAGCGTTCAAAGAGAAGAAAGTTCGTTGCCGGATCAACGGTAGCGTCAAGCGCGTTCTGTTGATCTTCTGTGAGTAGACCAGGACCGATTTGCGGACCATTTTGGAAGAATGGCTGAATGCCCGCAGGCACATCGCGGGCCGAGTCGCTAAAGCCCGCCCAGTCGGTGTTTCCACCGTCATATGTCAGACCGTCACGGGCCGTGGAAACCGTGTCGAGGCCGATTGATCCGCCAATTTCGAAGAAAGATTCTTCAGGCAGACTTTTGGTGCGCAGATCGATTGCGCCGCCGCCAAACTCAGCAGAGTATTCCGGCGAAAAGGTTTTCTGCACGAGCGAGCCGCTTAATACGGACGTTGGAAAAATATCGAGCGGCGCGACCCGGCGCAGAGGCTCCGGGCTTGGCAGGTTCGATCCATTAAGGGTCGCGTTGGAATAGCGCTCGTTCAGACCACGAACGATTACGAATTTTCCGTTGGAAAGAGAAAGACCCGTAACGCGCTTTAATGCGTCGGCGATGTTGCTATCGCCCTGACGTTCAAAAGCGGCTTCGTCGAGAATTGCGGAGATTTCCGATGTAGCTTTTTTCTCATCCGGAATGTTCACGCCGCGGACAACGATTTCGTCCGTCGTTTCAAACACTGGCTGCGTATCATCTTGCGCTGAGGCCGTCGCGGCGCCGGCCAGTAAGGCCGCAACGGAAACGCTGGTTAACTTCTTCATAGACCCCACCATCTGGTTAGCCCCTCTTGGGTTACGGGATACGTAAATCACAAACACGAAATCCGGACG
Organism: Pseudomonadota bacterium; assembly: GCA_038534195.1. GTDB lineage: Bacteria > Pseudomonadota > Alphaproteobacteria > Caulobacterales > Parvularculaceae > JAJFFW01. Next base: position 25,545 of record JBCAXE010000024.1, read on the forward strand.
GCGCACGGGCGCCGTCCGGACGATTAGAGAAGGCTCTAGAGACCGAAGGTCCAGCCGACGTACCAGTTATCCGCGTCATCTTCCACCGCGCCAGCGTAGCTGCCGCTTTGGAAGAACGGACCGAACGCAGTCGGATCGGTTGGCATGACCGCATCAACGTTTCCGGACGGCACGGGCACGAGCGCTGCCGTGATGCCTGTGTCGTCAGCACCAAGAGCAAGGCCAGCTGCCGCTGTTCCGCCGTCCACATTGTTTGATCCAGTTTCATTAAACGCCGTCAAAGCGGCTGCATCGCCAGCATCACCGTCACCGCTTTCGATGTTTTCACCATTTGCAGTGACGAGCAGTGAACGGAAATTCAGCTCATCCGTACCGACAAGGGCGGCTGTCGCATCGTCGTCAATATCGATGCCAGCGTCACCAAAGCCCGTGATCACGCCGTTTGCGTAGAGACCAGCCGTTCCACGACGAAGCACCATGCCGGTGTCTTGAGTCCCGATGAACGTATAGTTGGAGATTGTCGGGTTCGAACGCGGCATATCGTCGTTGGTGCCATTACGGTTGTCACCTTCAATGCCACGATCTCCACGCGCCGCCGCCTGAACGACGATCGCATACTGAAGATTACCCTGCCAGCCGTCGGTCCAGTCAAGCGAGTCATCGCCTGCGCCGGTGATAACAACGTGCGAGGCGTTCGCCGTCCCGCCAAACCACTCAAGACCATCATCCAGATTATTGTGGACCTGAATGAAGTCGTAGGTTCCGCCGTCGCCGACGCCTTGGAAGGCGATGCCGTTCAACTCGTCTTCATCGTTCACGCGGAAGCCAGCGAACTGAACCCGGGTGTACGTGATATTACCGGAGTTATCGTTCGGATCAGCGCCGCCGAACGGACCGGACTGGCCCTCGCCGAACTTGATGCAATCGACGCGGCCGCCTGGCTGAACGTCATCGTTACAATCGTTGATTGGCGCATTGCCGGAGATAACAAGGCCGCCCCACTGACCGTTGGCGTCAGAGTTGGCCCCAGTGTTCTGGCCGTTGATGTCCGCGAACGACGTCAGCACAACCGGCGCATTCGGCGTTCCGTTCGAAAAGATCTGCGACCCGCGAGAGATGACGATGTAATCGTTACCCGAGATGCCGAAGACCGTAACGCCCGGATCAATTGTCAGACGCGCGCTGTTCGCGTTGTCCTCACCAATGAAGACAGCGCCCTGCAGCTGATAAAGGTTCCCGCGCGTAAGCGTGATGTCTTCAGTAATGTTGGTGCTTGATGACAAGAGACAGACACGCTCTTCAGAGCGGCCCGCAGGGACAGCGGTGTTTGTTTCTACTGTGCCGGCAGGGCATGCGTCAGCCTGGTCAAACGGCAACCCAACTGTCCAGTTCGCCGCCCAGTTGCCGGCGCTTGTCGCCGTCGTGCCGGGTTCAAACGCGCCAACATAATCAGCAGACATCATGAACGGATCAAATGTCGTCGGATCCGCCGCTGTCACTGCTTCTTCTGTCGGCCCAGGGAAAAGACCATCGAGCGTTACACCAGCCGCTGTGGTGTTGTTCGGGTCGGCGTTAAACGCAGCCACTGTCGCCGCATCGCCAGCGTCGTCATCGGTCTCAAGGTTTTCTGCGTTTCCTGCAACCAGCAGCGAGTTGAATGTCAGCTCTCCAGTCCCCACGAGCGCTGCGGTCGCGTCATCGTCAATGTCGATACCAGCGTCCTGGAAGCCAGTAATAATCCCATTGATATAGTCGCCTGCTGTACCCCGACGAAGCACCATACCCGTGTCTTGCGTTCCGACGAACGTGTAGTTCGCGAAGTTCGGCGCTGAACGCGGCATGTCGTCGTTGGTGCCGTTACGGTTATCGGCCTCAATGCCGCGGTCGCCGCGTGCGTCGCTCTGCTGCACAACCGCGAACTGAACATTGCCTTGCCAGCCATCGGTCCAGTCAAAGCTGTCGTCGCCCGCGCCGGTGACCACCGCCCAACGAACGTTTGTGTTTCCGCCAAACCACTCGATGCCGTCATCAAGGTTGTTGTGCACTTGAACGAACTCAACCGTTGTACCCGAGCCGGTACCCTGAAGAGCGATGCCGTTCAGTTCGTCCTCGTCGTTCACACGGAAGCCCGCATATTGAACGCGCACATACCGCAAGGTGCCTGAGTTATCCGTGGTGTCTGCACCGCCGAACGGACCGGACTGCCCTTCACCAAATTTGATACAGTCAACGCGGCCGCCGGGCTGCACATCATCGTTACAATCGTTGATGGGTGCATTCCCTGAAATAACGAGACCGCCCCATTCACCGTTCGCTTCAGCGTTACCGTTAGACGCTGCGTCACTAACAACCGCTGTGACTTCAGCCTCGTTGGACGCTTCGGAAACGTCGTTTGCAGAGGTAAATACGATCGGCGCAGTCGGCGTGCCTTGCGCATCAATTTGCGACCCGCGGGAAATCACGATGTAATCATTGCCGGAAATGCCGTAGAGCACTGAGCCAGCAGCGATTTCCAACGTCGCGCTGTTTGCATTGTCGTTCCCGACGAAGACGGCGCCGTCGATCGCGTAGACGTTTTGCGGGAGGCTTACATCAGTCGTAATCGTGCCGCCAGCGAGCGCACACACGTCAATGACGGTCGTTCCAACGGTTTGATTGCGTGATTCAGTTCCAGCCGGGCAACCCGCTGCTGGAATAAAGTTCAACGCCGTTGCGCCGCCTGGTGTCGGCGCACCGCCCCCGCCGCCGACTGTGACCGGCCCAGGGTTGCCGGCAGATGCTACGTCCGCTTCCGAGCAAGCGGAAAGCAACGCCAAAGCGCTGCCGGCCAAAAGCAGAGAACGATAATTCTTAATGAGTGTCATATGAAAGCCCCCGCGTGAACACGCGTTTGACAAGTGAACAAGGATGCTGAGCGACGCCCCACGCGCCGGTCACGATCGCGGGAGATAGTCACAATGTGTGACGCTCGAATTACGTACTTGTGTAATTTTCATGACAGACGCCTATCAGATCACTGCACCGGTCACCGGTGAAATCTGCGCTGATAATTTGCGAGCCCGGCCAACGCGTTATTATGTCAACGACCAGAACTCAGGCCGAACATTAAAAATAAAAGCGTACCGATGAGTGATTTCGGCAACACAATTTGAAGCATCGCCGTCGCGCGGATCACCAATCGACAAGAATTCACGCAGGCAGTCATGAAACTGTCACGTCTTTGGGACATAGGCTCCAGCACTTCTTCCGCAATTAGCGCCGACAGCAAAGGGTCTTCCGATGAAATACATCGCCATTCGCTTCATTCTGCTTGTTGCGATCACTAGTGGCGTGCTTGGCTGTGAAGGCTCGGACAGGACCGTCGAGGCGCGCGCCATACCCGCGACGTACGAGGGCGTGGAAGTTAAGCTCATTGGTTCTGTGCTCTCAGCGACCCATGTTGATAAAGAAGCAGCAGGGATTCTCCATTTCCTTTTAGAGAAAGGCGTCGATCCGGCGCTGTACGCACCTATGGCGCAGGCCGCCGCCGACTACGGCTGGGACATATTTGTGTATGGCGACAGCGATACGCGGCTGTTGAAAGACAAATACACGCTCGAAAGGTGCGTTGTTGTGGGCGGCGTGGGTAAGGCAGGCGCGGACGTCTTCGCTTACGGTTTTGAGCGGCGCCATGAGGGTATCGACGGCGGTATCATCGTCGCCGGGCTCTTTGATGAAAATTCCGGCGACGAATTTAAGGGTGATTTTTCCGCTGCAACGATCGTCGCCTCCAACGACCGTCTTGTCCCGCCAAACAGCGTTAAAAATCAGCATCGGATCTATCCGAGCCAGACCTATTTTCTGACGATCAACGGCGGCAACCACGCAGGCTTTTATCCCGGGCTGTCATTCGACGAAGATGGCGACGCTGAGTATCCCGCGGAAGAACAGCTCGACACGCTCGGAAAGATTATCCATGGGCGGCTCGACCGGTTCTGCCAAACACGTCTGAAAAAGATTGCGGAAGCAGAACGCAAGGCGGCGCGCGAAGCCGCAAAGTAAGCATTTTTAAAGCGCTGATTCGGCCAAATCCTTAATTTCAACGCGCTTACAGCGCCTGTTCGCGTGAATCTACGGACGGAAATCGCTCCATTTGTTACAGTTAAATGACGAATATGCGCATATCGTGCGCTTTTTCTTGACTGCACTCATATTTCATGACATTCTTGTGACAGTTTTGTTTCAACTAAATTACATAACAATAACAGGAGTATAACGATGGACTTCTTGAAACTGATAGCGACGGGCTTGGCTTGCGCCATTCTCACTGCCTTTCCAGCGGCCGCCGAAGACTTCGATCTTTCACCGTCAGCTTGCCAGGACGCCGTCGCCGACTATATCGCCAGCCGGCTAGATAATCCGCGCGGCGCTAAGGTTCATATGACGAGCGATCCCTACAAAGTCATGGTCCGCCAACGCGGGCGCGACGTGACCGCATGGGCCGTAGACGTGCGCGTGAAAGCGCGTTTGCCCAGCGGATCCTGGTCAGGCCAACAGCGTTACACGGTGATCTTCAAAAACGGCTCCGCCGTCGCCCTGCGCGGCGACCTCGATGCAGTGACGCGCGCCTAATCCGCAGATACCCCCCCAAGGACGATTGCCGCCCCATTAGGGGCGGCTTTTTTTCGCCAAAACACGCAATATTTCGCCCTTCCGATTGGCACATGGGAACAAACAAGGCAGACTGGCGGTTGGCTTGGCGTATGAGGGCTTCGTAAATGCCGCAAAACCTTGAGAAGACGAAATCCCCCGCGATCGACGGCAAGGGGATTGAAGCTCTGCGGACCAAGATCGACCAGCGATTAGAAGAACATTTCAATGCTGTCGGCCCAGACAGCCGTCTCGGCTGCGCCATCCGACACGGCCTTCTCTCTCCGGGCAAACGGATACGGCCCTTGATGACGCTTCTGGCGTGCCGCCAATCCGGCGCCGATGAGGATTGCGCTATCGATGCGGCCTGCGCCGTTGAGATGGTGCACGCGGCCTCGCTGATTATGGACGATTTGCCGTCCATGGACGATGCGCGCCTGCGCAGGGGCGCGCTCGCGACGCACGTCGTTTTCGGTGAAGGCGCAGCGATGTTGGCGGCGATCGCATTGTTAAACGAATCCTTTCGTCTTCTGACCCTCGGCGCGGACATTTCGGCCGAGGCGAAACTGCGCGCCGTCGATCATTTATCGAGATCGATCGGCGTCGAAGGACTGGCCGGCGGACAGGAACGCGACATCGCCTGCGGAAAGTACGCCCCCGGGAATGTATCGCTGAAAGAGATGGAGAAACGCCATCTTGAGAAAACCGGCGCTCTTTTTGCGGCCGCCGCCGCAATCGGCGGAGAAATTGCAGGAGCCAACCCCAAGACCATCGAGATGTTGTTCGAGTACGGAAAAAACCTTGGGCTCGCCTATCAAGCGTTTGACGACGTCATCGACGTTTCCTGTTCGGAGGAACAGGCCGGCAAAGACGTCGATCAGGACTGCGAAAAATCAACCGTCGTCAGCCTTCTCGGGGCGGACGGCGCGAAAGTCCTTGGAGAACGCCGCCTCGCGCGCGCAATTGAATGCGCGAGGAAGGCGAGCAAGACAGACGCGTCCCCCCTCGCGGATCTCGCACTTCTCGTGGGCGCCAAATTTGGCGCCATGACCACAGCCTGACCGGCCGCGCGATGTCTTCACCCACGAACGCGCTGGACGTGCGTCAGGTGAGCCTCACCTACGGTTCCTTTAAAGCGCTGAACAAAATTTCGCTCAGCGTGGCGCCCGGTTCGCTCGCCGCCGTCATCGGACCGAACGGCGCCGGTAAGTCTTCTCTGGTGAAAGCGATCTGCGGACGCGCCGATATCGACAGCGGCGTCATTGAAATCAGCGGCGTCGATTCGCGCCGGCGCGCAGCGCGCTTACGTCTCGGCGTCGCACCCCAGCGCTCGGCCCTCTACGCCCATATGACCGCCTTTGAAAACCTCGCCTGTTTCGGACGACAGGCTGGCCTTTCAAAAGTCCGGGCTAATGGGCGCGCTACAGAAGTGCTCTCCATGATCGGCATGGATGATGACGCCGGAACACTTGTGAGCAACATGTCCGGCGGCATGCGCCAGCGCATTAATATCGCAGCGGCGATCGTTCATGAACCGGCGTTGCTAATTCTCGACGAACCCGCCGCAAGCCTCGACCCCGATGGCGTTCAGCAGATTAATGAGTTGATCATTATGCTGAAAGAGGGCGGTTACGGCGTTCTTCTGGTGACGCACGACATGAACCAGGCGCAAGTCACAAGCGATCAGGTTATTGTTCTGCGCCGGGGAGGAATCGTCAGCGCTGGACCGGCGCAGGCGCTCATCAGCAATGCTTGCGGCGAAAAAGTGAAATTGGTGATCGACCGGGCGTGCGCTGGAGAGCTGACGGCGAACGGTTTTGAACAATGTCCCGCGCAAGCGCACCAATGCGTCAAGTTTCTCGATTGTCATAGCCTAATCGCCGACGAAATCGCCTCCTTGCAGAAAAAGGGCGTCGCATTGCATTCGCTGCGTATCGCCATGCCGGACTTGAACGATGTTGTGGCCAGCATGCGAACCGGCGCTGCGCACGTTGACGACGATGCGCGCAAAGAGCGCGTCGCATGAGGCTCGCGGTATTTGAGGCGATGGCGTTGAATCTGTGGCGGGACCGCGCCGCGTTCGCGCTCACGTTCCTGTTGCCGCCCGCGATATTCGCGGTCTTCGCCATTGTCTTCTCGTCAGCCGCCGGCGGCGATCTCACAATCCGGTTGGGCGCGGTCGGCCCCGAGGGTGACGAAGTATCGGCGACGGTGATCGCTGGTCTTGAGACATCGGAATTCGTGGATGTGCTGGTGCGTTATCCCGACCGGCAAGCCATGGAAACGCAGATCATCGCCGGCGCCGTCGACGCCGGCATTGAAATCACACGACCGGCGCCCGATGCGCCGCCAGCCTTTCAAATTCTGTTTGATCAGGCGAAAGAAAGCGCCGCTACGATTGCGGAAGCGGCGCTCGCCGATCAAGCGCCGCCTGAATTCGCCTCGGAAAACGTCGTCGCGCCAGCGAAGAAAACGCCTGTCTCGGGCGCGCAGGACGGGGCCGCCATGGCGGCCTATTACGCGGCCGGCGTCGGCATGTTGTTTCTCTTTCTATCGGGATTTCAAAGCGCCTTGACCGTGATTGAAGAACGCGACGCCGGCGTTATGGAACGGATCGCCGCGGGACCGTATGGCGTGCGCCCGATGATTGATGGAAAGTTTGCGTTCCTCACCGTTCAAGGGCTCGCGCAACTGGTCGTTATTTTCGTTGTCGCCGCCCTTGTGTTCGGCGTCAATGTCAGCCAATCGCCGCTTCTTCTCGTGATGACGATGGTCATCGTCGCCATTTGCGCGGCGGGTCTTTGTCTCGCCATTGTGGGCTTTTGCCGAACACGAAGTCAGGCCCATGCGATCGGTGCGGTATTGGCGCTCGTCATGGGCGCGCTCGGCGGGTCGATGGCGCCGCGCTTTTTGATGGCGCCCGAAATTCGCGCCCTCGGCGCGTTCATGCCGAACGCGTGGGGGATTGAAGCGTTCAGCGCCAGCCTCTGGCGCGGCGGCGATCTCGCCTTGCTGTGGGGACCATGGGCGCTGCTCCTCGGCACGGGGCTCGCGGGGCTTGGCGTTTCCTACGTTGCGATGCAGAAATCCATGCGCGCTGTTTAGGGGCGCCGCCAGAGGCCAAGCGCCGCATTGGGCGCCCACCGAGTTGTGATAGGATCGAAATATGGAAATGGTTTTATTCATCGCAGTGCTCATCGGCTTCGTCCTCATCATGGAGGGCGTCGCATGGGTGACGCATAAATATGTGATGCACGGATGGTTATGGTCGCTTCACAAGTCCCACCATGAACCGCGCGAGGGAGCGTTTGAGAAGAACGACTGGTTCGGCGTCTTTTTCAGCTTGCCGTCCATCGCCCTCATCATGGTCGGCGTTCAGGGCGAGCCGCTCGCCCTCGCGGCCGGGCTCGGCATTCTCGGCTACGGCCTCATCTATTTTTTCTATCACGATATTCTTGTGCATCGCCGGATCGATTTTGGCTGGCGTCCGCAAAAAGGCTACTTCGCCCGCATCGTCCAGGCGCATCGCTTACATCACGCCGTAGAGTCGAAAGAAGGATGCGTTTCGTTCGGGTTTATCTTCGCCCCCTCCCCGAAGTTGCTTAAGAAGATGTTGGCGAAAACCCAGGAAAAACAGATGCGCGCGCCAACAAAGTCAGCGCGCGCCTGAATTTTAGCAAAATGCCCGGGTGACTTAGAAGCGAAACCGCAAGCCGCCGGTCACCGTGAACCCGTCGATATCGTCGCTCACGTCGCCGTTAAAGAGATCAGCGCCGCCGCCGATAAAGCGCCGCTCAAGCTGCGCGCCGTAAATCCGGAAATAACGGCCTTCAGAGTAGAGCTCTAACTGTTCGGATAACGCATAAGACGCGCCGATCGCTGCGTGCGACGCGAACGCCGTATCATCGCCGAAGACGCCGAAGACCGGCCCCGGCGCTGTGGCCGGGAAATAGCCGACGTCAGAGCTCACGAACGCCGCGCCCAAGCCGCCGCCGATGTAAGGCACAAAACGTTGGTCATCGGAAAACTTGATGTCCGAATAATTATTCAAATAGACGAAGAGGGAATCCTGATTGCCGAGGAATGTCTGGGCGCCGCCATTGAACGACCCGGCGTCCACGTCAGCGTCGAGATAGCTCACTTCAATCTCAAACCGCGGGTGGAAAATCCCCCAATATGTGAAAGGGGCCTGGAAACCGACCGCGCCGCCAACCGTGTAGCCCGAGGAAAAATCGAGATCGACGGTAAGCGGAACCCCGGCGACGCCGGTGGGTCCTGGAACGCCCGCGACAGGGTCGCTGACGCCCGTAAAGGTCGGGTCATTCAAGAATGCGCCGCCGCCGAAACCGGAGACATAAAATCCGGATGGCGCGGGCTCGAAATTGAATAGTCCTTCGGCGTGGGACGCCGTCGTCATCGCCGCCATGGCGAGACCGAATGATGTTAAAAAGTGCTTAGGCATGGTGAACTCCCGACGAAACAATTGACACAGCTATCGATCGGGACACTAGGGGAGCCCACACTCGGGCGCACATGACGATTGATCAAGCAAGGTCACGCTTGTGTGAGCAAAGTGAATGAGCGTTAAAACAACGTCGAGTGCGTGAGCACGGCGCCGAACCAAGCGACCAGTTCTGAAAAAACTTCAGGCCGTCGCGGCTGAGCGTTGCGGCCGTGTCCAAAGCGACGCGCGCGGCGCTGACGGCTTGTTTCGCAAAAAGACGGGTTGCGGCGCGCCCTGAAAAGCGCCGGCTGTCGCGAGCCAAAGCTTGCGCGGTTTCGATGTGTAAGCGCGTTCGTCCCACGCATGTGATTTGCGCTCGCGGATAAGCCGCCCGATATCGCGGTAGACATTGCGCGCGGCGGCGATAGCGGCCGCAGCGCGCGGCGGTAATTGGCGAATGCCTTCGCTGGCGGAGGCGTAATACCGATCCGCCTCGTCCAAAAGCACCGTCGCGACGCCGGCAAGCGCATCACGATTTGCGTCATCGCATACTGCTTGCGCCGAAGGATCAATCCCATGGCGCTGCAATAACGCCGCAGGCAGATAAACACGCCCCGCCTTTGCATCATCGATGATATCGCGGCAGATATTCGTCAGCTGAAAAGCAAGACCAAGATCGCAGGCTCGGTCTAAGGTCCGCTCATCCTGCGGCGAGACGCCCATAACGATCGCCATCATGATCCCGACGCATCCCGCAACGCCGTAACAATAGCGAAGCGTGTCGTCCATCGTCTCGAACGCATGATCGCTCACGTCCATGGCGAAACCGTCAAGAAGGTCCATGGGGTATTGGTGGGGCATGCGATGGCGCGCAGCCACAAGGGCAAACCCGTCAAACGCCGCCTCGCCCGTGGCTTCGCCGTTCAGCGCCATTTCATTCTTGCGTTTCAAGGCGGCGAGCCGGCGCGCTTGTTCCTCCGGCGTCAAATGAACATCGGGCGCATCGCCGCCCAAATCCTGCCCGTCGATGACATCGTCGCAATAGCGGCACCAGGCGTACAACATTTGCACATCCGCTTGCGTCTCCCGGCCAAACAACATGGACGCGATCGCAAAACTCTTGGAGCCCTTGGCGATCGTTTCCTTGCCATGCGCCGCCAATTCGGACGCATTTTTAACGTCAGGACGCGGGCCGTGGACGCTCGCTTGGCTCATTATTCAGCCGCTTGCCGCACCGCCGCCATATCCTCAATCATGAGGCCGGCGGTCGCCTTTGCGGAACCGACAACGCCGGGAATTCCGGCGCCCGGATGCGTGCCGGCCCCGACGAAATAGAGATTGGGAATACGGTCGTCGCGATTGTGAACGCGGAAATAGGCCGACTGCGTCAGGATCGGTTCAATGGAGAAGGCCGAGCCCGCATGAGCATTCAACTCGGTGGTGAAATCGGCAGGCGTGAAGATGCGCGAAGTCACGAGATTTTCGTTGAGACCGGGAATATACCGCGCTTCCAGATAGTTGAAGATTTTGTCGCGGTATTTCGGTCCTTCTACGGACCAATCAATGTCGGCTTTCTCCGTATTGGGAACCGGGGCCAGCACGTAGTACGCGTCGCATCCCTCAGGCGCGAGCGCCGGGTCGGTGGCCGTCGGCCGGTGCAGATAGAGCGAGAAGTCATCGGGCAGCTTGGGCCCGGCGAAAATTTCGGAAATCAATTCCCGGTAGCGCGGCCCAAACAGAATGGTGTGATGAGCGAGCTGCTCCTGTTTTCCCTTCAGCCCGAAATAGGCGACGAACAGGGAGTTTGAAAAGCGTTTTGACTTTAGCCGCCGCGCCATTTGCGAGCCGCGCGGCGAACGTCCGAGCAGTTTTTCGTAAGTGTGCACAATATCCGCATTGGAACCGACGGCGTCGAATTTTTGCCGCCAGCCGTTTTCGCAAATCACTTCCGACAAAAGTCCGTTTTCTTCGGTAATTTCCTGCACCGGCATGTTGAGCTTGATCTCACCGCCGAGGTCTTCGAACAGCTTGACCATCCCGTTGATCAGCGCGCCGGTGCCGCCGCGCGGAAACCAAACACCCCATTTGCGTTCCAGCGCATGAATGAGCGCATAAATCGCCGACGTCTTGAAGGGGTCGCCGCCGACAAGCAGCGTGTGGAACGAAAACGCCTGGCGCAGCTGGGGGTCTTTAATGAAATCGCACAGACGCGAATAGACGCTGCGATAACTCTGCAGGCCAACCAATTCAGGCGCCGACCGGATCATGGACCAGAAATTGAGGAATGGCACCGCGCCGAGTTTTTCATACCCTTCGCGATAGAGAACCTCGGAATATTCGTGGAAGCGCACGTAACCGTCCGCATCAGCCGGATTTTTCTTGCGGATTTGCTCGAGGAGCTTTTCCTCCTCCCAACAATAATCGAAACTGTAGCCGTCTTCCCAACACAATCGATAGAAGGGATCGACCTTCATCAACTCCACGTAATCGGCGAGCTTACGCCCCGATAACGCCCACAGTTCTTCAAGGGCTGTGGGGTCTGTGATGACCGTTGGGCCGGCGTCGAAGGTGAAGCCTTCCTGTTCATAAACATAGGCGCGCCCGCCCGGCTTATCGCGCTTTTCCAGTATCGTTGTCTTGATCCCGGCTGATTGCAGCCGGATCGCAAGCGCCAAACCGCCGAACCCAGACCCGATTATTGCCGCGGTTTTCGTCATACCACCCTCGAACTTTCTATTTCTCGCTGCTCGCCAGAACCGAAATGGCCCGGCTTATCGGCACCGGCGGCTTCCCTACAAGAATGCGCGCTTTGTCCCTCACAGGTGTTACGCCCGCATAGAACCGTTCGATCAACGGTTGCGGCAATTTGTAAAACCGCTCAAGCACCTTGTAGCGCTGCGAGGGCTCTGCGGCGCGGAAGAGCATGCGGCATAAAAGGCGATAAAACGAGCCTGCCTCCCATTGTTCCGTCGAATAACGCCGCGTCAGGCCGTAAATCGCCTCGCTGGAGAAATCATCCTGCCCCGCGATGAGATCGGCGAGCGCAACCGCGTGCGGCAACGAATATCCCGTCAGAGGATGAAAAAGAACGCCGCGCATACCGGCGCGCGCGACGCCCGCCCGCCCGTCATTCCAGTAGGCGTTGATGTCGCCGCTCAGCGCGATCGGCAGAACGCCGTCTTCTTCACGGAGAATTTCCTCAACCGCCCAACCATGATCCGTCACATAATCTGCGATGTCGTTTTTGATTTCTTCGGCGTCGAGATGCGCGCCGTCCGCGTAACGCGTGTCTTCCACCAGCGCGGTGCGCTCGTCGAACGGCAGGACGTAAACGAAACGGTATCCGTCTTTCTGCGAGACGCTGGCGTCCATGATGATCGGCGCCTCGACGCCGTGCGGTTCCTTGAACCGAATTTCCTGGCCCACAAATTTCTGAAAGCCGAGCGTCACATGCTCGCTGCGCTGGTCTCCGCGGCAGTCGATCACCGCGCCAGCGGAGAGCTGATCGCCGTTCTCAAACATCACGTGATCCGCCTGCACGTCCGCCACATCAGCGTGCGTGCGAATCATGGACCCCAGTTTCGTCTCGATCACGGTAGCGAGCCGGTCAGACGTGATCGAACAATAGCCCGTGGTAAAGCGGCGCCCGTATGACGGGAACACGACCGATTGCGCGTCCCAACGATGAACGATGAAGGGCTGCAACCAGGCGAGCGCGTCCGCCGAAACGTCCGGCGTATGAAAGGACCATGTGTGCTCGCCGCCGATTTTGCCGTCGCGCTCCAGAATCGCTAGCGACAGATCCGGCCGACGCTGGTGGAGCCGATAAGCGATCAACGCCCCGGACAGGCCGCCGCCCACAATCGCGACATCCACTCTGTTCGGCTTCGATGCGTCCATTAGGCCCGGTCCTCAAAGAATGACAAACTAGGCCAATCCGCCTACAAAATCATCAGGTAGTTTTAGTGGGGGCATCCCGTACATGACGCCAGCTGATTTCGCCAGCACCTACGGGCAGCTCACGGCCATCATATGGCTGCGATATTTTCTCGTGGCGGGCCTCTTCTACTACCTCTTATGGGGGCGCCCCGCGGAAAAGGTTCGGGCCCGCCGCCTTGCGGACCGGCGTCCGCAAAAAGAGGTTGTGCGCCACGAGATCAAAATGTCGCTTATTTCATCCGCGATTTACGCGATCCCCGGCGCAATCATTATTGAAGCCTATAAGCTCGGCGGCACGGCTATCTACACTGAGATCGGCGGACCGGTGGGTTGGCTTTATTTGCCCCTCAGCGTTCTGATCTATCTCTTTATCCACGATACTTATTTTTATTGGACGCACCGGGCGATGCACCTGCCGGCGTTGTTCAAGGCGACACATCTGACACACCATCGCTCGCGCCAGCCAACGCCATGGGCGGCGTTCTCTTTTCATCCGTGGGAAGCGTTGATTTCCGCCTGGATCCTGCCGCTCGCCGCATTCATTATTCCGATCCATCTCGGCGCCGTCGTCTTTCTGCTGGTGTTCATGACGGTTTATAGCGTCATCAATCATGCAGGCTGGGAAGTATTCCCGCGCTTCATGACCAACGGTCTGTTCGGGAAAATTTTCATCTCCGCCAGCCACCACAATGTCCACCACAAGGACTATCACGCCAATTACGGCCTATACTTCCGGTTCTGGGACTATTGGATGGGTACGGATAAAGGGATGGCGAAGCCGATTGCGGCGCCGGCCGAATAAAGTCGCGATCGCCGCGACAGCATCTTAAAAATGTAAAAAGAGGCGAAGCCGACAAGTTGGCTTCGCCCCTTCTTTTTGAGCGCTCGGGAGGGAGACGCCCATAGCGGTGCGGGGGCGGGCCCGCTCTTTATCCGCCCCCGAACGCTATCTAGAATTTCGCGCGGACGCCGAGCATGTAGCGCGAACCGGTATCGGAGTAGGTCAGGAACCGATTAGCGAAGCGCGAGAAGTCACGCGTGTCGGACCCTGTGATGTTGATGCCTTCGGCGAAGACCTGGAAGTTATCGTTGATGTCAAACGATGCGGCGAAGTCCACCTGCCCGAAGGCTTCGCGTTGACGCGGCTCACTAAAGTTCGAGAAGCACTGGAACAGGAACTCGTCGCGATAGTTGTATGCGACCCGCGCTGACAAAGGCCCTTTTTCATAAAAGCCCGTTGCGTTGATCGTGTGCGGCGATAGCCCGTTATAGTCGCAATCCGCGACCGGCGTTCCTTCCTGGCGATCGATTTCGCTGGTCACATAAGTGTAGTTCAAGTCAACACCGAAACCGTCGAGCGACGGGGCGACCAAATCGAGCGTCGTCAGGAACCGAAGCTCAACGCCGGTGATTGAGCCGGTCTCGCCGTTACGGTCCCGCGTGTCCTGGAACACGACATCAACCGGCAGATCGGTCATCCCCGGATTACCCACATTGCCCGGCGGAATGATCACCGTTCCCGGCACCGGCAGGGTTTGAGATTCGATGAAGTTATCGAATTCCTTATGGAAACCAGCGATGCTGATCGTACCCGTTTCACCGAAATAATATTCGAACGAGACGTCATAGTTCGTCGATTCAAAGGCTTCGAGGAACGGGTTGCCGCCGGTGCTGGTCGGCGCGTTCGACCGGCCGCCGAAGGAGTTGGCGACGCCGAGCTCCGTCAGCGTCGGACGCGTAACCGTTTCCGAGTAAGCGATGCGAACCACCGTATTGTCCGTCGGCTCCAGCTTGAGGTTGAACGACGGCAGGAAGTTCACATACCGGTTCTCGATGGTGATATCCGTCGCCGGGCCAAAGATGGGCGACAATTGCGTATCGCCGACCGACTCGCGGAACTCGATGACCGGCTGATCAACGCCCGAAGATGCTGTCTCGGTAATCGCCACCCGGAAACCGGCGTTGGCCGACCATGGCAACGAGCCGCCAAAGTCGCCGCCCCACGCCGTGCTGAAATAAGCCGCATAGACCGTCTCATCGACCGCGAAACTCGCCGCCGGGTTGAAGTCGGGCTCGTAGAAACCAAAGATGGAATCGCCAGCCGCCGCTTGGCGCGCGAGCAGGTCCGCATCAGAGATTGTTGAGCGGCCTGTGCGGTCCGGGTTCGCGATATTCGCCGGATCGTTCAGCACCCGGAAAGCGTCAACAAACGACGCCGTCAGGATCGCCGGCGGCACCGTTTCCGCGCCAGGCACGCCGTTAAGGAACCCGTCAAACGAGAACTCTGACAGAATGCTCGTGTCGAATGGCACTGTGTAACCGCAAAATGCGCAGAAAATCCCCGCCCCTTGCGTCGGCGAGAAGTTGTCGAATTGATCCTGCACTTTCTCGCGATCGGAGAACAATGCGCCTACCGTGATATCGCGCAACGGCCCGCGATCAAGGGCCCATGTGCCGTCAAACCGCGCCTGGAAGACTTCGTCTTCCACTTCCTGTCTCGTGACGTTCACGAAGTGAAGCCGCTGGATCGTCGGATCCGTCGCGCCGACAATGTTCGTGATCGTCGAGATGCCGTCATCGTTCGGCAACTGGATCAATGGCGAGGCTGGTGCAAGAGCGCCGAGCACCACAAAGGGGTTCACGCTCTCGCGCGTCGCCCGGGAATAGGAGACGTCGATCGCAGCGTTGAATGTTTCCGTCACGTCCCAATCCGCGTTACCGCCGATTGAGTATGTTTCCGCATCGCGGTCGTTCGGCGCATTAATCACATTATCGTTTTGCGACAGGCCGACCGATGCCGCGATATCAGGATTTCTGTTCTGGAAATCCACACCTGGGCGACTGAACGAAACGACCGTGCCATTTGCATCAAGTACGGGATCGATGAAGGGAGGTGAAAAGAAACCCGAGAACTCAGTAGCGAACGAGTCGATATCAAAGCTCGTATAAAGACCATCAAGCGTAAAGGTGAATGAATCACTCGGCTTGAATTGCCCGGTCGCGTTGATTGTCAATCGTTCTCGGTCCTGCACGTCGCGCCGATGTACGACCTGCTGCTGGACGCGGGCTCCGTCAGGCAACGCGCCAAGATCGCTTAACTGGAGTCCGGAAGAGGTTTCAGGCGCGGCGACCGTCAGGTCGCCTGGACGCAAAGCGAAGCCGTTCGTGAACGAGCTGTCTTCTTGCGCTCGGCGATTGTTGTAAGAAGCGCCGACGAGTAGCCCAAACGTGTCAGACGGATCGACCCAGGAGCCGACCGCAGAAAACTGCGGACTGAACTCTTCGCGCAACGTGTCATAGAGACCCGCCGCTGACGCTGTAAACGACGTACCTGTTTCAAGCGGCCGCGCTGTCACGATGTTAACAAGCGACCCGATGCCGCCTGATTGCAGATTAGCTGTTGATGTCTTGAACACCTCCGCGCGCTGCAAAATGTCCGAAGACAACACGTCGAACGAAAATTCACGGCCCGGATTATCTGTTGCGAGAACGCGGCCGTTCAATGTCACCACATTAAATTCCGGTCCGAGACCGCGGACGGTGATAAACTGGCCCTCGCCGCCGGACCGGTCGATGGCGACGCCCGTGATGCGCTGAAGCGCTTCGGCGAGGTTTGTATCTGGGAATTTGCCGACGTCTTCCGCCGAAATCGCATCGACAACCTGATCGGCTTCCCGTTTCACATCCAGTGATTGCTGCAGGCTTCCTCGAATGCCTGTGACGACGATCAGATCGCCCTCGTCATCCTGCGCTGTTGCGGCGCTGAACGGCGCAAGCGCCGCTGCTGTTCCCAGCAACATGCCCCTCAAGTTCCTCATAGTTTCCTCCTGTTACAACTATTTTAATTCGAGTTTTGATACGCAACTAGGTCGTTTTCATTGGACGATCCCCATACTGAGGGGTTCTATTCCCGGCGTCGCGCCCTCACCTCGCCTATCACTCGGTGCGAGTGCTTCACCGGAAAATTCTTTTTGAAACCATTCGCGGAATGCACGCCGTTCGCTGGAGGTCATATGGAGGCCCAGCTTCGAGCGGCGCCACAAAATATCATCGGCGTCGCGCGCAAATTCCTGATCGACAAGATACCGCGCCTCCGCCTCAAAAAGCGTCACACCAAAACACACGCCCAGTTCTTCGAGACGGGTTTTCTGACCCATGATGCGAGTGATGCGCGTCCCATAGGCGCGCGCCAGACGCCGCAATAACGCCTCCGGCGCCCACGAATAACGCCTTTGCACGTCAGCGAAAAATCCCTCGAAATCAGCATCGGGAATATCGCCGCCCGGCAAGGGCGCGGCGCGCGTCCAGGCGCCTGAGGACGCACCGAGCAAGAGCGTCGCCAATTTGTCAACAGCCTGCTCCGACAGCTTGCGGAAGGTTGTAATCTTGCCGCCGAAAATCGAGAGGAGCGGCGCTTGACCCGCCGGCGCGTCCACGTCGAAGACGTAGTCGCGCGTGACCACCGAAGCATTGTCCTCGCGATCATCAAAGAGCGGGCGCACCCCGGAATAGGACCAGGCAATATCGTCTCTGGTCACCGGCGTCCTGAAATACTCACTCACAAGCGCGCAGAGATAAGAAACTTCCTCGTCAGAAATTTTCACATCCCCAGCGTCATTCTCGTAAGCGACATCCGTGGTGCCGATAAGCGTATAATCGCGCTCATATGGGATTGCGAAAATGATACGGTCATCGGTATGCTGTAGAATGTAGGCGCCTTCACCGTCAAAGAGCTTGCGCGTCACGATGTGACTGCCCTTGATCAGCCGAACTTTTTTGTCAGCGTCGGCGGGTTTTGCGCCGGCGAGGACGGCGTCAACCCACGGGCCCGCCGCGTTAACCACCGTTCGCGCTGTAATCCGCTCTTTAGCGCCGCCTGGCCCTTCCAGCAACACGCGCCAGAGATCGCCCTGCCGTTCCAGAGCTACACATTTCGTCCGGGTGCGAATGTCGGCGCCATGTTCTTTTGCATCGAGCGCGCTCAAGACCACGAGGCGCGCATCTTCCACCCAGCAATCGGAATATTCGAAGCCAAACGAAAACTCATCTGACAATACCGCCGCGTGGGCGGTGCCTTTAAATCTCACAGACTTTGTGGGCGGCAATAATTTGCGCCCGCCGAGATGGTCATAAAGGAACAGACCCAGCCGCAAGAGCCATGCGGGCCGCAGTCCCTTGTGATGCGGCAGGGTAAACCGCATTGGCCAGATAATATGAGGCGCCGCGCGCAGCAAAACTTCGCGCTCAATCAGCGAGTCGCGCACCAGTTTGAATTCATAATGTTCGAGATAGCGCAAGCCGCCATGGATCAGCTTCGTGCTCGCCGATGAGGTGTGCTGCGCGAGATCATCTTTTTCGCAGAGGAGCACCCGAAGGCCGCGGCCCGCAGCATCGCGCGCGATGCCTGCGCCATTCACGCCGCCCCCGATCACCAGTAGATCGACCGGCCCCGATTGGTTCGCTCTCTCCAAGCCCTGCGTCCCGATTGCCCAACATCTTCATATTGGAGTTCGAAACGCTCGTAAACGAAAATTTTCGAAATTTTCTGGATGAATGCGAACATTCATGCCCCACCGACCCAATAGATCGCTTATTCAAAAAAATTGTTGTAATTTGCGGCCTTTTTGCCGCGTATTTGCGCATTGCGGCCTGATTCCAGCCGCGTTCGCATTGCAACATAAGAGTCGCGCCTATGGCCAGCGACCTTAGAATACCCACCCAAATTATTTGGATACTCAAAATCAACGAATTAACCGTTCACACTACTCTGGCGCGCGGCCAAGAACCGGCGCGCCTTAGCGATTATTGACCACGGCCACCTCGGCCGCATCGTCCATAGTTCCATCCTCATCGCTCGACCGATTCACCAAAACGGAATTCACTGGGCTTGGACAACGGCGCTGAAGGTCACTTAGGTTTTTACGAGGGCTAAATCGAAAGAAAATTGACTTAACCGGCGATCGAAGTGCGCGCGCGTTCTCAATACAAAGCCTTTTCTCATTAAGCGCCATCACAGGCTCAACCGCATCGCTAATATTTCTCATATCGATGTTTCCAATTATCTCCAAGAGGGCCGCTTCCCTACGCTCCGCTTTGTCCATCGCCTCGGTATATGACGTCGTTAGGTTTTTTATCTCCCAACGTGCATCCGCTAGTTGGCGAACGAAATTGGGATCAGGCGATCCCTTGACATGACTTATGGCGGCCTCATTCACAATTCGAAACTGTTCGCGGACGATGTAGCGTTCTGTGTCTCTCAACCGTTCATCAAGCACGCCGTTCAAGGCCGCAAGCGCCGAATCCGGTAACTTTGTCCGAATAAAATTACCTTGACTATCCTCAACTAAAGCCCCTTCCATCTTTTTAGAAAATGAGTTCAACGATTGCACATTTAAGCCAAATTTTGATTCTTCGATTTCGCTGATACGTTTATTCAATTCTACAAACTGTTGCCCGACAGCGTTTTCCGAGTTAGCCGAACTGTGATCTTCGGAAAAGAGGGAAGCCGGAAAAGCAACTCCAGCAAGAATCATGAGCTTCTTGGTAAGCGACGCCCGGGTTAATAAATCTTCGAGGAGCGCCTTATCTGTAAGCACACGAATTAACGAGAATAGATTTACAAACAGAAATACTGCCATCACCCGATTTCCGTCTATACATGCACTATCTTTCAGAGGCAATGCACGGGTCGCTCCATCAAAGACAGCTGCAACGGGCTCCGCGATAAATTCCCGCAACCATAAATCCAACGGCGTTTCGCTAATTGATGCCGCTTCGCCGTCTGCGCAGATTAAACTGGGTGGCGCTTGCTCAATTGAAAAGTGAAAAATAATGAACAGAAGTGAAGTAGATGCGAATACAAGTAGAGGGTCAGAGAAATAGGCTACGATTGCGCGCCAGATGCCTCTCGCCGCGGCGACCAAAGAGAGCCAAAGAACTCTAGCACATTGACTAAATAATCGACTGGCACTCTTCATAATTCTTTTTACAGTCATCTCAATGCTCCATCGCACGCCGAAAATTTTCGTTACGGCAGCAAATTGAACCCTGCGCCCACGAACACGCCGAAGGTGAGCTCATTATCACGCCCTTTTTGCCAATTAATTCGTATACCGCCGTTTAAATTATTTTTTGCGTCCGAGAACAGGTAAACTGGGACGTCCACTTCCAGTTCGTCGTCCCTCAAATCGTATGAAAGGCGAATCGTTGCGCCTTGGTTTCCAGAGAGAGGCTTGACCTTGAAACTTCGCCGCCCTTCGAGGTAGACAACATTTGCCACATCTTTTACGGGCGCACCAATCGGACTTGTGACACAGTCTTGCAACCCCAACGCATCAGGCGATGAGCATAATTGACGGCTCCCTGCGTCACGAAATCGCGTTTGTCTTCTAAATCCCGCAAGATACAGCGCCTTTCTCGATTTCGGCACGATACCCACGTAGCCAGCGACGCTCCATGGCGTCTCACGTGAGTCTTCTCTTGCGAGCGTATCATCGTTAAGAAAGCTAAATTCGTCATTGCCGACGGATCCAGAAACGCCCCACACATAGTGCGGAGCGGGGCGTTCGAAGTAATCTCCAAAGGACTGGTTGAATTGGGGTGCGTAAGTGCGTTGGCAATATGTGGTGAGTTTCACCCGATCAGCGCCCACGGGTTCGCAATCTCCCCGTCCCGTGCATTCCGCGTAGACCTCAGCGCGAACAGCATCCAGAAATGCGCTGTCGTCGACCAAGTTCAGGCGCCGGTGATAATTTGTGATTGAAAAGGATAGCGATACGCCGTCCGTTAATTGATCAAGGCGGGCAAATTCGTTAAACTGATTCCCCTGAGTGATCGGCGCGGCGAGGACGCCCTTGAAAGCCGTCGAAGATCCGGTCCCGAACAGTTTCGTCGCCGTTTGAGTGAGCGATAGCGACACCATGCTCGATGTTTGAGCTGTTTGGATTTCGATCCGTTGACCCGCTCCACCAACGGGGTTGCTCGATTCCGTTGCCAAAGTTGCAATCCCCTGACGCGCAATCGCAACCTCCTCTGACTCTGTTTTGACTTCTGGTCTTGACGGAGTCCTGCCGCCCAGATTCTCCCAGTCTTTTGCGGAGTAAACGCACTTTATGTCATCCTGCGCAACGGCGGCGCTCGCCAGCCCCGACACGAATAAAAGCACTGAACTTGTAATCACCAATGAATTTTTCGTACCGATCATATGACCATCTCCCCCGTCCAGCCGCCGTCGGTAAATCCGTCAACGATCCGGTCTGTAATCTTGAATGAATTGAAGCCATCCCGCTGGATAGTGAGCGTTCCAAGCGATCCGGCGACGCCCAAGAACGAGAACTTGATACGCACCAACTCGCCAGTTCTCATTTCCGCCGTATGCTTATTATTGCGCAGGGGCAGTTCTTCGCCATCGACGACAAGAGCCGGACCCCGCGCGCCGTCCTCAAGTTTTACTTTAAAGTGAACGGATTTCTCCATAATTGTCCCCCTGTCCGTTTCGTAATTGTGCGGACAGGATATCCCAATTATTCGAGCCGTATGCGTGACGGCCATCACATGCGACGATGGTTTATTTTTGACAAGGATTGGATCGCTCGCTTAACAAATCTTTCCGACAGGAGAAGGCTATGAAGATTACTGATCTCATATCCGACATCGCTAAAGCCGGACCGCCTGCGCTCGATCAGGAAATGGTGGTGGAACTAATCTATGACGCGGCGCCCGATTTGAAATTCATCAGAGACGAACTGCAGCGAATGTGCGGAAGAGCGACACGCATTTCGATTGACGATCCGTTTTTAAGTTGCGGGTTATTTTTTGTCTTTGTCCAATTCGACGAATTGAATTGCACGCAACAGGAACATCTCGGATTTGAACTCGCGCGCGCCCTGAAATCGCCCTTGCGCGCGAAGGCAACAAACTTTGTTGGTACGGATAGTTTCTACGGATCGCTCGCCGCTGTGGAGGCGGGGGATGACCTAATGCAAAGATCGTTGCGGCTGTGCGAGACAGTATCAAAGGAAATTTCGCCAATAGCGTGGGCGCATGAGGCCGTCGGCGCAACGCCGTCGATTATTGAAGCGGCGAAGAGAGGCGCCGGTGTCAAAATTGGGCTGATCGATACCGGCACGTCAATCCATAATGATGTTTTAAAGTTGTTCACGAGCGATTCACCCGACCTCAATCTGCTGGAAAGAAATCAACCGCCTGTCGATACGTTCCACGATGGAGGGGTCGTCCCGAGCCCCGGACATGGAACACTGGTCGCCAGCGTCGCCGCAAGCCGCGGCCGTTTAACGGATGCGTATGAACCGACAGAACCCGGCAAGATCACGGGGCTCGCCCCTGAAGCTTCCGTATTACCTATTCGAGCAATCCGGTCCGTCGTCGCCATTCGTCAGAACCGCATCGCTCTCGCCATACAAAAGGCGGTCGAAAAGAAGGCGGACATTATTGTTATGTGCCTCGGTGGACCGTTTCGAGTTGGAGCGGTGGAGGCTGCGTTACGGGACGCCCGCACTGCAGGGGTAATCACGCTTGCCGCGGCCGGCAATTGTTATCCATGGGTCGTGTTCCCCGCCTGGCTCGCCAAGTACCAACTTTGCGCGGCGATCGCCGCTGTCGCAAAAGACAAAAAACCCTGGAAGAAATCGTCGCGCGGCAAAGCTGTGACCGTAAGCGCACCAGGTGAGAATGTGTGGGGCGCATCAATGAAGGAAAGCGACGGCGACGTTGCGAAGATATCGCCCTCGCAAGGGACGTCGCTCGCCACCGCTGTCGCCGCCGGATGCGCCGCCCTTTTTATTTCGCACCATGGAAAAAACCGCCTGAAGACGATAGCGAAAACGAGAGACACGACCATTCAGGCGTTGTTCCTTTCCGCGATCATTGACGGGTTAACGCCGCCGGCCGAATGGAACGGATCAAAGCGTCTTGGCGCGGGGATCATCAATGTAAAAAAGCTTTTCGCGTTCGATATTGAACAAGCGCCCATCAAAGCGCCTCGCGACACTAAGACTGTCGACCAGATCGCTTCCACACAACAGGTTTTCGCTGACTATCTGGAAGATCACACTGAGGCGACCGCCTTCGCTTCGGAACAAGTCGGCGATCTCGCCGGCGAACTGCTCTGGGCCGCTCAAATTCACCAGGCCCAACGAAGGGTGGCCGAAGACAGAAACGAGTACGTAAATCGCGACAAATTTCCGTTTCGACAAATTAAGCTATCGGATCAGGCGCAAAGTCTTTTATCGGCTGACGACACCCTTCGAAAACTGCTTTCCGACGTAGTCCGCACTGAATGAATTTTTGGGAAACGAATGCATTCGAAATCAGGTAAGCGGTGACACAGCGACTGGCGATTACTTAATGATATTCAGAAGGCGCAAGCATCTGAGCGTTAAATCTCTGAAACAAGCCCCAACTTCACCATCTCGATTGACGTCTTTTAATTGACTCTGCTGTGACCCCCGATAATTCTGCCATGTGATGCTAGAGTCCGGCCCTTGGAAAGGACTGGACGAATGAAACGATTACGGTTTTCGGAAGAGCAAATCATCAGGATATTGAAGGAACACGAGGCCGGCGTGACGGTTGCCGATCTCTGCCGCAAGCACGGCATGTCGTCGGCTTCGTTCTACGCGTGGAAGGCAAAGTTCGGCGGGATGGAAGTCTCGGACGCGAAGAAGCTGAAGAGCCTTGAGGCCGAGAACGCCAAGCTGAAGCGTCTCCTGGCCGACGCAATGCTCGACAACACCGCGCTCAAGGATCTTCTGTCAAAAAAGTGGTGACGCCCGCCGCCAGGCGAGAAGCCGTCGCCTATCTTCGCAAGACCTATGAGATGAGCGAGCGGCGGGCGTGCAGCACCGCAAACGCGGACCGAACGATGATCCGCTACCGGTCAAAACGGTCGGACGATGCGCCAGTGCGCGAACGTATGATCGCGCTCGCCCATGAACGCCGCCGCTTTGGCTATCGCCGCCTGCATGTGATCCTCAAATCAGAAG
>JBCAXE010000025.1:0-48130 GCA_038534195.1 Pseudomonadota bacterium
ATTGCTCAAAGATAATCGATCGCTGAAAGGAAAAACGCGGTCCGCGCCATCGAAACGCGGCTACCGTCCATATCTCGAAATACTCTAGACATTGGCGACCCCGCCAGGACTCGAACCTGGAACCTATTGATTAGAAGTCAATTGCTCTATCCAGTTGAGCTACGGGGCCGTGGCGATAACCGGGGTCAATGCGTCCACGGTTTTCTGCGTTGGTAAGCGAAATTGTCTGAGTACGCCTTAATGACGGGTTTCTTTTCACGCGCCTCGATGACCTGATACGGGATCGCCCTTTCCTCGGCGTAGGCGATCGCAGCGTCCTTGCTATCGAACGATAATCGCACCTGGCCCGCGCGCGTATCCTCGCTGCTCGTCCATCCCATCAATGGATCGATCCGGCGCGCCGCCTCCGCCTCAAATTCCACGACCCAGTTCGCCGTCTTGGCTTTTCCGGATTGCATGGCGGTTTTTGACGGTTGAAAAATACGCGCGAACATGAGGACCAGTTTTCTTCCCTTGGTCGAAGCCTGACGGCTCCTCTCATCACTTCACCACGCCGCTTCCGCGGCTAAAATGGTCGGGGCGGCAAGATTCGAACTTGCGACCCTCTGGTCCCAAACCAGATGCGCTACCAGACTGCGCTACGCCCCGAGGAAGCCCTCATGTATAGCGCTCGCCAGTGTTTGCAAACCGTTTTTTGGAAAATTTCGGCAATTTCAGGGGCGTGCGCGCGTCACGGCGCCACGAAACCTTAATTTTCCTGATCCGCCCGGACGTCGATCGCGAGGAGCCCCTTGGAGCCCGCCGCAAACGAGACCTGGACGCGATCGCCCTGCGCCAACTCACCCATGCCGCAACGGCGGAGCGTTTCCATATGGACGAAGATGTCTTCCGTCCCCTCGCCGCGCGTCAGAAAGCCGAAACCCTTTGCCCGGTTGAACCATTTGACACTGGCGCGAACAAAGTCGCCGGCCGGCGTCTGGCTCATCACAGGTTCGGAAGGGGTAAGCGCCGTCGCTGTGCTGTCGTCGATTGCGATGACCTTCAGCGCCTGAAGACCTTTCGACCGGCGGACAACTTCGCATTCAACCGTCGCGCCTTCGCGCGCTGTCGAACGTCCCGCATCACGCAAGCAAGATGAATGGATCAGGATGTCGCCAGACCCGCTGTCGTCAATGATAAATCCATAGCCCTTACCGGGGTCGAACCATTTGATAACGCCGGTTACCTTGAAGCTTTCCTCGCCATTATCCTGCGCGGCGTCTGCGTCCCCAGTTCCCTCCATGCGTTCATCCATCCCTCTGGACCCCCTCGCGCAGTGCGCGCCGTATTTGGTCTTAGTCCAAGCTTGTCTACCTGCGAAGTATTATCTTCCTTGCACGAATACTCAGACCCCGCTCTATGACTACTACACTGTTCGCACGCCCTAGAACACGCAAATAATGCACTATTTTGGCTTTTTCGTCTCCCCATTTCTCTAAAAAGTTGCGCAATGCTATTGCGCGCGCGCCTGTCTCGGATGCGTAACATTCACGACGAGAGGCGTATTGCGAACGGCTCTAAACTGAGCCCCGACGCTCAATATCGGAGAGGAATTTCGAGACTAGCAACAGGAAAACATCAAAGTCTGATTCGATGTTTTTCAGGGAAATTCCGCCAGAAGCGTTCCTGTCCATCTGGATGGTGACGTCGCCGTCGCGATCAATATAGGCGCGGCCGAATTTCACTTCGCTGTTAAAGCGGCTCAAAAACTCATGGCTGACTTCGTTGAGCGAGATCTGATTAAGATAGGTAAAGTAGGAAATGTCGCCGTCTGAGCCGAAAACCCCAACCAATACAGTGACTTCACCGACTTCGACCGCAATCATGTTGGGCTGGAACTCGCGGACGGAATATCCCTGCATTTCAAGGGTTTGCGAGATTGCATCCTTGGTGACGTTGGATTGAGCCGCCGCGGGTGCAATGGGCGCAACTGCAAGTGTCGCCGCCGCCAATAAGCCTAAAACTCTACGCATGAAAAAAACCCCGCTATCCATACAAACCCAGAAATTCGGCGTTAATAGAACATTAATTTTCGCCCAAAATCAATCGCGAGCGGGTCAAATGATCGCGGACCGCCGAACACTTTGACGCGGAAACCACACTAAAGAATACGCTCGACGACCAGGTCAAAAATTGGGAAAATGGCAGGCCCTAGGGGAATCGAACCCCTCTTTTCAGGTTGAAAACCTGACGTCCTAACCGATAGACGAAGGGCCCGCATCGGTTACGGCCTCGCGACCGGACGCAGTGTATAAGCGAGGACTGACGGGCGATGCAAGCTTTTTTCGCCCAAAAAAGGCCGCGTCAATTACGCTGTTTACGCGAGCGCCGCGTCGATGATTTGCAACTGCGCCGCGTCTCCGCCACGCCAATCGTCGGCGCGAATTTTACCCGCCACGTGAACGCGCCCGCCCGAGGTTAGGATGTCCGAAAGCGGCTCGCCTTCCGCCCGAAAGGCGATGGCGCGAACAGTCTCGCCGGTGTTCGAAACAAGCGTGCACGAAAGATGGCCCTTGCCGACAATTTTCCCGTATTCGACACGCATGTCCGTCAACGCGAACACTGGTTCGGGGTTGCCCGGCCCAAACGGCCCGACCGCTTCGATACGGTCCGCGAACGGTTTCTTAACTGCGCTTGGCGCTATGACGCCGTCGATGAGGGCGGTGCGATTTTCCAGCGCCGCCATCACGTCAGCGGACAGACGATGACGCATAAAGGCGACGAAGTCGGGCAGCGCCTTTTCATCGATCGTCAGGCCCGCCGCCATCGCGTGGCCGCCGCCCGCGCTCAAAAGCCCGGCCGCGCGCGCCGCGCCGATAGCGGCGCCGAGATCAACGCCGGTAATGGATCGTCCAGACCCTTTGCCGACGCCGCCGTCAAGCCCGATCACGATAACCGGCCGATCATATTTCTCTTTCAAGCGCCCAGCCACGATACCGATCACACCCGGATGCCATCCCTCACCTGCAACGACAATAACGGGATCGTCCGCCCAGGAATTTTTCTCGATCGTCTGGATCGCCGCTTCCTGGACCTCGCTCTCAATCTCCTGACGTTCAGCGTTCATCACGTGGAGCTTTTCTGCGAGCGCTTCATATCGGGCCGCGTCGGTGCTCGTCAGTAATTCAAATGCAAGCCGCGCATGGCCAATCCGCCCGGCGGCGTTGATGCGCGGGCCTAACAGAAAGCCCAGATGATACGTAGACGGCGTTCCTTTGACGCCGGCGCGGGCGCCGAGCGCCTTCAGCCCGGGATTTCCGTTGCGGCCGAGGACTTTTAACCCCTGCGAGACAAGCACGCGCGTAAGCCCACGCATTTCCATGACATCGCAGACGAGACCGAGCGCCGTCAGATCGAGAAAGGAAAGAAGGTTCGGTTCAGGCCGTTCAGTGAAAAACCCTTCCGCCCGCAGCGACCTGTTAAGCGCCACGATCAACATGAACGCGACCCCCGCCGCCGACAGGTCGCCGAGACCCGAAATATCATCGGGCCGGTTCGGGTTAATCACCGCAACAGCGCCCGCCGGCGGCGCGTCGACCATCAAATGGTGATCAACGACCACCACGTCGAGTCCATCCGCCACCGCGGCTTCAATGGCGTCATGGGCGCTGGCGCCGCAATCGACGGTGACGATGATCTGCGACCCGTCCGATTTTAGGGAACGAAACGCTTCGGCGGATGGGCCGTACCCTTCCAAGATCCTGTCCGGCAGATAAACCGGGATATCAACGCCCAGCGCTTTGAAATAGCGGAACAGGATCGCCGAGGCGGTTGTTCCGTCCACATCATAGTCGCCGAAGACGCCGATTGTTTCCCCATTCACGATCGCCCTGGTCAGCCGGGCGGCGCCAGGCTCCATATCGGTCAGCACGAACGGGTCGGGTAACGCCTCACGCAGCGAGGGGTTCAGATATTGCGCCGCCTCGTTAATCGTCACGCCGCGCGCGGCGAGCGCGCGGGCGATCATGATGTCGAGCCCTTGATCCTGAGCGATTGCGAGCGCCGTGCGCGGATCGGCGTCGCGCAACACCCATCGCCGGCCGGACGCGGTCTCGCCCATGACCGGCAAATCAACCGGGTTCAATTCGTCAATTGCGTCGAGCGTATAGGCCTGTGCTGGTGTCATCGGCGCATTAGAGCCGATTCGGCGCGCCAGCCGGGCGCTTGCTTTTCCCCACAACAGGTCATCCCCAAAAGCGGGTCATTGCCGCCGCACAACCCACCACAAGCGCCCGCCGAGCAGGATCGAGGCGGCCACGAGGCTGGCGAGGAGCCCCCACCACACGCCCACGGCCCCGACCGGCGTGAAGAGCCCGAGCCAGACCGCGACCACAAAACCGATGAGCCAATAGCTGACGCCGGTCAGGATCATGGGCACATCCACATCCTTGAGGCCCCGCAAACACTGGTTCGCCGCCACCTGCACCGCGTCGAACAGCGCAAACGCAGCGGCCACCGGCAGGAAGGAAAGAACAAGACCAAGCACAGCCGCGTTCTTCGGATCCGCCACATCCATATAAACCCCGGCGATTTGCATCGGGACGATGGCGATGGGCACCGCAAAGATCATGATGGCGCCGACGCAAACGACAATCGTGATGATCGCCGCACGCACAACGCCTTCGCGGTCGCCCGCCCCTTGCGCAAGGCCGACGCGCGTCGCGCCCGCCATCGAATATCCGAGCGGCATCATGAACGCCACGGCGGCGGCGTTCAGCGCAATCTGATAGGCGGCGACCTCGTTAATGCCGATCCGGCCCATGATGAACGTGCACGCGTTGAACAGGAGCGCTTCGAACGCGATCGTGAGGCCGATGGGCCATCCGAGACGAACAATTTCACGCAAGCGCGGCCAGTCCGGCTGGAACAAGCGGACGAACAGCTCAAAGCGGCGCCCCGCCCGGTCCCACCCGATGTAGGCGACAAGCGCGAAAAAGCCGATCATGTGCGAAAGAGATGTGGCGATACCCGCGCCTACAAGCTCAAGGCGCGGAAAGCCGAGCCCGCCAAAAATCAGCAGATAATTCAAAAATGCATTTATCCCGGTCGTCACCGCAATGATGGCAAGCGGAACCCGCGTACGGTCAATCGCCGCCAGGAAATTGCGAAGCACGATGACGCCGAGCATGAACGGCCATCCCGCCGCCAGCGCCAGAACATAGGGTCCGGCGCGCTCCGCCAGAATTATAGGCTGGCCCATCGCCGCGATGATGTCGCCGGCGAACAGGAAGATGACGCACGTAAATGGAAACAAACAGCCGATGGCCCAAAGCCCCATGCGCACCGAGCGCCGGGCGTCGCGCACGTCATCGGCGTCGGCGCCGAGCGCTTGCGAGACCATCGGGATCACCGCCATCGCCGGACCGAGACCAGCAAGGAATGTGACATAATAGATCACCTGGCCCTGCGCCGCCGCACCCAGATATTCCGGACCCAAACGGCCGATCATCACCACGTCGATAAAGTTGATAAAGAACTGGACGAATTGCGTCAGCGCCATTGGCGTGCCGAGGAGCAGCAACGCTTTTAGCTCAGCGACCCACGGGCGCGACGGCGCCGCCGTTAAGGCCGGCGCCTGCAGTTCCGTCTCTCGTGCAATCTCATGCGCTTCTTCAGTCATGATGACCTTCTAACGCCTCGTTTTTCTATGATCGCAACGGCGGTTCAGGCGATAAAAAACCCTCCGGAGCGTTTTGGGCTCGGGAGGGCGAACGACCTATTCTTATTTAAGAATTCCTATCGATCAGTCTCTCCACAAGCCATGGGCGCAACAACAAACGTCGAGCATGAGGCGCCCGGAACGTGTGTGCTGGAATTTATGGTTAGACATTTCAACATGTGATCTCCTGCGCGCTGAATACGGATGACGCAGCCGCCTGTCAATGGTTTGATTAACAAGACAACAGAGCAACTAGGCCGATGAGTTTCTATCCATTCCAATTCGAGGGTGAGATCGTCGAACATGATGTGGGCGCGCGGACATATGTTTACTCGGTCGTGTTTCTGCCCAAACCGCTCCACAAAGACCTCCCGCTTGAACAACATCCGCGTCTTCGACTCACTGGGGAGATCAACGATCACCCATTCGACGCCGCGCTGACGCCGGTGCGTGGCCGTTGGTATATCCTGCTATCCAAAAAAGTCCTCAAAGCGATTAACGCAATGATCGGCGACACGGTGGAAGTGCGTTTCGACATTGCCAATCAAGACGCCGTCGACATACCCGACCGACTCCAAGCGGCGCTTAAGACCGACAAGCAAATGATGAAACTCTGGAACGAGCAAACACCAGGGATGCAGCGCGGCCTCGCCTATCGCGTTGCGTCCGCGAAAATGGAAAAGACGCAAGCCAAACGCGTCAACGAGGTCTTTTCCATCCTGAAAGGAGAACGGAAATTCCGGGGCTGACCAACTTGGCGCTCCCGGAATTTCTCAAGCGCCCACTAGGGTTGCGGCAATGGCGGCGCCGGAACGAACGGTTCAACAATATCGACCCATCCATCGCTGTTTGCGATGAAGTCCTCTGTCCATTGATTGAGCGGAACGCCG
This sequence comes from Pseudomonadota bacterium, assembly GCA_038534195.1. Taxonomy (GTDB): domain Bacteria; phylum Pseudomonadota; class Alphaproteobacteria; order Caulobacterales; family Parvularculaceae; genus JAJFFW01. The sequence continues at coordinate 6,589 of JBCAXE010000025.1, forward strand.
TCAGCGCTCAATTCGAAATAGATGTCTTCTTCAGGACAACCGAACGAGCGGAGATTGCCGCCCTGCAGCGCCGTATGCGTATACGCCACAAAACCGAAACACAACGGATTGCCGCCGCTCACGACGAAGCGCTTGTAACGGTCCGGAAAGGCGGCGTTCACGGCGCCATGTTCGCGATCCAGGATTTGACGATAATCGAACTGCGAGATTGGGAAAAAGGCCGGGTTGCCGGGCACGTTCGAGCTTGCAAATCCGATATTGGTGAGATCGCCGTCGGTTTCGTAAAACGCCTCGCGGATAGTGGAGTCGTTTTGAAGGCGCCATTGAATAAGACCGGTTTGTTGACCAAGTGGATCGCACAAGCCCTGATCGACGCAGCTTTGCGGAAAAAATCTCTCAAAGCCCCAGTCGCGCAGGCGCGCCGCCGCAGCGTCCACCAAGGACGTGTCGAGCGCCACCGGTCCCGCATCGTTGAAAACGGTTAGGTCGATATGATTTCCCCAGATGAAGCGCGCCAGGAAAGGCGTGAAAACCGACGCGCCGACACCGCCCGCGCTTGACCCAGTCAGCAAGACCTGTTCAGGCCGCCGGAATGTGAGCCGCGCCACTTCCATGCCGGCGCTCAGATTGCGTAGGCCGCGATGACGGCGGATCGACCCGTCGGCTTCTTCCACATCATTATCGCCGATAAAGACGGACCCGTCGCAATAGGGCAGATAGACAATCGACCAGTCGGCGAAGGGGTTGTCCACAGTTCCGTCAGGCGAGGATTGCGCGAAAATCCCGGAGAGGAATTCAACCGGCGGCGGGAATTGCGCCTCGGCCGTGCGGTTGCAGCGGGCGAAGTCCTGCCAGCAGGCGCCGCCTCCTTGCGTGAAAAAGATAAGCTTTTTCGGGTCCGCCATCCGGGTAAAGATTGAATACTCGCCGCCATCGATACAAATTGGACCGTCGCCATCATCCGTATCGAATGTATGCTTGACCCAGTCTTCGTTGAACGGTTCGGAGGAGACAGGCCTGAAATCGCCGCTATAGGACAACATCCCCGTTTCTTTCAGCTCGATCCGCGCGGCGCGGTTGAGACCGGGGCCGCTTCTGTCGCCGCGGTCTCTTTCTTCCGGGCTCTCCGCCCGCGCGCCTTCCCGCCCCTCAGCGGCGGTCGCCGCCGACGGCGTCAAAACAGCCGCCATGATCGCCGCCAGTCCGGCGGCGCCGATACGCGCGTAAACACTTAGCTGATGCATGGTCTCTCCTCCCAGGCGATTTATGATGGTGAAACCATTTCACGCTGTCTTCTAATCCGTCAAGCAGCGTATGTTGCTGCGCTGCAAAAGGGAGATCAACGCTGGCTGGCGAACCGTCTGTATATCAACGGTTTTCACGAGCTTATTTTTCAAGAGATTTACAGTGAGCGTCGCTGCGGTTAATTGCTTTTCACGCGGTGTTTGCGCGCTCCAGCATTTTCTTTACATTGCGCGCCGCCTGCCGGATGCGTTGCTCGTTCTCCACAAGACCGATGCGCACAAATCCCTCGCCTTCCTCCCCAAAACCGAGGCCGGGCGCGACCGCAACATCCGCTTCCTCCATCAGCTTTTTGGCGAACTCCACCGAGCCGAGCGCTTTGAAACGATCAGGCGCCGGCGCCCAGGCGAACATCGACGCGTCCGGACACGGAATGTTCCATCCCGCGCGGGAAAAACTGTCAATGAGCGCATCGCGCCGGCTCTTGTAGGTATTGCGAATCTCGTCGACGCAGTCTTGCGGGCCGTCAAGCGCCGCAGCGGCGGCCACCTGAATGGGCGTATAGGCGCCGTAATCAAGATAGGATTTAACGCGCGCCAGCGCTGCGATAAGACGCGCATTGCCCACCGCCATACCGACGCGCCAACCGGCCATGGAGTAAGTCTTGGAAAGCGAGTTCACCTCAACAGCGATATCTTTCGCACCATCGACCTGCAGGATTGAGGGCGACGGCGCGCCAAAATAAATCTCCGAGTAGGCGAGATCGGAAAGCACCCAGACGTCGTGCCGCTTCGCCAGCGCCACCGCCTCTTTGTAGAAGTCGAGATCGACGGTCTGCGCTGTCGGATTTGAGGGATAGTTGAGAACAATCGCCGTCGGCGCGGGCGACATCAATCGCGCCGCATCAGAGACGCCGGCCAGATACGCTTCCGGGCTCGGCGCCGGTATCGCGCGAATAACACCGCCCGCGATAATGAATCCATAGGCATGAATGGGATAAGCCGGGTTTGGCGCGAGAATAACATCGCCCGGCGACGTGATCGCCTGCGCGAGATTAGCGAACCCCTCCTTGGAGCCCAGCGTCGCCACCACCTCCGTGTCCGGATCGAGGTCGACGCCGAAACGTTTGCCGTAATAACGCGCGATCGACCGGCGCAACCCGGGGATGCCTTTTGATGCGGAATAGCGATTGGTCTTCGGCTTGGTCGCGGTTTCGATCAGCTTGTCAGTGATATGCTGCGGCGTCGGCATATCCGGATTCCCCATACCGAAATCGATGACGTCGCGGCCGTCGCTGCGAAGCTTCGCTTTCAACGCATTCACCTCCTCAAAGACATAAGGCGGCAAGCGTTTGATGCGGTAAAATTCTTCCGTATTGGGCATAATTAATGACCTTGCCGGGAAAACATGACCAAAGTGTGCGTCAATGTTGTGCTTATTTGGGTCGGTCGTCGCGTTCAGCGGCCGCGGCGCGGCGCTGTTGCTGCACTGCTTTTTCGAGCGCGCCGCGCTTCGCCTCCAGAGCCGCGGCGTCCGCATCCGCAGCGGCGGCGGCGCGGTCCGCGGCGACATCTTCTGCGAGCTTGTCGCGCGCAGCGATCAGGTCCCGCGCCATGGCGTCCTGCTCGGCCTGAGGCGGCGGTTGAGGCTTCTCGCGCGGCGCGTCCGAAAGCACCGGAAACGCGCCGTCACCCTCGGCCGCACGCGCGGCCTTGCGCGCCTCGATTTCCAGGTTCGGCGGCGCATCGCCCGCGATTTCTTCATATTTGAAAAAACCCGGGGGCGCGAGGCGTTTGGCCGTCTCGCAGGCGCTTGCCATGGACACGGCCGCGATCATGCAAAGATAAGATTTTACACCCATATGAGCGCCACTCTATAAAGTTCCCATCGCCCACATAACCCCCGATTGGCGCCATGACGCAAGCAGAACAACCCGCCGCCGCTGGCAAAAAACCGAATGCCAAAAAACCTTCCGCGATGAAGACGCCTGCGGAAAAGCCGGCGAACGGCGCCGCCGACAAAGCCGCGACAGAGACCGAAGGGCGCCCGATCCTGGAGGATTTCGACGCGTTGTCCGAATATCTCGTCGATATCTCCGGCAAGAGCCAGGAGGTCGTGCGCGAGTTCTTCACCCATCATCCGGAGCTCAAAGTCGCAGCCGGAGAAAGTCCCGCCGATCCGTTAAATATTGGAGAGGCCCTTCAGGAAACGTTGAACGGACTCGCCACCGATCCCGGCACCGTGATGCAGCGCCAGTTTAAACTGTGGGGCGATTACGCCAAGCTGATGGCGACGATGTCGCGGCGCATGGCGGGCGAAGAGGTCAAACCAGCGGTCGAACCGGAGCCCGGCGACAAACGCTTTTCGCATCCGGCGTGGACCGAAAACCCCATGCTCGACTTCGTCAAACAGTCTTACCTCACTTACGCGAAGTGGCTGGTCGGCACCGTCAACGAGCTTGACGGGATCGACGCCTACGAGCGCCGCCGCGCCGAGTTTTATTCCCAGCAATTTCTCGACGCCATCGCGCCGTCGAACTTTCCGGCTCTGAACCCCGAGGTCGTGGAAGCCACCATCGAAAGCAAAGGCGAAAATCTGCTTAAGGGCCTGCGCAATCTTCTGGAAGATATCGACCGCGGTCACGGCGAGCTCGCGATCCGTCAAGCGGACCTCGACCATTTTAAGCTTGGCGAGAATGTTGCGACGACGCCAGGGAAGGTCGTATTCCAAAACGAGATCATGCAGCTCATCCAGTATGCGCCAACGACGGAAAAAGTCGCCAGGCGGCCGTTGCTGATCTTCCCGCCCTGGATCAACAAGTTTTATATTCTCGATCTGCAGCCGCAAAATTCCTTCATCAAGTGGATCGTTGATCAGGGGCGCACCGTGTTTCTTGTCTCCTGGGTTAATCCGGGTCCGGAGTTGAAACACAAGACCTTTGTCGATTACATCCACGAAGGTCTCTTCGCTGCGCTGGACGCCGTTGAGCAGGCCACAGGCGAAAAAGATGTGGACGCCATCGGATACTGCATCGGCGGCACCATGCTCTCCACCGCCCTCGCCCTTATGGCGAAGCGCGACGACGACCGCATCAAGTCTTCAACCTTCTTCACCGCGCAGGCGGACTTTGAAGAAGCGGGTGATCTGTTGCTGTTCACAGACGAGGCGCAGCTTGACGCGCTCGAACAACAAATGGATGCGGCCGGCGGCGTCCTTGAAGGCCGCGCCATGGCGACGACGTTCAACATGTTGCGCTCAAACGATCTCATCTGGTCGTTCGTCATCGACAATTACATGAAGGGCAAAGACCCTGCGAAATTCGATCTATTGTTCTGGAACTCCGACGCCACGCGCATGCCGAAACATGTGCACCTTTTCTATCTGCGTGAGTTCTACCAACAAAACCGCCTGGCGCGCGGCGAGATGGAGATCGACGGCGAGCTGCTCGATCTCGGCGACATCAATATTCCGATCTTCATGCAGGCTGGCGAGACCGATCACATCGCACCGCCAAATTCGATCTACCGCACCGCGCAACGCTTCGGCGGCGATCAAGTGCAATATATGCTGGCGGGCTCAGGCCACATCGCGGGCGTCGTCAATCATCCGTCGAGGAAGAAATATCACCACTCGGTGAACACAAGCCTGCCTGAGACGCTCGAAGACTGGAAAGCCAACGCCGAAAAGCATCCCGGTTCCTGGTGGGATCACTGGATGACCTGGCTGAACAAAATCAGCCCCGGCGAAATCGATGCGCGCACACCAGGCGACGGCGAACTAAAACCAATCGAAGACGCCCCCGGCAGCTATGTGAAGGTGAAGGCTTGAGGCGTTGGTACGTGGCTTGGTCTTTGGCTTAAGACCAATCGCAGGTCGTCATTGCTGGTGGAAATAAGACGGCCCAATGAGCATTCTCAAAAAAATCGGCATCGATTTACCTATCATTCAGGCGCCCATGGTCGGCGTATCAACGCCCAAACTTGCCGGAGCTGTCTCGAACGCGGGTGGTTTAGGCTCAATTGGGATTGGCGCAAAGGATGCGGACGGCGCACACACACTTATAACTGAACTTCAGGGGCTCACAGACCGTCCCTACAATGTCAATCTCTTCGTCCATTCTTCACCGCACAGAGACGTCGAACGAGAGAAACAGTGGTTGCAGGCGCTTTCGACGATTTTCGAAGAGTTTGGCTCGAAACCCCCTGAGTCGTTGCGAACAATTTATAAAAGCTTCGCAGAAGACGATGACATGCTTGAGGTGTTGCTGCATGTGCGACCACGCGTTGTGAGTTTTCATTTCGGCTTACCGACCAAAGATAAAATCTTGGCCTTGAAAAAAGCAGGGTGCGTACTGCTGTCGACTGCGACAAATCTGTCGGAGGCCGAGGCCGCGCAGTCAGCAGGGGTTGATGGCATTGTGGCCCAAGGCTTCGAAGCCGGCGGTCATCGTGGCGTCTTTGATCTTTCGGCGCCGGACGAAAGCCTTGGAACGTTTGCTCTGACACGTTTGTTGGTCGCCCGATGCTCGCTGCCAATTATTTCCGCTGGCGGGATTATGGACGGCAGCGGGATCGCATCGGTCTTGGCCCTCGGCGCACAGGCGGCGCAATTGGGAACAGCATTTGTGGCGTGCCCGGAAAGCAGCGCAGACGCTGCTTTCCGCAAAGCTTTAACGGGGAAAGGCGCTTATAATACCGTCATGACGAGCGCCATCTCAGGCCGCCCCGCGAGGTGTTTGTCAAATCTGTTTACCGAGTGGGGGCGATCAAATGCGGATTTCACGCCCCCAGATTATCCAAGAGCTTATGACGCTGGGAAGGCATTGAACGCCGCAGCAAAAGCTGACGGCGAGTTCGGCTATGGGGCGCAATGGGCTGGGCAAGGCGCGCCCCTCGCTCGCTCACTCCCCGCGGCTGATCTTGTCAGGACCCTGATGGTTGAGCTCAAAGAAGCCAATCAATCCACTTTGACGTGATTGGTTATTTGGTCTTCCTGGTACGGAAACCCGAGAGGTCGCAGCCGCCCTTCAAATAGAACATCAGCTCTTTCCCCACCGTGACCTCATGGACACACAAAATTAACCTCTCATTAACCATACCGAATCACCTTTGACCCTTACCAATTCGTTAACAAACGCCGGAGGGTATTCGGCGTGACATAAGGCGGGGGCCTTGGGTTATGAGCCGCATGAACCTGTCGACGCAGGACCTGTTTCTTCGTCTCGGCGCGACGCCGCGCACCCGCACCGTGCGGGCCGATCAGCTCTTCAGAAAGCTGCGCGACGATGAGGCGATCGATTTGGAATCGCTTCTGACAAAACCGCCGCGCTGGGCCTCGCTCCACCATCCCGCAAGCGGCGCCGCGTCAAACGACACGACCGGCAAAAAGAACAAGACCGCGCCATCCGAATAATACACACCGCCGCGGCGCCAGGAACTTCCACAAAAAAAGCGCTCCGTTGAGGGAGCGCTTTTTTGATTTGATGGGGCCCGAGGGTCTCCCAAAAGCCAAATAGCTTTAGCGTTTCGAGAACTGGAATGAACGGCGGGCTTTTTTGCGGCCGTATTTCTTCCGTTCAACAACGCGGCTGTCGCGGGTCAGGAAGCCGCCCTTTTTGAGGACGCTGCGCAGACCCGGTTCGTAATAGGTAAGGGCCTTCGCGATACCATGACGAACGGCGCCGGCCTGTCCGGACGGGCCAGACCCGCTCACCGTGCAGTAGACGTCGAACTGATTATTGCGGTCCGCCGCGTCGAGCGGCTGCTTGATGATCATCTGCAGAACCGCGCGGCCGAAATAGTCCGCATGGTCCTTTTTGTTGACCGTGATCTTGCCGGAGCCAGGCTTGATCCAGACGCGCGCGACGGCTGTCTTGCGTTTGCCGGTGGCGTAGGAACGGCCGAGCGCGTCAATTTTCGGCTCATAGGTCGGCGCTACTTCTTCAGCGGCGACAGTGACGCCAGCGTCAGCGGCCATGTCTTTCAGGTCTTCCAGCGAAGAGCCTGTTTCCGGGGATGTGGTTTCTGTGCTGCTCATCGCTTAGGAGTCTCGCTTGTTTTTCGGATTCATGGCGGCGACGTCAAGAACCACGGGGTTCTGCGCCTCATGCGGATGGTCGGCGCCGGCGTAAACGCGCAGGTTCGTCATTTGCTTGCGCGCCAGCGGCGATTCCTTCGGCATCATGCGTTCGACCGCTTTCGTGACAACGCGTGTCGGGAACTTGCCGCCGAGGATTTTCTCCATCGTGCGTTCCTTGATGCCGCCCGGATAACCGGTGTGCCAGTAGAACTTTTTGTCGGTCATCTTCTTGCCGGTGAACACGACCTTGTCGGCGTTCACGACGATAACATTGTCGCCGCAATCAATATGCGGCGTGTACATCGGCTTGTGCTTGCCGCGCAGGCGCATGGCGATAATGGAAGCGAGACGCCCGACCACGAGGCCTTCAGCGTCGATCAGCAACCATTTCTTGTCCACCTCGCTCGGTTTGGCGGAATAGGTCTTCATGGGATTTCGTCCTGATTTGACTATATTCGTCCCAGCATTAAGGCTGGAAGCGCGCGGTCTAACGCTCTTGTCAGTTTGCGTCAACAACTTTCAAAAGAAGAACGCAAAAACAGCATGATAAATATGCGGTAATATTTTACCGTATTTTTGTCGCATGAATTTTAACCGCGCGATGATTGATCTTCGCCGGTTTTTCAGCCATTGGCCAAGGGTCTGAGCGGAAACGATAAATCGACGGGTGAGTGGAATGCGGTTGCTGATTTTAGGGATCGTCGTGCTGGCGGCGGCCTGCGCGAGAGAAGATGACGCGCCGGCGGAGATTATCGTCAGCGAAGTAACCGCGAGCGACGAGCTGGGCGGCTTTACTGATCCTGTGACTGGCGCCGCGTTCTGGACCCACCCGTCCCTCGCCTTCAATAGCCTGATGCTGATCGCCACCGAGAGCGGCCTCGCCTCCTACAATATCGAGGACGGCAACCGGATCGACCGGATCGAGGACGCAAGCCCTGTCGGCCTTGCCGTCAGCTATATGGGAGCCCGCGCGGCGGCCAAAGGCGTCGTCGTCTATTTCGACCGCGCCAAAAGCGCCTTCGCGCTTTATACGATCGACAATATCGATCGCTCGTTCATTCCGGTTGCGTTTGAGATCGCCGCGCCTTCCGACGTCAACGGTTATTGCCTCGGGCCGAAGGGATCCGACGCCGGTCTTGCGTTGCGCGTTATCACCAACACCGGGCTTGAGACATTTGAGTTGACGCTCGACGGCCCCAACGCAATAGCGGCGAAAACGGGCGCCGTTGCGTCGAGCGAAGCGCTCGTGGATTGCGAGGTCGACGCGCTTGACGGCGCCGTCTTCGCCGCAACGCGTTCCGGGAAAATCTATCGCTACACGGAAAATGAAGAAGCGTCGGCGCCTTTTGCAATCGCGGGCGCGGACGCCGTCACGCAAATTGGCGTCGCGCTCGGCGGGCTCACGACCGATGACGACGAGGCCGCTGATAGCGACAATGGAGCGTGCTGCGGACAAATCGCCCTCCTCGACAGCGAGACTGGTCAGGTGCACCTCTTCGACCGTGATGACGGTCACGCGCTCGGGATCGCGACGATCAGCGCCTCGTTCGACGTGGAAAGCGTCGCATCTGCTTCCGTCATGGGCGTCGGGTACGGTAATTTTGGCGGCGCCTATCGCAATGGCGTGCTTGCGCTTGCGACAACGGACTACAAGCCCGTTATTCGGCTCGCCCCATGGACCGGCGTATTAAACGCAGTGAAACAGCCCGTCGGCGCCGCGGCGAACCCGCGTGATCTCATGCCTCAGGAAGAGGACGCGTTTGCAATTGAGTTGGACGGCATTAATCCGTGAGCGGTGTAAAGCGCTGCGCTTAGAACGGCGAGGGCGCCAAGTTGGTGGAGCAAACCGAGACCGATGGGCGTCGCCGCCATTAGCGTTGAAACGCCGAGCGCCATTTGCGCTAAAATCGCAGCAACAACGATTCGGGCGCCCTTTTCGGCCTGTGTCCCACGCGCGGCTAAAAAGAAGAAAACCCCACCGAGCGCCAACGCGTAGGCCCCGATCCGATGATTGAACTGGACAGCGGCGATGGTTTCGAATGCGGCGGCGAAAGCCGGCTTGCCCTCGAAATACGCCTCAGGGAAGAACCGACCATCCATAAGCGGCCAGTCCGTATAGGTTTGTCCGGCGCGCAGGCCGGCGACAAATGCGCCGAGAAGAATTTGGAGATAAACGCCGGCGGCGAGCGCTAGCGCGCCTAAGCCAAGGCCCGTCAGCGGCGCGCGGACGCCGGGGCCTCGCCGGACGTCAAGCGCGGTCCAGAACAACGCGGCGAACAGGAAGACCGCGAGCCCCAAATGCGCGGCGAGGCGGTATTGGCTCACATCAACCCGTTCCGAAAGTCCGCTCTTCACCATGTACCAGCCGAGCGCTCCTTGCGCGCCGCCGAGAACAAAGAGCGCAAACAGCTTCCACCGCAATGCGCCCGTGACCCAGCCGCGGGAGACGAACACCAACAGCGGGATGATAAACGCGACGCCAATTAACCGGCCCAGAAACCGGTGACCCCATTCCCACCAGTAAATGACCTTGAATTCGGAAAGGCTCATGCCCTGGTTGACGATCTGATACTCCGGAATCTGTTTGTACTTCTCAAATTCCGCTTCCCAGACCTCAGCGCTCAGCGGCGGGATCGCACCGGTCACCGGCTTCCACTCTGTAATGGAAAGACCACTGTCCGTGAGGCGAGTCGCCCCGCCGACCGTGACCATCAACGCCACCAACGCGCACATGGCGAACAGCCAGATCGAGATCGCACGCGCGCCACTCGCAGGGCGCGCAGCGTTGATTGCGCGCGGCTGAGTCTCTTCGATCAGATCAGTGGCCGTCGTCATGAAATTCGTTTAAAGCAACTGCGGAAGAATTGCGCGTGACAGCGCGTCGCGCCTCCTATTTGGCGCACCATACATCTGACGCCATCGACCAACGTACATCCATTATGCGCCCTCGTATTAAGAAACTCATCGGCATTTTCATCCTGTTGCCCTACTTCGTCGCCTACGCGTTCGCCGCGGCGGCGCTGGGCGAACAGGTCCCGGATTTTTGGCTCTTAAAGCTCCTCTATTTCATGGTCGCCGGCATCATATGGGTCTTCCCCGTCAAGTATCTGATGATGTGGATGAACGCCGAGCCGCAAAACCGACAGGGTTAATGGCCCCATCTTTGCTCCCTAGACGCCATCGGAGAGCGAATGATGTTTGATAAGACCGGGTCAACGCGGCACAAAAACGAGGTCAATGTTAGCCTGACCCTTACCGGTCAGCCGCCTTTCCGGGCGGTTATCTTTCTGAAGGTCGGCGAGCGCATCATTGATTTGTTGAACGACGGGCGCGCCTTCATCCCGGTGCGCGATGAGGCGGAACAGACGTTATTTTTAGCGAAGACGAGCATCGTATCGCTTGTCGAAGTGGACCAGCCGCAAGCGCGAGCGCATGAGAAATCTTCCTTGGACGAACTGAAAAAGGCGCCGTTCGATCCGTACAAAGTTTTGCGCGTGAAGTCTGACGCCAGCCTGGAAGCGATTCGGCGCGCTTATAAAGAACGGATTAAAGCGGTTCACCCGGACGCGATCGCTGCGCTTGATCTTGACGAAGACTTATCGCGCGCAGCGCTTCTTGCGACGCAGAAGGTCAACCACGCTTATAAGATGATTATGCGCGAACGCGACAACGAGCCGGTCAGCGGCGAATACGCCGGGTGAAATTCTAGCGCGGCCCGTTCGGGTTGCCCTGGCCGCCAATGCCGCCCGCGGGCAATTGGCCCACATTGCCGAGCAATTGCTCCCAGAAGGAAAGCTCCTTCCCGCGCGTCGGCGTCTGACGCGACACAGTCTTCACTTTGTAGCCCTGCTCAAAGTCGATATTTTCGACGCTGCTCACATATCCGTTTTCGTCGAACCGGAAGGCGACGACCGTGCGATCTTGTACTTTTGGCTTGAAAAACGCGCGCGCCGCGTCGCGGCTGTTCAGATAATACCAGGCGTTCGGATCAAACGTGCCGATAAGCGAAGGCTCGCCATATTTCGCGAGAACGCTCTCTTTGGTGTCGATCCCTTCTTTCGCCGCAAGTTCAGTCTCGCCGCGCTCAAGGACATAGCCGTGGTTCGTACGCACAGAAACGCACCCCTGAGCAATTAATCCGATGAACAACACAGAAAGAAAAAAACGAGCGGTACGATACATTGTGGGGCCCTTGATATTCGCGCGCTTCTGACTTGATCGTCAGTCCGGCGACGCTTACGTGATCAGAAATAGTTGAAACCGGCGCGGCGAACAAGGTTCATGATTTTCTCATTTTTCAGGAAAGACCCCACCCAGGAGCACGCGTTGGCGCTATACCGCGCGATCGTGGAGCAATCGCGCGACCCATCGTTTTTCACCGTTTTCAAAGCGCCGGACACGGTGGAAGGACGCTTTGAAGTGCTAGCGCTTCATATGTACGCCGTTTTGCGGCGATTAAAGGGCCAGGGCGCGTCAAGCGACGACTTCGCGCAGACGCTTTTTGACGTATTTTTTAAAGATATGGACGATTCGCTCCGGGAGCTTGGCGTAGGCGATATGTCGATCGGCCGGAAAATCCGCACCATGGCGGAGTCGTTTTATGGGCGCGTCGGCGCCTATGAAAAGAGCATCGACGCCGAAGATTGGGATGGTTTAGGCGATGCGATCGCCCGAAACGTTTACGAAGACCCGAATGCGACTGAGGCCGCCGCCCTCGCCAATTACCTTCGGAAGACCATTAACCATATTGGGACCATTCCTTTGGACGACCTCCAACAAGGCACCGTTCACTTTCCCGCGATTGAAGTGGCGCCCGCCGCCGAGAAAGCAACCGCCCAATGAGTGAAAGCGCCTTTTCAAAGCTGGTGTCGGTTAATGACCTGCCCACCGGCGGGGCGTCCTTTTCCCTGGAGGCGAATGACGCCCAATGTGCCGCTATCGCCGACCGGCTCGACACGCCAATCGTTCGATTTTTGCGCGCCTCGCTGAGCCTGGAACCGTCCGGAAATGGCGTCCGGCTTCACGGCCAACTAGACGCGCGCCTAGAACGCCGATGCGTGGCCAGCCTTGAGCCTGTTGACGAAAAGATTAGCGAGACCATCGACGTGACGTTCTCGCGTGACGCCGATCTGAACCGCGACGGGGACGATTTTGTCTTCGAAAGCGGCGATATCGAGCCTCTTGAGAGCGACGAAATCGACCTCGGTGAATTCGTTATTCAGCAGCTCGCACTCGCCATGGCCCCCTACCCGCGCAAGGACGACGCCGCCAGTCTCACGGATGAATTCGGCCAAACCGGCGACGTCTCACCATTCGCTGTTTTGAAGGGTTTACAATCAAAGCCTGAAAACAAGCATTAGGGGCATTTATTTGCGCGTTAGCATAATCTTCCATTGCAAGGACGGACGCATCAGCTATTTTGCGGGTGACGGAGAGAGTTAAGAGCCAGTGTCTGATCTCGCGACCAACAACCCGCCGATAACCCTCGCCATCGACGCCATGGGGGGCGACGCCGGTCCTGCGCCCGTCGTGGAGGGCGTCGCCAAGGCGCTCGGCGAAAAGCTGGACGCGTCCATCATTTTTTTCGGCAAGGAAACCGCGCTGCGCGATCTCGTGGCGTCGCACAGCGCCCTTCGCAATGCGCAGATCCGCCATAGCGACGGCGTCGTCTCCATGACCGACAAGCCGGCGAAAATTGCGCGGCGCGGCAAGCACACGTCAATGTGGGCAGCGATCGAAGCCGTCAAGAACGGCGAAGCGCAGGCCGTTTTATCAGGCGGCAATACCGGCGCGCTGATGGCGATGTCGACCCTCCAATTGCGGTTGATCCCTGGCGTCGACAGACCGGCGATCACAGCCCTTTGGCCGACGCCGCGCGGACGCAGCGTCGTTCTCGATGTGGGCGCAAACGTGGAGGCGAACGCAGATCATCTGGTTCAGTTCGCGATCATGGGCGAGGCTTTTTTCCGGGCCATGTCGGGAACGGTTAAACCAAGCGTGGGACTCCTGAATGTCGGCGCGGAAGAACTAAAGGGTCACGAACTGATCCGGACCGCCGCCAGCATCATCCGCGAGGCCGATCCCGAAATGGCGTTCTCCGGCTTTGTCGAGGGCGACGATATCTCTAAGGGCACCGTCGATGTGGTGGTTACGGACGGATTTTCCGGCAACATCGCGCTGAAGTCCGCCGAAGGCGCAGCACGGCTTGTGGGGCGCTGGATGAAAGAAGCGCTTACCGGCTCGCTGTTATCGCGCATCGGGGCCCTGATGATGGTCAACGAATTACGCAAATTGAAAGATCGCATCGATCCGTCATCGGCGAATGGCGGCGTCCTTCTTGGACTCAACGGGCTCGTCCTAAAAAGCCATGGCGGCGCCGACGCCAAAGGCGTCGCCAGCGCCGTCTCCATGGCCGCCAATCTCGCACGTCATCCGTTTCAGGAGGAAGTCTCCGCGACGTTGACGCGCGTGCGCGAACGGGCGGCCAAAACACTTTCGGAAACGGATGCTGCCCTCACGCACGCAACGGACGGCGACAAGAATATCAAGGCCGCCGTATGAGCGTGCGAGCAGTCGTCACCGGTTACGGCGGATATTTGCCGGAAAGAATTCTGACTAATGATGAGCTTGCGCGCCGCGTCGATACGAGCGACGAGTGGATCCGCGAGCGCACCGGCATTCGCGAGCGCCATATTGCGGCGGACGGTCAGTATACGTCTGACCTTGCTGTTGAAGCGGCGCGCCAAGCTATGAAACGTGCGGATGTGGATCCGGCTGATATCGACCTCATCATCGTCGCAACCTCAACGCCGGATCTTACTTTCCCGTCGACGGCGGCGATCGTTCAGGCGAAACTTGGCATTGAAAACGGCGCCGCCTTCGACATTCAGGCGGTTTGCACCGGTTTTGTTTACGCAATCTCGACGGCTGAAAAATTTCTCCTTGCGGGGCAACATAAGCGCGCCCTCGTTATTGGCGCGGAAACCTTTTCCCGCATTCTCGATTGGGAAGATCGCACGACCTGCGTTCTGTTCGGCGACGGCGCGGGCGCCTTTGTTCTTGAAGCGGCGGAGGACGAGGACGGCGATGCGCCCCGCGGCCTTCTTGCAAGTTTTTTACGCTGCGACGGGCGGATGGTGGACCTACTCTATGTGGACGGCGGCGTCTCGACAAACGGACAGGTCGGGCATCTGCGCATGCAGGGCAACAAGGTGTTCCGTGAGGCGGTGACGCGCATCTCCCAAGCGATGGAAGAAGTGTCGAAACAAGCGGGCATTGCGCCGTCCGACATCGACTGGTTCGTGCCGCATCAGGCAAACGAGCGAATCATCTTCGGCGTCGTGAAAAAGCTAAACCTGCGCAAAGATCAGGTGATTTCCACGATCGCCGGCCACGGCAACACGTCAGCCGCGTCCATCCCCCTCGCCTACACCCATGGCGTCGACGACGGGCGCATAAAAAAAGGCGATTTGGTGATGCTTGAGGCGATGGGCGGCGGGCTCACCTGGGGCGCGGCGCTCTTGAGAGCCTAGAGTTATTACAAAGCTGGTCATAAAACTCTGCAATAAATTCAATCGCTTGTTGACCATCTTCCCCCTCGCGGCCTAAAATTAACTAATTTTCGGGGGAGCAGCGAGGAAAAGATTCGCATGACGGGAAAAACCACTACACGTGCAGACCTGACCGACGCGGTCTACAAGACGCTCGGCGTCTCACGAAATGAGTCGTCGCATTTTGTCGAACGCATCCTGGAAGAAATCTCCGCGGCGCTGGAACGCGGCGAAAGCGTCAAGGTTTCTTCTTTCGGCACTTTTTCAGTGCGCGAGAAGAAAATGCGCATGGGGCGCAATCCGAAAACCGGTGAAGAGGTGCCCATTACGCCGCGCCGCGTCATCACCTTCCGCGCGTCTCACGTGCTTAAAGATCACATCAATCATAATTTGAAACGCGATAAAGCGACAGCAGCGGAGTAACCGGCCAGACCCATGGCGGTGACAAAATCAGCCGAAGCCTTTCGCACAATCAGCGAAGCGGCCAACGAACTTGACGTGCCTCAACATGTTTTGCGGCATTGGGAAGAAGTGTTCGGCCAGATCAGACCCATGCGCCGCGCCGGCGGCAGGCGTTATTACCGCCCCATCGATATCGACATTCTGCGCGGCGTCAGAGTTCTTCTGTATGATGAGCGTTATACGACCAAGGGCGTGCAGAAGATATTCAAAGAACATGGCGTTAAATATATCGCCGAACTCGGCCGCCTCGCCGCCGCCGGTCAGGCGATCGAGCTGCGCCCCCTTCTCGACAGTGAAGAAACAGATAAAGCGCCGCCCCCTCAGGAAAACCCATTCCGACCCGATCGAGGCGCAGAACCCGAAGGCGCAGCGCAAGCGCTATCGCCTAAGGCGACCCGAAAGCTCAGCTTCCTTCTGGCGCGCCTTGAAAAAGTGCAGGAAGCACTCGATGAAGCCGCGCTCGCTATTGAGGCGATCGCCGCCGAACCGGAGCTTGATCCGCCCGCCGGTGAGGATGAAGGCGACGATTAACGGCGCCCGCCACTTTCGCATTGCAGCAGCGCTTACCCCCGCCTATAGTCCGGCTTCCGTCGATCCAGGCGGTTCAAGGTCGGAGCGTGGCGCAGTCTGGTAGCGCACTTCACTGGGGGTGAAGGGGTCGCTGGTTCGAGTCCAGTCGCTCCGACCATTTTTCAATCAATGAGAATTCAGAGCCGCCAAGGCGAATGGCGTTGCACTATTGGCTCTCACCAATACTCACCAAACCCAGTTCCAATAGAACATGATGACGTCGCCGACGAGGTTTAGAAACGCAAGCGTAAACACGAAGATCGCCATATCTGCCCGTTTGATGGGTCGGTTAAGCCACGCGCCCACAGGATCATTTTGTTTCTTCATCGAAATCACCTCTGTGAGGACCAATAAAATCTGAGGCGCCGGTGTCAATATGATCGCAGCGGAACGCTGCGCTGGTCTGATGAACGGTTGGTAACAAAGAGCGTCGCGCCGCCGCGACGCGGCTTATTTGAAGTGATTAAATCCACGTTTCTTCAAAGGGATCGCCGCGCCGTCCGCGTTGATCAGGGAAACGTCAGGTCCTTCACCGCGTAAGATCGTGCCAATGCGGGCGACAGGCGTTTTCGCCACATTCGCCGCCATTTCCACCGAACGCCGGCGCGAAGGCGGCGCGGTGAAGAGGATCTCATAATCATCGCCCGCCGACGCCAATTCACCATAGGCGGCGTCTGTGGAGTCCTGGCGTTGCAGCCAATCCTCCCCCGCTTCGGAGAGCGGTATCATCTCCGCACGGATAATCGCACCCAACTCATCGCCGGACGCGGTCAACAAATGCCCGCAATCCGCCGCCAATCCATCCGAAACATCGATGGCGGCGCTCGCAAGTCCCGTGAGCGCGCCGCCGAGCGTCAGGCGTGGCGCTGGCGTCTGATAGCGTTCCGTCAAAAAGGTTTTGTGAGCGCGTGGAAATTTTTCACTCCCGTCTAGGCATTTCAGACCCAACCCCGCATCGCCAATTGTCCCCGTCACATAGAGATCGTCGCCCGCTTGCGCTTTGCTGCGCGGGACGACGCCGTGACGCGGCGGCGTGCCGAACATCGTGGCTGACAGGACCAGCGGCGCCTTGTCTTGCGTGTGCACGGTGGTGTCGCCGCCAAACAAATCGATACGAAACGCCGCCTGATCTTGCGCAAGCCCATCGACAAAAGCGGCGATGTCTTTTCGCTTGGTTATCTTCGGCCAACTGCACCCCAGAAAATAACCGACCGGCCGAGCGCCTTTGGCGGCGAGGTCGGAGAGATTTACCCGGAGCAGCTTTTGCGCGACGAGATCTAGCGGGTCTTTGTCGCGAAAATGAACGCCGGCGATCAGGATATCTTTCGTGACAACATATTCACTCGCCTCAAGCAGCGCCGCGTCGTCCTTCAGACCGAACGCGCCGGCCGCCCCTTTCGCGAGCGGTGCGAACAGATCTTCAATGATGGCGAATTCATTTTCCGGCATTGAGCGGGGCCCGTTATCCGACGCCGGCGATCTCGTCGGCGCGCACATCCTGCGCAGCGGCGTCTAGAATGCCGTTGATAAAGGCGGGTTCATCGCCTTCAAAAAACGCATTCGCCACCTCGAGATATTCATCGATCACCACACGGAATGGAATATCCGGCCTTACGCTGAGTTCGAAAAGCGCGGCCCGCAAAATGGCTCGTGCGGTCGCATCAAGCCGTTTCAATGTCCACCCTGAAGCGAGATGACGCTCGATATAAGGATCGATCCGGGTCTGAAGTTCCACGGCGCCGCGCAAAATCTCCGCAAAGAACTCGGTATCCGCCTCAATCAGCGCATACCCATCAATCTCGCCGCCAAGCCGATAGGCGTCGAACTCGCGGATCACCGCTTCAACGCCCGCCCCCGCCGCTTCCATCTGGTAGAGCGCCTGAACAGCGGCGAGCCGCGCCGCCGCACGCGCGCTCTTTGCTTTTTTGTCCATCGCGACGGCGTCCTCTTCTACTCGTTGTGCTCTTCGAGATTATCGAGAAACTGCTCGAAATCCTTGGCCTCGCGGAAGTTCTTATAGACGGAGGCGTAGCGCACATAAGCCACGTCATCGAGCGTTGCGAGACCTTCCATCACAAGCTCGCCGATTTTTTTTGAGGGAATTTCGCCCTCACCGCTCGTCTCCAGCCGCCGGATGATGCCGGACGCCATTTGCTCAACGCGCTCCGGATCGACGCTGCGTTTGCGTACAGCGATGTCAATCGAGCGCATCAGCTTGTCGCGATCAAATGGGGTCTTGCGACCATTGTTTTTGACGACAACCAACTCGCGAAGCTGAACGCGCTCGAACGTTGTAAACCGCCCCCCGCAAGCGGAACATTCGCGGCGTCTGCGGATGGACGTGCTATCCTCCGCGGGCCTTGAGTCTTTGACCTGCGTGCTTTCACTTCCGCAAAACGGGCATCGCATATTGTTTCTTTCAGTCGCTAAGCGTAAATCGGAAATCTGCCCGTTAGGTCAGTGACTTTTTCCGAAACGGCTTGTTCCACCGCGCTGTTATCGCCGCCCGCCGCGAGCCCGTCGAGCACTTCGGCCATGAGCTCGCCGACCTGGCGGAATTCA
Organism: Pseudomonadota bacterium; assembly: GCA_038534195.1. Lineage (GTDB taxonomy): Bacteria > Pseudomonadota > Alphaproteobacteria > Caulobacterales > Parvularculaceae > JAJFFW01. The sequence continues at coordinate 25,053 of JBCAXE010000025.1, forward strand.
GCGACGCCAAAGCCGCGCGTCGTCGCCGCGGGCGATCCGACGCGAATGCCCGATGTGATCGCCGGTTTTTCAGGATCGAACGGCACGCCATTCTTGTTACAGGTGATTCCTGCGCGCTCGAGGCTTTCCTCCGCCGCGTTCCCTTTCACGCCTTTGGGACGCAAATCGATCAGCGCCACATGCGTGTCAGTGCCGCCAGTGACGACGTCATAGCCCGCTTCGACCAATGCAGCCGACATTACCTGCGCATTCGAGATCACCGCCCGCGCATAATCCTTGAAACCGGGCCGCAATGCTTCGCCGAATGCAACCGCTTTCGCGGCAATTACATGCATCAACGGGCCGCCCTGAAGCCCGGGGAACAACGCCGAGCGGATTTTCTTGGCGAGATCCTTATTGTTGGTGAGCACAAGGCCGCCGCGCGGGCCGCGCAGGGTTTTATGCGTGGTCGTGGTCACAACGTCGGCGTGATCGACTGGGTTCGGATAGGCGCCCCCGCCGACGAGGCCAGCGAAATGGGCCATGTCCACCATAAACAAGGCGCCAACGCTGTCAGCGATTTCGCGGAACTTCGCAAAGTCAATGATTCGAGAATAAGCGCTGCCGCCGGCGATGATCATCTTTGGCTTATGTTGATCCGCGAGCGCCGCCACCGATTCGTAATTGATGAGGCAATCATCCTCGTTTACGCCGTAATGAACGGCGTTAAACCACTTCCCCGATTGGTTCACTTTAGAACCATGGGTCAGGTGTCCCCCGGCGGCCAAGTCGAGCCCGAGGAAGGTGTCGCCTGGCTTCATCGTCGCCATGAAGACAGCCTGGTTCGCCTGACTGCCGGAATGCGGCTGAACAATCGCCTCTTCGGCGTTAAACAAACGCTGAGCCCGATCGATCGCGAGCTGTTCAGCAATGTCCACGAATTCGCAGCCGCCATAGTAGCGTTTGCCCGGATACCCTTCCGCATATTTGTTCGTCAGGACCGACCCTTGCGCTTCCAAAACTGCGCGAGACACAATGTTTTCCGAGGCGATAAGCTCGATTTGGCGCTGTTGGCGCGTTAGCTCGCGCGCCATCGCATCGGCGAGTTCCGGATCGCTTTCAGCGATTGTGTCGGCAAAAAAATCTTTGTAGTCGGATGCTATCGCTTCACTCATCGCCTTCGTTTCCTGCTTTGTAACCCGCCATTCTGAGCGCTGTATACGCGTCGTCACGCCCATCCGCAAACGCCCCTCAGCAGCGACTTTTTGGCTAATTTAGCCAGCGTCTAAATTAGCAAATAGAAACTGGACAAACCAATATTTTTTTAGGCGCAAACTATTCTGAGACGGGCGTCCGTCACGGCAATGTTATTCGCACGTAAACGTGTGCAATACTCATGTCTATTGCATTTCCCAGAGCGCTTCTTTATCCCCGGCCACTGAGGTTTACAGCGCTAGTGCTGTGTCCTTGAACTGGACCAACAGTTCTTCAACTTGAGCCGCTGTAGGAGGGTCATCGTCTCAAATCACAAAAATCAGTCGGGAGATACTGAATGAGTACAAACGAACAAGCAGATATCGGCGAAACTCTGCATTTAACAACAGATATTGTCGCAGCGTATGTCAGCAACAATTCGATAAACGCCGAAAAGATTCCAGCACTCCTACAGGAAGTCCATGATACAGTGAAAGCGCTTGCAGCCGGGGCGGCCGCGAACGCTGGCAATCAGGCGCCGGCCGTATCGATCAAGAAATCGATCACGCCGGATTTCATTATTTGCCTTGAAGACGGCAAAAAACTGAAAATGCTGAAACGCTATATTCGCACGCAGTACGGGCTTTCTCCGGAAGAATATCGCCGGAAATGGAACTTGCCCGCGGATTATCCGATGGTGGCGCCGAATTACGCCAAGCGACGCTCGCAATTTGCAAAGGAAATCGGCCTTGGCCGGGGCGCCGCGAAGAAAAAGAAGAAGGCGACCCCCGCCAAGAAAAAAGCCGCGGCGAAACGTGGACGCGGCCGGCCGCGGAAGTCAGCGTAGCTCAGCTACCTAAATAGAAAGCCGTCCTTATACAGCGTATAGGGACGGCTTTTTCTATTAGTTGCGCAGGGAAGCTTAGAGGCGATAGCGAACCTGATCGGCCCAAAAGCGCTCAAGGCGCTGCAGCGATTTGTTCGTGCTTTCTATCGCGTTCAGGTCGACACCGCCCACTTGTTCGACAGACGCCAGCTGACGGTCAAACAGGCCGGCCAACCGGTCGCGCACTTCAAGGCCCTCCGGCGTCAATGAGACGCGTTTTGAACGGCGGTCAACATCGGAGCGCTGATCCTGAATGTAACCTTTGTCGATGAGCTGTTTGAGATTGTAAGAAACGTTTGAACCAAGATAGTGGCCGCGCGAACGCAGTTCACCGGGCGTCAACTCTGCGTCGCCAATATTGTAAAGCAAAAGCGCTTGCACCGAGTTGATATCGGTTTGGCCGAGGCGCTCTAGCTCGTCCTTAATCACATCAAGCAGCTGGCGGTGAAGCCGTTCCACCAGGTGAAGGAGTTGAAGATAAGACCCCTTCAGTTGTTCTTCATTCTCCGGCGCGGCGCCGTTCGACGCCACCCCAATAACATCCGATTTCATCGCCCCTTCAAACGCAGCCATTACAAACGCCTCACTCGACCAAACACAGTTGTGTTTTTCGTACCCCACAACGTCTAAAGGCCGCGTTAAGCGTGTTTATTCAATTTGCATTGAAATTATAACATGTGAAAAAAGTGGCTCGTATCACAACACAATCGATGCTAAGGGCGTGAACATCTCAAAAAAGAACAGCTTGTGCCCCAAAAGTTTTCGACATTTTTAGGAAAATTTCCGGCCACCCGATTGAGACGATCGCGAATGACGCCCTGGTCGCGCGCGATGTCGGCGGAGACCAATCTGACGCCAGGCGATCTGATCTGGCCGATTTTCCTAAAGGAAGGTGAACAGGTCTCAGAGCCTGTCGCCGCGATGCCCGGCGTTAACCGCCTCTCAGTCGATCAAGCAGTGATTTGCGCAAAAGAAGCTGTGAGCCTCGGTATCCCGGCGGTGGCCCTCTTCCCGTATACAACAGCGGGAAACCGCTCGGCTGACGCAGGCCTCGCTTTCGACCCCGACAATCTCATGTGCCGGGCCGCGCGCGCCATAAAGGACGCGACGACTGAGCTTGGCGTCATCGGCGATGTGGCGCTCGATCCCTATACGGATCACGGCCATGACGGCCTGATGAAAAACGGCGAAATCCTCAACGATGAGACCTTGGAGGCGTTGACGAAGCAGGCTCTCAACCAAGCCCGCGCCGGGTTTGATATCGTGGCGCCGTCAGACATGATGGACGGGCGCGTCGGCGCCATCCGACAAACGCTTGAGAGCGAAGGCTTCAAGAATACGCAAATCATGTCGTATGCGGCCAAATATGCGTCCGCCTTTTACGGCCCGTTTCGCGACGCCATCGGATCGTCATCGGCGCTTAAAGGCGACAAGCGCACCTACCAGATGGACCCGGCCAACAGCGGCGAGGCGTTGCGCGAGGTGGCGCTCGACCTTTCAGAAGGCGCCGACAGCGTCATGGTGAAACCGGCGGGCGCCTATCTCGATATTATCGCGCAAGTAAAGAACGCGTTCGGCGCGCCCACATTCGCCTATCAGGTCTCCGGCGAATATTCGATGATCATGGCCGCCGCCCAAAATGATTGGATCGACGGCGACCGCGCCGCCATGGAGTCTTTAATCGCCATCAAACGGGCCGGCGCAGACGGGATTTTAACATACTTTGCGCCTGCAATTGCGAAACGCCTCAATCAATGACACGCAAACGGTCCGCAATTTGAGGCGGGCGCTCCTTCAAATGTGCGCGAAGACGGCCTAAAATCGTATGTCGGTTTTAGTACGCATCGGGAAAATGGAACAGGCCAATGAAAGCGCTCATTAAAGCAAAGCCGGAAGAAGGCATCTGGATTGCGGACGTGGCGAAACCGGCCATCGGCCCCAACGACGTTCTGATCAAAGTGAAGCGCACCGCGATTTGCGGCACTGACGTTCATATCTACAATTGGGATGAGTGGGCGCAAAAAACGATCCCCGTCCCGATGGCGGTGGGCCACGAATTTTCCGGCGAAGTCGTAGAGATCGGCTCCGAAGTGCATCCGGAACATTCAAAGTTGAAAATCGGCGACCGCGTCTCCGCTGAAGGACATGTGACCTGCGGCTTTTGCCGAAATTGCCGCGCGGGCAAGCGCCATCTCTGCCGCAACACCGAAGGCATCGGCGTCAACAGGCCTGGCGCGTTCGCTGAATATATCGCTGTGCCCGCGTTTAACCTCTACAAATTACCGGCTGACATCTCCGATGAACTCGGCGCGATTTTCGACCCGTTCGGAAACGCCGTGCACACCACCCTCGCCTTCGACCTTGTGGGCGAAGACGTTCTCATTACCGGCGCCGGACCGATCGGCGTCATGGCGGCCGCCGTGGCGCGTTTTGTCGGCGCGCGCCATGTGGTGATCACGGACGTCAACGATTATCGCCTGGACCTCGCCAAGACGATGGGCGCGGGCCGCGCCGTCAATGTGGAACGCGACTCGCTGAAAGACGTCATGGCCGAGCTCGGCATGACCGAAGGCTTTGATGTCGGACTGGAAATGTCCGGCGTCCCATCGGCGTTTTCCTCAATGCTGGAGACAATGAACCACGGCGGCAAGATCGCCATGCTCGGCATCATGCCGAACGGCGCCGGCGCAGACTGGGACAAGGTCATTTTCAAAGGGCTGGAAATCAAAGGCATCTACGGGCGCCGCATGTTCGAAACCTGGTACAAAATGGGCGCGCTCTTGCAGGCGGGATTGAACCTGAAGCCAATCATCACGCACACATTGCCCGTCACCGACTTTCAAAAAGGGTTCGATATCATGCGGTCGGGTCAGTCAGGCAAAGTGGTGCTTGAATGGTAAGGCAGGTCTTAGCCGCCGCATCCACCGCATCCGCCGCATCCCGATCCGCCGTCCCCGCCATCGACCGACCCGTCGCTTTGCTTCCCGCCGCCGCTCGTAACGCCACATCCCGCCGCGCCGCCCGCCGCACTGCCATGCGAGCCGCCTGATTTTCGCGATCGCGCGACGGAGCGCACCCCAACAAACAAGATGAGCGCAAGAAGAGCGAACAAAACAAATGCAGCCAGCGGCGTTTTCCAGCCAGCGCCCGCACTCGCGGCCGCCGCGTAGGACGATGTTAGCAAAAGCGAAACAGCGGCGCCGCCCGCCGCGAGTCCGGCGCCGGCCTTTCGCAAAACCTGTTTCGGGACCATAAAATAGTCCTCTGTACACAAACGTTGCATTTTTGGCGCCCGCGAAAAGCGTATCATTGACGGCGGCCAGATGTCATGCGGCGGCGGCGCGCCGAATTCCTCCGCATAAGCCTTGAGCGTCCGTTCATAGTTTTCCAAATAGCGGTTTTTTTCTGTGCGGCCGCCTTTGGTCGGGCCGTGATGCAGCGGCGCGCCAAGCGCCTCCCGGAATGCGTCCCAGTAATTGCGCGTATAGGTCAGGTGCAGATGCCACGCCTGGTCGACTTCATCTGACGGCGTCACCTCGGCGCCCGCCGTCATCGCCAGATAGGCGAAGCGCTTATATTCTTCGATTACTCGACATGCGAATGCGCGTGACCATTGGTTGTCTCGCGCGAGCCGCGCGCTGAAAGGAAAATCCGCATCGTTGGCGTCGATTTCAAAAGCCGCCAGGCGCCGCCAAAGGTCAGGTTCGCTTTTCATGATCAGGCTCCTCCGCTCATAAAAGACAAATTGTAAAGCAAACTTTACATATGGGCCGCGCCGGGTAAAGCAAATCTTATGGCGCCGCGGTATAATCTAGCGGACGTATTACGTCGCCGCCCGAATTCGGTGTGTTTTTTGCGTGTAACGCCTTGTTTTGCGTTCTGGAGTTGGTTTTGCCGGCCTTTTTGAAAGTCTTTATCGGCCTTGGCGTCCTCCTGCTTTTTGGCGTCGCAGGAATCCACTGGAACAACGCCGCCGGGAGCGCTGAGGGAAAAGTTCGCGCCAGTGTTGAAAAGGCGCTGGCGGAAGCGGGCCACGGATGGGCGCGCATTGACGCAGACGGCCAAAAAATCACCATCTACGGAGATGCGCCGTCCGATGACCAACTCAACGACGCGATTCGTCTCGCCAAAACGGCCGCCGGCCCGGGCGGGCCCTTTGTTGGCGGCGTTACGCTCTTAACCGCGACGGACGCCCGCGTGAAAGAAATCGCTATCGCCGTACAACCCACACAGGAAGCGGCGGCGCAGGTTCTTCCGACACCGGAGCAATTTTTGTGGCGCGCCGATTACGACGGCGACCAGGTGACGCTATCCGGCTTCGCACCGAGCAACAGCGCGAGAAAACTGCTTTTGGAAGCGGCGCAAAGGGAATTCCAGAGCGCAGCCTTGACCGACAAGATGACGCTCGCGCAGGGTGCACGCGAAGGGCCCTGGCTATTGGCGACGAGCGCTGGCGTTAAATCCCTCGCCGCGTTGGAAAGGGGCAGCGCCGTCGCCGTCGATGAGAAATTCTCCGTAGACGGCGTCGCGGCAAACGACTTCCAGGCGATGATCGCCCGGCAATTATTGGCGACGCTTCCCGAGCCTTATGAGCCTTCTGTTTCGATCGACGTTAACGCCCCGCCGCCGCCCGCCGAGCCGGAGCCCGAGCCCGAGCCCGTGCTCGCCTTGTCTGAAGAAGAAATTGCGCGTCTTTGCCAATCGGAAATCGATGAGTTGATGCTCGGCCGGCAAATCACGTTTGCTAGTAATCGGGCGACAGTGACCGCCGCCAGCCGCGAAACCCTCAGCGCCATCGCAAAGGCTGTCATCGAGTGTTCGCCGGCGGAGATCCTCATTGAAGGCCATACGGACGCGACTGGGCGGGCCGCCAAAAACCTGAGCCTCAGCCAGGCGCGCGCCGAAGCGGTCAAAGCGGTTCTCGTCAGCGAAGGCGTCAACGAGGCCATTCTTTTCACGCAAGGTTTTGGCGAAACCAGACCGGTCGCCACAAACGCCACGGCGCCGGGTCGCGCAACCAACCGGCGCATCGCCTTCGTCGTAAAGGGGGGAACTGACGATTAATGGCCTGTCCATGTTCTCAGCATAAAACAGTCTGATGTTATGGCTAATCGTCCATATGTGGTTCCTGTTGCTGTGCGCGTTCGCGCTTGGCGTCGGCGTCGGATGGTGGATCTGGAAGGCGCATGCAGCGCCCACATCCGTCCCGTCACACGCCGCCGCTGCGGAGACGCCGAGCGCGCAAGGAACGCTGAGCATGGACGGCGGCGCCGAGAAACCAAACGGCAACGGACCCAAGCGGTTTAAGAGCGCCAAGAACGGCGAAAAGGATGACCTGACCCAGATCATCGGGCTCGATTCTTCGACAGAAAAGGCCCTTAACCGGCTCGGCGTTTACTATCTCTACCAGATCGCAGACTGGGGCCCGGCTCGCACCAAATGGATCGAAGACAAGATTGGTGACGAGGGACGCATAGAGCGCGAGCGGTGGGTGGCGCAAGCGCGCACCCTCCGTCTACAGAATGAATACGACAACGACTAATTAAGTCGCCAACGGATCATCACCATGCGTATTCGATCCGTCATCGCCTTTTAGGAAACCGAGTTCGACGAGCGACCAGAGGCCGAATGCGAGCGTTGTCCAGTTCAGCAGTTTGCCAAGAAAGTTATATTGCATCGCTTCGATTGGCATGCCGAACATCGTCGTCGGTCCATAAGACCCGGCCACACCTAACACTTTCGCAACCGCTAAAGCGACGCTCGGCGCGAGCCAAACCAGAAAAAGCGTCTCCGGCCTGCTTCGATCGTGAAGCCGCTTCACCGTGAGGGCGCGGTACGGGATGAACATGATCGCGAGGAAAATAAGCTCAAGAACGCCTTCCCCAAAAGCCGACGAGCCAAATTCCGGGCCGGCGACGACACCCAATATGCCGCCAAAGACAATCCCCAAGATGAAGAAAATAATGATGAGACCGATCGTGCCCAACCACCAGACCTTGCGGCTGATGCGCCCGGCGGTCGACGTATAAAGCTGACCAAAATCCATAACGGAATGTTCCCTCCTGCTTCATTTCAAAACTACCTTGAGTTGGCGCACAACAGCAAATATCAAGCAAACGCCGCTCACCTAACACTGAAAGTCTGGCCCTAATGATCCCCCGTTACACACGCCCGGAAATGGCTGATATTTGGTCGCCGCAATCAAAATTCCGCATTTGGTTTGAGATTGAGGCGCACGCTGCAGACAAGATGGCCGAGCTCGGCGTCATCCCGGCCGACGCCGCAAAGACCGTTTGGGACAAAGCGGGCGACGCGGTATTCGACGTTGATCGGATCGACGAGATCGAACGCGAAGTGAAACACGACGTTATCGCATTCCTGACGCACCTTGCTGAAATCGTCGGGCCGGAAGCGCGGTTTGTTCATCAAGGCATGACCTCGTCGGATGTTCTGGACACATGTCTGTCGGTGCAATTGATGCGCGCTATGGACCTGTTGTTAACAGGCATGGATCGCGTGCTCGCCGCCCTCAAAACCCGGGCGCTGGAACATAAAAACACTCTCTGCGTCGGCCGCAGCCACGGCATCCATGCGGAGCCGACAACCATGGGCCTGAAACTCGCTACTTTTTATGCGGAGTTCAAGCGCGGCAAAACCCGCCTAGAAGCAGCGCGCGCGGAAGTCGCCGTCTGCGCCCTCTCCGGCGCTGTGGGAACTTTTGCAAATATTGACCCTTCGGTTGAGGCTCATGTGGCCGAAAAGATGGGGCTCACCGTAGAGCCGATATCAACGCAAGTGATCCCGCGCGACCGCCACGCCGCGTTCTTCGCCGCACTCGGCGTTATCGCCTCCTCCATCGAACGGCTGGCGGTGGAAGTCCGCCACCTTCAGCGGACGGAAGTTTTGGAAGCGGAGGAATATTTTTCGGCGGGACAAAAAGGCTCCTCGGCGATGCCGCACAAACGCAACCCTATTCTCACCGAGAATTTGACAGGGCTCGCGCGCCTTGTGCGCATGTGCGCGACGCCGGCGATGGAGAATGTGGCGTTGTGGCATGAGCGCGATATTTCGCACTCCTCCGTCGAGCGCGGCATTGGTCCCGACGCCACCGTGCATCTCGATTTCGCGCTACACCGCCTTGCTTCCGTGGTAGAGAAACTCGTGATCTACCCGGAGCGCTGTCAGGAAAATCTTGATAAGCTCGGCGGGCTTGTGCATTCGCAGCGGGTGCTCCTCGCTCTTACCCAAGCGGGCGTTTCGCGCGAAGACGCCTATCGGCTTGTCCAGCGCAACGCCATGCCGGCCTGGCGCGGTGAAGGCGCTTTTCTGGATAATCTGAAAGCTGACGCCGACGTCACCGCGAAACTGCCCGTGGCTGACATCGAAGCCGTGTTCGATCTCAGCTACCACACCAAACATGTGGACACGATCTTCGCGCGGGTGTTCCGCGAGGATTAATCCCGCTGGAGAAAGGCGTTGATTAGCGCCACTACAAGCATGCCGGCGGCGATCGAGAAGAGCGTCATCGATTCGCCCGTTGAGAAATGATCGCGCACGAAAGGACCGCCCGCCGCAAGCGCGTCGCTCGGCGCTGGCGTCGCGTAACCGTCCGGCGTTGAAACGCCAAGCAGCGGCGACAAGTGAAAGACAACGGCCCCCAACAAGAGAAGCACCGCGACCTTAGACCCGATCCCTCTTGTGAACGGCAGAATCACAAGCACGCCCGCCGCGATTTCAAGAACGCCAGTGGCGTAATTCACAAGCGGATAGAATAGGTCGGCCATTGGAAAATTGAGCGCAGCCGCTTTAAATTCAATATACGGAAAAATATGCGCGCCGCCTGTGAATTTCATCACCCCGAAAAAGATCAGGAAGCCGCCCAGGATTAATGCCAATAGCCATTTTATAATCGTCATCTTTTTGTCCCTTCGCCCGCGCCGCCCGATTATCGGTCCGGCGATGCGCATGAATGTAGCGCAAACCGACTTTTATCCTAGGCGCAAACACGGGCTCGTGAGCCGTTGTTACCGAACGAGATCGCCGGCCGGTTACGCGGGCTCCGTCTCCGCCGCGCCTAACGCCTTTAAGGCGAAAGCGTAAAGGTGGGCGCGCTCCTCCAACCGTTCGAACCGCGCCGCTGAGCCGCCATGGCCCGCGTCCATGATCATGCGCAAGACAAACGGCCCGCCATGGGCGTCGTCGCGCAATCTGGCGATCCACTTCGCCATTTCCCAATAGGTGACGCGATAGTCCGTGAGCCCGCCCGTCGCCATAATCGGGGGATACGCGGCGGCCTGAATATTTTCGTAAGGCGAATAGGACTTAATATACCGGTAAACGTCCTCGTCCGTGATCGGATTGCCCCATTCTTCCCATTCCGGCGGCGTCAACGGCAGGTCGCCGTCCGATATGGTGTTCAGAACATCCACAAACGGCACCGCGCCGATCACCCCGGCGAAAAGATCGGGCCGAAGGTTGACGGTCGCGCCCACAAGAAGACCGCCAGCGCTCCCGCCATAGGTGACGATACGTTTTTTGCTCGTATAGCTCTTTTCAATGAGCGTTTCGGCGATGGCGTTAAAATCCGTAAACGTATTTTTCTTCTTATCAAGCTTGCCGTCGAGATACCACTGACGGCCGAGCGCTGCGCCGCCGCGGGGGTGCGCCGTCGCCCAGATGACGCCGCGATCGACCAGCGGCAAGATATTCGTGGAAAAATCTGCTGGAATGCTGATCCCGTAGGAACCGTACCCGTAGAGAATGAGCGGCGCGGTTCCGTCAATCGGCGTTGACTTCAACCGAAGCAGCGTGACGGGCGCGAGCGCGCCGTCGGGCGTCATCGCTTTGAAACGTTCAACCACATAGCGCGCCTTGTCGTGACCGCTCGGCACTTCCTGCACTTTGATCAGGTCGCGCTGACGCGTCCTGATATTGTAATCATAGGTCTCTTCCGGCGTTGACGGCGATTCATACGTAAACCGAACAATCGCCGTATCGAATTCAAAGCCCGGCGAATAGCCGAGACTATAGGCCGCTTCATCAAAGTCGAGCGTATGTTCTTCGCCGTCATAACCGGCGATCACCAGCCGCGGCAGGGCATCGCTTTTTTCAAGCCGAACCATGAAGTCCTTATAAGGCGTGAAGGTCTCCACATAGACGCCGGGCCTGTGCGCAAGCCATGCTCGCCAATTCTCTCTTCCGGGCGCGCTAATTGCGGTTTTCATGATTTTGAAATCAACCGCGCCGTCCGCATTGGTGTGGATGTAGAAGTCAGACCCACGGTGTTCGGCGTAATATTCAAGGCCGTTCTGCCGCGGCGCCATTAATCGGAGCGGCGCATTAAGATCATCGGCGGGCAAAAATCGGACTTCGCTGGTCGTCGCGTTCGACGAAACGATGAAGATGAACGCGCCGCTCTGGCTCTTTGAAACGCTCAAGAAAAAATCATCTTCGCTTTCTTCGTAGAGGATAGCATCGGCCGAAGCATCCTCCCCGATAATGTGGCGTTTAATCCGCTTCGGGCGCTGATTGTCATCGCGCTCCACATAGCAAAAAGCGTCGCCCTGCGCAGACCAGACAGCCCCGTCGCCGTCCGCGTTTTCAACCGTATCAGGAAGATCTTCGCCAGAGGCGATATCGCGAACGCAGATTGTGTAATATTCGGACCCGACGCGATCGACGGCGTAGGCGATCCGCGCATGGTCCGGACTGTGGGCCACGTCGCCAATACTGAAGAACCTCTCGCCGGCGCCCTCCGCGTCGCCGTCATACAACATGAGAGACGGACCGCCGTCGCGCGGCGCGCGCACAAAGGAAGGATAATCACCACCGGTCCTGAATTCACGCCAATAACGCCAGGAGCCGTCCGGCAATGGCGCAGACGCGTCGTCTTCCTTGATGCGCGCACGCATTTCCTCAAACAGTTTTTTTCGAAGCGGCGCGAGATCGTCCGTGACCGCCTTATAATACGCATTCTCGTCTTCGAGCACCTTTCGGACATCCGGCGCCAACGCGACAGGATCACGCAAGACGTCCTGCCAGTTCTCCACCCGCAACCACTGGTAATTATCCGTGCGGGTTTCGCCATGTTGCGTGATTTCTACGGGCCGTTTTTCAACCTTCGGCGCGGACTTGGTTAATGCGGGATCGAAGGGAGGATTTCCTGTCATTGGCGCTTTTTCCATGTGGATGTAGATTGCCGTCCGCGACCGTAGGGGCGTCAATCCCGCAAAATCAAGGGGTTACCGCTCGCCGCCGCGCCCTGACATTCATGTGAGTTCTCTTGCGCGAAGCGTGAAGTGGTATACATCAACACCAACAAAAATAATGAGGTCGACCATGCGCCTTTTGATGATTGCGATTTTGGCTCTGGCGGGCGCCGCCGGGATTTTCATTTACGCCAATATGCCCGGCGAAGCACGCGCCGATGAGACACACGCCGCTACGGCGGAGACAGGCCCAACGGCGATTTTCGCCGGCGGCTGCTTCTGGTGCGTCGAATCGGATTTCGAAAAACTCGAAGGCGTGAAGAGCGCCGTCTCCGGCTATACGGGCGGGGATGTCGAGAATCCCAGCTATAAGCAAGTCTCCTATACGGAAACCGGCCACTATGAAGCCGCGGAGATCGCTTATGATCCTAGCGTCATTTCCTATCGCGAGCTTGTCGATTTCTTCTTCCGGCATGTGGATCCGTTGGACGACGGCGGGCAATTCTGCGACCGCGGCACCTCTTACAGGACGGCGATCTTCGTCAAATCGGCTGAGGAGCGTGCGATCGCCGAAGCATCTAAGGCCGAAGCCGAAAAAGTCCTGGGCAAGCCAGTGGTTACGCCCATTCTGGACGCGAAAATGTTCTGGCGGGCGGAGGAATATCACCAGGATTATTACAAAAAGAACCCGCTGCGCTATCGCTACTACCGCAACGGTTGCGGCCGGGACCGACGGATCAAGGAACTGTGGGGCGACAAGAGTTAGCCCGCCGCTGCGATGATGAGGCGCCGAAGCGCATTGATCCGCTTTCGGCCCGTCGCTATATAAGAAGTGTGGCGAGAGCCACGACATAAGATCTTCGGGGCGGGGTGAAAGTCCCCACCGGCGGTAATGCGGCAAGCCTTTTTGGTGACGCCGACGAGCCCGCGAGCCGAGCAGCTCCCGTTTCGGGAAGCGCAAAGCAGGATCCCGGTGAGAGCCCGGAGCCGACGGTGATAGTCCGGATGGTAGAAGATCTGGCGAACGAGCTTGCTCTCGTGCGCGTCCTGACGACGCCCGGAACGGGTTTCATCAGGCGCCACTGGCGTTCAGCAATCCCGTTCGTTTGCGCCCCGAAGCCGTTGGCCGAGGGGCTTTTTTATGGGCGACGCCCGAAACATTGAGAAACGCTTTCTGGGCCGCGCGATCGCGCTCGCCCGCCGCGCCGAGGGCGACACCGCGCCAAATCCAATGGTCGGCTGCGTCGTCGTGAAGGACGGCTCAATCGTCGGCGAGGGCTGGCACAAAGGCGCAGGCGAGCCCCACGCTGAAGTAGAAGCGCTCCGTGACGCCGGACCGAACGCCCGCGGCGGGGTCGCCTATGTGACGCTGGAGCCGTGTAACCATCATGGGCGAACGCCGCCCTGCACACAGGCGTTATTGTCGAGCGGCGTTGCGCGCGTCGTCTACGGCATGGCCGACGAGAACGCGACCGCGGCTGGCGGCGCAGCGTTCCTCTCTGAGCAGGGCGTTGAAACAATCTATACGGATGTTTGCGCGAATGAACTGGCGGAATTAAACCGCTTCTGGCTATCGCGGATCAGGCGGGGCCGGCCCTATGTAATCGTCAAGGTCGCCATGAGCCTCGACGGGCGTATCGCAACGCGCACCGGCGACAGCCAATGGATTACGGGTCCGGCGGCGCGCGACCACGCTCATATTGTTCGCAAACAGGTGGATGCGATCATCGTCGGCGCAGAGACGGTCATCGCCGACGATCCGTCGCTCACGGCGCGTCAGGGCGACGATATTGTGGGGAATCCGTTGCGCGTAGCGCTCGACGCCACAGGACGTACGCCGCCCGGCGCCGCGATGTTCGATCGCGCTGGACGCGGCGCCCTTCTCTTTTCGACGGACAAGGCGCCGGAAGCGCGCTTAAATCTTTACCGCGAACATGGCGTCGCCCCGGTCGTCACGCCTTCGGACCATCTTGGCCGGCCCGACGTCCGGGATGTCCTTGCTGCGCTTTACGAGCGCGGTGTCTCCGGCGTTCTCGTGGAAGGCGGCGGCGCAGTTCACGCAAGTTTCCTGAAGGCTGGGCTTGTTGATGAAATCCACGCCTATATCGCGCCGCGCCTCATCGGCGGCGACGGCCGCCCCGCTATTGCATCCCTTGACGCCGACGTGCTTGGCGACGCGTTCGAGGCCGCCTTCGTTGAGAGCCATCGTCTCGGCGACGACATCTTGATGGTGGCGCGCCTCAACCAAGAAGCGGAGGGCCGCTGATGTTCACCGGGCTTATCGAAGAGATCGGCGCTGTAAAAGCCGTTCGCCACGCGGGCGACAGCTATGAGATGACGATTGCAGCGCGCGACATTCTGGACGGCGTCAAACTGGGCGACTCGATTGCGGTGAACGGCGTTTGCCTGACGGTCACCAAATTCGATCAAGACAGCTTCATGGTCGGCCTTGCGCCGGAAACCCGGGTCAAGTCGAACCTTGGCGATCTCGAGGTCGGCTCCCCGGTCAACCTCGAACGCTCGCTGACGCCCTCCTCGCGTATGGGCGGACACTTCGTACAGGGACATATTGACGGCACCGGCGTGATCGAGAGTTTCCGCAAGGACGAAGACGCCTTGTGGATGACGATCAAAACGCCCGCTCCGCTCATGCGCTATATCGCACCGAAGGGCTTTATCGCCATCGACGGCACATCCTTGACGGTCGTCGATGTGGGCGAGGACTGGTTTAACGTCACGCTGATCGCCTATTCGCAAACCAAGATTATCCAGCCTGGAAAAAAACCGGGCGACAGAGTGAATCTGGAAGTCGACATTCTCGCGAAATATCTCGAACGGCTCATCGCCGCTCGCGCAGACGCGGCGCCCGCCGGACTCACGCCGGCATTTTTGACAGAACACGGATTTAAGAAAGAAGGAGCACGCTAATGCCCATCGCTTCTGTGCCCGAAGCCGTATCGGCTTTTAAGACAGGTGAAATCGTCATTATCGTGGATGACGAAGACCGCGAAAATGAGGGCGATCTTGCCATCGCCGCGGACTTTGTGACGCCGGAGAAAGTCAATTTCTTCGCAAAGGAAGGCCGCGGCCTTATCTGTTGCGCCATGGCGCCGGCGTTGATTGACCGGCTCGCGCTTCCGCAAATGGTTGCGCCGGAAGACAATCACTCCGGTTACGGCACGCCGTTCACCATCTCAGTCGAAGCGGCCGACGGCGTGACGACCGGCATATCAGCTTACGACCGGGCGCATACGATCCAGACCCTGATCGACCCCAAGGCGACACGCGCCGACATTGTCATGCCCGGTCATACGTTCCCGCTGCGGGCGCGCGAGAATGGCGTTCTAGAGCGCGACGGCCAGACCGAAGCGTCGGTTGATCTCGCGAAACTCGCTGGCCTCTCCCATGCGGCGATGATTTGCGAGGTGATGAATGACGACGGCACGATGGCGCGTCTTCCCGACCTTGAGACCTTTGCCGAAACCCACGGTCTGAAGATTATCTCGGTTAAAGCCATCACCGATTTTCGACTGGCGCAGGCGGGGTCCGCTGGCGCGCTCAAAGCGACCGGCTAGGAACAGGAAATTGTTATGAGCAGAGAATTTGAAGGAACGCTCAATGGCGCCGGCTTGCGTCTCGCCATTATCACAACGCGCTGGAACGACTTCATTACCGAGCGTCTCCTCGCCGGTGCGAAAAGCGCTTGTACGCGCCATGGTGTCGACGCGAACGCGATTGACGTCGCAACGGCGCCGGGCGCTTTCGAGATCCCCTTTACGGCCCGCCAGCTCGCCGAATCCGGCCGGTACGACGCCATTATCGCGCTGGGATGCGTTATCCGCGGCGGCACCGCGCATTTCGACTATGTGGCGGGCGAAGCCGCGAAAGGCGTCGCCGCCGTCATGAACGACACCGGCGTTCCCGTCTCTTTCGGCGTCTTGACCGTCGATACGATCGAACAGGCGATCGAGCGCGCCGGCACGAAGGCCGGCAACAAAGGCGAAGAAGCCGCGCTCGCCGCTATTGAGACCGCCACCCTCGCCCGCGCCATAAAGGAGGCGTAACCGATGACCGCTGAACCAATCGCCCTGAAGCCGACCCCGAGCCGCGACGACGCCGAAGAGGCTGTACGCACGCTCCTTTCCTATTTCGGCGAAGACCCTTCTCGCGAAGGCCTCCTCGACACGCCGCGCCGATTCGTCGACGCGTATGAGGAATTTCTCGAAGGATACAAACAAAACCCGATCGATATTCTCTCGCGCACCTTTGAAGAGGTAGAGGGATATGACGACATCGTGCTGTTGAAAGACATTCGCATCGAAAGCCATTGCGAACACCATATCCAGCCGCTCATCGGCGTTGCGCATGTGGCCTATCTGCCGTCGGATAAAGTCGTCGGCATTTCAAAGATCGCCCGTGTGGTCGACGCTTTTTCGCGGCGGCTGCAAAGTCAGGAAATTCTCACTAATCAAATCGCCGGCGCCATCGAAGAGGCGCTTCAGCCGCGCGGCGTCGCGGTGCTCATCGACGCCAAGCATTACTGCATCACGACGCGCGGCATTCACAAAACCGATGTTTCCTGCGTGACGCGTGCGATGACCGGCGCCTTTAAAGATGATGACGCGCTGGAGGCGCGCTTCTATCGCTTGATCGGCTAATCCTCCGCCGCCTGATTTCTCATAACAACGAATAAAAAAGGGCGGCCCGAGGGCCGCCCAGTTTTTTAGGAGGGCGCTCTCAACGTGAGAGCGGTACGCTTTTTAGAATTCGAACCGCAGGCCGAACTGGATCGCCCAGAGCGAGGCGTTTGTCGCGCGGTCGAACTGATCGTTCGAACGGGACGGATCGCCAAAGCTGCCGAGCTCGCCCGTCGGGAAGTTCGAATAGATAAACTGCGTTCCATCCGGCGATAGCGCGGCGTCGAGAACCGGCACGGCCTCTCCCACGTCGCCGCGGTCGAATGTGCGCAGCACGTTGGAACCGCTATCGATCAGGTTGAGAACATTCTCAACGTCCACATAAGCGATCGTCCGCAGGCCATTGATGAAGTTCGGCAGATCCTGCTGGAAGCGCAGATCGACGTCCACGAACCACGGATCACGGAAGGCGCCGCGCGGCGCGATCTGTCCGGCGAACTCATTCAGGCCGCTTGCTTCGAGGAAGTTAAAGAAGTTATCGACGTCGATATTGTTGCCGAACTGAACGAGCGGGTCGTTCGGGCCGGTCGGCACGTAGAAGAGGTTACGCTCTTCATTGTCCGAGTCGCCGAACAAGGTCGTCGGCGTATTGTTGTCATAAGCGTACGAGAAGGGTTGGCCTTCGCGCGCGCTGACAAAGACGCTGATCGCCGTCGGCAATTCCGGCAGGAACTCCTGACGGAAGCTTGAGCGCAATGTCACCACGTGGCGGTTGACGAAGCGCGATGGGCCGGCGACTGGACGGTTCAGGATCGCTGTCGCCGTTTCCTCAAAGTTCGAGGTCGCGGTCGAGCTGAGCGATGCTGTGACGGCGGTCGTGTCCGTGTACGCATAACCGAAGCCGAGGTCCCAGCTTGCTGGACGTTGGAACAGCTCATAGTCGAACGACTTCTGGAACTGCGCCGAGAACGCGTAGGACCGGCCATTGTCGCCGCGACCGGCGACGTTGGTCAGGAGAATGTCCTGATCGTCAAACCCGGCGTCACAGGCGCCGCCGTTCGACAATTCAGCCGTCGTGCCGTTAAAGGCCGGCCGTTGCAGATCGCCGTTGAAGGTCGCGTTACAACCAGGCAGCAACGGATCGACGGCGTTGAACACCGGGCGACCGTCCGGTAGGAATTCGCCGGTCGGCGTTAGCGTCAGGTCGACAAAGCTGAACTCGTTGCGGTTGGCGGTGTAGATAAGGTCGAGGTTCACCGTCCAATCGTCAAAGAAGCCGCCAGCGCCGCCGCTAAAGTCAGTGAAGTGCGTCAAACCAAGCGATCCGCGGATGATCGACGGCAGTTTCAGGTCCGGATCAAGCGCGTCGGTCCGGCCCGTGCCGGCGCCAGCGGCCGCTTGCACTGCTGATGTGATACAATCCGGAACGCCGGTGAAAGCGCCGTTTGTGTCGATAACCTGCAGATCGGCGACGGAGCACCCTGCATCGCTATTGTCGAACCTTGCGGTGCCGAAGCTGTCATTCGTGAAGGCGTTCGAGAAGAAGACGGTCGGATCGCCGCCAGAGAAGACGCCAGCGCCCATGCGGAACGACGTTTCACCGAAGAATGTCGGGCCGGCTTCATAGGTCAGACCAAAACGCGGCTGAATGATTTCAAGTGAGTCAAATGCTTCCGCGTTCGTGAAACCATAGCGATCAATGAAGGTCTGGCTTTCGCGCGGATTGTCGCCGGAAGCGTAGAAGTCGTAACGCAGACCAAACGTCAGCGCGAGCGCATCAGTCGGGCGCCACGTATCTTGTGCAAAGAAAGAATGAACCGTACGCGACCAATCGGCGGCGGCGTCATTGATATCGCCCGTAGAAGACCCGGCGAATTCGATGAAGTTCGCGGTGCCGGCAGCGAACGCGGCGGCGTCATCGAAACGGAATTCACCCGTCGACAACGGCACGAAGAGGTTAAAGACTTCAAGACGGTTGTAGTCATACCCGAACGTGAAGGTGTGCGCCCCAGTCGAGTAATCACCTTTCGCCCGCAGCTGATCGATCGTCGTTTGCAAATCGTTCGCCGACCGGAAGGTGCCGGGACCGGTCACCTGGGCCCCGTCCTGGAACGATCCTAACGCGTTGCCTTCGACAATCAGGCGCGGGATCGGGTTCGCGTCTTGCGCTTCGCCGCCGCCAACAGGGTTCTGAATGTCCTGATTGTCCGTACGCGACAAGCGCAGCTCGGTAGTGAAATTGTCATTCCACTGCGAGAATAGACGGCCTGAGTAACGCTCGATCCTGGAGCCTGAATTCTCAAGCGAGTTGCCGAATTGGAAGTCTGCATCCGTCAGATCGGATTCTACTTCGAGTTCACGTTCGCGCGAATAGAGCAACTCAAGACGGTGATCGTCATTGATCAGCCAGTCGATGCGGCCGAGGATGCGGCGGCTCGTTTCCGGCACAGCGCGCGCCAGTCCGCCCGGCTCTAGCCCGTATACGTCGCGGGCGATTTGCGCGAGCTCATCGGTGTCAGCCAGATTTAGGTTATCAACCGGGTTCGAGAAACCAGCATTCTGCGGACCGCTCGTGATGATGTTGCCGCCGTCGTCGATTTCTTCATATGCGGCGAAGAAGAACAGCTTGTCCTTGATGATCGGACCACCGACAGATGCGCCCCAATTGTAATCGCGGAAATCGTTTTGGCTTAATTCGATGTCGTCAACGCGGCTGCCTGTAAGACCAGATGAGTTGAAAACAGCAAAAGCGGAGCCGTGGAATTCGTTGGTGCCGCGCTTGGTGACGATGTTGATGTTACAGGCGGTGAAATTCGCGTACTCAACATCGTATGGCGAGAATTCGACCGCGGTCTCCTGAATGGAGTCGAACGGGATCGGGAAGTTCGCGCGCGCCGGCAGACCAGAGGAGTTCAAGCCAAACGTGTCGGTTGAGTTGATGCCGTCGATCGTGAATGACGCAGCGCGGCTGGAGCCGCCAAGACAGGAGACGTTATCGTCGCCGCCGTCGACCGTAACCCGCGGGTCGATGCGGATGATGTCGCGAATATCGCGCGAAATTGACGGAAGCGATTCAAGCGTTTCCAGACCGAAGGTCGAAGATGGGCCGATCGCCAATTCCTGCGTGTTGCGGCGTGATGACAATACCACAATCTCGTCGCCGCCGGATGCGGTTGAAAGGGCGAGGCTGATATTTGTTTGCGAGGCGACCGAGACGAAAACGTCTTCGACCACCTGCCCCTGACGCCCCGCGGCTGAAACGGTGACCGTGTAAGGACCGCCGACCGAAAGGTTACGCGCTGAGTAAGAACCGTCGGAGCCGGTCGTGTACGTGCGCGATCCGCCCGTCCGCGTGTCAGTGACAGTGACACTCGCGCCCGAGACTGGCGCGCCAGCTTCGTCGGTTATGAAGCCGCGGATTTCTGACGTGATTTGCTGCGCCATAACCGGCGTCGGTATTGCGGTGAAGGCGGTAGTCGTCGCAATGGCTGCGGCGCTCGCAGCCAAGAAATTCTTGAATGTCATCTGAGACCCCTGTGTGAACAAAAACGCGGCAGCCCGTCCATCCCTAGGCCCCGTCGCGCAAGCGTTTACGCGCGAAGTACGACACTTTCAAGACAGATAGAATTTACGTTTGTGATGTTGCGCTTTTGCACCGCAGAATAAGGCGGAAACCTCAACTTCCGCTTGACCAAATCCATGCAAGGACATGATCTTTTTCAATAAAATTCAGCGTAAGAATTTTTCCACAGATCACATGCGTTCCGGAGCGGAAAAACCCAATAGCTCGATCACCAAATCGAGCTGACGCCCAGCCGCTGAAGCGAGCGACAGCCGCGACCGACGAAGCGCTTCGTCTTTCTCATCGACGATCCGGCAGGCCGCGTAGAATTTCGAAAACCGTTGCGCGAGCGCATAAGCGTGTTCGCAAAGATGATGCGGCATCCGCTTTTCGTAGGCGCTGCGCATGGCGTCCGGAAAAGCGCAGAGGGTCAGCGCCAGATCGCGCTCCTCTTGCTGCGACAGGACCACGCGCCCTGGCGATCCGGCGCCGGCATCTTGCGCTTTGCGCAAGACCGACCGTACGCGCACGCTGGCGTAGAGCAGATAGGGACCGGTCTTGCCCTCAAACGCCGTGAAGCGATCGAGATCAAAGATGTAGTCGCTGATCCGCTGGTTTGAGAGGTCGGCGAATTTCAACGCCGCGACGCCGACCTTTCGCGCGATATCGCTGGTTTCTTCCTCGCTGCACCCGGCCGCCAAATCGCCTTCTTCCAGCCGCGCGCGCGCCCGGGCCGAAACCAAGTCGATCATATCGCGCAGCTTCAGGGTGCCGCCTTCGCGGGTCTTGAACGGCTTGCCGTCCTGCCCCTGCATCGTGCCGAAATTGAGATGTTCGAGACGATCTTCCTCGAAATATCCGGCCATCGCCGTTGCGCGATAGACCTGTTCGAAATGCAGCGATTGCCGATTGTCGACAATATAGAGAATGCGATCAGGATCGATTTCGCGTTTGCGATCAAGGATCGTGGCGATGTCAGTCGTGTGATAGCCGACCGCCCCTTCGGAATTGACGAGCATCAGGGGCGGCATTTCCTTCTTATCGGTGTCTCGCGCGACCCTTACGATTTGAGCGCCGTCGGACGCCTCAACGAGCCCCTTATTGGTCATGTCACTGACGACCTCCGGCACCAGCGCATCAGCGTCCGCCTCGCCTTTCCAGAGATCGAACGTGACCTCCAGGTCTTCGTAGTTTTGCCGCATGGCCGCAACGGAGAGGTCTACGAAATGACGCCAGAGCGCACGATAGCCCGGTCGCCCGCTCTGCAGGGCTTTCGTCGCCCGCCGCGCCAGATCGGCGCGCGCTTTATCTTCCTTGCACGCTTTTGAGGCCGCCGGATAAAGCTCTTCCAGGTCCGCCAACGAAATCGGCGGCTCGGACGGAAACGGGCCTTCAGCGCCTTCTTCAAAGTACGGAAGGTCCGGCTGGCGCAATTCAAGCTCGGAAATCAATTGCCCCATCTGGAGACCCCAGTCGCCGAGATGAATATCGCTAACGACCGTATCGCCCGCGAACCGGAAGAGCCGTTTGAGCGCCTCGCCGATAATAGCAGACCGCAAATGGCCTACATGGAGGGGCTTCGCGACATTGGGACCGCCATAATCCATGACAATTGCCTCGGCCGGCTCGTGGCGCCAGGCGCCAAGCCGTTCATCGGCCAGCAAAGCGTCGATCCGCCCGCCGAGGAAATCATCCGCGAGGGTCAGGTTGATAAAACCGGGGCCCGCGAGATCGACAGAAGCGAAGATCGTGTTCTCGCGCAATTGCGCCGCCAGCGCCTCGCCGATTGCATGTGGATTTTTCTTCGCCATCTTCGCCGCCGCGAGGGCGCCGTTGCATTGAAATTGGGCGAGGTCCGGCCGGTCGGAGACGCGCACCCTTCCAAGAGCGCGATCGAACCCCTCGCTCTCAAAAACATCGCCGACAATCGCCGACAGATCATTCGTTAGGGTCATTAGAGTTCAGGAAATTTTAGACTTGCGCCTGACCGATTGAACCGGGCCTGATCCGGCGTGAGCGACAAACCGACGATGACTTCGAAGTTGGTGCCGGCGGTTTTTTCGCTGGCGCGCGGGATGATGATCTCATCGATTTTCTGGGTCACAGTTTCCACATTGTCGCGGCCGCCGAATTTCACGGGGATCGTGTACTCGGCCTTTTCAATGACCTCGAGATTGCGGCGCGTGACTGCGACGAAGTAGGTGAATTCTTTCTCACCTTCGACGCCCTTGGGGCCGCGCCCGAAAGCGAAATCAATCTCAATGCTGGCGTCAATCGGTTCGTCCGCAAAGTACCGGCAGGCAAGGGAAACATCCGTCACTTCGGCCGTATATGCGACGTCTTCAAGCGCTTTTGCATCGCCGGCGAAATCGATGGCGCGGGCCGCGTCGGACAGGACAAGCACGTTCGGGCACGGGGCCGGATTTCGTTCGCGCGCCGCTTTGGCCCGCTCCGACGATTCGCATGCAGATAACGTCGCTGCGGCGATTAGCGCGAGTGCCAACGCTTTGTTCATTAATCCAAATCCCTATATTCCAAACAATACCCGAATGACGCCTCAGGAGCGCCTGTGCGCCGCCGCAAGGCCGCCCACTTGTTCGCGTCAAAGGTCC
>JBCAXE010000026.1:0-48112 GCA_038534195.1 Pseudomonadota bacterium
GGTTCGCGAAACTGCTTTTAAGCGGTGCGGGGTAGGGTCAAATCGGCGACGCGTTTCGATGCAAGGGCGCGCTCGCTTCTTCACTGAGAAGCCGATGATCGGGAGTCGATGTCTATGTTGCGTTTAAATCAAAGAAAAAATGGGCTCAAAACACTATCCCAAACCCCGCGTCAAACCTGGGGACGCCCCGCTAAGATTCTTCTGGCCGGGATCGCCGGCGCGGCCGCATGCGGCGGCGCAAGCCTCGCTGAAACCCTCACCCAGCCTGAAATCACGGCCCTGGAGGAGACCGCCGCCAGCTATGTGCGCTATCGCAAGGATGTGGCCGCAATCGAGGCGACGCCGATCGACAACCCGTCGGCGACGCGCGAGGCCCATAAACGCCTCGCCGCCCACGATCCGGACGCCCTGACGGCCGGTTGGGTCGCCTATGCGGCGCTGGTCGCCGCCGATACGCCTGAATTCGCTGCCGCCATCCAGAAAGAAGTGGGCGGCAAGAAACGCAAACGCCGTAAGCGCGGCGCGCTCGCCGGCAAGGACGCGCTCTACGCGAAGCTTTCCCAGGACCCCACCTATCCGCGCTCGCTTGACGGCTCCAAGGCCGCTGTGGACCGGGTGCTCGCCATGACGGCGCAGGACGCGAACCGGTTCAACAAGCTTGGCGAAGCCTTCAAGGCGCAGGCCTACGCGATGCAAAAGACCAAGTGGGGCAAAAAGCGGATTTCCGCCCCGTCAAAACGCATCAGCGAAGCGAACGATTACGCTTCTTCGCGTCCGGCCGCCGCGCCGCCCGCCACGAGCCCCGCCGCCAATGACGGGGTGATCGCGCCGATGCTCGCCAGCGCCAACGAGCACTGGGACCATAATTGGGGCGCGAGCGGCGCCTCGGGCCGATTGAAGAATGGCAACGCCCAAGCGGTAATGGACCGGGTTCTAAACCTCGCTACGCGCTACGCCATGGGCGGCGTCAACGACAAGCTAGTGGACGTCTACGCGAAAAACACCAAAAGCCAGCGCTGTCTTTCCATGGCGAAACTGACGCTTACCCAATGCATCGCCGCCACGCGCACGCCCTATGAGGAAGCCTTTTGCCTAGGCGAACATGGTCTCAACGATATCGGCAATTGCGTCGGCTGGGTGGCGAGCGCCGACGCGAGCTAAGCCGCGGCGGCAATCATTTGACCCGCCACGCCGCACGCGACGTGAAAGCAATAACGAAAAAACCGCGCCTCTGACCGGCGCGGTTTTTTGTTCGGGCGCGTTCTGACTTGGAGCCGCTACTCTGGATCGTTTCCGGCCTCATCGTCGTCAGATTTAATCCGCGTGGCGCGGTCTACGCGATTACGCAACGCGATATCGCCGCTTGAAATATCTTCACGCAGCGTTTGCTGACGGTCGAATTCCGCCGCCGCCTCGCCTGGCGCATTCGTCGTCGCACAACCTGTAACGACGAAAAGCGCCAACCCCAAAAAGGTCCATATCCGCATTTCAAACTCCTCAATATCCGACCACCCAGCTTCAAGATCATAGCCCACAAACCCCGCGCCAAAAAGCGCCTTGTTCTATGGGTCACAGTCTCCTACATGGCGGAGCATGACCGATTTTCAGACCATTCTGGACGATTTTGCGTTCCTCGACGACTGGGACGATCGCTATAAATACCTGATCGATCTGGGGCGCAATTTAGCGCCGTATCCGGAGGAAAAACGCGACGACATCCATAAGGTGCGCGGCTGCGCGAGCCAGGTCTGGCTCAACTCGGAAATCAAGGACGGCGTCCTCTCATTTGAGGGCGACAGCGACGCCCATATTGTCAAGGGGCTCGTCGCCATCATGATCGCGCTCTATTCCGGCAAGTCGCCGACGGCCGTGCTTGCGACAGACCCCGAAGAGGCGCTGGCGCCGCTCGACCTCGCCGATCATTTGACGCCGCAACGCTCGAACGGCCTCGCCGCGATGATCACGCGCATCCAGGCGATCGCCGAGGAAGCCGCCTAAGCGGTCAACCCGCCTCTCTAAAGCCAATGGCGCGTTTTCGAGCAGGCGACTTTTTTTCTTTCGCCGACATTTTGATTTCCTGCGTGAGAAGGGTCGTCAACCGGTCGCGCAACTGCGCCTCCAGAAATTCAACCTGTTTGTCAAAAATCGGGCTGTCGCGGCGATCCTCCACCGCATGACAGGAGTAACCGACAGTCGTCCGTTCACGGTTGAACTCCGTCGAGACCTGACCCAGCGACAGCTGCCCGACCACATGCGCCAGATATATGGCGATCTGGCGCGCAAACGCCACATTCGCTTTGGCGCGCCTGCGCGACATAATCTCTTCGGTCGACACACATAGCGCTTCGGCGGCGACGGTCACCGCCTCAATGGCGATCCGGCGTTGGTAAAGCCGGCTAAGGCCGTATCCTCTCCCCTCTATTGTCATATGGGCTCCAGTTGTTTTGTCCGCTAGCGGACCGACCACCCGGCGCCAGTATATAGGGACAATTCTAACTAGAAGATAACTTTCCCACACATTGTACAGTATGGGATCGATTCTTAACCTTAACGGCGGGCGGAACCCTTATGCGGCAAAGGCCAGAACCAGCGCTATGCCTAACACGATTGCGGTCCATAAAGCCATAAATCCGATGGGCCAGGACCGCGCCATCTGCCCTTCCGGCCCGTGGACGGCGTATATCCGCGCCATCAGACGGTTGACCCGCCCTAGCCCGATGGAGAATACGCCCTGCCACAAGGCGCCGAGAACACCGGCGGTCCACGTTAAGAGCGCGCGGCCCGGGATGCGGTAAAACCAATCTGTATCAAGATTAGTAGATCGCACTTCAGCTGGATACCACTTCATCACGATCAAGAGCGCGAACGCCAGAACCGCCCAGATCAAGAGTTGGAGCTGTTCGACAATATGGTAGGCGGAATAAGGATGATATTCGGCGATCTGCGCCTGATCGGGAAGCAGGCCATAGAGCGGCCCCGGGTGGACGCCGATACCGATACACATGACTGCAGCGAGGCACATGGCGATCATCATGCCGGGCGGTGTCTTCTCCTGAATGAAAACCCGTTTCGCCGGGGCGTGATTGGTGTTGAAAAATGTGAAATACGGGATCTTGATCCCCGCATGTTCGAGAACGCCCGCCGACGCAAACAGCAAAACCAGCCAGATCCACAGTTGGTGCGACTCGCCGGCGGCGTCGATAATGAGGCCCTTGGTGACAAACCCGAGCGTGCCCGGGAACGCAGAAATCGACAACGCGCCGACGATGCAGAGCGCCATCGTCAACGGCATGAATTTGTAGAGCCCGCCGAGATCGAGCGCTTTTGACGAGCCCGTGCGGTACATCGCGGCGCCAAGCGCCATAAAGAGCAGACCTTCGAAGATGATATTGCCGAATGCGTAACCGGCGGCGCCGTTCACGGCCCCGAAGCCGATCGCACACACCATAAAACCCACCTGGTTGTTGATGGAATAACACAAGACCTTGCGCAGGTCGTTTTCGATGAGCGCAAAAAAGATCGGGAAAATAGTCATCACCGCGCCGATGACGACGAGTTCAGGCGTCCCCAAAAATCCGCGCGCCAGCGAATAGACCGCGAGCTTGGTGGTGAAGATCGCGAGCACAATTGAACCGGAGATCGTGGATTTCGGATAAGCGTCCTGCACCCAATTGTGGAGCAACGGAAAGGCGCTCTTGATCCCGAAGGCGAGGAAAAGGACAAGCGCTGACAATTTAATGGCGCCGTTATCGTCGCGCAGACCGATGTCGTTGAACATCAGTGAGCCGGTCTCCTGGAAGACCAAGACAATTCCGCCGAGCAGCAATACGCCCGAGAGAATCTGGATCGAGAGGTAGCGCATGCCGGCGAGATACGTAACGCGCGTTCCCGGCGCCCAGACGAGGAACACACTCGTGATGGCCGCGATTTCCCACCACACAAACAGCGTGATGAAGTCGCCGGAAAGCACCCCGCCGAGCGCGGCCGCGGGATAGGCGAGCATGGCGACGTCCGTTGAGCGGTTTTTTCCGTGCCAGTCATAAATGATGTTCAGCGCCGCCGCGATATGGAAGACGACCGCGAAGATCCGCGATAACGGATCGATCCGCAGCATGACCACGTCATAGCCGAAAATCTTCAGATCGCCATAGTCGCCAAGACCCAATTGCGACAGGAGATAGGCGCTGCCGCCAAGACCTGCGAGCATAATCGCTTTGCGGACGACCACAGGCGCAAAGGCGGCGATGACCGCCACGAAGGTGAGAACGACCGCCGGATTCGACAATAGCGCAACGAAGAGAGAGTTACTCGCGGTCATCGTAATACCTCTCTTCGCGGCCTACGAGCTTGCGCAGATGCTGGCCGACAAGGACGATGAACATGAAAGAGCCGAACCCCCACAAGGCGAAAAAGACCGGGATCGCCTCAAGATCGAAATGCGGCTTCTTTTTCTGGAAGTCGGGAACGAAACCGGCCGCTGCAGCGCCGAGGCCGGCAATCACCAGAACGATCAGAAAGAGGCGTTGGAAACCCTTGCTTTCGGCCCAACCGGGTTTGTCGCGCTCATGGTCTGGAACATCGCGGTGATCAGCCATCGGCGTTATCCTCCTGATCGCCCGCCTCAGGCGGCGGCGCTTTCATCGAATGCAGATAGAAAATGACGGCTCCGTTCGCGCCGAGAAAGCCGATCACGAATATCGCGCCGATCAGGGCCTCCGTAAGCGGATCAAACGTGTCGAATATCCGCATGGCGACGACGACCATCAAAACCGCCACAAGGCCAAGAACGCCCATGACGCCGAGCGCCAGCGGCAGGTTCCAGCCTTCATTTTTGGGCGCAGCATTCATGGCGCGCCTCCCATGAGCGGAGACAGATATGTGTAAAGCGGATCGGCGAAGAAAAAGAGCGCGAATGCGCCGAACGCCGTCACACAGGGCGGCAGGACGCACAGGAGCGGCGCTTCTTTCAGGTTCTTCCAGTCGATCAGCGCGCCCTTTGCGCCGAGGGCGCGGCCACGCTCGTCTGTCTCCGGGGACATGTAGAACGCCTGAACCGGGATTGAGAGCAGGTACACCACGTTCAGGATCGACGAGACCATAAGGCAGACGATCATAATCAACTGACCGGTGTTGGCGGCGCCGAGCATCAAAAAGAACTTCGGCCATGACCCGCCCATGGGCGGCAGGCCGACAATCGACATGGCGCCGAGGAAGAACGCGCCGAACGTAAAGGGCATGACGCGCCCGAGCCCGCGCAGCTCGGAGACAAGCGTTTTGTGCGCCCCCACATAGATTGCGCCCGCGCACATAAAGAGCGTCATCTTGCCGAGCGCGTGCATCGCGATCTGCATGGCGCCGCCCATGACGCCCATTTGGGTCGCAAGCATCGCGCCGAGCGTCACATAGGAAAGTTGCGAGACCGTCGAATAAGCGAGGCGGGCTTTTAGATTATCCTTATGCATCGCGATCGCCGAGGCGAGCAGGATCGACCCGCCGGCGATCCACATATAGGGCGTCGCCGCGCCGGTCCGTGCAAGGAAATCAATGCCGAAGACATAAAGCGCAACTTTCATCACTGAAAAGACGCCCGCCTTGACCACCGCCACCGCATGCAGGAAGGCGGAAACCGGCGTCGGCGCGACCATGGCGTTCGGCAGCCACGGATGCGCAGGCATCAGCGCGGCCTTGCCGATGCCGAACGCGAAAAGGCCAAGAAGGATCATCGGCAACGGCCCGGCTTCGTCAACGTGGGTTGCGAGGATGCCGCCGAGTTCGAAATCGGTGTGCCCGACAAGCGAATAGACCCACGCGATCGCCGGCAAGAGAAGGCCGATCGACGTGCCCATCAAGACGCCGAGATAAATCCGGCCGCCGCGCCGCGCCTTGTCATCGCCCTTGTGCGTGACGAGCGGAAATGTGGAAAGCGTCAGGACTTCATAGAAGATGAACAGTGTAAAGAGGTTCGCCGCATAGGCGACGCCCATGGCGGACGAAATCGCCACCGCGAACGACATGTAAAACCGCGTCTGGTTCGGCTCGTCATGGCCGCGCATATAGCCAATAGAATAAACCGAATTTACGAGCCACAGGCCGGAGGCGATCACCGCGAACATGGCGCCGAGCGGCTCGGCGCGAAACGCAATCGGCAGCGTTTCAAAGAGATAGATGAGATCATAACCGGGGCTGAGGCCGTCGCCCACGGCGGTGAAAACCGTGATCGCCAAAAACAGGAGGATAAACGCGGTGATCAGCGTCGCCGCCTCACGCAGATTTGGCGATTTGCCGAAAAGCCAGATGAAGACAAACCCGACCAGCGGAACGCCGATCGAATAGATAAGAGCGAGGCCGGGCGTGATCATTGCACGCCTCCCGCCTTGGTGAGCGCTTCAGCGGCGAGTTCCGCCACGCGGCCCGTAAAGGCGATCCGTACGCCGAAATAAACGTTGGCGGCCACAAGGATCCACATGGGGATTAGCATGGAGAGCGGCGCTTCTTTAATGTCGCCCGCCATCGGCCCCTCGGTGGGGACAGGCCGCAAGAGGATCAACTCAATGATGCGCCCCACATAGACGACGGCGAGCAGCGAGCTTGCAACAATCAAGAACGCGGCCCAGGCGTAGCCCGCCTCAAAAGCGGCGCTCAACAAATACCATTTGGAAATAAAGCCGACGGTCAACGGCACGCCGATCAGCGACAGGCCAGAAATAATGAAGGCGCCCGCGGTAAATGGCATGCGCCGTGCGAGACCGTCAAAGGCATGGCAATTGTGAGAGCCGAGGCGATAGACGACGCAGGCGACCGCCATGAACAGCGCGCCCTTCATCAAGCCATGATTGACCACGTGAACGAGCGCGGCGGCGAGACCGGCTTGCGTTGCGAGCGAGAGGCCAAGGAGAATATAGCCGATTTGTCCGATGGAGGAGTATGCGAGCATGCGCTTCACGTCTTCCTGGAACACGGCGACGATTGACGCTGCGAACATGCCGATTACGCCAAGCGGCAATAACACATAGGTAAACGCCGATTGCAGGAAGTCGAAATCAAGCCCGAAGACCGTATAGAAGAACCGGATCAACACATAAACCGCGACCTTCGTGGCGGTTGCGGCGACAAAAGCGGATACGACGGACGGCGCGTAGGCGTAGGCGTTTGGCATCCACAAATGCATCGGGAACATCGCGAGCTTCAACCCGATCCCCACGAGGATGAACGCAAACCCCGCCTGAATGACGCGATTGTCCTGACCGGCGAGGCGCTCGGCGAGATCAGACATATTGAGCGTGCCGGTCGCCTGATAGAGGAGCCCGATGCCGATGACGAAAAAGGTCGCGCCGATCGTGCCCATGACGAGATAGTTGAATGACGCGGTCAGCGCGCGCCGGTCAGCCCGCGCCCCAAGTGCGATAAGCGCGTAGGTCGAGAGCGAGGAAATTTCGAGGAACACAAAAACATTGAAGGCGTCGCCCGTGATCGTCACGCCCAGAAGGCCCGTCATGCAGATCAACAAAGCGCCGAAAAAGTTCGATAGCTGACGATCGTGCACTTCCTTGCGCACGCTCTCATAGGCGAACGGAAAGACAAGGGACGCGATACCTGAAACAAGCGCCAACACAATCGCATTGGCGAGATCGATGCGGTATTCAATGCCGAGCGGCGGCGCCCAGTCTCCAAGGGCATAGGAAATGGGTCCGCTGTGGGCGACGTTTGCAAGCAATGTGACGCAGACGGCGAAGGTTGCCCAGGCGACCAGCGTCGCCCACGCCCAGGGCGCGCGTCCGTTGGGCAAGAGCACCGTGACCGGCGCCGCCACCAGCGGCAAAACCACTGGCAACACAGGCAATTGCGATAACAAACTCACGCGGGCGCCCCCTCTGGCGTTTCCGGCGTCTCGCCCAGCTCATGGCCGAATTCCGCGATATGATCGTCGGTCTCCAGCTCGTCTTCCTCGATTGTTCCGTAAGCCTCACGAATGCGCACTGCGAGCGCGAGGCCCACCGCTGTGGTGGCGACGCCGACGACGATCGCCGTGAGGATCAGAACATGCGGCAGCGGGTTGGTGTAGATGATTTCGGCCGCCGCTGTCGCCGCCTCGCCGCCATGCGCGGGATCGGCCGCTGCGGCGGCGTCAGCGCCTTTGACGTCAAACCCGGCTTCGGGCGCAGGCGATCCGATCTTGTTAGCGGCGTCTTTCGCGGCGTGAAGATCATTCAGAATTTTGCCGCCGTCATCGCCGCTCGCCGCATGGCCCGCGGTCACATCCGCCGGATTTGCGCCGAGATCGCTGTGGAGGCTTTCCGGTTTTTCCGGCGCGACATTCGTGATCTTGTCTGAACCCGCCGCCGCATGATCGGCGACGTCATGCGCTGCGCCGCCAGCGTCCGCGCCATGTCCACCGTCATGAGCGTCTTTCCCGTGCGCCGCGTCGCCGTGATCGCCCCCATGGCCGTCGCCGCCACGACCATCGCCGTGCTCATCTCCATGACCGCCGATCAAAATGGGCGCCGTGCCGCCGAAGATCTTTCCGATCGAAATATAAAAAATAAAAACCGAGGTCTGAAAAAGGTTTAACCCGATCACCTTTTTCACGAGATTGCCGCGGCTGATGACGATGTACAGCCCCATCATCATCAGGACAATGACGATCCAGTAATTGTAACGATCGATGATAAATTCCAACATGATCGCCCTACCAGTCGTCCGCGTCGATCTCGGGCTCTCGGCCCGCGAAATGGTAGAAGATCATCAGCATGGTCGAAGCGACCGCGATGCCGACGCCAAGCTCAACGATCAGAATGCCGTAATGCTGGCCGGCGTGATGGGTCGATTCCGGATCGATCGCGTCATAGCCGAGAAAGTTCGCGCCGCGCAGCATGGTGTAGACGCCGGTGAGCGCATAAATCAAAACGCCCGACACCATCAGCCCTTTGAGAGCCTTTTCAGGCAACGCCTTTCTGGTGGCGTCGAGCCCGAAGCAAAGCGCGTGCAAGATAAAGGCGACCGCGAAGATGACGCCGGCCTGGAACCCGCCGCCCGGACCGTAGTCTCCGTGGAACTGCACATAGAGGGCGAAGAGAATAATCGGGGCAAAGAGGATTTTTGCGGTGACGCGCAGGATCAGATGTTCCATCTAATTCTCCCCCACATCTTTGTCGGAAACGCTGCGCCCGCCGCGCGCAGAACCCGCCCCGAGAAGGAGAATAACGGCGAGCCCCGCGGTAAAGACAACCAGTGTCTCGCCCAGCGTATCGAAGCCACGGTAGCTGGCGAGCACAGCCGTCACGATATTCGGCACCGCAATTTCCTTCGGCGTGCGCTCGATATATTGCTGGCCCACATAGGCGTTCGCCGGCGCTTCTGCGTCGCCGAAAGCGGGCATGTCGATGGTCGCATAGATGAGCGCCGCGCCGACAAGCAACACGGTCGCCAGCGCAACCGGCGCCCTTCCCGGCGTCACGGGCTTTTCGCGCCGCGCGGTGAGCAACATGCCCGCAAGCATGAGCACAGTGGAAATGCCGGCGCCGACGGCGGCTTCCGTAAAGGCGACGTCCACCGCATCAAGCGAAACGAAAAACAGCGCGGAGAGCAGCGAATAAATCCCTGAAAGCATCACCACTGCTAACAGGTGGCGCGACTTCAGCATCATGTAAGCGACGACGATCATCATGGTCAGAAGCGACACATCAATGATGAGATTTTGTCCGGCGGCTTCCATCATCGTCAGACCTCCCCGTCGCGTTTTAACTCAGACCCGACGAGCGGTTTCAGCCCGACAACCCATGCGGCGTGCGCGATCGCGTGCGTGGCGACGGGGCTCGTCAGGAACAGGAAAAAACCGATAAAGGCTAGCTTCGCTACAACGATCCAGCTCGGCGCCTGGAGCGCCATGCCGATCAGAATAAGCTCCGCGCCCGCCGTATCGGTGACGCCCGCCGCGTGCAGCCGCGTGTAAAAATCAGGGAAGCGAACAATGCCGACGGCGCCGATCACGACGCCAAGTCCGCCGACAATAAAGAAGATCCAGGACAAGACGTCCAACACAAGAGCAAGCGTCATGACTGCAGCTCCTGTTGTGATTCCTTCGGTGCATCAGTGTCGCTGAAAATCGGTTCATCAGCCTTTGGGCCCAACATCGAGACGGAAAGCGTGCGATAGCGGAAGAACTTCAGGATGGCGATCAGCGCTGCAAAGTTAATCAACGCATAGAGAATGGCGATATCGAGAAAGTCAGGCCGGCCCATGAGAAAACCCATGACGCCGATCAGGATGACAGTCTTGGTGCCGAAGCTGTTGCCCGCCAGGACCCGATCATAAAGCGTCGGCCCTGCGAACGCCCGGGCGAGGACCACCGCCATGGAGACGAGAACGGCGATTGCGGCGACAGCGAACATCTAATTGTCCCCCGCCCTGATCAGTTCCGGGCGTTCAAGCCTGGCCACCCGCGCACCCATCTCGGCGATGCCGTCCGCGTCGGCCAGGTTTTCGGTGAGCGCATGCACCAGAATATGGTCGGGCTCCAGATCGACGCTGACGGTGCCAGGCGTCAGGGTGATTGAGTTCGCAAAAGTTGCCATCCCGGCGTTTGATTTCGGCGGCATCGGCACCCGGATCATTTTTGGAGAGAGTTTCGGCTCAAGGGCCAGCGCCTGGCGCGCCACCATGATATTCGACTTGCCGATTTCTTTTGCGAGCCAGAACCAATAGCCGAAGATACCCGGCATAATGCTGCTGGGCACGCCCTCGCCGTCGAGGACGCCGGCGCGATGCGCCAGCCACACCGACAACGCCACCGACACGACGCCGAAAAACAGGAGCAAGCCTTTGTCAAAATAGCCGGACAAGAGGAGCCAAAGCCCCGCAAGCGCGACAACGAGAATGACAATCCGCCCCATAAGGTCCCAGACGTTCTGACGATCAGGCGCTTTGGCGAACCGCTCTCGCCTGACGTTTCCAACACAAGTGATGACCGCGCCCGAGTTAGCCCGCGAAACCGCCGAAAATCAACTGTTCCGTTTCAACGCCGCGACCTGCCGGCGCCAAGGCCGCACGCCGCAGCGAGCGCGAGATACTGAACGCTTGTTGTCGCAGGTTTTTCGGAGAAATCAATGGCTTGGCCCGTCAGCGGCGGCGCGCGCCGCAACATCTTCTCACCGCCGCCCTACGCTCGTCCCACTGACGCCATGATGGGCGCAATAGTGGTATGAGACACTCATCAGGGGCGGAAGAAATACCCCATGCACGTAAAATTCATCCTGCCGGCATTAACTGAAGCCGAGAGCCCCCTCTTTCGGCCGATCAAATATTCACTCTTCCCACCACTCGGTCTCGCGACGCTCGCCGCCTATCTCGGTCCGGACGACACGGCTGACCTTGTCGATGATCATGTGGAAATTCTGACAACGGACGATACGCCTGACCTCGTTGTCATCCAGGTGTACATTACAAACGCCTATCGCGCGTATGCGCTCGCAGACCTTTATCGCGCCAAAGGGTCCTACGTTATTCTTGGCGGGCTCCACGTGACCTCGCTGCCGGAAGAAGCCGCGCCCCACGCCGATACGATTTTTTTAGGGCCCGGCGAGCAAACCTTCCCGCAGTTTCTGCAAGATTTCCGGGGCGGCGCCGCCAAGCCACGATATGTTTCCACAAGCGGCAGGACGATCAAACATATTCCGCCGGTGCGCCGCGATCTGATCAAACGCGAGCGATATCTCGTTCCAAACTCAATTGTCGTGACGCGCGGCTGTCCGCAACATTGCAGCTTTTGTTATAAGGACGCCTTCTTTGAAGGCGGACGTGGATTTTACGTGCAGCGGGTCGATGAAGCGCTCGCAGAGATCGAGCGGTTGCCCGGCCGCCATCTTTATTTTCTCGACGATCATCTCTTCGGCGACCGACGCTTCGCGGAGGCCTTGTTCGACGGTATGCGCGGGATGGGGCGGCTGTTTCAGGGCGCGGCGACGGTGAATTCCATCCTGCGCGGCGATCTTGTGGAAAAGGCGGCGGAGGCGGGGCTGCGCAGCCTGTTTGTCGGCTTTGAAACCTTCAGCCCGGAAAATTTGCGCAACAGCAACAAGAAACAGAACTTATCGCGCGACTATGCGACGGTGGCCAAACGCCTGAGCGACCTCGGGATCATGATCAACGGCTCTTTCGTCTTCGGCATGGATGACGATGACGAGACCGTCTTTGACCGCACGATTAATTGGGCGGTGGACAACGGCGTCACCACCGCCACCTTCCACATCCAGACGCCCTATCCCGGCACGCGTCTCTACAAAGAAATGGCGACGGCGGGGCGCCTCACCACAAGCGACTGGGATCTCTATGACACGCGCCATGTGGTTTACAGGCCCGCGAAGATCAGCGCGGAAAAGCTGAAAGCCGGTTATGATTATGCGTACCGGGAATTTTACCGCTGGCGCAATATTGCGCACGGCGCATCAACACATGCGACAGCGAAACACAAAGCCAAACATTTTTTCTACGCCGCCGGATGGAAGAAGTTTGAGCCTCTCTGGGATATCGTCATTCGTACGCGGCGGCTCCATATGATGACGCCGATGTTGGAAGGCGTTCTGTCAAAAATCACGGCGCGCGGCAAGAATCCGTCCGCCGGCGACAGGGCGCCCGCGCTCAATCTGCGCAAAGTTCGGTGACTTTATCGCGTGGGACTTTACGCGGTCTAAATTCGCGAAACGACCAACCGCCTGTTCCTTGCGACGACCCGTCTTTACCAGCGAAACCCGTTTCGGCATTATCGTAAACATAAAGATCGCATCCTGATCGACAATAACAAAACATTGAGGGCGTTGTTGGAGGCCTGTTCAGGTCCAGGAGAGACTTCGCCATGTTGAAACCCGCCATCACTGTCATTGCTTTGGCTTTCGCCACCCCCGCTTTCGCGGACGACTTCAGCTTTAACTTCAAGCATCATGAACTCGAAACCGCCGGCGCAGCCGAAGCGTTGTTTAAGCGACTGGAATCCCGCGTTGAAGGCTACTGCATGTCATCAGGTCGCAAGCCGCTCACTCAAAGAGCGATCGAAGAGGAATGTGTTGAAGATGTGCTGACGAAGGCGGTCGCGCAGATCAATGATCCGCGCCTTTATCGCATCTTCGCCAGAAAATCAGGCGCCACGGATTTTGCCGGGTCGTCCTCCGACGGTTAGATTCGTTTCGTTCCTGTGCGCAGGACGTTGAAAGCTGGCGCGATCCGCCCTTATCGCGCCAGCTATTACTTCCGTTCATTAACGCCGTAAGCGTCAAGGCAATTCTTGATGGCGCGATGGACCACGTCGCGCGGCTTAACGCCAATCATCTGCGCGCCCTTCCGAAGCCTGGCGAATTCATTTTTCTCCATACGGAATGTCACGGCGATGCGGGGGTAGTCGCTCGCTTTAACGGAGGCTTCCGCCGCGCTTTGCGAATAAACGATAGCGTCCTTACGGTTGATCGTCTGGCCCGTATCGCGATCAAGGAGCGACGCGTTCAGCGCCGCGAACTTCTCCGGCGCCTGCGCGGGGTTTTTTGCGGACGCCGCGCCGGCGCGGCGCGGTTTCTTGATCGGCGTTTGAGCAGTCATATTTCTTGGTCTTTCAAGGCTCTTTTAATGCGCCGCGCGCCGGCCGAATGTGCGCGTATGCGCGGCTTCAAAAGCTGGCCCATCCTCGTGCGCTCTGTAGCCGCCTTCGGCGCGATCAAGCCGCTCCTGCAAATATCGCCAAAGCGCGCCGATTTCCTTTGATGACTTACAAAAGGGGTCAACCTCCATCACGGTGCGCCCATCGATCATCGATGCGGCGTAGTCGACGCGATTATGCAAGACGGCGGGCGCCACGGTCCCGTGCTGGGACAGTGCGATCGCCGCTTCGGAGGTGATGCGCGCTTGCGGGGTGGCGCCGTTAATGGCGAATACCAGCGGTTTACCGTGAGCCTCTGCGATATCGACGGTGGGCCCCACCGCGCGCATGTCATGCGGGCTAGGCCGCGTCGGCGCGACCACAAGATCAGCAAAGCTCACCACTTCTGAAATCGCCCGTGTGACCGCCGGCGGCGTGTCGATCACCACCAGACGGAAACCGTCAGAGCGGGCGCGGTCGAGATCGTGAAACAGGTTTGAATAGACCGATTGAATAAAGGCGGGTTGGGGTTCTGTCCTGGCGTTCCACCATTTGGCCAGAGACGCCTGCGGGTCGGTGTCGATCAGCGCCACGGGTCCGGCCCCCTGCCGGTCCGCCTCGACGGCGATATGCCCCGCCAGCGTCGTTTTCCCCGACCCGCCCTTTTGCGATGCAAATACAATTACGCGCATGGACGCTAGCATGCGGCGCCTCCACCATTTTTTGACAACAGGTCACTCCCCTGCAAGCCACAGCATGACAAGAAGGCGTTAAAGACGCGCAAGAGCGCCGCGAAAGATTTAACTTAAATGAAAATAAAAACGCGCCGGAAGCAGCCTAGATACGCAAGACCGACAACCAACGCAGGCGCGTTTATGACGCAAAGAATTTAAAAGGCGATTAAACTTGGGCTGCATAATTCGCCGGCGCAAACCGCATTCCGGTCGATCAGACGTCAGATAATGTCTTCGTCAATACCAAGAAGGCCATTGATCCGGGCGATGCGCGGGTTACTGTCCCAGTCCCAATACCGCAAGACAGCGCGCGAGAAATCACGCGCCATGGAATCAAAAACGCCGAGCAATTCTTCAGCTTCTTCCGGTGAGAGATCATTCTCTGATTTGTTTGATGACTGAAGAAATTCGAAAAACTTATCGCGTGACACGCCGAGGCTTTTGCACAAGACCGCATACGCTTCGCCGGACGGATCACGGATCACTCTGGCCGAAAGCTCGCGCGAAATGCCCGCCAGCATCGAGACTGCGTCGATTACTTCCTGCGCCGGATTGCGCCTTGATATCTCGAGCGTTTTCAGGACCACGTCCATCGACACCGCCTCGCCGTTCAGGCCGCGCGGGCGATGGCGGCGGTCGGTCATGGTCAGAATGTCCTTCACAAACGGGTCCGGATCAGCGGCGCGGAAGACGACCGGGAAG
This sequence comes from Pseudomonadota bacterium, assembly GCA_038534195.1. Taxonomy (GTDB): domain Bacteria; phylum Pseudomonadota; class Alphaproteobacteria; order Caulobacterales; family Parvularculaceae; genus JAJFFW01. Next base: position 15,055 of record JBCAXE010000026.1, read on the forward strand.
AGGTCCTGCAGCGCGTCCTGAATGATCCGCCGGTCGAGAGAAAAGCGCGACAGGATGCGCCGGCGGCGTTCGCCTTCGACCCACCAGAACATCATAAAACCGTGGACCGGCTCCAGTTCGCGCCGGCGAAGCAGCAATTGCTGCAGGTCGAGATCGGTGATTGACCGGCTGACGAGAACGTCCACCGCATGAGGCGACAGTGTAAACTCTTCCCGCCGCAACAAAATCATCGCCACGTCCGGCTCGTTGAATTCGATCAGCACATCAGCCACAGACGTGGTCAGATCAAGACGGCGCGCGATCATCATCCGGTGGCGCGTGACGCCCTGACGCGCGCATTCGATCACAAGCGCTTCCGGCAAGGTTTCTGCGCCGGTGAGAATGGGTTCAGCCACCGCGGGTTCGTCCAGCATCAGCATGCGCAAGAGCGCCGGCGGGCACTCGCTCACCCGCGACACGCGCGTTGCGATTTCAATGCGTAAGGGTTGCTCGGCTGAGCCTACAATCTGCAACAAAATGTCCGCCGTCAGGCAGCGTTCATTCTGTGAAATGCGCCCGGTCGGCAGGACGACAATATCGCTGAGCTTACGGACCATAAGCGCCCGCGGCCCGGTAGAGTCATCGCGCGGCGCAATCTCCGATTTATCGACGGCTGCGGAAATCGCGGTCTCAAGCGCCGCTTCCAATGGCGCAGACAGATCCGACGCCCCCTCAGGGAGCGTGTTCTCGGGATTGGCAGTGTCGATCGCCATAGGGGGTATCGCCTCTTTCAGCAGAATGCGTCTGTTGTAACCGCAACACCGTTAACGATGGATTTCCGCCTTTCGCGCATTTCATGGAGACACGCGCCCCAAGACTGGTATAGTCGCTGAAGTATTTTTCGTAATCTGGAGCGGGCCCATGGGGTCGAGACTAAATCAATGGTTAATAGCGGGCGCCGCCCTGGCGGTCATTTGCGCCGCTGCAGGGTGTACGACGGTCGACGACGGACAGTTGCTTTCAGACGAACCCTCGTTCCAGGCGGGCTACGGCGACGGCTGCGCCACCGGCATTGAGGAAGACAAAAGCTTCTCGCGCGAAAAAACCCGCGACACGTATCTATTCGACAATGACAAGGCCTATCGCGCCGGCTGGCGGCAGGGCTATCTCGCCTGTTCCGAACGCAACCGCGAAAATGAGAGCGACGGCGGTCTCATTCTGGGACAGGACAACGAGTACTGACCCGCTGTCGCCGGATCGACCAGTTATTGCCGCACGCAAAGAAACGCCGTTGGCGAATTGTTGCATAAGCGCCGATAGATTGCGGACCTGCACAATCTGGGGACGCGCGTGAGCGAAGATGCGGACATCGCCGGACTAAGATCAAAAGTCGCGAAGGGCGCCGGCTGGGTCGGCGCCGCGCGCATCGCAATCCGCGTCCTTGGCTTCATCAACACCATCGTCGTGGCGCGGCTGCTGACGCCTGAGGATTTCGGAATCATCGCCATCGGCGTGACGACGATGCAGCTCCTCCAAGGCTTTTCCGACGTCGGCGTCAGTCAGGCGATCGTCCGCTTCCACGACGCCGACCGCAAGGACGTCGACACGCTGTTCACCTTCTCGGTCATCCGTGGGCTTCTTGTGGCGGCCCTCCTGATTGCAATCGCCCCGTTTGCAGCCGGATTTTACGGTGACGAGCGGGTGCAGGCGGTATTTTTCGCCGTCGCGCTGTTTCCGCTCATGATCGGCTTCATCAATCCGAAGTTTTTCGAATATGAGCGCGACCTCGATTTCTCAAAAGATTTTCTCGTCACCGTCACCAACAAGCTCGCGGGCGTCGCCGTATCGATCACGATCGCGCTCATCTTCCGCACCTATTGGGCGATCATTCTCGGGCTTTTAACCGGCGGTCTCGTGCAGTTGATCCTGTCCTACGCGCTTCGTCCCTATCGCCCGCGCTTCACGTTCGCTTCCTTCAACAAGATGTTCGGCTTTTCCAGTTGGCTCGCAGGCGTCAGCTTCATGGCGGCGCTCAACAATAAACTGAACGCGCTGATTGTCGCGCGTTTCGCAAGCCCCACTGACGCTGGTAACTTTTATATGGGCGCGCAGCTTTCGGAGCTCGCCACAAACGAGATTTCACAGCCGGTGACCCGTGCGCTCTATCCCGGCTTTTCCTCTCTGCAGGAACAAACCGGTAAAATGCGCCTCGCTTATCTGCAGGGCGTGGAAGCACTCGGCATGATCGTCATCCCTATTGCGTTTGGATTCTCATTCGTCGCCCAAGATCTTGTGATAGTGCTGCTTGGCGCAAAGTGGTCCAGCGCGATTCCGGTGATCGAGATAATTGCGCCCGTGATGGGTCTGCAGACATTGTTTCTCGCAACGCAGTCCTACGCCATCGCGCGGAACATGACAAAATTCGTCTTTTACAGGGAATTCTTTTTCTTTTTCATTCGCACACCGATTATCGTTTACGCCACGCTCACGAACGGCTTGATGGGCGCCACATATGCTTTCGCCGCCATGGGCCTTCTTCATTTGGGCCTGAACCTGGCCCTCTATGCACGCCTCGCCGGCGATCCATTCTGGCGGCCGCTTTGGTCCGCGCGGCGCAGCCTCGCTGGCGCGGCCGCCTTGTCTCTTTATTTTCTCTTTCTGCGTCCATCGCTCGGTCTTATGGATACGGCGTCAACGCCCATTAATTTGATCGTCAATATCGCTGTGGGCGCCGCGCTCTATTTGGGCGTCGTTTACACCATGTGGCGGCTGGAGAACCGTCCGGACGGCATAGAGCGCATTTTGCTGACAACGCTGCGCACGCGGCTCGACAACAAACGCCCGGCCTCCTCCCCTTAGACAGTAACCTCAGGTGGCGAGCTTTAGCCTTTGCCGGTCGAACGCTTTCAGAACCTGGCCGAGATCACCGCCACGTTTCAAAACTGCGCCGGACATGGAAATGATGACCCAAGCGCCCTGTTTGCGCGCTAGCTTCGGGCGCTTTTCGATCCGGTAGAGGGGCGCCTCTGACGCTTTTCGATAAACGGAAAAGACCGCCGCGTCTTTAAGACAGTCAATCGCGTAATCTTTCCAGTCGCCGGCGGCTACAAATTGTCCGTATACAGCGAGAATGCGCGCGAGTTCGCCGCGAGTGAACGCAACAGGGTGCGCGGCGCGTTTGCCGCTTTGGGCGGTGCGCGGCGCGGCGATGTCAGAGACGCTATTCGACATTAGGCAATAGTCACAATATCAGCCCTGTTTGGCAACCGTTGGAGCTCTCTCATTTGTGATTTTATCGCAAGCCGCCACCGCAAAATTGCCCCAATTGGTCCCTGCGGCCGCCCCAATCGCCCCCTACCTTGAGGATGTCGAGCAGAAGCGGCGGCCCGGAAGTTCCGGTTTTTTCATCGCCCCCAGCCCCCGGGAAATCCATCCAAAGGCTGTCGCTTCTGACCGACAGATTTCTCACGAAGCGCACGTTTGAACTGTTCCTAAGACGCTTCTAACGTCACCGCCTTCCGGCTCGCGGCAGCTTCTCGCACCATGTCAGTAAAAACGCGGACAGCGGCTGTACGGTGGCTCTTGCCGCGCGAGACGACGCCAATGGAGCGGTAAAGCGTTGCTCGTTTTTGGGGGATCGCGGCCACATCGTCACCAGCGCGCACTTCCGACTCTACATAGAGCGCGGGTAACAGCGTCACACCCATTCCCATACCGACCATTTGCCTGAGCGCATCAAGCGATGTGCCTTCATAATCCCGCAATAGATTTGCGCCGTTCTCCAGGCACAGGCGCAAGACCTGTTCGTGAAGGTGAAAACGCGGGCTGAGCGTTAATACGTCTCGCCCCTTCAGATCGGAGGGCTGAAAATAGGACTTTCGCGCCAAAGGATCATCCGCAGCGACGGCAAGATAAAGCGGCTCGCGAAACACTCGCTCGGCATGAAAGTCCGGCCCCGCCACCGGCAATTGCGCAAGAAGGAGGTCATGAACGCCGGCGGCGAGTTCCACTTCCAAATCCAGCGGCGCGCCTTCGGTGATGAAAAGCCGGAGGTCGGGATAGGATGAGTGCAGCCGCTTAATGACCGACGGCATCAGATAAGGACCGAGCGTTGCTTTGACGCCAAGTTTCAGGACGCCCGAAAGCGGTCCTTTTTGCGCGAGATCCTCCATAGTCTTCACGCCGTCGAGCACGCCTACGGCCACTTCGACAATCTGCCGCCCCATAGGCGTTAGCGTGGCGCCGGTTGCGCTCCGTTCGGCCAGCTGAACGCCGAGCGCTTTTTCCAGCGCTTTGAGTTGCGCGCTTAGCGTTGGTTGAGTGACGCCGCTGCGTTGGGCGGCTTTGCGCACGCTGCCCGTAATCGACAAATCGACCAGATACTGAAGCTGTTTCGTCGTCAGGTTCAGCATCCGCCGCCTCGCTCTCCGCCCTATAGAGACATTCTATATGGTCACTGGATTTTATATCTATTCTATTTTCGCATCCACCGCACCAATTTACGCGTACCAACGCAAAGGAGGTACGCCATGAGCGACGCCGTCGTTAGCAATGAGATCGAGACACTGACGCTTCAATTTCGGTTCCTGGATCGCCAGATCGCAAGCGAACAGCAAAAACATGCGCCGAACGAACGACGTTTGCAGTCGCTCAGGATGAAGAGGCTGCGCGCAAAATCTGCGTTGCGGCTGACGCGACGCATCGGGCTGCAACGCAGACAGTCGCGCCGTAACGCCGCCAGCCACATAGTAGGAACCAAGCGATGAGGAACGCGACTCTTCCCGCCGCCATTGCGCTTGCGACATGCGTCATCGCGAACGCCGCGTCCGCTGAAGGCGTGTCATCCAGGCCGGCGCCGAATACAACTGCGCCGGTTATCGACAATAAACTGGCTTTCATTCTCGACAATCCGGAAAAATCCGCCCCCCTGCCGCAGTGCCACTTCAGTATTCAGGATCAAGGCGACGTAACGCCAGCGGAGAAAAAACACCCCGCGCCAATTATTGTCCGTTCACCCACAGATGCGCCCACATACAAAGATATTCATTACCAACCATCAGATACGAAACGCGCGCTCATCGAAAATAAATGGCGCACCTACGACGATCTTTATCAGATGAAGTTCTACAAGGCGCATCAATAAACCATGCCGAAGCTTCGTCTGCTGGAGTCGTTCTTGTTGCTCGTGGAAGACAAGGCAGTTGCGCCTGTCGACCCGCAAGTGCGCGCATCGCTCCGCGCGTCAATTGTTGAAATGTTAGGGATCGCCTATCGCACGCAGAACCGCTTACGCGAACATGCGGCATCCTACGCAGACGGAAGCACGGCGCCCGACGATCACGACGCAAGAGCGGAGATTGAAGACGTCATTGAGAAATTGTCGGACGCTTTGCGCAGGCTCGACAACGACCGGTTGAATTAAAGCGACGTCCGGCCAATGGCGCGCAATGGTCATTTGAGCCTCCGGTGACGCAACAGACCTAGCGCAAGCGAATGAATTCGGGCATGAGGCGGGCTCTTTTGCCGGGAGCGCTCCCTTGTCCGCCGTCATCGCCGTCGCCCTACCAGTTTTCGCCATCATCGCCGCCGGCATGTTCGCAGGGTTTCGCGGTATCCTGAAAAAAGAAGATACGGGCGCTCTGAACCGCTTCGTCTTTAACTTCGCGATGCCAGCGGCGCTGTTCGGCCTGATGGCGGGCGCTGATCCCTTGACGCTGGCAGATGGAAAGTTCGCGGTTAGTTACGGTGTGGCCGCGATCTTCGTGATTTTCGCCGCTTACGCCATTGGCCGGCGCCTGTTCGCGCTTGACGCCCAGTCGGCGGGCGCGCACGCCTTCGCCTCTTCGCTCGGCAATGCTGTTTTCCTCGGCTTGCCGATTGCGCTCGCGCTTCCGGGGTGGGCGGAGAATTTCGTCATTCTCATGCTTGTTGAGGGCATTCTGATTATCGCGATCGGCGCCGCGATGATGAGCCCGCGCGGCGGCGGCCTCGCCTTCCTGGTGCGGCCGTTCAAAAATCCGCTGGTGGCGGCGATGGTGTTAGGTCTCGCTTTTTCACTGGTGGCGAACGCTGCGAACTTCGCTTTGCCAGCGCCGGTCAAAACCTTTCTTGATATATTGGGACGCGCCGCAGGCCCGACAGCGCTATTTTCACTGGGCCTATTCCTTTCAACCAATCCGGCGCCGGCCATCAATATTGTCGGCGGGCGCGTCGCCGCAATCTTCATGATGAAAATGGTTGTGATGCCGGCCCTGACGCTTGGCTGTCTTTTTCTTTTCGGCGTACGCGATCCGTTGCTGCTCGGACCTGCGGCGCTCTTCACGCTCGTGCCCACGGGCATCAGCGCCTACATCATGGCGAGCCAAATTGAGCGCTACGAGACAGAAGCCGCCTCCGCCATCACCGTGACGACCGCCGTGTCCGTCGTCACCGTGAGCGCCGTTCTCTGGATATTCGCCTAAAGCACAAAAAACGGCCGGAAGGATTTCCTTCACGGCCGCTTCCTCTCCCCCGCTTTCGGCGCCCCGGAATTTTCCGGATCTCCCGGCGCCGTCTCCCCCGCGTCACGTCTCCCCTCTTGGGGCGGCTCCCCCACCCCATTGGACGCAATGCGTTACGCCATCCGCTGGCGATTATGGTAAGAGTGCAGCGACACGAAGCCGCCAATCGCCAAGGCTGTGCTTGCAACGATGATCCCTACCAGGACGGTTGTTAATACTGTCAACATTGCTCTCTCTCCCGTTATCTCGTTGGACGACCCCTCGTCCGATGATTTGAAGATAAGCCGGGTCTGCGAGCGGATTTGTTATGTGCGTCACAGTTCCGCGAACGGGCGCGAAAAAAGACTGAAAATCGCGTAAATTCAGTTAGTTAGAGAAGAAAAAAGTTTCAAACAAGGATGGTCCGCGCGTCACAATTCGCCACAATCGGCGATTGAGGCAGGGAATAAGGCGCCCGCGCCGCACGGGCGCCACGATTGGATCGCGGAGCCACGTGGCGCCGCGCGGCGCTTAAACGTCCAATTCAGCGGTCAGGGCGTTTTCCTGAATGAATTCGCGGCGCGGTTCGACGACATCGCCCATGAGGCGGGAGAAGATGTCGTCGGCGCTGTCGGCTTCCTTGATTTTCACCTGCAAGAGAACGCGCGCGTTCTCATCGAGCGTCGTCTCCCAGAGTTGGTCAGGGTTCATTTCACCAAGCCCCTTATAGCGCTGCAGGCGGATCCCTTTCTCGCCCGCCGCACGCACCGCCTTAAGAAGGCTCTCCGGCCCAAAAAGCGCCTCGCTGTTTTCTTTCCGTTTGAACGCCGCCGGTTTAGCGAAGACGTCCCGCAGCGCGTCCATGCCTTCTTGCACATTGCGCGCTTCGCCGCTTTTCAGCATGTCGCGCGTCAGGCTGTGGCGCTCGGTGACGCCCCGCACTTCACGCTCGAAGACGTAACCGCCTTCGCCATCTGGAACACCGGACCAGCCGCGTTCATATTCTTCCGAAATCATGTCGAGCCGCTCGGCGACTTTCGCAGCGAGCGTCGCCGCTTCGTCGTCGTCAGCCTCGCGTAAGGCGCCGGCGAGCGCTGCCTGAACGATTGCATCGCGATTAAAGCGCGCGGGAAACTCTGCGATCATGGCGCTGACGCTGCGTGCTTTTGCGATGATGTCCGCCAGATCCTGACTGACAATGGTCTCGCCGCCATCAAGTACGAGCTGCGCGTCCGCCATCCCTTCCGTGTAGAGATAGTCCTCTAGCGCCGCCTCGTCGATCAGATATTGCTCGGACTTACCCCGCTCAATCTTATAAAGCGGCGGCTGTGCAATGTAGAGGTGGCCGCGACGGATAATCTCCGGCATCTGGCGGAAGAAGAAGGTAAGCAAAAGCGTGCGAATATGAGCGCCGTCGACGTCGGCGTCAGTCATAATAACAATCTTGTGGTAGCGCAGCTTGTCAGGGTCGAAATCGTCGCGCCCGATCCCTGTGCCAAGCGCCGTGATCATGGTGCCGATTTCCTGACTGGAGAGCATCTTGTCGAAGCGTGCGCGCTCCACATTCAATATTTTCCCCTTCAACGGAAGCACAGCCTGATTTTCGCGGTTGCGCGCTTGTTTGGCGGACCCGCCGGCCGAGTCGCCCTCAACGATGAAGAGTTCGGATTTTGCGGGATCGCGCTCCTGGCAATCCGCAAGCTTGCCGGGCAGAGAAGCCACGTCCAGCGCCGACTTGCGCCGCGTCAGATCGCGCGCCTTGCGCGCCGCCTCGCGCGCGGCGGCGGCTTCTGCGATCTTCATGACGATTTTCTTTGCGTCGTTCGGATTTTCCTCGAACCAGGCCCCAAGCTGTTCGTTGACGGAGCTTTCAACGATCGGGCGCACTTCCGAGGAAACAAGCTTGTCTTTCGTTTGCGAAGAGAACTTTGGATCGGGCACTTTCACGGACAAGACGCACGTTAATCCCTCGCGGGCGTCATCGCCCGTTAAGGAGACTTTTTCCTTTTTGGCGATCCCCGAACTCGATGCATATCCGTTGATGATACGCGTTAGCGCCGCACGAAAACCGGCCAGGTGCGTACCGCCGTCGCGTTGCGGGATGTTGTTCGTAAAACACAAGACCTTTTCGTGATAGGCGTCGTTCCACCACATAGCGACGTCCACCGTGACGCCGTCTTTTTCGGCCTGGAACGAAATCGGCTTTGATAATAGCGGGTTCTTGGCTTCGTCGAGAAACGAGACGAACGCTTCGAGGCCGCCGTCATAGAGCATATTTTCTTCGCGCTTTTCCACATGGCGTTCATCGCGCAGATTGATCGCGACGCCGGAATTGAGGAAAGCGAGCTCGCGCAACCGATGCTCAAGCGTATCGAAGTCGAATTCCGTCCCGGTAAAGATTGTATCCGACGGCAGGAAGGTGACTTCGGTTCCTTTTTTCTCGGTCTTGCCGGCGACTTTCAGATCTTCGATCGGCTCACCCATCTCAAAGCGCATCTCGTGTTCTTCGCCGTTGCGGTAAATACGCAGCTCCAGATATTCCGACAGGGCGTTGACGACGGAAACGCCGACGCCATGCAAGCCGCCTGACACTTTGTAGGAATTCTGATCGAACTTTCCCCCGGCATGGAGTTGCGTCATGATCACTTGTGCGGCGGAAACGCCCTCTTCCGGGTGGATCGCTGTGGGAATGCCGCGGCCATTGTCTTTCACGGTCACCGACCCGTCTTCGTTAAGGATCACGTCGACCGTATCGCAATGTCCCGCCAGCGCTTCATCAATGGCGTTATCGACGACTTCATAGACCATGTGATGAAGGCCCGAACCGTCGTCGGTGTCGCCAATATACATGCCGGGCCGCTTGCGGACGGCGTCGAGGCCTTTCAGGACCTTGATGGAATCGGCGCCGTATTCCGGCGATTGATCATCTTCTTTTTTTGCGGCGTTCGCCATTGTTCTAATCCTACTGATTTTCAGTTTCTGTTATTGCGCCGTCATCGACGGCGAAGCATTGGGCGCGCGTCCCCCACGCAGAGAAGAGGGACTGATCGGTACCCGTCATAAAAGTCTGAAAGCCGATTTCATCGAGTATGTCGAACAGCGCCGCGCGCCGTTCTTCATCAAGATGCGCGGCGATTTCATCAAGCAACATGACGAGCGGCGCGGCGCGTCCGTCCTGAACAGCGGCGCGCATCGACAAGGCGCGCGCATTCGCAAGCACGAGGCCGATCAGCAATGCTTTTTGCTCGCCCGTGGAACAAAGGCGCGCAGGACGCCCTTTTTCGCGGTGCGCCACTAAAAGATCGCTGCGATGCGGGCCCAATAACGCCCGGCCCGCCTCCATATCTGCGCGGCGCTGAAGTCGAAGCCGCTCGATATAATCCTCTTCAACGTCTGCGGCAGGGCGCTGTTCAAGCGCGGACTCAATCGGTCCCTCAAGCGATATGTCAGCGAGTGGAAAGACGCCTGATGCAGCGCCGATATCGACGGACGCCAAAATTTGAGCCGTCTCGCGGCGAGCAGCAGCGACCGCTACGCCCGCCTCCGCCATTTGCGCTTCAAGCGCGCCAAGCCACCCCTCGTCGCGCGAGCGTTCGTCAAGCAGGCGCTGGCGCTGGCGCATGGCCTTCTCATAATCATTCGCCGCGCGTCCATGAGCGCTGTCATGGGCGAGCGCCATCCGATCGAGGAAGCGCCGCCGCTCGCCGGCGCCTTCCATAAACAGACGATCCTGCGCCGGCGTCAGCCACATCATACGCACATGCCGGGAGAAGGCGGAGGGACCGCTGGCCGCGCGCTCTTCAATGCGGCACACCCGGCGATCGGGCGCCGACGCCATAGCGCCGACGCCAAGACGAACATCATCGCCGCCATCTTCCAATACGCCGGAAACAGCCCAGCCGCCGTCGCCTTCCACGCGCGGTAACTCGTCGAGACGCGCGCTGCGCAAACCCCGTCCCGGGCCGATCAGGGAAATCGCTTCCAGAATGTTGGTCTTCCCGGCCCCGTTGGCGCCCGCGAACGTAACCGGACGCCCGTCGAGCCCAATCGACGCGTTCGCATAAGAGCGAAAATTCGTGAGCGCCAGTCGCCGGAAACGCACCGACGCCGCCGCGCACGGTGTCGGCTCAACCGCATCCATCTCTTGAAGGCGCGCCTCGCTCACATTCTTTCCTAACTATCAGACCCGCAGCGGCATCAGCACATAGAGCGCGCCCGGATCATCGTCATCGCTGATAATTGTCGGCGACGACGGATCGGCTAGCTTGAACGTTGTCGTCTCGCCGTCCACCTGCTGCGCCACATCCAACAGATAGCGCGCATTAAACCCGATCTCGATCGGCGCGCCGGCGTAATCGACGGAGAGCTCCTCCAACGCGCTGCCCGCCTCGGGATTATTCACCGTCAAGCGCAGCTGGTCGGTATCCAGCGCCAGCTTCACCGAGCGGGTGCGATCGGCGGAAACGGTCGACACCCGATCAACGGCTTGCGCAAAGTCCTTATTCTCTACACGGAGGGTATTTTCATTCCCCTTTGGAATAACCCGCTCATAATCGGGAAACGAGCCGTCGATCAGTTTCGATGTCAGGTAACCAGCCCCGAACCCGAACCGGATCTTCGTTTCCGAAACGCCGATCTCAACCATTTCCGCTGCATCGTCGAGCAACCGCGCCAATTCCGTCACCGCTTTTCGCGGTACGATCACGCCAGGCATCGTCTCGGCGCCCTTTGGCAATGGGGCGTCGAGGCGCGCCAGCCGGTGTCCGTCAGTGGAGGCCGCACGCAAGAGGGGCGCTTCTTCGCCGTCTGTTAGAGCGTGCAGGTAAACGCCGTTTAGATAATAGCGCGTCTCTTCTTGCGACATGGCGAAACGCGTTTTGTCCAGAAGCCGCGCGAGGTCGGCTGTGGGCGTTGAAAAATTGGTCGGCAGATCGTCGGCGGCGAGCGTCGGGAAATCGTCGTCAGGTAAGACCGCCAGCGAGAATTGCGACCGGCCGGCGGAGATTTGCAGCCGGCCTTCCTCGCCCACAAGCTCCAGCTTGATCTGCGATCCGTCGGGCAGCTTTCTGACGATATCGTGAAGCCGGACCGCTTCTGTAGTCGTCGCGCCCGGGGCCGCCACGTCAGCTTCCGCGCTTTCGGAAATTTCGATATCCAGATCTGTGGCCGTTAAGGTGAGGCGGTTATCAGCGGTCGCCTGGATCAGCACGTTCGCCAAAATGGGGATCGTGTTTCGGCGTTCTACAACGCTTTGGACGTGCCCCAACGCTTTCACTAACGCAGATCGTTCAATCGTTACCTTCATGGTCTCCCAAATCCTCGTTGCCCCCGCCGAATCGCGCGTCGTCCCGCTCAAGAAGCAGTTGCAGAGAAGGCGTCAGCGCCTCCAAGCGCTGTAAGTCCCGGCAGCTTCCTGTGGTGAGATTTTCGACCGCTTTCTTTGCTTTCCCAAGACGAAAAAACTGCAGAAGGCATGCGCGTCGACGGAAGAATCGCCACTGAAAATCAACGCCTAATCATACACCAAAACAGCACAAAAAAGCCAGCAAAGAAGCGATTTATTCGCCCTTGCCGGCCCTTTTTAGCCCATTGAAATTAAAGTAATTTTCAGAGCGCGCTGCGCGCTAGCCGCCGACCGCCAAACGGATCGCATCCACCGCGTCCCGGAAGTCCTTATTGCGCTCCAAAAGCGCTTCGGCGCGACGGTAAGAACTCATCGCCGTGGTATGATCGCGGCCAAGCGACGCCGCAATCCTCGGGAAGCTTTCCTTCAGCGCCTCACGGCCGACATAGACGAACGCATGGCGCGCTTTGGCGATCCGTTGCGGCTGCGCACGTCCCTTCATGTCCTCGACGGAAATGCCAAACGCATCGGCCGCCGCCGCAATCCCGTCTTCAAGCGTGCCGGCGCGCTTACCGCTTACAAGGCGCGAGCGCAGCGCTGATTGCGCTTCCGCGCGGCCGACCACGGTTTCTTTGTCGCCATAGGTCAGCAAGAGCTGATTTAGGGCGCCGATCGCCTCGCGCAAACTGTGCGGGAAGTTCGCCGCCACATAATCAATCGCGTCATCGCCGATCTCGCACTTCATGCTGGCCTTCGCCGTCCGCATTTTCAAAACGTCGGTGCGTAATGCGACGCCGCCAGGCTCCATCGGCACCGCAAGCCCGCCGGCCAACCGATCGGCGAGACGCGCATGAATATCTTTTTCACTCAACCGTCCGGGAGGCGCCTCGCCTGCGATGACAAGCTGGCGACCGCTCGAAATAAACGCATTCACCATATTCAACACCTCCTGCTGCGTGCGGTTCTTGCCGCCAAGTAAGTGGATATCGTCAATCAGAATGAGCCTCTGCGTCAGAAGATCCTTATGCAGAGAAAGAATCGAATTCGAAAAAACGGCGTCGACGCATCCGTTAATCAGACTTGAATGCGTCAGGTACGCGCATGTCCCCTCCCCAAAACGTTTGCGCCATTCATGGCCGATCGCGTGCAACAAGTGTGTCTTGCCAATGCCGGAGGGACCATGAATGTAAATCAATTGGTGCGGCGTGGTCTCGACGAAAACTTGCTTGGCGGCAGCGTGCGCCAACTGATTGGTCTCGTCAACGGCGAAGCTTTCAAACGTTGATCGCGGATCGAGCGGCGAAGCCAGATCATTAAGACCAAGTGATTTTTTGTCCGCATCTTTTGACATGGGGCTACGAAATGCCTCGCCCACCGGCGGGCGCGGCGCGGCGCCGTCGAGGCGATCCGAGATATCTTTGCGGCGCAGCGCGATCGAAAATTTCTTCACCGGCGCGATGTGCCGATTCCACTCTTCATGCATGCCCGGCTTGAAGCGTTGCAGAAGCGTATCGCGACGCATGCGCGAGGCCGTCGCCAGTTCGACTTCGCCGTTAGAGTTTTTTGCGATCGCAATGTCGGACATCCATGAATGGAATATCGCTTCACCAAACCGCTTCTTCAGGCTTTGACGATACGCGTTCATGGGATCGTTCTGGGAGTCAGATTGGTCTGTCATAAAATGCCTTGCAATTAAAATTTTTGTCAGAGCTCTCCCGTTCGCAGAAACACTGCGTGGAAAAGCGGATACAATTAATGGAACGCCGGCGCGAAACCGGCGAAAGTCAATTTACTTGATTATAGCAGCAGCGCTGCGGTTGACCGGAAAACGGCTTGGTCAAAAACGATGATGGGAGAAATAGTCTTTGTGTGCAGTCGACGCAAAAGGTCCATGCTCCGCCCCTTCTTATTTCTTTCGCAATAACGCGACAATTATTGACACCCAAGGCTCTTATCAAGAACCTTGACGCTCTTTAACGCTACCACTCTCCCAAATCATTGGTGCAAAAATTAGTTCGTACCCGTTGCATCCAACAATCTCACTATAAAACACGACAGTTCTGTGAAGCAAGACTTTGATCAGCGATTCGCGAGATTTTTTTTTATAGTTTTCCCCTTGCGCATGTGTTTTTTCCAAAGCGTCTGAAACTCATACTCTTTCTGAAATCGCGCAAACTTAAAATTACTCTAGCGCACAGTGTGCGGCGGCGAAAAATATACAGCCAGCACAAAGTGCGCCTTACAAAAAATGAAAAAAAACGCTCCGTCAATGACGAAGCGTTCACATGCTCATTTAAATCGTTTGGGTCTATTAAGCGGACAACGCCTTGATGCGCGAAGAAAGCCGCGACAGTTTTCTGGAGACAGTCGTCTTATGGAAAACGCCTTTTGTTACAGCGCGGTGCATTTCCGGCATCGCGTTTTTAAAAGCGGTATCTGCAGCCACTTTGTCGCCGGATGCGATCGCTTCTTCCACTTTCCGCAAATAGGTGCGCACGCGCGAGCGGCGGGCCTTGTTTACAGCCGTGCGCCGTTCGATTTTCCGAACCATCTTTTTTGCTGAAGTTGTGTTAGCCATGTCGTCTCTCGGATTAAGAATTTCAGAGCCCTAGCCGGGCGGAACGCGGTGTATAACGACGGGGTCCGCCCTCGTCAACGCTTTTCAGGGCCAGTCATTTGGGCCCGATTTACCGCTGGCAAACCCCGCAAAAAAAGGTCGATCGCCCGGCCTGTTCAAGGCGTTTGACCGGCGTTTTACAGATCGGACAAGGTTCCGCCTCACGGCCATAAACCTTGAAATTATGCTGGAAATAGCCGAGCGCGCCGTCCGATGCAGCGAAGTCGCGAAGCGTCGAGCCGCCAGCCTCAATCGCCTCCTCAAGGACGGCGATCACCGCCAGCCGCAAGCGGCGAGCCCGCACGCCCGCGACACTGGAGGCTTTACGCCGCGGTGAAATCTTCGCCCGAAAGAGCGCCTCGCACGCATAAATATTGCCCACGCCCGCGACCACACGCTGATCGAGCAACGCCGCTTTGATCGGCGCAGATCGCTTCTTCAAAGCCGCGTTGAAAGACGTCTCGGTGAAACCTTCGCTGAGCGGTTCGGGCCCCATGCCAGCGAAATGGCGCGACTGATCAAGAGCGCCGGTCGGCGACAGGTCCATGAATCCGAAACGCCGCGCATCGTTATAGAAAATACGCGCCGACCGCCCGTCGCGCCGCGCCACTTCAAAGACCACGTGATCGTGCTTTTCCAATTGTGCAACCTCATGGTGGAAGCGGCCCGGCGCCGACGCCGTTTCTTCCTCAATGGTGAACCGGCCCGTCATGCCAAGATGCATGATCAAGGTCTCACCGGTTGAAAGGGCGGCGTTCATATATTTGCCGCGCCGCGACAACGAAAGAATGTGCGCGCCTTCAAGGCGTTTGGCGAAACTCTTCGGAAGGGCGAAGCGCAAATCTTTGCGCTTGAGGCGAACCCGAGAGAACGTCGCGCCTTCCATCACGGGCGCGAGCCCTCGGCGGACCGTTTCAACTTCCGGTAACTCAGGCACTCAAGACACCGGCGCCTGACGCGTCAAATTACGATAGCGCGCTGCGAGCGCAACAATCGGCGACGGGCGCACAACTGCGCCATTGCGCTTCTGTCTGACGAACCGGCCCGCTGCGATATCGTAGACTTCCCGCGTATGCGCCTTGCCGTCTTTTTCCCGCATGGGGGTTACATAGGTGCAATCATCGAAGAAATAATGGGTCACCAGACTGAGACGCGTGCGCGAGCAATCGCGTATCGGCGCGCCGCCGTGGAACAAATTCGCCGACCATAAAAACGCCTCGCCCTTTTTCATGAGCGCTTCTTTACGGCCGAACCGGCCTTTTGAAAGTTCCGCCGCCACGAACGGCTCGTAATTCGTCGCATAATCGCCGCCGCCCACATCCGCCGGCGCGTACACCGGCAGACGATGACTGCCCGGATAATAGACGAGCGGCCCATTCGCCTCGTCCGCTTTTTCAAGTGCGATCCAGACGCCGCACATCATCCGTTCCGGCGTTGAGGAAAAGTGGAACGTGTCCGCATGGGGCTTTTGTTCGCTTCCTTTGACGAAGCTTAACGTCTGAAATGGAAAGGCGCGCCGCCCGTACAATTTGGAAAGGAAAGACAATACGCCCGCGTCACAGGCAAGCGCTTTAATCGCTGGCGAACGCCGCCAAAGATCCTGCGCACGCCGTTTGCCTGACGCGATTACACGGCGCGTGTCCTCGGCTGCTGCGTCGATCAGTTTCTCATCGAAGGCGAAGGGGGAACTCAGACAGCCTTCCGCCGCGTAACGCTGCGACACCGCATCGGGCCCGCCCAGGAGACACACGCTGGGCGTTTCAACATTGGTTTCGATGGGCACGGCAATCACCCCAATAGGCTATCTGTTTGCTTCAGTGATCGCCAGCGAGCATCAAATATGCAGACGCGAACTTTCGGTGCAGGCCATCAAGCGCGTCGCGGTGATTTAAAGCGGTTCAAAATTAGTTGCACTGCAAAAACGCGCCGCGCAAGTGCCTTTGTCCACCACTTACCGGCGTCGCCACGCGTTCCGCCCTGCGTTTTCATTTCCACGTCGCCTGAGGTATTCTGCAGCAGGCGATAAAAACGGGGGGAGATATGGTCACGAAATCCAAGCGCCAAGACGCGCACTGGGCCAAGCACTTTTTTGTAGCGGTCTTCTTTTTCGCGACCGCCTGCGCTAGCGCCGAACCTGCATCGCTCTTGGACCAGACGCGCGTGTCGCCAGTGGTCGCCGTCGGCGACATTCACGGCGACTACGAAGCCTACATGGCGATCTTGCGCCGCGCCGGCATTGTGGACAGCGCGGGCGAATGGGCTGGCGGCGATACGCGATTTGTCCAACTCGGCGACGTGCCGGACAGAGGCCCGGACACGCGAAAAATACTCGACCATCTGATGGCGCTCGAAAAACAGGCCACGCGCGCCGGCGGCGCCGTCATCGCGCTGATCGGCAATCATGAAGCGATGAATATCACTGGTGATTTGCGTTATGTGCATCCCGGCGAATACGCCGCGTTCGCCACTGCGACGTCGCCGAAGCTCAGAGATCAATATTATCGGGCGAATGTCGAGGCGTTCACGTCATTCTACCGGGGTGAAAGTCCAACCCTGACTGACAAGCAAGTTCGCGCCGCCTTCGAGGAAGACTTTCCGCTCGGCTATGTTGAGCATCGGCGAGCCTGGGCCGCCGACGGCGTATACGGACGATGGATTTCCAAGCATGACGCTGTTCACATCATCGACCAAACGCTTTTCGTTCATGGCGGGATCAGCGCTGAATATGCCGACCGGTCAATAAAGAGCATTAACGACGAGGTGCGCGCCGCGCTCACCGGAGCCGGACCGGCGGATATTTTGACCGACGAATTAGGGCCGCTCTGGCACCGCGGAAATGCGCAAGAAACCGCCGACGGCGCGCAGGCCGTTGATCTGGCGCTTGAGGCCTATGATATCGACCGCATCATTGTCGGACATACGCCGCAATTGTCGGGCGTTCAGTCGCGGTATGGCGGCAAAGTCCTCCTGATCGACACGGGCATGTCCGCGCATTATGGCGGCGTGCGTTCCTATGTTCGTATAGAAGGCGACATCGTCACGGCTGTAGACGGCGGGCGATCGCAGACATTGACGACGCCCGAGGCAGGACAATGACCCGGGCTTTCTTGATCGCAACTCTCTGCTGTGTGGCCACGTTGTTCGCGCCCGCCGGCGCGAAAGCCGGAAAGCCGACGCCGCTATTTTCTGACGATGCGCCCCTCGACATCACGATAACAGGTCAAATCCGCGAGCTTGTACGCGGTATGTCCCGGTCGCCGACGCCTTCTGACGCCACGCTCGTCATCAATGGGACGGAGACAGAAGCCCACGCCGTCACGATCAGCGCGCGGGGAAAATCACGTCGACGAAAGGAAAATTGCCAGTTTCCGCCGTTGCGTATTCGCATCAAGGAAAAACCGGCGAAGGCGTCCCTGTTTCATCGGCAGCGATCGCTCAAGCTGGTTACCCATTGCCGCAAAACAATGGCGTTCCAAAGACACACTTTTCTGGAATATGCAGCCTACAAACTTTTCAATGTGGCCACCGACACGAGTTTTCGCGTCCGGCTGGCGGAGATATCTTATGTTGACGAGAAGAGCGGCAAGGAGATCGTCCGCCGATTTGGATTTTTGATCGAGGATGTTGATGACCTCGCCAAGCGCGTTGACTTAAAAGAAGTCTCGATCGAACGCGCGTCGCGGGCGCAACTGAACGCTCAGTCGACAGCGACGGTGACGCTCTTTCAATATATGATCGGCAATCTCGATTGGGGCGTTCTTCAGGGGCCGGCGGGCGATGAGTGTTGCCACAATGCGAAGTTGATCGGTTCAAGTAAGCAAGCGCAATCCGACTTGACGCCCGTTCCTTACGACTTTGACTATGCAGGCCTTGTCGACGCCCCCTACGCTGTGCCGCCGGCGAATGTGAATGTCACTCGCGTGACGTCGCGGGTCTATCGCGGTTTTTGTGACTTCAACGCAGAAACGCGTGTGGCCGCTGAAACGTTCCGACAGAAAAAGCCGGCCTTTATGGCTGCGATTGAAACAGCGCCCGGCCTCAGCGAACGCGCAACGAAGAGCGCACAGAAGTACCTTGAAGGATTTTTCAAATCGATCGCTGATGACGAGACGCTCGAAAAAAAGCTCCTGTCAAATTGCCGATGAAGAATCTTACGCCTTATCGCGGCTTGTAAACCGACAATGCGCCCTTCTTCTTGCGCCCCTCATCAGCGATCACGAAAAGTCCTGACGGCAGGATCGCAACGCCTTCCGGTTGCGGATGAGCTTTCGACCCTATCGCGTGATATGCGACCTTGGCGCCGCCGAGCGTTATTTCCAGCACCGCGCCCGCATTTGAGTCGATAATCAGCAGATTACCAGTGTTGGCGTCGCGCTCGAGGCCCGACGCACGGAACGATCCCTCAACAGGCCGCGGCGCCAGATCGCGAAGCGCCACATTGATCAAGGGCGTCTTTTCATTAAGCCGATCCTCGAAGCGCCAACGGTAAAGAATGAGCCGGTCGCGCCGTTTGTTGAGCGTTGATCGCTTACACAAGAGAAGGAGGCCGCCTTCTTCGGCAGGCGCCATACCCTCAATCTCACATGTCTTGGCAAGGCCCGTATCGTAAACATTGTACGTCGCCCGTTGCGCATGGGGCTGCGGGCGTGCCTCGTAGATCAACCCGTCGCTCGTCACGAGATAGATAAATGCGCCGATGCGCGCGATCGCCTCGAAGTCGCCCGCCACCGTCGGCTCGCCGAGCGCGAACGACCGTAACACCGTGCCGTCTTCAACGCTTATTTCGTGGATGATCGCGTGTTCATCATTGTGGCCGTAAACGCTCTTTTCTCCGGCCGGCGCCAGTCCAGAAATTTCCACAAGGGTCTTTGGCAACTTAAAAACGGAAACCGGCGCCTCGAATTCAGTCGCGTCTATTCGGGAATTCCCTTGCGCCCATACGGTCGACGGCTGCAACAACAGACATAGGCTCAGCAGCAAACGGGTCATTTGGCGCCGTCCGCATTTTTATGATTTTTCTTTGTTGCGTGACGCATATATCGATGCGCGCCTTTCTTCTCACCATATCGCGCGATCCAGAGGGCGAGAAAACAGTAGTTGAACATGATCGACATGACGATGGCGATTTCAAGCGCGCCGATGCCGGCAGCGAGACCAATGCCAATCGCGGTGAGGATAAAAAGGGCGTCGCCCGAGCTTTTCAACGTGTTGCGAAACCGGACGCCGCCGACAATGCCCGCCAGGCCAAACGCAAGCGCAATGCTTTGGCTAACGATAATCACAATGCTCGTCACCGCAATCGGCAGCACCATGATCGTTTCAACAAGCGACTGATCATATTCGTCGTGAATACGGATCGCCATATAGGTCCAGCTTAGCGGCCACACGGTCAGCACCGAGCCCGCCACCGCAATGGTCAGCCAGACGAGACTGCCTTGCAAATTCTCGACGGTGTCCGCGCCGATTTCGATGGAATCGAATGGGTCCGAAGAAGCGCCGGCGAGCAATTGCTGCGCGCCGCCAATGGGCAGGTAAGACTGGAAATCCGGAACAAACTGAATACCGGCAAGGACGAATCCGGTGACGGCGAGATAGTAAACCGTCAATCGTCCCGCGAGACGCGCCGCCCTCATATCGCCCCTCATTTGTTACGTAATCGCGAATCCTACAGTCATTACCCGAATGATGTAAATGTTTGCTGCGCAAGCGAGATGAGCGCCTGAGCGGTGGCGCCACCGAATTTTCATTTTTAGGCTGAGGTTATCCACAAAAAAGCCCCCGCGGTTTGGCGGGGGCTTTTTCTTTGTTCATTAGGCGAAGGAATTATTCTCCCTTATCGCCTTCCTTGAGTGCGGCGCCGAGGATGTCGCCGAGAGACGCGCCGGAATCGGCTGAGCCGTATTGTTCCACCGCCTCTTTCTCTTCAGCGACTTCACGCGCCTTGATTGAGAGATTGATGCGGCGCGAGGTTTTATCGAAACCGGTGACGCGCGCGTCGATCTTGTCGCCGACAGCAAAACGCTCGGGGCGCTGTTCGTTGCGGTCTTTGGAAAGATCCGACTTGCGGATAAAGGCTTTCGGACCGCCTTCGCCGCCCACTTGCACCTCGATACCGCCATTTTCGATCGCCGTAACCGTACAGGTGACGTCGTCGCCGCGGTTGATTTCGCCGACCGAATCCATCGGATCGGAGCCAACCTGTTTTACGCCAAGCGAGATACGCTCCTTGTCAGGATCAACGTCGAGCACTTTGGCCGTGACTGTTTGACCCTTCTCGTAGTCCTTGATCGCTTCCTCGCCGGAGCGGTCCCAGTCGAGGTCCGACAAGTGGACCATACCGTCCATGTCGTCGTTGATACCGACGAAAAGACCAAACTCCGTGATGTTCTTGATCTCGCCCTCGATAACCGAGCCGATCGGATATTCTTCGGCGAAACGCTCCCACGGATTGTCCGCGCATTGTTTCAGACCGAGAGAAATCCGGCGTTTGGCTTCGTCGACCTCAAGGACCATGACTTCCACTTCCTGGGAAGTGGAGACGATCTTGCCCGGGTGCACGTTCTTTTTCACCCAGCTCATCTCAGAGACGTGGACCAGCCCTTCAATGCCGTCTTCCAACTCCACAAACGCGCCATAGTCAGTGATGTTGGTGACGCGGCCAGTAAATTTGGCGCTAAGCGGATACTTCGCCGCGACGCCCTGCCACGGATCGGGCTGGAGTTGTTTCACGCCAAGCGAGATCCGGTGCGTTTCCGGATTGATCTTAATAATCTTGACGCGGATTGTATCATTCACATTAATCACTTCAGACGGGTGATTGACGCGGCTCCAGGACATGTCCGTCACGTGCAAGAGACCGTCGACACCCGGCGCAAGCTCGACGAACGCGCCGTAATCCGTGATGTTCTTCACGACGCCATCGCGCTCGTCGCCCTCGGTGAGCTCTTTAACGACTTCCTGACGATGTTCGGCGCGATCCTCTTCAAGGATGGAACGACGCGATACGACGATATTGCCGCGGCGCTTGTCCATCTTCAGGATGCGGAATGGTTGTTCGATATTCATCAGCGGACCAGCGTCGCGCACGGGACGAATATCCACCTGACTGCCTGGCAGGAAGGCGACGGCGCCGCCGAGATCGACGGTGAAGCCGCCCTTCACGCGGTTGAAAATAACGCCTGTGACGCGCTCTTCAGCGCCAAATTGCTTTTCAAGGCGGTCCCAGGCTTCCTCGCGGCGGGCTTTGTCGCGGCTGACAACCGCTTCGCCATGCGCGTTTTCAAGGCGTTCCACATACACGTCGACTTCATCGCCGACATTGAGGGAAACGTCCTGTCCGGGCTGGGAGAATTCTTTCAAGGGGACGCGGCCTTCGGTCTTCAGGCCTACGTCGATGACCGCAACGTCCTTTTCGATGGCGGTGATGACGCCTTTGACAACGGTTTCTTCAAATTGTTGCTTGTCGACCAGAGAGGCTTCAAGCATTTCCGCGAAATCGTCGCGGGACGGGTTCATGGTTTCAGTTGATGACATAAGGGTTAAGGTTAAGGGACCCGGATGAGGGGTTCCATCAGTCTCCAAATCAGTTCAGCTATACGTGCCGACCGGTTGTTTCCGGCGGTCTTGCCTTTGCGCATTCGGTCCAAAGGCCGGTG
Organism: Pseudomonadota bacterium; assembly: GCA_038534195.1. Classification (GTDB taxonomy): domain Bacteria; phylum Pseudomonadota; class Alphaproteobacteria; order Caulobacterales; family Parvularculaceae; genus JAJFFW01. The sequence continues at coordinate 37,129 of JBCAXE010000026.1, forward strand.
AAGCCGAGTTTCAGTTAAGCGGCGCGGATCACGCTTCGGCGGACACAAAAACCGTCTTCAAAAAGAAATTTGCGCCGGCGCGAGCTATTGCTCGCCCCAGCGTTTGAAAACGCCGTCGATCACGCGGCGCGCCGCCGCGAATGCCGCGTCTATAGACAAATCAGTGGTGTCTAGCAACTCCGCATCCTCCGCGGCCACCATGGGGGCGTCTTTGCGCTCGGCGTCCCGCGCATCCCGCTCGCGCAGATCGGCGAGAATGTCGGCTTCCTTCACGTCCGGGCGGGTCGATAAGAGCTCTTTCCAGCGGCGATGGGCGCGGACTTCAGGGCTCGCCGTGACGAAGAATTTCATCGGCGCATCCGGGCAAACCACGGTGCCGATATCGCGCCCGTCGAGCACGGCCCCGCGTGCGCCGCCTCGCGCCCTATTCTTCCGGCGCGCCTCAGGCGGCTGCGACCCCGGCCCCGGCGGCTCGGTCGCGAACCGGCGCTGGTAGTCGAGGAGCGCCGCGCGCACCTCTGGATTGGCCGCGACAATGCTCGCAGCAGCCCCGATTTCTTTTGTTCGGATAGCGGCGCCTTCGATTTGATCAATCGAAAAGTCACGTGCAATCGCCGCCGCAGCTTCTTCGTCGCTGGGATCAAACCCACGATCAATCAGAACCCACGCGACGCCGCGATAGAGCGAGCCAGTGTCGAGATAAGCGAACCCGTAATGGTCCGCGAGCAAGCGCGCGAGCGTGCCCTTGCCGGAGGCGGCGGGGCCGTCAAGCGCGATGACAAAAGAGCGTTCGGCATGTTCCATTGCGTCCGCACTTTTGACGCGGCCTCAATAGATTGCAAGGGGGCCCCTCACGCCATGATCGCTGCTCGAACGCGCGAAAATGTCATGGCTGCTTGCGTTTCGGTCAACTGATCCAGCCGACCTTTGCGGCGTGTTTGGAAAACAATAAAAGACCGGCGCCGATAATCAGGATCATCACGGGCATGGCGAGAGCGCCCGGGCCATAGACCGCGAGCGATCCGCTTAAAAGGAAATTGTATCCCATCTGGACGACAATTCCGATAAGCGAAATTAGAAATACTGTGGAGGCGAGGCCTTTCCTCAGTAGCAGGAGCACACACCCCAAAGCGCCGCCGAAGACGGCGAGCGCGAAAGCGATTGTCGCCCACACAGGAACGTTTTCGTAAAGCGCGCGTTCACCCGGCTCCATTTTCGCAAGCGCCTCCGGCGTGAGCGTCACCTGCCCGACAAACGCCATGACGCCGAGAAGGTTCCAAAGCAGTGCGGCGACAGCGACAATCCAGAACCAGGTTGGAAGTTTGATAAGCGTTTGATCGGACATATGGCGCGCCTTTCCTTTTTGTTTTCATTTTTAGCGGCGAAAGCGGCTTTTGGCGGCGGGGCATTTTCCGATTGCCGACAGGCCCGCTCCAACGGCGCCGCAAATTTTTGCGCAACCGCATCGTACCCGCTTGCGGCCGCACCGGTCCAGCGGCAATTGTATGCCGGCCGCGCGATCAGGATTTATGGACCATCCGGGCGCTCAACAGCCGGAATATTGCGCTGGAGACCCAAAATCGCGACTTGGAATGAGTTGAAAGAGAGAATGCTTTATGGTCACTCACACTCATCAATAACGCCAACCACAACTTAATTGCGAAATTCGTTTCATGACCTCTCCTGCAACGACCGGCCTCGGCGCCGTTAATTTCGATACCGCCTTCGTCAAAACGCTAACGCCGCATAGGGACGATTTTGATCAGCTCGGTCATGTGAACAACACTGTCTATGTGCGCTGGGTTCAGGAAATGGCGACAGCCCATTGGGCCGCGATCGCGCCGGCGGTGATGCAGGCGGCTTATCTCTTCATCGTCCTGCGCCACGAAATCGACTATCGCGACCCCATCCTGCCGGGCGATGCGGTTGAAGCGCGCACCTGGCTCGGCGCCGCCAAGGGGCCGCGCTTTGAACGGTTTGTCGATATCCGCAAACCAGGCGCGCAAAAGCCCTCGGCGGCGGCGACGACCGTCTGGTGCATGCTCGACGCCCGAACCATGCGCCCGAAACGCGTGGGCGCAGACATTCTCGAGGCGTTTCAAGTTCCCGGGTAAAGCATTCCGGCCCTGTGTGATGCGCTCAATCCCTCGCGCGCCGGCGGGCTAGAGTGTCGTGATGCGCGCGCCGAGACCGCGCATAATCTCCGAAAAGCGGGGAAAACTTGTGGCGATCATCAGCGCGCTGTCGGTGGCGACCGCGTCTTCGGCGCCAAGCCCGAGGATCAGGAAGCTCATAGCGATGCGGTGATCGTGATGCGCGGCCACGCTCGCTCCGCCTTTCACCGCGCCCGCCCGCCCGAACACGCGCAACCAGTCGCCGCCGCTCTCAGCCTCAACGCCGCATGCCTTCAAACCGCTTTCCATAGCCGCGATGCGATCGCTTTCTTTGACGCGTAACTCCGATACGCCCGGCATGTAAGTGTCGCCTTCCGCAAATGCGGCGAGGACGGATAAAATCGGATACTCATCGATCATGGAGGGCGCGCGCGACGCAGGCACGGCAACGCCCTTTAGCCGCGATGAGCGCACGCGGAGATCGGCAACGCGCTCGCCGCCGCTCTCGCGCTCCCGATCAATTGTGAGGTCGCCGCCCATCTCCTTGACCGTTTCAAAGAAGCCGGTGCGGTGCGGGTTCATCAAAACATTCCGTATCGTGATGTCCGAGTTTTCGGTAATGAGCGCCGCCGCCGCTAGAAAAGCCGCCGATGAAGGATCGCCCGGCACGTCTACTGTTGTTCCTTTGAGCGTTTGCCCGCCAGGCAGCCGCGTGACGCGTCCCGTCTCTGAAGGCTTCACGCTGATCTCCGCGCCGAACGCCGCAAGCATCCGTTCGGTGTGATCGCGGCAGGGCTCGGGCTCGCGGACAATGGTTTCGCCTTCGGCGCCCAAGCCCGCCAGCAGCACAGCGGATTTGATCTGCGCCGAGGCCTTGGGCAGCGTGTAGTCGATCCCTTTCAACGCCGCCGCCTCAAGGCGACAAGGGAGCTTGCCTTCATTACTCTCAGCGGCCGCACCCATTTGGCGCAACGGATCGAGAATTCTTCCCATGGGACGCCCGCGCAAGCTTGCGTCTCCGTCGAAGGCCGCCCCAACGCCAGCGCCCGCCACAGCGCCCATGACAAGACGCGCGCCCGTCCCCGCATTGCCGAAATAGAGCGCCTTTTCCGGAGGCCGCCAGAGCGCGCCTTCAACGCGCCAGACATCGCCGTCGCGCTCCACCTGTGCGCCAAGGGCGCGCATCGCCGCCGCCGTTCGCAAAACATCGTCGCCGGTGAGGAGCCCAGTGATACGGGTCTCACCCTCGGCGAGCGCCCCCAGAACCAGCCCTCGATGGGAAATCGATTTGTCGCCCGGCGCTCTCACATCCCCCGTCAGACCGGCTGAGGGCGCGGCGCCGATCGCATCAGCGGCGGGCGATTGCGGGGCGGGGCTCTTATCCATTGATGTCGGACACTTTCTCTTTCGCGTTTTCGGTTTTGACAGCGCCGCTGCACTCTGGCAACACGTGGCTTTTCAAGTTTCCCACCCCCCTGTCGAGGACCTCCAACGCAAATGTCGAAACAAGAACTCGGCGTAAAACGCGACTGCCCTGAATGCGGCGCCCGTTTTTACGATCTCAACAAAGAGCCGGCGCATTGCCCGAAATGCGAACATGACTTTATTCCGGAGGCGCTATTAAAGCCGCGCAAAACGCGCGCGCCTGACGAGCCGGCCAAGGAAAAAGAAGAAGACGCCAAGCCCGAGGCGGAAACCTCGCTGGAGGACGCCGATCAAGAAAACAAGGCGGCGACGAGCACGCGTAAAGCCGCATTGGATGAAGAATCTGACGATGATGATGACGGCGGCGACGATATCGACAAGTCGCTCGCGGAATTCGAAGATGTCGATCTCGATGACGACGACGACGACGAGAGCGACAATTCCCTCCTCGTCGATGATGACGATGATGACGATGTCGCGGGTATCGTCGTCAGCAAAGACGGCGACGACGACAATTAACCGCAGGGGACCTTGCGCCGGTTGAACGCCGCCGCTAGGTTCCGCGTCCGTAAATACTCAGGGGCCGTAGCTCAGTTGGGAGAGCGCTTGCATGGCATGCAAGAGGTCAGGGGTTCGATTCCCCTCGGCTCCACCACGAGCTGAGACCGTTTGCGAAGCAAACGCAGCTCAGCGAGATCACGAAATTTCTCCTTACCTCGGGATTTGAAGTTCGATCTTTGATCGGGCGGCTCCACCACGAACCTCGACGGTTTGCGGGCCAAGGGCGTTCTTTGGAATAAGCGCTTTTATTGCTGTTAACGCCACGCGGCTCGTCTCCCCTCGTATGGCCATGATACGGCCCTGTTCTTGCTCCAAGAGCCGGAAACGCTTATTCGCGAAAGCGAAACGCGAAGATGCGGAGAGGGTTCATGAGATTGCTCGTCACCGGCGGCGCCGGTTTCATTGGGTCTGCGGTCGTTCGGCAGGCTATTGGCGCAGGTCATCAGGTCCTGAATGTGGACAAGCTCACCTACGCGGCCAATCTCGACAATGTGGCGTCTGTGGCGGCGCATCCCGATTACGCCTTCGAACAGCGTGACATTTGCGACGCCGACGCGATGCAGTCGCTGTTTAAGGAATTTAAACCCAACACGGTGATGCACCTCGCGGCAGAGAGCCATGTGGACCGGTCTATCGACGGTCCGAAAGATTTCATCGAAACGAACATTGTCGGCACGTTCACGCTCCTTGAAGCGGCGCGGCGCTATATGAGCGAGGGCGCGCCTGCCAATTTTCGTTTCCACCATGTGTCGACCGATGAGGTGTACGGATCGCTCGGCCCGACCGGGGCCTTCACGGAGACCTCGCCCTATCAGCCAAACTCCCCTTACTCGGCGTCGAAAGCGTCTTCCGATATGCTGGCGCGCGCCTGGGGTGAAACCTTTAAGGCGCCGGTTGTCGTCACCAACTGCTCGAACAATTACGGCCCGTACCAATTTCCTGAAAAACTGATCCCTGTGGTGATTATTTCTGCGCTGGAAGGGCGCACGATCCCGATCTACGGCAAAGGTGATAATGTGCGCGATTGGCTGCATGTGGGCGACCACGCCGACGCCTTGTTGCTGGTGGCGGAGAAGGGGGTTGTCGGCGAGACTTACAATATCGGCGGCCGCGCGGAGCGCAGTAATCTTGAGCTGGTAAAAATGATTTGCGCCCTTCTCGACGAACGCCTGCCGGAAGCGTCTTCGCGTCCGCATGAGTCGTTGATTGAGTTTGTGGCCGACCGGCCAGGCCACGACGCACGCTACGCTATCGACTGCTCCAAGATAGAGCGCGAACTGGGCTGGCGGCCAGCCCATACGATTGAAGCGGGAATGGCGGAAACAGTGGACTGGTATCTCGCTAATAAGGAATGGTGGGAGGCGATCCGGGCGCGCGGCTTTGACGACAGCGCGCGCCAGGGCCTTCACGCCGCCACCTGAAGGCTCGGCGACCTATGCGCATTCTTCTCTTCGGCGCTGACGGCCAGGTGGGCCGCGAGGTCCGCGCGCGCGCCCATGGCGATGACGAACTCGTCGCTATTGGCCGCGGCGACGCCGATTTGATGAACGCCGGCGCGGCGCGCGAACAAATCGCGCGCGTTCGCCCGAAAGCGATCATCAACGCCGCCGCCTATACAAATGTCGACGGCGCTGAAAACGACCTTGCGGCGGCTGATCGCATCAACGCCGGCGCCGTAAAAGAAATGGCGCTTGCGGCGAAAGACTATGGCGCAGCATTCGTCCACATTTCCACCGATTATGTTTTCGACGGCGCCAGCGGCGCACCTTTGAAGGAGACAAGTCCGGCGGGACCGCTTAATGCCTATGGCCGCAGCAAGTTAAACGGCGAAACACTGGCGCTTGCGGCGAATCCATTGTCGGTTATCCTGCGCACCTCGTGGGTTTATTCCGCTTACGGTAAGAATTTTCTAAAAACGATGTTACGCCTTTCATCCGAACGCGAGACATTGACCATTGTCGATGATCAGGTGGGCGGTCCGACACCAGCGTCAGCGATCGCGGAGGCGGCTTTGACGATTGCGACAGCTAAATCGAATGGCGCAACGCGCAAGGAGGTCATGGGGGGCGTTTATCATTTCCAAGGCGCGCCAGCGGTCAGTTGGGCCGGATTTGCGCAGGCGATTTTCGACGCAGCCGGGGCTGACGTGAAAATCACAAAAATTCCGACAAGCGCCTTTGAAACACCGGCCAAAAGACCGCTATACACAGTGCTCGATTGTTCAAGAATTCTTCGCGATTTCGGCATAGAACAGCCGGACTGGCGCGCTGGCCTGCCCGATCTTATCGGCGCGCTGAAAGAGACAAACTAAAGGATCGTCGCATGAAAGGTATTGTTCTCGCTGGCGGATCGGGCACGCGCCTCTATCCTGTGACGCGCGGCGTTTCGAAACAGCTGACCCCGGTCTATGACAAGCCGATGGTTTACTATCCGATCAGCGTTCTCATGCTGGCCGGAATCAAAGATATTCTCGTGATCACAACGCCAGAGGATCAAACGTCTTTCCAACGGCTGCTCGGCGATGGGTCGGAATGGGGCGTAAACTTCTCCTACGAAGTGCAGCCCTCGCCTGATGGGCTCGCTCAGGCCTTTATTATTGGAGAAGACTTCATCGCCGGCGATAAATGCGCACTGGTGCTTGGCGATAACATATTTTTCGGCCACGGCCTCACCGAGAAGCTTGAAGAAGCAGCCTCGTTGAAGACCGGCGCTGAGATCTTCGCCTATCAAGTGACCGACCCGGAGCGGTATGGCGTTGTCGCGTTTGATGACAGCGGCGCCGTCTCCAGTATTGAAGAAAAACCAACCCAGCCAAAATCAAACTATGCGGCGACCGGTCTATATTTCTACGACGAAACCGTTGTGGCGCGCGCCAAAGAGGTTAAGCCCTCTGAGCGCGGCGAGCTGGAAATTACCGCGCTCAACGAAATGTATATGCGTGACGGTCAATTAAGAGCGCAAATTCTGGGACGCGGCTATGCGTGGCTCGACACGGGCACGCATGAATCCCTGTTGGAAGCGGCGCACTTCGTTCAAACGATTGAAACAAGGCAAGGCATGAAGATCGCCTGCCCCGAAGAGATTGCTTATCGCAACGGTTTCATTGACCGCGATCAACTACGCCGCCTCGCCGAACCGCTGAAGAAAAATCAATACGGACGATATCTCTTAAGTATCGCCGCGGGCTAAGGCTCGATAGCGCGCAAGTCTTCGCCTCGCCTCAACATCTTGAAGGGTGACCATGTGAGCGCTTTTGCGATCGACCATATGGAGGCTTTGCGCGCCTTCTGGATATCGCGGCGCGTAGGGCCCAAGGTCGCCGTCCCCAGATAGCCATCCCACAGACCGCGCCAATATGCGCCGCCGTATCCGGCCGCAAAGGCGCGCAGGACCATTGCGCTGTTGACGACGAGGTGCAGCGGCGAAAGAAAAATAAGCAGCGTAAGCGGCAGGTTCTTATAATAGAGCCAAATTCGATTCCTGTTACCGTGGTACACGGAAAAATCGCTATACCGGCCAGTGACGCCGGATCCTTCATGGCGAACAATTGCGTCGGCGACTTGCACACAGTGTCCGCCCTGTAACCTCAGACGGAACCCAAGATCAACATCTTCCCCGTAACAGAAAAAGCTTTCGTCGAAACCGCCGAGCGCCAAATAGGTCTCGCGGCGATAGAATGCGGCGGCGGCGCACGGAGAAAAACAAAGACCATCTCGTGTGACGCTGTCCGGCGACGCGCCGAAACCACCGCGATAAACCAACCCGAGCGCGTGGCACACGTCGCCCAGGCCATCCGCTTTTTCAGGATTAAGGGCGTCAATCTGCTTCGACCCGAACGCGTCCGCGTCGGGATTGGCCCTAATCGCAGCCAGCATGTTTTCCAGCCAGTCTGGCTCAGCGTAAGCGTCCGGGTTCAAAAACGCGAGCCATTCGCCGCGCGCCAGATCCGCGGCCCGATTGTTCGCCTTCGCAAAGCCGAGATTTTCCTTCGCTTCGACAATCATCGGAGCAAGACTGTGGACGCGTGTAGCCTCCAGCGAGTCGTCAGTTGAAGCGTTGTCGATAATGATTGTTTCAAAATCTGCGACGACCTGCGCCGCCAGATGGTCCAAACACTTCGCAAGGCGCGCGCCCGAATTGAAATTGACGATGATGACGGAGACACGCGGCGAGGCCATCGCGCTATTGTACCGGCGATTGCTTTTTACGATTGACAGTCAAGGTGAAAACATCGCTCCGCGCATAATGGCCGGCGACGTCGAAATCCATTTTCCCCCGCGCGATATCGTCGAGATCAAGCGTCGCCGTCAGGAGACGCTCCTCGCCATAAACTGGTCCCACTAAGATCTCACCCAATGGCGAAATGATGACGCTGCCGCCGTTGATAAGCACTGTATTCGGCGCATCGCCCTGAACGGGTCTAAAGTCCGCCGGCGCGTCCTTGCGTTCCATATACTGACAGGCTGACAGTACGAAACATCGTCCTTCGAGCGCAATGGTGCGCATCGTCGAGATCCAGTTTTCGCGATCGTCCACTGTCGGCGCGCAATAGAATTGCACGCCTTGCGCATATTGGCTCATGCGCAGCATCGGCATGTAATTTTCCCAACAGATCACCGCGCCGATCCGGCCGCAAGCGCCGTCGAAAACTTCAATCGTCGATCCGTCGCCGAAGCCCCAGATGAGACGCTCTGCGGCCGTGGGCATTAGTTTGCGGCGTTTGCCGAGCAATGCGCCGTGAGCGGAAAAACAAAGCGCGGTGCAATAGAGCGTGCCCGATCCTTCTGCGTCGCCGGCGCGCTCAATCACGCCCACAACAATATCCATGGCGCATTCTTTCGCGATGGCGCCCATTATTTCGGTCTCAGGTCCCGGAACGACGATGGCGTTGTTAAAATAGCGGCGGAACAATTCGCGCCCTTCTGACGAGCGCGAGCCAACCGGTGCGCCGAAATGGTGTCCCTTGGGATATCCGCCAATAAACGCTTCCGGAAAGACGGCGAGATTTGCGCCCGTTTTCGCGGCCTCAGCGGCCAGAACACGCATCTTGGCGAGCGTCGACGGCGTATCGAAAAGCAACCCACCCGCCTGAATGACTGCGGCTTTCAATGATCAATACTCTTCGAAGAATAGGAGGTAGACCAGACGCCCATTTTCTATTCTGTCTCCGAACCCAGGGCCAGCGGTGTGCCACAGCCACGGCCTGAAAAGAATTAGCCGATTAAACCGCATGGGCACTTCCATAATCTTCTCCCATTGCGATCTATCGTTACTATGATTCAACAATATATCATTGAAGATTTGATTTGCTTCTTGTTGTGTTTTTACGCCAAGTTGTTCGATGTCAGAAGGCTCATTGAGTGCGCGATCCGTGCCTGTTGGCTTATGCCGAAAGAATTCTGTTCCGCTGGCGCAATCTTCGGGTTTAGACAGATAGTAAATCCCCAACCAATGGCTGTCGTCCATGTGAATGTCAGCAATGCCGGTATCATTTGCGAGCGTAATTCGGAAGCGAGCATGACCGGACCCTTGCTTTGGGCGTAGTCTCACATGCAATAGGCGAGATACTTGTTCATCAAGGCCGGGAATCTGTACCCGCTGAAGAGAATTACGACCAGGATATGCAGTCTTTTTTTCGAGATTCGGGTATTCGAGTCCCAGCGCCATTTTTCGAAATTCCTCAGCGTTATCGAGGAAATCATCAATAATCATCAACGACGTGTGCATTGCGCGCTCACTCTCAGAATGTACTTAGCCCTTTCCTGCCGAGCTTGTCCCAAAATGTCAAAACGCGAGCGCTGGAACGGCGCTCGCGTTGCTTTAATCTTGGTTCGGCGTGACTTCAGTCGCCGGGGAAGGTCTAGATTTCTTCCTGGATGTCTTCTGCAGCCTCTTCCACCGCCTCAGTGGCTTCTGAAAGCTCGTCGACAGCTTCTTCGATGGTCTCGGATGCGTCTTGCAGGCCGTCGACAGTCTCGCCAGCGGCTTCTTCCATAGCATCAGCGGCCTCATCTTCCGCTTCAGCGACTTCAAGCGCTTCAACGGGCGCGGTTTCGTCAGTCGCCTCAATAACGGCGTCGTCGGCGGGCTCCACAACGTCGGCAGCCGCAGCTTCTACAACCGGTTCCGGCGAAGCCGCCGCAGCGACAGCTGCGTCGTCGTGCGCGCAAGCCGAAAGACCGGACATGGCGAATACTGCAGCGGTAAGTGTAAGTGTTTTGCGATCCATTGGATCATCTCCTTCTCGAAACATAAGCGGGCCGTCAGCATGCGCCTGACCCAAAACGGGACAATAAACGCGCCGCACCTGCAGCGTGCGTTACAAACCGGTAGGAAGGGCTAGTCTTACGAAGAGTTCAGGCAATACAGCTTTTGCGTGAAGCCGTTCACGGTGCAAAGGTCTCGAAATACCGAAGCACGTCGGCATAGGGTTTTGAATAGGCCGTACGCCAATCATGAACAGTATCCGCGTTAAGGACGTCACCGTTTGCAGAGAGCACCAAGACTGTTGGGGTGCCGAACAATTTGGGGACGCCGAACCTTGCGCCCACATCGAGGTTGCGATCGCGCCGCCCCACATCCACATAAACAAGCTCATAATTTTCCTGAACGACCGCCCGGAGCTCATCTTGTTGGAATTTCGCCGCCAGGCCGCGGCTGTCATGGCACCAATTCGCCCCAAGAACGACGATAACACGCTTGCCATTTGCGGTGGCCGCAAGCAGGGCCGCATCGACATCCTGCATCGCATTGCGGTCAGCATCGTAAGGGCGCGGCTCGGGATGCTCATCATCGTGGCGCCCGCCCGAGGCGGCTTTTGCAGCGATGTCCATAGCAAGCGCCACGACTTTTTCCTCTACCGCATCGAATCCGGAATGGGCGCC
>JBCAXE010000027.1:0-47685 GCA_038534195.1 Pseudomonadota bacterium
ATGGGCCGACAGTCTTTAGCCATCGATCAGTGAATGAGTGTTTAGGCATTTCCGAGCGCTTGCAAAATGAACCAAAAAATGAACCAAAAAGGCAATTTCAGTAAAGCGCGAGCCGGAAGCCAACACAAGTCGCATGATTTTTACTAATTGTTTCAGTGTATTAATGGTGGTGGAGGGGGTTGGATTCGAACCAACGTACGCTAAGCGGCCAGATTTACAGTCTGGTGGATTTAACCACTCTCCCACCCCTCCAGTCAGGTGACGCGCACGCTCGTGTAGAGCGCCGCGGCGGGGGAGAACGACGTCTATAGCCGCGCCTGTGCGGGGGCGCAACAGGGATTTTCGGGCCCCGCGGACCCGCAGCGCTATCGCTTTGCGCACAAATCCGCTACCGAGCAGCCCATGGCGGCGAAGCAGAAGAAAAAACCCCGAAACCGTAAGAGCGCGCCCACCAGCAAGGCGCCGGCGGCGCTCTGGCTTTACGGGCGCCACGCGACCCTCGCCGCGCTTAATAATCCGGCGCGGCCGCTGCGGCGCGTCCTCGCCACCCAAAGCGCGCTCGACTGGCTGGCGGACGCCACCGCGCCGCCCGCCCTCATCGCCAGGATCAAGCCGGCGACAGCCGCCGAGATCGATCAGGCGCTGCCGCCGGGCGCTGTCCACCAGGGGCTTGCAGCAGAGGTCGACGACTTGCCGCGCGCGCGGCTCAAAGATGCTTGCGCCGACCCGCAACCCGGCGCGCCAGTGATCGTCCTCGACCAGGTGACGGACCCGCAAAATATCGGCGCTATTTTTCGCTCCGCCGCGGCGTTCAACGCCCGCGCTGTGATCTTCCAGGACAGGCGCACACCGCCGCTGGCCGGCGCGCTGGCGAAAGCGGCGGCGGGCGCGATCGAAACAGTCCCGACAGTGAGCGTCGTCAACATTGCTCGCGCCATTGAGGGGCTCCAGGGGCTTGGCTATCATTGCGCGGGGCTCGCAGGCGGCGCGGCGGCGCCGATCGCGACACTCGATAATCGCGCGCCGCTCGCGATCATTATGGGCGCCGAGGGCCAGGGCCTGCGCAAGCTCGTAGCGGACACATGCGACAGCCTCTTGCGCATCGAAATCGCCCCCGACATTGAGAGCCTCAACGTATCCACAGCCGCCGCCATCGCGCTTTATGAAGCCACGCGCCAGCCGCAAGAAGGAGAATAGACAATGACAGACGCGCCGACCCTTTATCACTGCCCGCAGACCCGCGGCGGCACGACGCTCTGGATGAATGAAGAGCTCGGCGCGCCCTGCCGCGTTGAGATCGTCGACATCAGGCAAGGCGCTCAGAAAAAGCCCGACTATCTGGCGATCAATCCCATGGGCAAAATCCCAGCGCTTGTGCACGGCGATACCGTCGTCACGGAAGGCGCAGCCATTTGCGCTTATCTCGCCGACGCCTATCCGGAAAAAGGCCTCGCGCCGGCCCATGACGACCCAAAGCGCGGCGCTTACTTCCGCTGGATGTTTTTCGCGCCAAGCTGCATCGAGCCCGCGATGCTCGACAAATTTTCTGGCACGGTTCGGGAAAATCCGGGCTCGGCGGGTCACGGCGCCATCGACGACGTTTTGACGACCATCGACCACGCGCTTGCAACCGGCCCCTATCTTCTTGGCGACCGGTTCAGCGCCGCGGATGTCATCTTCGGCTCCACCCTGAATTTCGCCATGATGTTCGGCGCCTTCGAGAAAAAGCCGCTTTACACAGAGTATGTAGACCGGCTGATGGCGCGCCCGGCGGTGGCGGCCGCAAACAAGAAGAACCAGGCGTGGGTCGAAGAACTCGGATGGTCGTAGCAATCTCCGATTGCAGTTGGTCATAATCCCGAAAGCCGGTCTTCGCGTATTGTGCATTAAATACATATCGCGGCCGCCTTTCGGTCGGCGCTTCGCGCGCAGCACATCGGACCAGACAAAAGGAACATCATGAGCGATCTTCAAAAATCCGTCGTCGTTACTGGCGTCTCCAGCGGCATCGGCCGCGCCATCGCCGTCGGCCTGATGAAAGACGGCTGGCATGTGTTCGGCAGCGTCCGCAAAGCGCCGGACGCCGAGCCGCTCGAAGCGTTCGGCGACGCCTTCACGCCGCTCATCTTCGATGTGACGGACGATGCGGGCGTCGCGGCGGCGAGCGAACAGGTCAGCGCCGCGCTTAACGGCGCGACCTTGAAAGGGCTCGTCAATAATGCGGGCGTCGCGATCGGCGGCCCGTTGCGCTATTTGCCGATGGAGGAATTGAAAAAGCAGTTTGAGATCAACCTGTTCGGCGCCTTGCGCGTCACACAAGCCTTTCTGCCGATGCTCGGCGCGGACAAATCTTTTTCGGGCGGGCCCGGCAAAATCATCAATATGAGTTCCGTCGCCGGCAAAATCGCCTCGCCGATTATGGGCCCCTATTCGATGTCGAAACATGCCCTTGAAGCCTTCTCCGACAGTCTGCGCCGCGAGCTTTTGATGCATGGGATCGACGTCGTCACCGTCGCGCCCGGCACCATCAAAACGCCGATCTGGGACAAGGCCGACGACATCAATGTGGACCAATATAAGGATACGGAATATTTCGACACGCTCATCGGCATGCGGGAAAAATACAAGGATCTGGGCGCTGAAGGCCTGCCGCCGGAAGCGGTCTCCGACGTCGTCTGCAATATTATGAGCCGGCCAAAACCAAAAACGCGGTATGCGATTTTGCGCAACAAGTTCATCATGTGGACCCTGCCGCGCCTGTTGCCGAAACGCGCGGTCGATAAGGTTCTCTCCGAACGCTTCGGCTTTCCGGAAAAAGCGCCGTCATGATGACGCCCCTCAAAGCGGCCATCTTCGACTTCGGCGGCGTCTTCACCACCTCGCCGGTGACCAACTTCGCTGCGTATGAAAAAGAGCGCGGCCTGCCCCACCGATTTATCAGCAGCGTGATCAAAGCAAACATCAATGACGGCGCCTTTGCCCAATATGAACGCGCCGAAATCGATCTCGACGCTTTCGATCGCGCCTTCGCAGAGGAAACCCGCGCCGCCGGCCACGAGGTGCCCGGCCGAACCTTGGTCGGCCTTCTTTCTCTGACGTTCCGCCCGGACATGATCGACGCGCTCGCGCGCGTCAAAGCGGCGGGCTTCCTGACGGGCTGCATCACCAACAACATGCCGAGCCATGACACGCAAGAGATGCTCGCCGATGAGAAGGATCGCAAAACGCTTGGCGCTGTCTTTTCGAATTTCGACCACATCATCGAGTCCTCAAAAGCCGGCGTGCGCAAACCGGAGCCGCGCATCTACGAAATGATGTACGACGCGCTCGATGTGCCGCCCGAGGCTTGCGTCTTCCTCGACGATCTCGGCGTCAACCTGAAGCCGGCCAAAGACATGGGCATGCGGACGATTAAAGTGCCGATCGACGATGTGCGCCCCGCAATCGTCGAGTTGGAGGGGTTGCTTGGGCTTTAGGTCAGACGATGTCGGATTTTCTCTTTGCACCGAGAAATCGCTCGCACATGGCGGCGACCGTGGGCCGCTAAACCCGCCGCCATCCTTCGAGGGCCCTTTAGGGCGCCTCTGGAGGAGCGGCCGTAATTGCCTAGACAGAGATGTCTCGTCGTCTTGAGGGTTGTGCGATGAGTTCTCATCGCACGACGTGAACCTCCGAACTTCATCATGAGGAGAGTACGAAGTGTGCCTCGGAAGATAGCTGGGAACGCAAGCAGTCGAGCGCTGCGCCTCCATGGACGCCATGCCCGCGCGCGACGCCGCGCTTGTTCTTAAAACGGCCGCCTTCGCGGAATCTCTTTGGTGAGCCGCCTTCGCGGCCGGGCCATGGCGAGTCGGAGATAGATCGAAGCCTTCGGTGATAACTTCAGACCTAGCGGCATGAATTGCGTTAGCGGTACGCGCACCCACTCCACCCACATCCCGACTCCCCGCGGCTTGACCATGGGGCCCAGGCTGAGCAGGTGCGGACATCGGCTTCCCACCATTGTTTATAAGTCGCATTGCTCACGCCCCCAAAAGGGCGCGGCGCGCGCACCTCCGTCAAACGGCCAACGGAGAAAACCGTCATATTCGCGGCCAGAGGTTCGCATTTGCGCCTTCCGCCCGACAATGCCTATATGAACGGGCGACGTCACTAAAAGCCCGCCGCTCATGTCCGCCCTTTCCCATATTCCTTCCCGCTTTGACGGGCGCACGCCGACGGCGGTGCTCGGACCGACCAATACGGGCAAGACCTATTTCGCCATTGAACGGCTGCTCTCGCACCCGACGGGCATGATCGGCCTGCCGCTGCGGCTACTGGCGCGTGAGGTCTATGACAAGCTCGTCGACCGGCGCTCAAAACATGAGGTCGCGTTGGTCACGGGCGAGGAAAAGATTATCCCGCGCGACCCGAAATATTGGGTGGCGACGGTTGAGGCGATGCCGCTTGAGCGGGAGGTCGCCTTCGTGGCGATCGATGAAATCCAGCTTGCTGCCGACCTGGAGCGCGGGCGCATTTTCACCTCGCGGCTGCTCCATGCGCGCGGGACGAGCGAGACGCTCTTTCTTGGCTCAGAGACGATGCGGCCGATCCTGAAGCGGCTGTTTCCGGAGATCACCTTTGTCTCGCGCGACCGTCTGTCTGTGCTGTCCTATGCGGGGCCAAAGAAAGTAACGCGCCTGCCTCGGCGGTCAGCGATTGTCGCCTTCTCCGCCGACACTGTTTACGCGGTCGCTGAACTGATCCGTAGACAGAGGGGCGGCGCCGCCGTCGTCATGGGCGCCCTGTCGCCGCGCACCCGCAACGCTCAGGCCGACCTCTACCAGTCCGGCGAAGTTGACTATCTCGTCGCCACCGACGCCATCGGGATGGGCCTTAACATGGATATCGACCATGTGGCGTTCGCAGCAAACCGCAAATTCGACGGACGCGGCCCCCGCATGTTGCGCCATGACGAACTGGCGCAAATCGCCGGGCGGGCGGGACGGCACATGCGCGACGGCACGTTCGGCGTCACCGCCGAATGCCCTGTCTTTGATGAAGAGACCGTTGAAGCCATCGAGGAGCATCGATTTGAGCCTGTGCGCAATCTGCAATGGCGCTCCGACACGCTCGATTTCGGCTCCCTGCCCGGCCTCCTCAACGCGCTCGGCAAATTACCCCACCGCGAGCATTTGTTGCGAGCCCGGCCCGGCGATGATGAAGAAGTTTTGCAACGCCTCGCAGCCAATCCCGATATCCGTGAGAAGGCGAGCGGCGGCGCGGCGCTTCGGCTCTTGTGGGACACCTGCCAGATCCCCGATTTCCGGAAAGTCGCCATTGACGAGCACGCCCGGATTTGCGGCGAGGTCTTCGAGCAGGTAATTGACCATGGCCGCATTGACGAAGACTGGCTCGCGCCTCGTGTCGAGCGCCTCAACCGCGATGACGGCGACATCGACGCGCTGTCTGCGCGCATCGCCTATGTGCGCACCTGGACTTATCTGTCGAACCGCAGCCAATGGCTGGAAAAAGCCCGCTATTGGCAGGAGAAGACAAGAAGCATAGAAGACAGGCTGTCCGACGCGCTGCACGAAAAGCTGACCCAGCGGTTTGTGGATCGGCGGACGTCAGTTCTGTTCAAGAAACTGAAAGACGACGCGCCCATCCTGGCGGGCGTGACAGAGGACGGAGACGTGATCGTGGAAGGCCAGTTTGTGGGCCGGCTCATCGGGTTCGAATTTATTATCGACCCGCGCGCCAAGGGAACCGAAGCAAAGCGCGTGCGCGCGGCGGCGGAAAAAGCGCTGACGCCTGTGCTCGCGGCCCGCGCCGCGGCGCTCGCCAACGCCAAGGCCGAAGAGCTGACCATGCGCGACGACGGCGCGATCCTCTGGCGCTCGTCTCTCGTGGCGGCTCTCGAAAAAGGACCGGCGCCGATGCGGCCGCGGCTTGTGGTGCGCGGGCTCGATCAGATGACGCCCTCCTTACGCGGGCGCATTCAAGACAGGTTGCAGGATTATCTCGCGGCGCGGGTCGAAGCACTGTTAGGGCCGCTGATCCTGCTCGGACAGGCGTCTGAAAGCAGCGACAAACCTGACGACAAAGACGCGCTCACCGCAGGCGCCCGCGGCGTCGCTTATCGACTGGTGGAGAATTTCGGCGCTATGTCGCGGGTGCATTTTGGCGACGAGCTTAAAAAGCTGCCGCAAGACGAACGCGCCAAACTGCGCAAGCTCGGTATGCGCTTCGGCGAATACACGCTCTTTATTCCGGCGTTGTTAAAGCCAGCGCCGGCGAAGCTCCTGACATTGCTTTGGGCGTTGTGGACCGACCGAAAGCCGGCGGAATATATGCCGCCGAAAGCGGGGCTCGTTTCCTTGCCGGTGATCGAAGATCTGCCGCATGCGTATTATTATGCGTCGGGATATCGCCCGTCGGGAACGCGCGCCGTACGCATCGACATGCTCGAACGGCTCGCAGGCCAAATCCGGTCCGACCGAAAAGATAGCCGCGAGGGATTTGAGGCGACCTCTCAGATGATGTCGCTTGTGGGCTGTTCCGGCGAGGACTTTGAGAGCATCCTGAAGTCGCTCGGCTATAAAAAGCATACGGTGAAACGGCCGCGACCAGCGGCGCCGGAAGCAACCGCTCCCGATCAGGCGGCAGAGAGCGACGCGCCTCAGAATACGCCCGATGGCGAAACATCAGTCGAAGCGGCCACCGTTGACGCCGCGGCCCCGGCGCCTGCCGCTGACGCAGTGGACGAGATGGCACCAGAGACGCCTGAAGCAGAGGCGGCTAAACCAGAGGGGGAGCCCGCAGCCGATCCGGGCGAGCAAAAAGACCCGGCCGAGACCGCGCCCTCCGAACAGGAGAGCCAACCCAAAGAAGAAGAGCCCGCCGACGGAGATAACAATCCGGCCATGGCCGCTGCGCCTGACGCGCCGGCAGACGCGGCCCAAGACACTGCCCAAGACACTGCGGCGCCGGACGAAATTGAAGTGACGCTGTGGCGTTTCGCGCCGCGTCGCCCGCCGGTCAAAAAACAGGGCGCGCGCCGGGACGGGCCGGCAAAGGGCAAACATAACGCCAAAGGCGCGCCGAACGGCAAACGCAAAGGGCCGCCGAAAACAGACTCGCCCTATAAAGGCTCGGCCAAAAACCTGCCCAAGAAAGGCGCCGAAGGCCATGCGCCGCGCCACCGCAAAGTGGCGGATCCGAATTCGCCCTTCGCCGTTCTCGCCGGTTTGAAAGGCGACATACAGGATAAATCTTGAGCAGCGACAGCGCGAACACCGCAGCAAAAAGCGCGCCCGAAAGTCAGCGTATTGACAAATGGCTTTGGTGCGCGCGCTTTTTCAAGACCCGCTCCCTCGCCTCGAAATTCGTTGCAGCGAGCGGCATGCGCTTGACGCGCGATGGAGTGACGTTGCGGGTGGAAAAACCAAGCTTTGTAGTGCGCGCGGAAGATGAGTTAGCGTTCTCTATCGGAGAGCGGTTGAAGATTATCCGGATTGAGGCGTGTGGCGTGCGGCGCGGTCCGGCCAGCGAAGCGCAAACGCTCTATACCGACAATTCCCCGCCGCCGCCCAGAGCCGAAAAGCCTGCGCCGGTCTTCGAGCGCGACAAAGGCGCGGGGCGCCCCACAAAGAAAGAACGCCGCGAGATTGAGCGGCTGAAACAATCCTGACAGACCCAGCGGAGACCGCCCATGTTCGACAAACTTTTAACCCTGTTCAAAAATGACAAAGCCGATGATGAGGCTCCCCACACGCCGGCGACAAATCTCGCTGTGGCGGCGATCCTCGTTGAGGCGGCGCGCGCCGACGAAAACTACACAGCAGACGAGCAACGCATCATCGATGCGACGTTGCGCGACCAGTTCGATCTTAGCGACGCCGACGCCGAAACGCTGCGGGCGGAAGCCGAGGAGGCGCAGGCGGCCGCAGTGGATCTCCATAAATTTACAAAAGTCGCGAAAGAAATGGCCGAGCCGGACAAGATCAGGCTCGTGGAAACCTTGTGGCGCATCGTTCTTTCCGACGGCGCGCGCGACCAATATGAAGATGCGCTGATCCGCCGTCTATGCGGGCTGATCTATGTGGATGACCGGGCCAGCGGCGAAGCGCGCCAACGGGTAGAAGCGGAACAGGGCTAACTGATCAACCTGTCGAGATCGCTAAGCGCGCTCCGATAGCGCTCGACCACAAGCGGCGTCGGATCGAGATCGGCGAAGCGTCTTTCGCGCTCGCTGATTTCTTTCTCGGACAATTTGTTACGCGCTTGTACCGCCTTCGCGTCGGGCAGCAGCAGGATCGCCGCCTCAATTCTGTCGCCGACGTAGAGGCTGTTTCGTTTTAATCGCCACCAGCAAAATATCGTTGTTGGAATAACAAGAAGCAACATCAAACCGGCGTAGCCGACAAACGGATCATAGACATCAATGGGCACTTCGTCGCCGAGGGCCATTGCGGGAATGACGAGTAAAATGAGAACGAAAAAGATGATGATGAGAAATAGCCCATAAAGTATCGCCGTACCTCTAGGGCTCGCCGGGCCGCCCTCTCCGGAAACATCACGAAAATCAGTCCACGCCGCTTCAATCCGCGCGGACAATCGCTCTAGCCGCCGCCACACGCTGTGCAAATGATAGACGCGCAACGCCGAATTTTCTTTCACGTCGCTGCGGTCGCCGTCGCCAATCCGTGCGAGGAGATCTTTCAGATCACGGGCCCAGTGCTGATCAATATGCTGATCAAAGAAGCGGTGAATATTCTCAACGATCACATCGGTCGTCCGGTGACGTAAATAGAAAACGATCTGCAACAGAATAATGAGAACGATCAGCCAGACGAAAAATCCGCCATATAGGAATGCGCGAACGCCGCCGAAATATTCAGCGATCCAATTTGCGAATGTTCCTTCACGGAAGGTAATGTCGCCAGCGTCGATGCGTTCGCCGACCGTGAAAGCCATCCAGGCGAGCCACAGGTGCACTGCGATCGTGAGCAAAAATAACGGGGTCAACAGCGACATCCGGAACACGCTTTTCAAGCGCGCGCTCTTGGCGGCCTGCAGATTCTCGTTCATCTGATCGCGATAATCCTGCTCACGCGTCAGCGTTTCGGGACAGACATCGCCTGGATCGTCAAATGACGGTTTTTCCCCACCCTTCCAGCAGGCGAGCAAAAGCTTGAACTTGCGGTTCACGTCATGCTTTGCAGTCCGCCAATGCTCGCTTTTGTCGTAGGCCTCAACAGAGAAGACAGGCTTAATGCCAGTATAGCCGCAGAGAATCAGCGGGGACCGTGCGCCGGCTTCGACGCAATCTTGGCATTTTTCTGCGTCCATGACGCCACACCCTCCCCGAATAAGTCGTCTGAACTTATACCGACGCCCCCTCCCGCCCGAAAGCCCCGTTGTGGCGAAGTCGCCATTGCGTTACATAGTTAACACAGCCGCAGCGGAGGGGATCTGGTGCTGAATTTCCGGGTAATCGCTCACATACTCGCAGCCGTTTGCGTATTTATTCTCGCAGCGCAGGACGACGCTTTCGCGCAGCGTTCACGCGTGTTGGTCAAAAAAGAAACGTATGAGCGGTGCAAGACGATCACCGCCAAACAACAACTTGTCCTCGAACGGCGGGCGCTCGGCGGCGACCGGCGCGCGCAATATGTGATCGCCACCTGCGCCTGGCCAAATGATCCGATTAAGAAGAACGGCGAAGTGAAGCGGGCGATTGATTGGATAAAGCAGGAAAGCAGCCAAGAAGACTTCAAGAAACGCGTTCTCTACACTTATAAGTGGGCGACGCTGGCTTATTGCGACCGGAGATTTAATGATTTCGACGCGCAAACCGCAAAGCTGATTGAAGAGAACAGAATTTTCGAACGCCTAACGCCAGCAAGCGATTTACGAGAGGAAGCGCGCAAACAACAGGTTGAAGAAGAGGCGCGCCTGCAAAATATCCGCAAGGAAGTGAATGACGAGCTCTATCTGTTCTTCAGCGACAGCCCGGCGCAAGCGAGTCGTGAATTTGTCGGCCAGATGGAAGGCCTCGGCGCCAACGGGTTGATCACGCTCGCGCTCATGCGCGATTGCCCCACCTACCCGGACTTCGAACAGAAACATTCCCGGCTTGCGATCTGGAGCATCGCCCGTGACGAATATGCCGACGCGTTCCGCCTCGGCACAACGCAGACCGTTGACGATCCAATTGATTTCCCGAAAGCCTATGTGGAGAACCTTGAGAAGTTTCTGACTGACGAAGACAAGCGGTTTGTTGACCTCTTCAAAACCGATTACGGCCTGTTCGATCTAAGCCAGGCGCTGGTTCAGGTATCGGACGCCGCAGCGCTCGGGCGCATGGGCGAGGTTCCGGTTCAATATCTTCAGCTCGCGCTTGGCGCCTTTCGCTATTCGACCGCCTTTCGCCGCGGTTACCGGCTCGACGCCTTTTCCATCGATAATGTCTATGGCGAGAAAACATCGAAGCTTGTGAAGAAAGCGCAGTCGAATTTCTGCGTGATCCGCGACGTCGCGATTTACGAAGACGCTTTGCGCGACGTCACAAAGCGCGCTGATCAGGGTGAAGCAAAGAAAAACCTTCCGCTATTCGCGCGCGACGACGACTGTAGCCCGGTGCTGGCGCGCAAGGACGATAAGGTTAGCTCGTATATGAGTACGCGCGGCAAGCGCGAGAATGGTCGCGTCAAGAAACCGGACGAGACAGGCCCGAAAGATTATCCCACGGGCTGGCTTTCGCCGCTGCAATCGCGGGCGTTGATTTGCCGGGCGGCGGTGGTGCGCAACGACCCTTACTCATACTTGCATTTGGCGCAGATGTTCGCCGAGGGCTTCGGTTATCCCGTGAATTATGACAAAGCGTTGTTCGCTACGCAGCGCGCGCAGCGCCTGTTCAATCTCGGCCCCCCGCGTCATTCGTCAAATCACCGAGACCTGAGAAAGTCGGCGCTTGAAAAAGACTACAAACTTCAGGCGGCCGAACTGGAGGAAGAAGTCTACCGCAAAGCCGCCATTGAATTGCTGGGCGCGCAAGCGGCCTCCGGCGGGACTGTCGATAGTTCGATTAAAAACCGCATTAACGCTCGGATCGCCAACGCCAACTACGACGAAACGGGCAAACTCTGCGCGGATGAAGTTTGGGGCTATTGGGATACGACCAAGCCGCGCTTGCCCCGTGATTCCAAACAAAAAGTCACGCCGGCCGACGAGCTTCCCCCGCCCGCAGACGAAGAAGATGAAAATGGCGACGAGCAAGCCGCGCTTACGTTCGAAGAGCGCGCGTCGCTGCCCGTTTTCGTCTCGGTCGATGCGCCGGTGACGCTGAACGCGACGCAAACAGACACGCTCGCGCCGGGAGCCAAGCAATGAGGAACCCTTTGAAGCACGCCGCCCTCACGCTCCTCGCCGCTCTAATTGGCGGCCCAGCGCCCGCTCTCGCCCAGGCCCCTGTCCTTGGCGGCGGCGGCGATCAGTCCGTGGGCGATGTTGAATATTGCCAGGACGGCGAATGCGTCGTGATCGGCAAGAAGAGAAAAAAGGCGCTCGCCTCCGAGCCGGAAACCCATGTGTTCGTGCCCGGCAAAATCCCGCGCCGGCCCAACAGTAACCGCAAAGCGAAGAAATATTATTTCGACAATTTGCAGGAAGCGATCGACCGGGTCGCCCACAATGGCACAGTTTACATCCACCCGGGGGTTCACTCGATCGACACGATCACCATCGATGGTCCACCCCGCACCATTCATCTGCGCGCTGAAGAACGCGACGTCGGCCGGGCTTATCTGCAAACGACATCCCAGAAATGCTTTACGATAAACCCGGACTTCGCCGACGACCCTGCGCGCAACAATCCGATGGTGTCGTTCCTCGATATCAGCATCATCGCCAACGCCAATCCGCCGGAGACGTCATCGTTCGGCTTCTCCGCAGACGGTACGACGCCGGCCTGTATCGATTCCTCGCGCGTCGAGCTTCACTTGAACCGTGTCGAGATTAACACGAACGGCGACAGCGTCGCCCTGCGCGTTCGAAACAAGAAGGCGAAAATCGCCCAGTCCCGCTTCATGTCTTCACGGCTTCAGATCGATCCCCCGGAGAATGTCTCCGCAAAAGACATCACCCTGAAACCGCCTGCGCCGGCGTCCGCGCCGAGCGTCGGCATTGACGTCGCCAATCTCGCCGAGCTTGAGCTGATCGC
Source organism: Pseudomonadota bacterium (assembly GCA_038534195.1). Classification (GTDB taxonomy): domain Bacteria; phylum Pseudomonadota; class Alphaproteobacteria; order Caulobacterales; family Parvularculaceae; genus JAJFFW01. The sequence continues at coordinate 12,206 of JBCAXE010000027.1, forward strand.
CGGCGGGCGTAACGGCAGCGTCATCGCCGGTTTTCATACGGGCGTCGATGCACGCGGTCAGGTCAAGCTGAACGAGACGACATTCAAGAACAATCGCGTGGGCGTGCGGCTGCGCCAGATCGACGACATGATGATGTCCATGGTCGAGGACGGCGATACGGCCCAACCGGCGCCTGAGCCGGCCCCGGCGTCAAGCGCAACGGAGAATGCGGACACGGCGGAAGACGATCCAGCCGTGATCATGATCCGCGACAGCGAGTTTTTATTGGCCGAAAGCGACGCCGCGGCGGGCGTTACGTCTATCGGCGTCGCCGTCGATGAGGACTATAATCGCGCGCTTGTTCTCAATAACGTCGAGTTCATCGACTTCTTTAATGTTAGCGAAGGCGGCGACGGCGCCGACGTTTCCATTAATGACAGCTTCGGCGGCGACCGCGCGCCCGAAGAGCAACTGATTAAACCACGCGGCCGCGCGCGCACCGGTTACGCCTCCGCAAATGGCGGCGTCGGCTTGCTCGGAACAAGTTTCCAAACCCCGCCGATTATCACCGGCGGCGCATTTCGTTATCTCGCCATCGGCGCTGACCTTTCAAGCACCGCCGATTTCGTGGAAACGGAATTCCAGCAAAACAATATCGCGATGCGTCTCGATTATAAGGGCGGCGGCTTCTTCGGCGCCGGCGACGTTTCGTTTGCGCTCGACGGCCTAAAATTCGACGGCAACAAAGTGAGCCTCGATCTCGACTTTGATAATGCCGGCGAGCTCATCTTCAGCAATGTGGTTCTGGCGCCGTCGCCGCTCGAGAAGATCCGCCGCCGTAAGGGCGAGACCTTCATTCCCGGCCGCAACAAGATTAACGCGCCCGTCATTCGCAATCGGCGCGCGCGCTATCCGCTCACCTGTGAGGGCGATCCGAAGAGCGCGCTCTATGCTGCGCTCAACAAACTTTACGTTTGCCGGATCGGGAAATAACGCCAGCGCATCACAGACGCAGACCAGCTAAAATTTTGACCGAGGCCCGCTTGCGCCAAGCGCGCGACACGCTATGTAGGGGTTCGGGGAACAAGACGAATTTGGAGATTGAGGCTCATGACTTACGTCGTCACCGACGCATGCATTAAATGCAAATATACTGACTGCGTCGAAGTGTGCCCCGTTGACTGCTTCTATGAAGGCGAAAACATGCTCGTCATTCACCCTGACGAGTGTATCGACTGCGGCGTCTGCGAGCCGGAATGCCCCGCCGAAGCGATCGTGCCCGACACCGACGACGCCGACGGCAAATGGGTGGAGTTGAACTCAAAATACGCCGCCGAATGGCCTAACATCACCCAGAAGAAAGAAGCGCCGGACGACGCGGACAAATTCGCCGAAGAAAAGGGCAAGCTGGAGAAGTATTTCAGCCCGAATCCCGGCTCAGGCGACTAATACGCTACCACAAAGAACGAATAACCTAATCTTTTCAACGCATTGCGCATTTAGGTAGATTTTTGCGCAAGATTATGCTATAGTTTTTCAAGAAATATGGCGTCGAACGCCGCGCTTGGACCAGCCGGTGCTGAAAGGAAATTGTGTAAGTCGCTGATAAAGCGAAGAAATCACGATCCTCTTAAAGCGATAAGTGAAGCTTGCATGCCGGGTTCGGCGTGCCTCGTTCACTATTCCGGATTTCCGCGGGCGACTTGCTTGTCCCGCCGATGAAAAGCGCGACGCGCGTGTCGACGTCTCAAGATTGAAGAGAGCATGACCCATGGCGGCTAAGACTGCAACGACGAAAAAGAAAAAGACCCCTGTGAAGGCGAAAGCGGCTTCCACGCGCAAGAAGACGACGGCGACAAAGAAAGCGCGCGGCGCATCGACGAAGCGCGCGCCGGCGGCGAAAAAAAACGCCGCGAAAAAGACCGCAACGAAGAAGACCGCCGCGAAAAAGACGGCGACGAAAAAGCCTGCCGCTAAAAAGAAAACAGTCAAAGCTGCGCCGGCCAAAAAAGCCGCGGCCAAAACCGTAAAGAAAAAAGCGCCCGCCAAAAAAGCAGCGACGAAAAAGACAACCGCAAAAACGGCCACGAAAGCCAAAGCGAAGGCGGCGCCAAAAACAACCGCTGCGAAGGCGAAAAAAGCGGAGCCCAAATCAAAAGCCGCCGCAAAAACGAAAGCGGCGCCGGAAGCAAAACCGGCAAAAAAAGCGGCCGCCAAAAAACCGGCTAAATTGTCTGCTAAAGCAATTAAAGCGGCGGAAGAGAAAGCAAAACTCGCCGTTGCAAAAACGCAAACGGTGGGTCAAAAACCGCGCTCGGAACGAACGTCAGAAATTCCGAAGCCGCCCGTGCTTCCCACGCCGCAAAGGTCCGTAAATCCAGTGCACAACAAAACTGTGAAACCAACCCCTGAAGCAAAAGCCGCAAAGCAGGAATTTCGGGTAAACGATCATGTGGTTTACCCGGCGCACGGCGTCGGCAAGATCGTCGGCATCGAAAAGCAACTGATCGCAGGCGTGACCAATGAGCTCTTCCTGATCGTCTTTGAACAGGAAAAAATGAAACTGCGGGTGCCGACCGCGAAGGCTCAGGCCGTGGGCATGCGCGGGCTTTCCGATGACGCGACGGTGAAGAAAGCGATCGATACGCTCAAAGGCCGCGCACGCATCAAGCGCACCATGTGGAGCCGCCGCGCGCAGGAATATGAAGCCAAGATCAACTCCGGAGACATCATCCAGGTGGCCGAGGTTGTGCGCGATCTCTACCGCTCAGCCGATCAGCCCGAACAGAGCTATTCGGAGCGCCAGCTCTTTGAGGCGGCGCTTGACCGCCTCGCGCGCGAAGTGGCGGCGGTGAAGAAAATCAACATGGACGGCGCGCTCGCCGAGCTCGACGGATCGCTCCTCCAGAAAAAAGCGGCCTAGACCGCCGCAAACCTATCGAAAAGGCCGCTTTTGGGCGGCCTTTTTTATGCGCGCCTTCGCGCACAAAATCGCCAACATGGTGATTTATCTCAACAATTCGAAAAATTAACGCCGCGTGGCTAGATTGTGAAAAAAAGCCTGTTAACGCTCAGGTAAGTTTGAGTATTTTGAGTGTTCGATTGTTGAGGATTGCGGCAAAGCTGGAGGGGTCATTGCTTCATCGCAAGATATCGAAGGGCGTCTTATCAGGGGCGTTTTTCCTGGCGGCGTTTGTCTGCGCGAGCGCGCAGGCCGGCGAAGAAAAGAAATGCGCTAAACAATATAGCCTGGAAGAACATCTCATCCTCGAATGGGCGGCGCTTGGCGGCGACCCCCACGCGCAGTTCGCGATTACGCAATGCGCATTTCCAAAGGGCACGAAAAAACTCAGCGACGAGGAAAAGATCTACGCCTGGAAATGGCTGACGCTCGCCTCTTGCGAAACGCTGGAAACGAAAGCGGCGCTTGAGCGCAATGTGCGCACGCGCCGCCTGAAAGAAAAAGGCGACCTTTCCTTCCGGCGCTTCGGCGGTCACGCAGACGGAGAAAAATTGTCAACGCGCGAAAAGATGTTTTGGGAGTACCGCACCCGGCGCGTTTCGGAATTGAAGACTCGCTACGAGACGCTCAATGGAACAATCGACGCGCCGTTGCGCGCGAAAGCGCAAGATGCGCTCGTTGAGGAATTCTCCAACATGGGCGCTCTTGGGTTGTTGCGCCTTAGCCAACTTGCCGACTGCCCGCACGTCTCTTTTTCGCGGGCTCAAAAGGCGGCGGCCTGGTCGGCGGCTGATGAAAAGTGGGACGCCTCGGCTCTCGCGGTCATCGCCGGCAAGAGCGAAAATCGCGGCTGGTCGCTCGCCAAGGAAAGCAAAGCGCGCCATGGGGCGCTTAACACTCTGGAAAAGCGCACCGCTGAATTCGAAAAAGACCGGCTCATCGCCGCCGACGCGCAGCGCGTCGCCCATCTTGAGGACCGCGCCGCCCTCGCCGATCTCCAAAATCTCTCAACGGCGTTCGTTCACGCAAGCGAGGGCGACACGCCCACCAAAACTGTCACGCTTGCTGTCCAGTATGCGCTCGAGGCGCTCGATATGATTGAGTTCGTCAATGGTCCGGATAATGATTATGGACCGACGACCATCGAAGCGGCGCAAAGACTTCAGGCCTCATGGGGTCAGGAGGAAACGCGTTGGCTCAACCACGAGCAAATCCGCAACACCGTCTGCAAAGCCGCCACCGAAGCAGCCGATCCTATCTCCATGTATCATGTGGCGCTCATGCATGCGAACGGCTGGGGCTTCAAACGCGACTATAGCAAAGCGCGATCCGCGATCTCTCAGGCGGAAAAAGCGATCAAGGTTCGCCTCGACGCCATTGATGAGTTGCCGGAATGGAAACAAGTCCATTACCCACAATATGTGGCGGAAATCGAAGCGGAGAAAATTCTGATTGACGCCGCGTGGGAGGCGCTCCCTGAACGAGAAAAGTCGCAACCCAAAGCGCGCGACGTTTGCCGGACGGCGAGCATTATCCAATAATCAGTTTTGCGGTCTGCTCAGGGGATCTCGCGGCGCATCTTCACGCAAGGGAAGTCCACTGATTTACCGAGGCGAACCGTGAACGGGCCGACGGTTTCAAACCCCACGGACTGATAGAACCGCTCCGCATTCAAAGTGGCGTAACATTCAAACACCCCCACGCCCGCAGCCGCGGCTTGCGCTTCGCACTCAGCGTAGACCTCCCCGCCGATCCCGTGGCCGGCCCAGTCGCCATGGGTCGCGAAGTGACGCAAATGCCCGACGCCGTCCTCGACACTGTTCGTGCCGGGCCGCTGGCGGCTCCATCCGCCGCAAGCCACTGGCGTGCGCCCTTCCCATTCCGCAATGAAGTAAGCCCCGGAAGCAAGCAGAGCAGGATTCGCCCGCGCCATCGACTGAAGCGCCGCCGACAACAAATCCGGCTCATAGGCTGACACCAATAAATTCGTATACGCATGTTGGAGAATGCGCGTGACGCTTCCATAATCTTCGGGCGTTGTCTGTCGGATCGATAGACGCGTCACGTGATCACTTCGATCTGTTGGCGATGGGTCACCGGAATAGACGGCCCGTTGATCCACTCCACAAAGCCGCGAATGCGCACGCGCCGGTTCTCAAGCCCGAGAATGTCAAACCCATCCTTGCGCCATTTGCGCGCGAGCCGGTTCTTCAGGGTCGCGGTGAAATCCGTACGATAATCATCGCCGAAATTGAGATAGGTGCGCGATTGCGGCGATGCTGTCTTCTTTACGACGCCTTCAATCAACCGATAGGCGCCGACGCATCCGTTCGCGTCGGCGGCGTCGCACGGCGCGTAAGCCGCCTCGCCCCAAAGACCGGCGCGGTCTGCGCGCGCCTGCGCCTCCAATGTCAAAAACTCATCGATTAAGCCTCGTTCGTCGGTCTTCGGTTGGACCCATACCGCGCCGCGCGAAAGAAGCGCATTTTGTAACGATATCTTTTCACCTTCTGGCGTGAACCGGCTTGCGACCACGATTTTACGCGCCCAACGGTCAGGCGGAGCGGCCTCGCGCAGCTCATCGACACCAAGCCGCAAGAGATCGGCGAGCGCTGACTGCGACCGCTGCGCGTGGGGCGATGACGTCAGAAGCGCCGGCGCCTCGATATCCGCGAGACGATATTCGATAGGCCCGATCCGGAACGAGGCGCCCGTGAGCGCGACAGCTTCAGCGTCAGTCTGAGCCGCTCGCGCCGACAAAGGCAAGCTGATCGCTGCAGATAGGAAGGTGCGCCGCCTCATCCGGAGAGCCGCACGCGGACTTTTGACCGCGCCTGCCGGCCCCGCCCATCCACGACGAGAACATCGTAAAAGCCAGGCTTGTCCGGCCGCCAAATCGCCCGCCCGCTTGTGGCGTCAACACTGACCGGCGCGCCCGAGACGTACCAGCGATAATTCTGCACCCCGCCGCGGGCCGCCAGCGAAAATCCGCGATCTGACTCGTTACTCGCAAAGAGTTCAACGCCCGTCCGTGGAAAGACGATTTCAGGTCCCGAACCTCGCACGCCCGCACGCAATGCAATCGCCGGCGGATTGGCTTCTTCTCTACTCGGCGCTTCATTTACGCCTTGCTCGCCTGCCGTTAACGCATCAAACATATCCATCAGCAACGGCGCCGCCGCCTTGCGGCCCGTGACGCCGGGGCGCGGCGCGCCGTCGGCGCGGCCAACCCACGCAATAACAGTGTAGTCGTCATTGTATCCCGCGGCCCAGGCGTCGCGATAGCCGTAGGACGTGCCGGTCTTAAACGCGACGCGGGGCGCTGACGTTGACAAGGCGGACGGCGCCCGGCCCGCGAGCGCGGGCGCGTCTTTCAGAATTTGCGCAATGCGCGCCGCGTTCTCCTCGGAAAAAAGCCGTCGCCCCGTACTCGCGTCGGTCGTTGTCGTGGCGCTCGTCCACTGCAATGGATGCGCCTCTCCGCCATTGGCGAGGGCGGCGTAAAGAACGCCCAGATCCTGCGCCGTCATCCCAGCGCCGCCGAGCGCAAGCGCAAGGCCCGGTTGTTTGTCCGCACGCGCCGCGTTACGCAGCGGCGCGCCGGTAGACTTGATTAGCGCGGCGAAACGCGGCGCGCCCAAACGGTCGAGCAGCGACACCGCCGGCAGATTGAGCGAATGCTGCAAGGCGTCCTTCACGCGCACTTCACCGCGGAAGGTCCGGTCGAAATTTTCAGGCGCATAGTCGCCGAAGGCGCGCGGCATGTCGTCGATGACCGTGTCTGGGCCGACCAAACCATCTTCAAAAGCAAGCGCATAAATCAACGGTTTCAACGTCGATCCCGGCGAGCGCACCGCCCGCGTCAGGTCGATCCAGCCCCCGGGCGCAGTGACGCCGGAAGAGCCGACGCTTGCGCGCACCTCCCGCGTGTCATTGGCGATCACCATCAGCGACGCTGTCGCGCCGGCTTGCGCTTGCGCCGCATGCGCGCGCACGAGCCGTTCCGCCTCGTGTTGGATTGCGAGATCAAGGCTTGTCTCAAGCACGCCTTTGGTGAAGTTCTCAGACTGAACGAGACGCCGCGTCGTATGATAGGCCGAGCGCGGAAACGGATTGCGTGTTGAGACCAGCGGCGCAGATTGCGCCTCTCGCGCCCGCTCGGGTGTGAGCGCGCCTGATGCGGCGAGCTTTTTGAGAATTTTCGCGCGCGCATCGGTCGCCCGCTTAACAGAGCGATCAGGCCGGCGCGCTTCCGGCGCTTGCGGCAGCGCGATCAACAAGGCCTGTTCCGCGTCGGTCAGTCGCGACGGCTCTTTGCCGAAATAAGCGAGACTGGCCGCGCGCACGCCTTCAAGATTGCCGCCATAGGGCGCGAGCGTCAGGTAGAGTTCGAGAATTTCCCGTTTGCTCAAGCGGCGCTCTAATTGCGCGGCGCGGACGATTTCAATGAGCTTTGACGGCACAGTGCGCGGGCGCGGCTCAAGAAGGCGCGCCGTCTGCATCGTAATCGTGGACGCGCCGGATCGAATGCGCCCTGTACGGACGGCGTCGAGGCTCGCGCGCGCCAGCGCCGCGACATCGACCCCCGCATGGCCGTAAAAGCGTTTGTCTTCCACGGCGAGGAGCCGTTCGACAAAAATGGGATCGATGTCATTAAGATCGACGGCGAAACGCCAGCGGCCTTCAGGCGTGGTAAACGCGTGGAGCCAACGCCCTTCCCGATCGACCGCTAATGGACTATAGGCCTCGCCCCGGTGGAGCGGCGGCGGGAACAAAAGATCACCAAAGCTTATAAACGCGATCAGGAACGCGGCCCCGATAAGGCCTTTTCGTCCGTATCGTTTGGCTGCCGCGTGCATCCTACGGCGCCGCGGCGATGGTAATCGACTGCGCCGCCGTTCGCGCCACGACGCCGGGCCGATACATATCCTCCACAACGCCGCCCGGCAGTGTGTAGGCGCCGGGCGTCACGGCCCGCACCACGTAAGCGAGCGTGAACGGACTGTCGCGCACATCGAGGGCAGCAACAAAACGGTCATCGCGCGCCTCGGCGACTTTTGTCCGGCTGATCTCACCGATCCAGCTATATGGACCGGACGCGCCGCGCCGCGCGCCGTCTTCAGGCCGCAGCACTGTCTCTATTTCAAAGCCCGGCGGCAAAAGATCGGCGATGATGGCGGGATGCAAGCGTTCATCTTGCGGGCGACCGTTAAGAACGATCACCATGCGGTCATTTTGCCGAATGGCGTCGAGCGCAACGGGCCGTCCGTCGCGGGTGGCGAGGCGTTTGGTGAGCGTAAACCCGGCAGAGGCCGGCGGCGGCGCCTCGGCTGGCGCGCCCGAGACCGTGACGGTCCGGAAGATCGGGCCGTCGCTCTGATTAACGTAGCGCACGCCGTCGCCGGAGAGACTGATGCGCGACGGCGTGAAACTTGGCGCAGCGACATCTGAAACGACCTCGCCGTCAACAGCGACCGTCAGCGGGCCTGCGGCCCGCAGCAGCGCCTGCGACGCCAGTAGCACGAACGCTTTTTCCTGCGTGTGCAGACGATCTGGCTCGCGCATGCGCGCATCGAATTCCTCGGCCACTTGCTCCACTAGCGCCGTACGACCGGCTTCTGCGGCGAGCGCGAGAACGCCGGCGGCGTCGCGCAAGGGGCTTTGATAATAATTGCCCGTATTGTCGAAGCCGAGCGCCAAACGCGCCATTTCAAATCCGCTGGCGGCGCGGGCGTTGTCGCCCATAAGCGCGAGCGCGGCCGCCACATGAGCGCGCGCGAGAGGGCTTGGCGTCGCCTCGATCAGCGCATCGTGAAAATAACGCAAATCGGAAAGATCGGCCTGACCGGCGCGCGCAAGCACGTAAAGCGCGTAGGCCGAAGCGCGGCGGCGCAATTGCTCCGTCGTGTCATTGGAGTTCGGCCCCTCCACGGCGCGTAGTTGATACCGCACCGCTGTCCAGCGATTGGTTTTCGCCAATTGCTGCAGGGCGCTGTAAGCGCGCGTCATCGCCTCGTCGGGCACGGCGTAGCCTTCCTGTTTGGCGCGATAAAAGAAGTCCGTCACGTAAGCGCCAAGCCACGCGGTGGCGTAACCGTCGCCCTCGCGCCAGAGACCGAAGGCGCCGTCCGCCCCCTGACGGCTCAGGATCTTGTTGACCGCCTGTTGAACGCGCGGCCGCACCGCCCGTTCCGGATCGCGCCCTGCGGCGCCGCCGAGCACATCCACGAATAGAAGCGGCATCGCCGAACTCGTCAGTTGCTCGGTGCATCCGTAAGGGTAGCGGTAGAGCGCGTCGAGGAGCGGGCCCGGCTCAACACCGCGCAGGCGTGAGAAGGAAACTGTCGCCGATCCGGAGCCGGGCGCGAAAGCGGCGAGCAACGCGTCCGTCGCCACGAAACTCTCGCCGGGCGCAAGCGCCGCCGTGGAGACGTTCGTTACGGGGAAGAACGGCGTGCGCACCTGAATGTCATATTCATGAGTCACGAGGAAGTCGTCCGGCCCTTCAACGCGCATGGCGATGGTCGCGATCCCCTCTTCGCCGGCCGCAAGCGGAAAAGCCGCGCCGACCCGCGCGCCTTCGGCCAGCGTGAATGTCTCAGCGGCGTCGAGCGTCACCGGTCCATTGCTTGTGAAGGTGACGGCGTAGTCGCCCGCGGCGCCGTCCACATTGTCAATCGAGAGCGTCGCTGCGGCCCGGTCGCCCGGCGCCATGAAGCGCGGCAGAGAAAGAAGGGCGGGAACGGCGTCGCGCACCGTCATCGGCTGTGCGGCCGCGCCAACCTTGTCCGCCGACCAGGCGACCGCCATCAGGCGTAATTCGCCGTTGAAGTCCGGCAAGGTCACCGGCACGCGCGCTTTGCCGTTATCGCCGATCTCCACTAGCCCGGAAAAGAGCGCCACCGATTTCGTCGGCACCACGGTCAATCCCTCGCCGCCCAACTGGTCGCCGCCGAAGCGGGCCGGCGCGCCGAGATTGGCGTGCAGGATGCGGCCGTAATCGTCGCGCACCTCAACGCCGAGGCGCTTCTTGCCGTAGAAGTAATCCGTTGGATCTGGCGATTGAAACTTGGTGAGGCGCAGGATGCCTTCGTCGACGGCGGCGAGCGTCAACATCACCGGCTCACCCGCGCGCGCGCCTTCGATTGTCACTGGAATTTCCGTCTGCTGACGAGGACGCATCATGTCTGCGGCATGAACTGTTACATCAAGCGTGCGCACTTCCATATCGAACGGCACATAGGCGACGCCCATGGCGCGCCGCGGCACGGGCCTGTCCACAACGTCGCGCGGCGTGACGATGCTCGCCATCACGTAAAAGCCGCTGCCCCAGGCGGGGTCCGTATCGATGATGATTTCGCGCCCCTCCTCCTCAACACGCAGCCGCAGGACGCGCTCCACTTTGTCCGTCGCCACCGTGACGACTGCTTCGCCCGCATAGGGCGCATTGAGGAAAAGCCGCGCCCGCGCGCCCGGCGCCACCGGGTCTTGAGGCGCGGTCAGCGACGCCTGATCGGGCGTGTCCGCGCCCGCCGCATAGGACCGCCAGCCCACATAAAAGCGCAAATCGGACCGCGCGCCGCTCGCCGGGTCAGTGAGCGCGATGCGATAAGACCCCGGATCAAGGGTTTGCGTGACGCGGGCGAGATTGTCTTCGCCCGTCGCCGTCCGGCCCTCCCCGATAAGAATATCTTTATAGGAGCGCCGCCAGCGCCACTCGCCATTCTCTCTGTACCAATCAAACCAGTAATCTTCCTCAACGAGGCGCCATTCCACCTCGCCAGCGCGCGCGATCCCGTCGCGGCCGATGATGACTGCGTCAATTTCAGCGGGCTCGCCCTGGCCGACGCCGCCGCCGTCATTGGCGAGCTTAACGCCAAGATAGGCCTCGTCGGGGCGCACCGGAATGCGCGCGCTCTCGCGCACCACGCGCCCGCCAGGCTCCACGACGCCGACGACAAGATCCGCGCGCAACGGCGCGCCAAGCTTTACGGGCATCGCATCGATGGCGAGCGGGAACGCCGCTTTGCCGTCCGCGTCCGTCACGGTTCCCGGCAGGGTGATGAAGCGCTCATCGAACCGCCCGTCGACAGGACCGAACCGGAACGCGCGATAATCGGGGAACGGATTAGGATCGAGACGTAACCGCGCCTCCGCTTCGACCTCAAGGCCGCCAGCGGGGGCGCCGTAGAGGAACCGGCTTTCCACATCGACGCGGCGTTCGTCGCCCGCCTTGATCGGCGTCGCCTCGTCGGTGGTCAGCGTGACGGCGAGCCTTTGCGGCACGAAGTCTTCGACCGAAAACGCGCCCGTCCCCACAACGCCGACCGCATCCGCCGCCACTTCCACGCGCCACACGCCGCGCGGGGCCGCCGTGGGGATCGCATAATCGAGACTGAAGCCGCCGACCGCGAGCGATTCAAGCCGCCGCTCGAACGCTTGCGTGCCGTTGGGGCGCTTGATCGTGACGGTCAATGGACGATCTTCCGCGGCGACGCCCGCGGCGTTGCGTAAAAGGCCCGACAAACGCACAGGCTCGCCCGGCCGATAAACGCCGCGATCGAAATAGACATAAGCGTCAAGCGCCGCCGAGGGCGTCCGCCCGCCCACATTGCGATCGGAGAGATCAAGCGGCGCGCGTTGCAGGTCGATCGTCGTGAAATCCTCCTGCGGCCCATACGCCATGATCATGCGCGGATTGAGCGGATAGTCGCCATTGACCGCCGGCCCATCAAAACGCGCGCGCCCTTCAGCGTTGGTTTTGACCGTGGCGAGAACGTCATTGTTGATCGCGATCAACGACAGTTCGACGCCGGCGAGCGGGCGCGCCGTGTTGATGGAGCGCGCGAAAATATCAACGCCGTTGGCGCCGGAATAGGTCGTGAGCGCCATGTCCGTAAACATGATCCAACGCCAGGCCTGCGCGGTGCGGTAATCATCCGCGCCGGGAGAGACGTCTTTCGCGCGCACAAAGTAAGCGCCGGGCTTTAAGTCTTTTAACGCCGCGCCCAATGGAAACACCGTCGTCGCCGCTTCGTTGCGCGCGCTTTCAATGTCGATCACGCCTTCAAAGATCGGCGCGCCCACATCCTCCCCGCTCTCGGTGTCGTAGACATAATAATAATCGCTCTCACGTAAGGCGCCGCCCTCGACGATCTGTTTGCGCGCAAGCGACCGGTCCGACACGCGCACGACGGTGATTTCGACCTTCTCCACATTGACGGTCTCAATCCCCAGCCCATCGGCTTCGAGCCTTGGCAGGATCACGCCGTCGCCCGCAAAGCCCACATAGGCGGGCTTGTCGCCGAACGCGACCGTGATGCGGTCGCCGCGGACCAGTCGCGCGTCACCTGCGCCCGGCAAACCGGTGCGCACTTCCACCGCATAGTCTTTGTTGAAATCAAGACCCGTGAGGCAAAGGCTGGCGCCGTTAACCGTGACCACCGGCTTGGTCGCCGGCGTCAGCCGCAAATAATCGCCGTAATTCGTCTCCCCCGATGCGTCGAGTTCTTCCGTAAACTGAAGGCACGCCTTCGGCGTCTCGCCTTGGGTATCCAAGACGAGGCGCTCATAGCGAAAGTCATCGCTAACCTCGGGCGCTGGGCGCCGCGCCTTTTCGGCGCGCGGCGTCTGAAAGGCGCGTCTTGCCCCGTCGGCGTCCCGGTCTCCGCGCACTTGCGGCGCAATCAACGCCTGATCGTCGGCCCGCTGGTCGGCGGTTGAGATCGTTCGCCCGGCGAGCAGGCCCACAGCGAAGGCCGCTAACAAGCCGCCGGTGATGAGAACTGAGTTTGTACGCGCCATGGCCTTTCTCCCGCCAGTTATTGGGCCCTGTCCCCGAAAGAACACGGCCAGATGGTGGGATTATGACCGCAATCGGCCCGGGAGAAAACGGGCGCCGGAATGCCGGCGCCGCGCGGTTTATCCCCGGAAACCCGCGCGAGCGCCCGCCCTTGACGGCGGTCGCGCACGAAGGCGATAGTCATGGCGGCTGCAACGACACCTGCTTCTGCGACGACTGACCGTCAGCCGCCGCCCCCGTCCCCGTAGCTCAGCAGGATAGAGCATCAGATTCCTAATCTGAGGGCCAGAGGTTCGAATCCTCTCGGGGACGCCATTTTTTGCCTGAAAAATAGATCGAACGAGAGGCTTCAAACCTCTTCGAAAAAGAATAGCCGCGCAATGTGCGGCGGGGGGTTCGAATCCTCTCGGGGACGCCATTTTTTTCGCTCGCGGACAATTGCTTCGCAACGCCCTCCGCTGGGGCGGCCTGACCGGCCGAGCCGCAGTCGCGGCTTTCGGTGTTATGATCGTAAGCCAACTAATGCAGAGCGACCGCTTCGTCTCATTCCGCATCGGTTGAATTACACCCGTCCCCTCATCTTGAGGTGGGCCGAAGGCCCTTCGAAAGATGGAAGCGCACCCGTGCATAATCCGCCCACCGCGCCTCACCCCCAAGCGCTTGTCCAATTCTTGCAAAACCTTTAGAGGCGTTAACCTTCAGAGCGGACGGGAATTTGGGGCGGCCGTGGACGACATCAAAGCGATCATAGAACCAGTGGGCGATCTCGGCGCGCTCGAACGCGCCTGGCGCGCCCTGGAGGCGCAGGCGCCGCGCTCGTTCTTTCTCACCTGGCGCTGGGCGCGCGCCCTGATTGCGTTTTCGCCGCGCCCGCTCTTAGCGGCGACCATGCGGACACGCAGCGGCGAGATTGTCGGGCTCGGCCTTTTGTGTCCGAGCGTTGAGACGCGCCACGTCTTTCTCCGTATACGGCAATTGCGGCTGAACGAGGCGGGTGGCGACGCGCGCGCCATGGTGCCCGCGGAATATAACACGCTCCTCAGCGCACCCGGCCATGACGCCGCCAATTGGCGCGCTCTCGCTGGTGCGCTTCAAGCGCGCGACGCGCCGCCCTGGGATGAGGTCCTTGTCACCAACGCCACAAAGGACGCCGCCGCCGCCGCCGGCGCGGTAGTCGGCGCGCCGCACCGCCGGGCGGAAAACATTTCCGCGCGCGTCGATCTGAAGGCGTTGCGCGAACAGGGCGTCGCCGATCTTCACGGCTATCTCGCCGCGCTCAGCAAGAACACGCGCAGTCAGATCAAGCGCTCGATCAAGCTCTATGAAGCGGAAGGCCCGCTGGCTCTGAGACGGGCGCAGTCGCTCGACGAGGCGAAAGACCTCTTCGCTGAACTCGCTGAACTGCATGAACAAAAGTGGCGCGCGCGTAGCGGCGGCGGCCTCCTCAGCAACCCGCATTACCACCAATTCCACCTGATGATGATGGCTGACCGATTCGAAGACGGCGCCGTTGAACTCATCCACGTAACGGCGGGCGGCCAAACCGTCGGTATCCTGCATAATTTCGTCGACGACCGGGAGGCGCTTTACAATCTTGGTGGTTTCCCAACAGCGCCCGACAATCGCCATAAGCCGGGGCTCGTCACCCATGCGCTCGCCATCGCCGACCATCTGGCCGCGGGCCGGGATGTTTACGATTTTATGGCGGGCGGCGACCGCTATAAACTCAATCTCGGCGTGCGTGGGCCGGACATGGTCTCTGTCGCGTTTCAGCGCCAAACGCTCGCCCTCCGCGCCGAACAAATTGGCCGCAAGGTGAAACATGCGTTGGCGCGCCGAAGTCCGTTGGGCGAGACCGAATGACTGGCGCTGTCAGCCTGATCCATCCGAGCCAGATCGACGACGCCTTGCGAAGCGAATGGCGCGCGCTCGCCGACGATCCGCATACGCCGAACCCCTACTTTGCACCCTGGTTTCTGGAACCGGCGCTGAGGCGTCTTGCCGATGAAACCGTCAAACTCTGCCTTGTGCGTGACGGCGCCGGGCGCCTCATCGGCCTTGCGCCCATGGCGCCCGGCGCCGGCTACGCGAAGTTGCCGCTGCGCTATATGGGCGTCTGGCGCCACGATCACTGCTTCAACGGTGCGCCGCTAATCAGGGCGGGCGCCTTCGCGGCGGCGGTTTCCGCGCTTCTCGACTGGATCGATGAACAGCCCGGCGGCGCGCGTTTCTTGCGGTTCCTGGACTTGCCGTTCGATGACGCCGACGCCGCGGCTTTCGACGATTTATGCGCTGCGCGCGAGCGCCCCTGCCGTCGTCAGCGCACCCATCAACGCGCGCTCCTGACCCGGGCGCATGATTACGAAACCCATATTGCTTCCGTCTATTCAGGAAAGAAGCGAAAAGAATTACGCCGTCAGGCGAAGCGCTTCGCCGATTTGGGAAAGGCTGAATTCGCCGACCTGCCGATTACGGACGCAACGATTGACGCCTTTGTCACCATGGAAAAGGCCGGCTGGAAGGGCGCGCACGCGGATGGCTTTCCGGTTGCGCGCAGCACGGACGAACAGGCGTTTTTCCGCGAGGCCATGAAAGGCGGGGCGCAAGTCGGCGCTGTCTCCTGCCTCGCATTGACGCTCGACGCCGCGCCTGCGGCCATGCTGTTCTCACTGCGGAGCGGCGCCATGCTCTCGGCCTTCAAGATCGCCTATGACGAGACCTACAGCGCCTACTCGCCGGGCGTCCGGCTGTTGAAGGAAGCGACGCGCCGGATGCTCGAAGACGGCGCGGTAGCCGAATTCGATTCCTGCGCGCGCGCCGGCCATCCTGTGGTCGATACGCTGTGGCCGGCCCGCCGGCGGATCGCCCAGCTCAATATCCCCTCCGCGCGCGCAAGCGACAAAGCATTGCTCGGCCTCGCGGCCGGCATTGAAAATGCAATTCGCCCTGTGAGAAAGTAACGCGTCATGATTGCAGTCACCGACACGGGCGCCTTTGACGCCAATTACCCGGACCGCTCTGCGCCATTGACGATCAAGGTCGATAGCCCGCTGTTGGATCGCGCCCACCTCGTCGATTTGGCGAACAGTCTTGAGCCGCATCTTGTGGAATTCAATCCGGGCGATCTGCCGATTTCGGTTTCGCCCGACGCTGTACCGGCGCCGTCGCTTTCCGCCGCCGAGACCATCGAAAAGATCGGGGAAGCCGATTCCTGGATGACCCTGCGCAATATCGAGCATGACCCGTCGTTCGCCGCGCTAACCCAAGAAATTGTCGATCACGTCGCGCCGATGATCGTCGCGAAGACCGGCGATATTCTGCAACGCGAGGCGTTTCTTTTTATCTCCTCGCCGGGCGCCGTGACGCCCTTTCATTTCGACGAAGAACATAACATCCTGATACAGATTGAAGGCTCGAAGACCGTCCATGTCTTTTCACAGCATGATCGCGATCTCGCCTCGCAGGAAGACCTTGAGCGCTTTCACGCCGGCGCGCACCGCAATCTGACGCTGAACGAGGCCCACGCCGATCGCGGGACGCCGGTCCAAATGGGGCCGGGCGACGCGCTTTATATTCCCCCGCTTGCGCCGCACTGGGTGAAGGTCACGGGCGAGCGCCCTGCTCTGTCGCTTAGCGTCACCTGGCGGTCGGAAAGCTCGCGCCGCCAATGTTATCTTCACCAGATCAACCATGATCTGCGCGCGAAGGGCCTCACCCCACGCTTTCCCGGCGAGGCGCCGCTCGCCGATCAGCTCAAGATCTGGCGCGCTTCCGCGGCGCGTCGCCTGGACCGGCTCCGGGGCGTATGAGCGGCGCGGCTTTTGTAGTACTTAATCCAACGTGACCAATTAGCGGCGGCCGCCGGTCCCATTGCGGGACACCGGCGCGACGGAAAGGTTAAGGCCAAAGCCCCATGCGCGACGCGCTCGTCCTCGCTTTTATTCTGTCAGCGCTCCTCGTGACGCTGCGCTATCCGTTTGTGGGCGTCCTTACCTGGGCGTGGTTCACGCTGATGACGCCGCACCAGCTGGCCTACGGCACGTTCGGCGTCCCATTAAATCTCGTCATCGCCACCGTCACCATCAGCGCGGCTGTTTTGCACGGCGAATTCAAGCGTGCGCAGATGAACGTCATCACAATTTTGCTCTTCATGTTCGCCTTCTGGCTTTACGTGGCGCAACAATTCTCGCTCAGTCCGGTCAACTCGGCGGAATATTTCGATCGCTTCATCAAGACCCTCCTTTTTGTGGTGCTTTGTATTCAGCTCACGGATTCGAAATTACGGCTGCATGCGCTGTTGTGGATCATCGTGCTGTCGCTCGGCTATTTCGGCGCAAAGGGCGCGCTCTTCACGATTGTGACGCTCGGCGAATACCGCGTTCAGGGCATTCCAAACACGGTGCTTGAAGACAATAATCATATGGGCATCGCGCTGGCGACGACACTGCCGCTGATCCTTTACCTGCGCGGCGAGGCGCAAAGAGCCTCGATGCGCACGGGCCTGACGATATTGTTCGCAATGATGATAATCGCCATTATCGGCACCCATTCGCGCGGCGCTTTTCTCTCGCTTCTTGTCTTCGGCGGCTATTTCTGGCTGCGCTCGCGTCACAAAGTGTCGATCATGGCGGCGCTCATGATCGTGGCGATCCCGACCATCGCCTTTATGCCGGCGAAATGGACCGAGCGCATGGCGACCATCGGCGAGGCGACGCAGGACTCCTCTTTCATGGGCCGCGTCGACGCCTGGGTGATTAATACGAAGCTGGCGACCGAAAATCCGCTGACGGGCGCCGGGCTTCGCAACTCCTACGAAAAGGAAATCGCCCAGAAGGTTGATCCGGTCAGGGCGGAACGCGCCAAGGCGGCTCACAGCATCTATTTCGAAATTCTGGGCGGCGCAGGCTTTGTGGGTCTTGCGCTCTATCTCGCCATTCTCGGCGTCGCCTTCTTTACAGCGCGTATGATTTACACCCGCGCGCGGCGGGCGGGCGAAAGCCATTGGGCGTCGCGCCTTGGATATTTCTCCCAGATCTCTCTCGCCGTCTTCTGTGTCGGGGGCGCGTCCGTGTCGCTTGAAATGTGGGACGGCTATTGGCTCGTGATCGCGCTGATCGCTGCTCTTTCGCGGATTTCGATGGCTGAAGTCGCCCCGACAGCCTATGCGCTCGGCGATGAAAAGCGCATGCTTTGGCGCATGAAAGCACGGGGCCGCGCGATAAAAGTCTGAGACCGTTGCCGAATAGTCTCTTTAATCTGCGCGCGCATTAACTATTTTACGGCCATATTCGTCACAAAAGATGATTATTAAAAAAAGAAAGAAACATACTGAGTGCCAAAATTTAAACCAACGAAAAACAAAAAACGGCTCCCCACACGAAAAGACATCATAGACTTTATCAATTCCAGCGACGGCGTCGCCGTTCGGCGCGATATTGCGCGGGCCTTCAACGTCAAGGGCGACGACCGGATCGCCTTAAAAGATTTGCTCAAAGACATGGAAAGCGACGGCGCGCTGGAACGCTCCGGACGCAGCCGTTTTACGATCCCCGCCGCGCTGCCGCCGGTGGCGCCAGTGGATATCCTCTCGGTCGATGATGACGGCGATCTTCTTTGCATGCCGTCCGGATGGCGCGGCGATAACGACCCGCCAATGATCAGGCTGTCAGCGCGCAAGGCCGCCAAGCAAAAGCCGGCCCCCGGCGTCGGCGACCGCATCCTGGCGCGGCTGACGCCCGCGGGCGACAACAGCTACGATGCGGAAATTATTCGCGCTATCGGCAAGGGCGCCCACCGGTTTCTCGCGGTCTTTAAAAAGACCCGCGACGGCGGCGTCGCCGAACCGGTGGAACGGCGCGCGCGCAATGTCTTCACCATCGACAAAACGGATACCGGGAGCGCCAAGGACGGCGATCTCGTCTGGGTGGAAACGAAAAACGCCCGTGGCTACGGCCCGAAGAAAGCACGCGTGCGCGCCATTGAAGGTCATATTGACGACCGCAATGCATTCTCCCTGATCGCACTGGCGAACCACAATATCCCGCTCGAGTTTCCGCAAAATGTGCTCGACGAAGCCGCGAAAGCAAGTCTGCCCGACCTTGGGAAACGCACTGACTTGCGTGAAGTCCCGCTGCTCACGATCGATCCCGCTGACGCGAAAGACCATGACGATGCGCTCTGGGCCGCGCCGGATGATGATCCAGCCAATGAAGGCGGCTTTAAGCTGATCGTCGCCATCGCCGACGTCAGTTATTTCGTGCGGCCCGGCGGCGCGCTCGACAAGGAGGCGCAAAACCGGGGCAACTCAACCTATTTGCCGGACCGCGTTGTCCCGATGTTGCCCGAACGTCTGTCCAATGATCTTTGTTCACTGCGCGAACATGAAGACCGGCCCTGTCTTGCGGTTGAGATGACGTTGACGGCTAAGGGCGTGAAGAAGAGCCATCGCTTCGTACGTTCGATTATGCGCTCGGCAGGCAAGCTCGCCTACGAGGACGCGCAAGCGATCATCGACGGGAAGCCGGCGCGCGGCGACATCGCCGACACCGTCCGTCACCTTCACGCCGCCTATAAAGCGCGGCTGATCGAACGCGCCAAGCGCAATCCGCTCGACCTCGATTTGCCTGAACGCAAAATCATTCTCGATAAAAAGGGGAACGTCAAAAAAATCGTCAAACGCGAGCGCTTCGACGCGCACAAGCTAGTGGAGGAATTCATGATCCTCGCCAATGTGGCCGCGGCGGAAACGCTCGAACGCCATCGCCTGACGCTGATCTACCGGGTGCATGATCAACCGGATCCGGAAAAACTCGACGGCGTGCGCGATTATCTCGACAGCCTCGACTACTCGCTCGTGAAGGGCGGCTCGGTGCGGCCGTCAAATTTCAATCAGCTCCTGAAAATCGCCGAAGATCGCGATGAGAAGGAGATGGTCTCCGATGTTATTCTGCGAACGCAGCAACAAGCGGTTTATGCGGTCGACAATCTTGGCCATTTCGGGTTGAACCTCGCGCGCTATGCGCACTTCACCTCGCCGATCCGAAGATATGCGGATTTGACCGTGCACCGCGCGCTCGTGACCGCCGCCAAGCTCGGCGACGGCGGCCAGAGCAATGACGAAGCGAAAGCGTTGCGCGACATTGCGCAATCGATTTCCGATCTGGAACGCCGCTCGATGGCCGCTGAACGCGAGGCGAGCGACCGCTATCTTTCGGCATACCTTTCCGATCGGATCGGCGCCGAATTTGATGGGCGCATTCGCGGCGTCACCCGGTTTGGCCTCTTCGTCATGCTCGACGACAGCGGCGCGGACGGGTTCATTCCCATGCGGACGCTCGGCTCGGAATATTTCCGCTTCGAAGACCGGAGCCATATGGTCGTCGGCGAGACCACCGGCGGCGTCTATCGCCTCGGCCAGCATGTGCGCGTGCGTCTCGCCGAAGCGACGCCCCTCACCGGCGGATTACGCTTTGAAATGTTGAGCGATCCCTTGAAGGGCCAAAAGCAGGGTAAAAAGAGCACGGGCGCCAAGAAATCCGGCGCTCGCGGCTCCAGGAAAAAGGGCGGCGCCCGGCGCGCAAAAGCGAAAGCCGCCGCCTCTCGAAGTCCAAAGGGCGGAAAAAAGCCGAGAAAGCGCAGATAGCGCATCGACTTGACGCTGGAGGCATACCCCCATAGGGTATATTCATGCGCAAAGAAACAAGAACCGCGACGGCAAAGCGCCTGGCGAGAATCGAGGGCCAGGTGCGCGGCGTCTCGCGGATGATCGACGAAGACCGCTACTGCATCGACATTGTGCGGCAGGTTCAGGCGATTAAAGCGGCGCTCCGCGGGCTGGAAGCGGTTATTCTCGAAGACCATCTCGGCACCTGTGTCGAAGATGCGCTCGCGGGCCCGAATCTAGACATGCGGCGCGAAAAAGTCGAAGAATTGGTGGCGGTCCTCGGAGGGCGCAAAAAGTGAATATCGTCGCCAGCCTTCTCATTGTTCTTTCGCTGTTTCTCGGCGCGCCGGATATTTGCGACCATCGCGCCGCCGCGAGCGGCGAGAAAACCGGAACCATGGCGAGCCATTCGATGGATCACGCCGACCACGGCGCGACATCACATGAAAATTCTAAGGCGCATCACCAGACCGACACTGAACATCACGATAATCATCCCTGTCCGGATAATTGCCTGGGCGGCGTCAATTGCGAAGGGTGCGCCATGACCGTGTCAGCCCTTGTGACATCCGACCGCGAGTTGGCGCGACCCGTGATGACAGCGAAAGTCATCGATAAAGCGCGCGCAGATATCTCCATCACCTTCACACTCGACCCCCCGCCGCCGCGCCTCACACTCTTCATTTAACGCTTAATTTCTTCGTTTAATGAAAGGACAGGCATGCGTGATGTTTAAACACGCTATGGCGGTCGTCAGCGTGATGCTTCTTTGCGCGGCCCCCGCCGCCGCCCGGCCCGTTTCCTACCCCGGCGGATGGACGCTGATAGAAGAGACCGACAGGCAAGCGACGTCCCTCTGGGCGCACTATACGCTGACGCCTAAATGGTCCCTCGGCGTGCGCTCCGAATGGGATCGCCGGCAAGACTTTGTGCTCAACGCCGTGCAAGCCACGTGGCTTGCGAAACGATGGTTCGGCGAAAACTATCAGGCCAACATTTACGGCTTTGGCGGCGTCGGCGCCGCGACCGCCGTCAATGGCGGCGACGCAACGCGCGGCGCGGCCTTTGTTGGTCTGATCGCCGACTGGGAAACGCGGCGCTTATTTACCTCTTACCGGGTCCGGTATCTTGAAGCGGGCGCGGTCGGCGATAATTTCGTGCAAGCTGCGCGCGTCGGTTTTGCACCGTATGAGGGCGATACGGATCAATTGCACACATGGCTGATGGTCGAAGTGGATCATCGGCCCAACAATGATGATGAGATCGGCGTCACGCCGCTGGTCCGTCTGTTTAAGGGCGCAGCCCTGTTCGAGGCCGGCTGGTCAATCACCGACAAACAGCCGCTCGTAAATTTTACCTACAGATTCTGAATAAGGAGTTCGAAAATGAACCGACTACTTCCCATCCTCGCCGCATTCGTCATCGCAACGCCTGCCCTCGCCGATCACCGCGAAAAACCCAAAGATCATATGGCGCATCAAACAGGCGCCCATGATCATGGCGACCATAAACATGATGATCACGCCGAAATGGGCGACAAAGATCACATGATGAAGAAACCGGCGGTCGATGAGGCGGCGGCCGCCGGCGAGCCAGCGCTCGTCGCGCTGTCGCGCACGCCCGAGATCGATCAGGCGTTAGCGGCCGGCGGCGCGCCCGTCGTGGTCGAAGTCCTTGGCGTTGTCTGCGATTTCTGCGCTAAGGCCATGAACAAGACGTTTGGACGCCGCGATGAAATCAAGGCGGTCTATGTGGACCTCGACAAGAAAACGCTGAACCTCGTGATGGCGTCTGCCGACGCGATGACGGACGCGGACATCGATAAGCTCGTCGTGCGATCCGGCTACAAGACCAAAGCCATTCATCGCGGCGACAGCCTCATCGGAGACGAGAATGCGCCTGATCCTTCGTGAGACAGCGGCGCCGGCGCTGGCGCTCTTCGCCAGCGCATCGACGCTCCTGTGTTGCGCGTTGCCGGCCTTGCTCGTCACGATCGGGGCCGGCGCGGTCATGGCGGGGCTCGCCTCGAGCGTGCCCGGCTATGTCTGGTTGACCGCGCATAAAGGCGCGCTGTTCGCCGCTGCCGGGGGACTGCTCGCGCTTGCGGTGGCGGCGCGGTGGGCGAGCCGCAACGCGCCCTGCCCGGCCGATCCTGCAAAGGCGAAAGCCTGCGCGCAGATGCGCCGCACAGGCGGCGTCATTCTCTGGGTGGCGATCGTCACTTACGTTGTGGGCGGATTTTTCGCCTTCTTCGCAGCCGACTTGTTGCTTTAAGTCGGGTTGGCGCCATCGCCTAGTCGCGCATGGCGTCGATCTCAGCATCCGTGAGCCCGGCGTCCCGGAGGATTTCTTTGGCGTGGGCGCCGGATTGCGGGATCGGCCCTGGGTCGGCGGGGGTGGCGCCGTCGAACCGCGGCGCCGCGGCGCTTTGTAAGACGCCGTCAATGGTGCGGTAAACATTGCGCGCCTTCATGTGGGGATGATCGGCCGCCTGCGCGGGCGACAGGACGGGTGCGAAACAGACGTCGGTTCCTTCAAGCAGGGCACACCAGTCCGCACACGGCTTTTTCTTGAAGAGCGCTGCGAATTTTTCTTTATGCGCCGGCCATTTTTCCTTGTCGAACTGCTGGTGCAATCCCTCATCGTCGGCGAGGCCGAGCTTTTCGAGGAGCAGCGCGTAAAATTGCGGCTCCAACGGACCGATGCTGATATAGCCGCCATCCGCGCACTCATAGACGTCATAGAAATGCGCGCCGTCGAGCATGCTCTGGCCGCGCTCGTCCGGCAGCCCGCCGCTGGCGCGCAGGGACATGAGCAAGTTCAACATGTGCGCGGAGCCGTCGACGATCGCCGCATCGACAACGCCGCCCTCGCCCGTCTCACGCGCTCTAATGACCGCGGAGAGAACGCCGATTGCGAGGTAGAGCGCGCCGCCGCCCACATCGCCCACCATCGTCGGCGCCGGCGTGGGCGCATCGCCCGCCTGCGACGAGTACCAGGCGGCCCCGGACAGGCCCACATAATTGATATCGTGGCCTGCGGCTTGCGACAGCGGGCCTTCCTGGCCCCATCCGGTTAATCGGCCGTAGACCAACTTTTTATTGTCCCCTCGAAGGACATCCGGACCAAGACCGAGCCGTTCCATGACGCCCGGGCGCATGCCCTCGATCAGCGCGTCGGCGTTGGCGGCGATGCGGCGCGCCGCGTCGCGATCGCGCTCGTCTTTCAGGTTAAGCGCTATCGAGCGCTTTCCCCGGCGGAAGACAGCCGCTTTTCCGGCGCTCATCGCGCCCTTGCGCTCGATCACAATCACATCGGCGCCAAGATCGGCGAGCAGCATGCCGCAAAACGGACCCGGGCCAATCCCTTCAAATTCAACGACTTTAACGGATGACAAAATGCTCATTAATAAATTCCCGCTTTAGCGCTTACCTTTGCTTGAGCATTTTTCAAGCGCAATGGCGTTCTACAGCGGTCCACCTTTTGCATCGTTACTTGGACTTTGGCCGACAGCCCGGGCGTGAGCGCAGGAGGAGAGACGATGGCTGAATTTTGGGAAGGATTGAAGCTGAAGGCCGCAAAATTGTTGCCTGCTTCGACCGCTAAGCCTGCGCTCCATGAAGCGCCCGAAGAAATCCACAGCGATTTGCCGATTTATAATCGCACTGACGCAACAGCGCCGGTCGCAAGCGCCTCAGCCGAAATTATTCGGCGGCGTGCAGATGCGGCGCATGCGCTTCATCAATTCGCCCGCCATTGAAGACAAACCCTTCAACACCCGGCACATACATCATGTTTGTGAGACGTCCAGCCACCGGCGCGTATGTGTCGTCAACAGATTTAAAACAAACATGAGCCAGCGGGATTACTTCACCCAGGTTTGACAGCGACCGTTCGCCCACCGCTTTGAAAATCTGGAAGTCGTCCGGATGGACGATTTCTTTTGTGGACATGCCGACGAGCTGTTTCGGCGGGACGCCGAAGATTTTTTCCGCAGACGGGCTCGCGTACGTCACCTTGCCGTCGGGCGAAAACACAAGCGTCACATCCTTTGACGACTCCACAAGCGCGCGAAAGCGAAGTTCCGCTTCGTGCGCCGCGTCCATTTGATTGCTGAGCGCCTTCAAGAGATTTGCGTTGCGCGAACGAAGCCGGATCGACCGCACGATCATCTCCTGCGTGCGTACGGCGAGGAACGCCGTGGCGCACAAGTAGGTGACGACAACGCCGGCGATTGCGAGACTATCCGGATCCGCCATGAGCGCGTAGGCGCCCGCAAAGGGGATGAGCGCCGGCACATTGAACGCGAGCACCGCCCGCCAAGAGGCGCCGGCGGAGGAAATCGTCGCCGCCGTCATGCCGGCGATGATGAACGGCAGATACGCGTTCCCCATGGAACCGTATACGGTGAATATTGGCGCGAGCGCGCCCCAAAGCGCGCCGTTCACGACCATCGCCCCAATGTGGAGCTTAACAAACATGCTGAGCGCATGCCCCGCGTTCTTCTTCGCGGTGTAGTGCCGCCACAAGAACAGGCGCACGATCGCCAGGCCGACGACGAGACCCGCCCAAATGCTGATGACCGTCGGCGCGACCTGCTTAAGCCCGACGGCCAACGTAAAGATCGCCAGAATCGCGCTCGTAACGATCGCCGTCGGCGCTCCGCGCAGAAGCAAAGCCTGACGTTCGACGATGATTTTCATCTTGTCGGCGTCAGTGAGCTGATCGTTGACACGCCGGCGCGCCGGCGTGTTTTCGATCGCTGTCTGGAGTTCAGCAATCATGTGCCTTCCCTCTCCGATCCCTGCGCGATCAAATCATAAAATGGGGAGCCGCGAAATAGCAACGCAGGGTTGCCGGCTGATCAAAATTTCTTAGTTTACGTTAAGAAATTCTTTTTATTGAGCAATTTCCACACGTTACCTGCGCTTTCTCGCAATCGGCCGCCGCCTAACGGGGAAAAAGGGTTAATAGCGCCCGCCTCGAATCGACGATATTTGTGTGTTGCGCCGCAAAATACTATGACCGCGGCAACCGAAGGAACGAACCCATGGATGTGACGCTTTCGCAAACCCTGTCGCGTGTCGCGCCCTCGCCGACGATGGCCGTCTCTCAAAAAGCGCGCGAACTCAAGGCGCAAGGGGTCGACGTGATCGGCCTCGGCGCAGGCGAGCCTGACTTCGACACGCCTGAGCACGTGAAAGAAGCCGCCATCGACGCCATCCGGCGCGGCGAGACCAAATACACCGCTGTAGACGGCATTGTGGAGCTGAAGGACGCGATCGCCGCAAAGTTCAAACGCGATAATGGTCTCACCTATGACCGCGCACAAATATCGGTGGCGCCGGGCGGCAAGCCGATCATCTACAACGCCTTTTGCGCGACCCTGAATCCCGGCGACGAAGTCATTATCCCGGCGCCTTATTGGGTCTCCTACCCAGACATGGTCAAACTAACCGGCGGCGAGCCTGTCATCGTCCATACGCGCGCGGAGGATAACTTTCTTTTGTCGCCAGAAACGCTGGAAAAAGCGATCACGCCGAAGACACGCTGGCTCATCATCAACTCGCCGTCGAACCCCACCGGCGCCGCTTATACGCCGGACGAACTGCGCGCGCTGACAGACGTCTTGAAAGATCACCCGCACGTTATGGTGCTGACGGACGATATCTATGAGCATATCGTTTATGACGATTTTGAATTCGCCACCGTCGCGCAGCTTGCGCCAGACTTATATGACCGTACGCTGACCATGAACGGCGCCTCCAAGGCCTACGCCATGACTGGCTGGCGGATCGGCTATGCGGCGGGGCCGGAAAAGCTGATCAAGGCGATGGCGAAAATCATGTCGCAGTCGACCTCGAACCCCTGTTCGATCAGCCAGTGGGCGGTTGTCGGCGCCCTTAACGGCGACCATGGATTTTTGGCGGAACGCAACAGCGCTTTCAAAGCGCGCCGGGACATGGTCGTCTCGATGCTGAATGAGGCGGAGGGCCTTTCCTGCTCGACGCCGCAAGGCGCGTTTTACGTTTATCCTTCCTGCGAAGGCGTGATCGGCAAGAAGACCCCGGGCGGGACTGTCATCGGCAATGACGAAGACTTCGCCGCAGCGCTCCTCGAGGACGAAGCGGTTGCGGTCGTGTTCGGGGCGGCGTTCGGTCTGTCGCCGTTTTTCCGGATTTCCTATGCGACATCGACCGAGGCGTTGCGTGAAGCCTGCACCCGGATTCAACGGTTTTGCGCCTCGCTGGAATAATCGACAGGCTCTATCAAAGTTATTTAAACAATCAATTTGAATGGACGGCGCGGCGGCCCTATCTACGCGTCAGGTTAAATGATGTTGAGGAGAGATAATCATGACTGATGTAAACACTGGCCTCGACGACAACGCCCGCAACGCTGTCGCCCAAGCCCTGAACGGCGTCCTCGCCGACACTTACACCCTTTATATGAAAACCCATGCGTTCCATTGGAACGTCACCGGGCCCCAGTTCCACACGCTCCACGTTCTTTTCGAAGAGCAGTATCGCGAAATGTGGGCGGCGCTCGACGAGATCGCCGAACGCGTACGCGCCCTTGGGGTCTTTGCGCCGTCCAGCGGCAAGGCTTTCGCAGATCTATCATCCATCGACAGCGCGGAGACAGAACCGCCCTCGGCGAGCGACATGGTCGCAACGCTTCTCGCCGACCATGAAGCGTTGATCCGCCGCGCACGCGAAGCGCTCGACACCGCGGCCGAGGTGAACGATCCGGCCAGCGAAGACCTCCTGACGGTCCGCATTCAGACCCACGAAAAAACCGCCTGGATGCTCCGTTCGATGGCTGCCTAGGCCATTAAGCCGAGAGCCAAAAAAAAGACCGGGCCGTCATGTGCGGCCCGGTCAAGTATTCGAGCAAAATCAGAGGGCTCACATCTGCTCGATATCAGCGTTCGCAATTAGGGAATGAGAACGCCAATCCCTTCCGCAGCATAATCTATCAATTTTATGACAGTATCCTGCGTTCAAGGTATAAAGTAAGCGACTTTGCCCTGAATTCCAGCCCGCACGACCGCAAATACCGATCAGTTCGCCGCAAATGTAGCACGCCACTTGGCGCTGATTGCGTTTTCCCAGCGGCGGACGACTTCCGCAGCGGCGCGCTGCGTCTCGTTCATCGGCTCATATGACCGTTCGTCGAACTGACCGGTGAAATCCGCGCAAACGCCCCGGTCCCGCAACGCGTCGAGGAAACGCGCAAACTTGTCTTGCGCCTGCGCGCGGCGCCTCTCGCGCCAGCGGTGAACGTGCACCGGACGGCCCGTCATCGCGGCCTCGGCGATCATATTGACGCTATCTTCCGTCACGAGGATGTGGTCGGCGGCGCCGAGAATACCGAAATAGGGATTAACGCTCGCCTCGCCGGCGTCATCCGTCCACTGAAAGACGGCGTCATTATCCGCAAAACGGCGGATCGCTTCGGTGACGGCTTCAGGCGTGCGGCGCGACGTGGTCACCATCAGCCCGGCGCCTTCAGACAGCGCATTTCGCAAGACATCCGCCAGGCGGTCGACTTGCGCGCCATCGACCTTGTTGGCGCTGTTTGACCCGCCTATCAGCACGGCGACCCGCGGTCGCGGCAAATGATCAATGAGCGGCGCCAGCGCCTCCGCCCCCGCTTCCAGTTTGGCGGATGTGATGCGGTTCGCAGACCCTAAAATGGAAAAGGCGTTTTCAGCTTTCACGCGGTCATGCGCCGGCGGGATGATCAGATCGAATGCGCGATACGGCGCACGCGGGTTTTGTAACTGCACCGTATAAGTGTCCGGCGAGCGCTTCTTGACCGCCATGGTGAACGGCACGCTCATCCGTCCGCACCCGATCCAAAGGTCAGGATAAGGCGCGCGCAACAACGCGCCGTCGCTTTCAAGTCTCGTAAACGGATCGCCCCAGGCGAGACGCGGCAAGGACCGCCACGGCGCGGCCACGCGAATCCGTTTGCGGGTCACAATGAGATCAGTCTCGCGCGCAACCGCTTCGGCGAGACCCAGCGCCTGGTTCTCAATCCCGGCGCGCCCGTCCGTGACGACCCAGCATTCCTTCGGTTTCGACATGCCTCGCCTTTTGACCAATCTCATTGAGCAATGCGGACGCTCGGCACGGTTTTCAAGCGTTGCGGCCAGCGGCCGGCAAATTCTTATTGACTACAGGCGTAGTCCATCGATAGACTACATCTGTAGTCAATAATGAATGAGCTTGTGAGCCAGAAAATCACCCAAGCGGAATTTGAGATCATGGACGCGCTGTGGGCCGAAGCGCCGCTCGCCGCAGCGGATATCGCCGGACGTCTTAAAGCGCAGACCGACTGGAGCGTCAAAACCGTTAAGACGTTGCTGACCCGCCTCGTTGAGAAGGGCGCCGTGGCGCATGAAGAAGATGGACGGCGATATCTCTACCGTCCCCTGCTCTCGCGCGCCGCTTATGCGCGCACTGAAACGAGCAGTCTTGCGCAAAAGCTTTTTGGCGGTCGCGCCGCGCCGCTGGTGGCGCACCTCGCGGAAGCCGACGGACTTTCCGCTGACGATCTCAACGCCCTGGAGCGTCTTGTGGAGGAGTTGAAACGTGACAGCGATTGATCTTTTCGAACGCTTGCTCGATTTATCGTTGAGCGTCAGCCTCCTTATTGTCTGCGTCTTGCTCATTCGCAAACCGTTCGCGCGGCGCTTTGGTCCGCAAGCGGCGTATCTGTTGTGGCTTGCGCCAGCGGCGCGCTTGTTTCTGCCGGAGCTTGCGATCCTGCCCGCGCCCGCGATTGAAAATATCGTTTTCCTGGCGGCGCCGACGCCAGCAGTGTTCGCCGAACCGATCTCGTCGACGCCGTTCAGCCTGACATTCCTGATGACGGCTGCGTTTTACCTATGGGTTGCTGGCGCGATCGCCTGGCTCAACATGATGGGGGCCGCTCAGGGAAAGTTTCAGCGGCGGCTCGATCAAGCGTCTACGCCCGCCAGCGACAGGATCGCAACGGAAGCGCAGACGATCGCCAATGACTTAGGGCTAAAACGGCCGGTGGCTGTTCGCGTCCTGTCGTCAGAAGACGGACCAATGACGGCGGGCGTCCTGAAACCTGTCATTTTTCTCCCTGCGGGATTTGAGACCGATTATTCCGCCGCCGAACGCCGCCTGGCGCTTCACCATGAATTGGCGCACATCGCACGCGGCGACATGGTCGCCGCCCTCGCCGCCAATATGTTCAGGGCCCTGCAATGGCCAAACCCGCTGGCGCACCTCGCCTACCGCGCGTTCAAGACTGACCAGGAGGCGGCGTGCGACGCTTACGTTCTGAAGCGTCAGGGCGATCACCCGCATGCGGCCCACACCTACGCGGCCGCCCTCGTGAAATCCGCCCGGTCAAACGCCATACATTCCGCCTACGGGCTAACCCTATCCCACCCTTTGAAGGAGAGACTTATGTATTTGAAAAATCCTGGCCTGTCGCGTGGCCGCAGCCTTGTTGGGAGCGCCCTCGCCGTCACGCTGATCGCTTGCGGCCTCGCGGCGACCGCGAGCTACAGCTACGCAGCGCCCGGCGATAAATCCAAAACGGTCGAAAAAAAGACGGTAAGCAAGCAGGTCATCACAGTCGATGGCGACGAAAAAATGATCATTGAGGGGTTGGAAGGCGCCAATGTGCGCAAACTTGTCGTCGTCGAAAAGGATGGCGACAAAACCGTCAGCATCTACGGCCCGGACGGGAAACTCCTTGAAGAGAAGAAATATAAAGTCGGTGAGAAGTCGGATATTGCGTCCGTGATCGTCAAGAAAGGCGACGGCGAAAGCGAAACGATTATGCTGTCCGATAGCGCCCATTTCATCGTCAATGGAGGCCCGAAGTCGAATAGCTTTATCTACTGCAATACGGGCGGCGAAGAAGGCGACAATGAGTTCTATAGCTGGACCGATGAGGACGAAGACGACAATCTGAGGATCATCTCTAAACAGATTGTTTGCGTAAACGGCCTGGAAGACGGCGATCCGGCGACGAAAGCGGCCGCGCTGGAAGAAGCCATTGAACGCTTAAAGGCGGAACAGGCGCGCGCTCAAGAGCAGCGGGAAAAGATGATCCGCGATCTGGAAGAAAAGCTGGAAGAATTGCAACAGGCGCAATAGCCGCCGCAAGCCGTCACGGACAAAAGGGGCGTTGCGAAAACCACCGCAGCCGCCCCTCTTGATTCTATCCCCATGCCTTGTCGATTGAGGCTTGCGAGACGCCGCCATCGACGAACACCGTGTCGCCGACCACATAGTCGCCTGCGCGGGACGCCAGATAAATCGCTGTTCCCGCCATGTCTTCATCGGTCCCGATGCGTTGCGCCGGGATCAACTTCGCGACGGCGTCGCCCGCGTCCCTTGCGACTTTATTCATTTCCGAGGCGAAGGCGCCAGGGCCGATGCCGCTGACGGCGATATTGTCTTCAATTAGCCGCGCCGCCATGCGCCGCGTCAGGTGGATCACCGCCGCTTTCGACGCCTGATAGGAATAGGTCTCCCAGGCGTTGATCTTGATGCCGTCAATGGACGCGACGTTGATCACTTTGCTGGGCTTTTCGTGTGTTGCGTTTTTCTTCAGGACACCGTGAAGCGCCTGCGTCAAAAAGAAGAGGCCCTTCACGTTGAGGTCCATGACCTTGTCCCAACCGCTTTCGGGAAACTCGTCGAACGGCGCGCCCCAGGCGGCGCCAGCGTTATTAACGAGAATGTCGAGATTGTCTTCGTGCTCGCCGTAGCGTTGCGCCAAGGTCCGGCATCCCTCAACGGTGGAGACGTCCTGCGGCAGCGATACGCAAGTTCCGTTTTTCGAAAGCGCCGCCGCCGTCGCGTCGCACTGATCGATCTTGCGCGACGAGATATAAACCTTGGCCCCGTGGGCGATGAACCCTTCGGCGATCATTTTACCGATGCCGCGAGAACCGCCGGTGATGAGGGCGGTTCGGCCTTCGAGAGAAAACAGATTTTTCATGGGGGGGCGGTGCTCCTTTTTTCCACGCGGGCGCGCACTATTACGCCCGTGCTAGCGCATGCACGTCCTTAAGGCGAGCCTCATCAACAGCTCCGCTCCGTGACTCAGATTGGAAGAAGCCGCATGGACGCGCGGCTATTCGGCGCCGAAGCGGGCGCGCCAGGCCTCGACCTGATCGTCCTCGATTTTCGAGACCAACACATCGGGCGGCGTAAAGTTGTCGCCCGGTTTTAACCGATCGAGCGCCGCCGCCGCGCTTTGCGGCCACGCCTCGCGATCCGGATCAAGATCAAAGATCGCTGACATCTTGTCCGCGATATGGGGGATCACCGGACGTGAGAGCACGGCGAAGAGTACGATGAGATTAAGACCGCACCGCACCGCAGGAGCCGCCGCTTCCGCGTCTTCCTTGAATGTTGTCCATGGCGCGGTGATCTGCAGATACTCATTGCCGGCCACCCAGATCGCCCGCAATTCGGTGAATGCTTTGCGGAACTCCATCTCCTCCAGACAGACCGTATACGTCTTGATCCGCGTATCGAGATCAGCGATCAACGCCGCCTCCGCTTCGCCATAGGCGCCGCCGGCTGGAACCGCTTCGCCATATTTCGATTTGCAAAAGCGCGTGATGCGGTTAACGAAATTGCCGAGCACGTCGGCGAGATCCTTGTTCACGACGCCGGCGAAGTGCTCCAGCGTAAACGAGGCGTCGTCAGACTCAGGGGCGTTCGCCATCAACGCCCAGCGCCAATAGTCCGCAGGCAGAAGCTCCAGCGCCTGATCCATGAAAATGCCGCGGTTCTCGCTCGTGGAGAATTTACCGCCATACCAGGTGAGCCAGTTCAGCGACTTCAGCTTGTCGACGGTTTTCCAAGGCTCTTCAGAGCCAAGGATCGTCACCGGAAACGAGACGGTGTGGAACGCCACATTGTCCTTGCCCATGACCTGAACATATTTGACGTCATCGGCGCCTTTGTCCTTGCGCCACCATGATTCCCAGTCGCCGCCATTTGCACGCGCCCATTCCTCCGTCGCGGCGATATAGGCGATCGGCGCGTCAAACCACACATAAAAAACTTTATTTTCGAAACCGGCGCGCGGCTTGCCGTCTTTTTCAACCGGCACGCCCCATTTCAGATCGCGGGTGATCGAGCGGTCGCGCAGCCCCTCTTTCAACCACTTCAGCGCAATGGACCGCGTTAATTGCGGAAACTCTTTCTTTCTCTCGACCCACGCGGCGATCCGGTCCTGCAGCTTCGACTGCAGGAGATAGAGATGGTTGGTCTCGCGCACTTCGATATTCTTCGATCCGGAAATCGCCGAGTACGGATTTTTCAATTCAATCGGATCAAGCAACCGTCCGCAATTGTCGCACTGATCGCCCCGCGCCTTTTCGTAGTCGCAATGGGGACATGTGCCCTCCACATAGCGGTCAGGCAGAAAACGCTGGTCGTCGACGGAATAAACCTGCTTGTCGGTGCGCTCTTCGATCAGCCCTTGTTCTTCAAGGACGGCCGCAAAATGTTGCGTCAGGCGATGGTTTTCAGGGCGCGAGGAACGGCCGAAATGGTCGAACGAAAGACCGAACGCCTCCCCTGCGGCGCGCTGGACTTCATATTGTTCGTCGCAATATTGCGCCGGCGTCTGCCCCGCGGCGCGCGCCGCAAGTTCAGCCGGCGTACCGTGTTCGTCCGTGGCGCAGATAAAAAGGACATCGTTCCCCCGCGCACGCTCAAACCGCGCATAGACGTCCGCCGGCAGCATCGAGCCCACAAGATTGCCGAGATGCTTGATCCCGTTGATGTAGGGCAGCGCGGAAGTAATGAGAATTCGGGCCATGGGCGGGGTCTGTCCGTCGGAGGTGAAACAAGACCCGTGATATAGGGCGCCCCGTGACAGCGGGCTAGTGCGGGTTCAGTGGATTATAATGGGGCCCCTGTCGCCCTCAAAAAAATTCCCGGCGGCTCTCCCTGATACGCAGGGAACGCGAACCGCCGGGCAGTAGGAGGGCTCTCGGTATCAGCGGTCAAGCCGCAGCTTGAGCCGTCTGAACTCTGTGTACGGTCGACTGAACGGTCTCGTACAAATCTGTGATATTCTCCAGCAACTCGGCGTGAGTGACGCCGTTAGCGTGCGCGGCGGCGATGGCGACGAAGCCCATCAGGCCCAGAATTTTCGCCCAGCCGCGTCCTGAATTCATGAATAGAACCGCCGCGCCAATAATCTCGACCATACCGGGGATCCCGCCGTCGAGCATGTTCTCAACGATCGTGTTGAGGCTCGCCGCGTCAATGGACGTGAGGCTCGCGAGCCCAGCGCTGTCGGCTTCCACGCCTTGCGTGAGGTGCATCGCGCCGAGAAGCGTCAGTAATCCCGCGCAAGCGCCCTGCGCCGCATTGCGGATGAAGTTGAACGGCGCAAGCAGGCCTTGCAGCGTTGAGGGTTGCGCTGGGCGCACATCATAAAGGTGCGCGTTATTGGCGGCGGCTGGTTTTCCAAACAATGACATCTTTCATACTCCCCGATGTGTCTCCTACTGTCGGCGCCGTCGCTCTCCATCGACTTTGCCGATGAGGCGATTAAGCAGGCTGGAAATGGCTGAATCGGGGGGTGGAAAAGGAAATTTGGCGCCAGAATGAGACATTCCGCGCCTTAATCTATGTCACAGGCGGAAAAATTGAGCAGAATATCGCGCGGGGAAGCTGCTTCAGACCTATTGTGCGGCCTCCACGGCCCCTTGTTGCGCGAAGCCGATCACATTGCCCGCCGGATCGCGCACATAGATTTCGCGGGCGCCATAATCCGTTGTGTGAACCGGAACGACAATCTCATACGCCGTCGCGGCGGCCAGAACAGGTTCGAGCGTCGCCACCTCTATGAAGATCATCGCGCGGTTAACGCCCTCCACCACCGATGGATTTTGTGCGGCGGCGCTCTCAAAGGACTGATACATAAGCTCGATTGCGTCGCCGGAGATAATTGCGAAGGACAGCCCACCGTCGCTCGACCCATCCTCAAGCGGTACCGTCACGGGCGCATCCAGACCAAATGCCTTCCAGAACGCAACGCAAGCCGCGACATCTTTCGTGAATAGAATAGGCG
This sequence comes from Pseudomonadota bacterium, assembly GCA_038534195.1. Taxonomy (GTDB): domain Bacteria; phylum Pseudomonadota; class Alphaproteobacteria; order Caulobacterales; family Parvularculaceae; genus JAJFFW01. The sequence goes on from JBCAXE010000027.1 coordinate 46,713, forward strand.
TCACCTTCTGAAATTCCGTCCGCGGCGCATCCGCTGCAGCAGGCGGGGCCGAAGTCTCCTGAGCGCAAGCGCTCGTCAAAGAAAGAATCAGCGCCGCCGCAAACGAAAAGCGTTTCATGAAGGTCGTCCCCGTGACAGCTTACGCGCCGTATTTCTTTTTCGTCGCCTTGTAGGACTTAGCGATCATCTTTTCGAGAACAGCAAGATCAATGTCGTCAAACTTGTTCACGTAAAGACAGGCTTTGCCCATTTTGTATTTTCCGAGTTTTTTCAGGAGCGGCTCATCTTCGCCAAGCGTGCCCATCACATACATAACCATGTTGGCCTTGCGGGGCGAAAAGCCCACATTGCACATATCGCCTTCGCGTCCGCTGTCGTATTTGTAGTGATATTCGCCAAAGCCGATGATGGACGGGCCCCACATTTTCGGCTTCTCGCCGGTCGCTTTCTTGAACAGGGCGATCGCGGTTTTGGCGTCCTGCTTGCGCGTATCGTTTTCCACCGCGTCAATGAACGCGGTGACGCTCGCCGCATGCGGCACGGTCACAACATTGTCATTTCGCTTCGCGGTCTTTTTCGCCGTCTTCGACGCCGTTTTGCGGGCCGTTTTTTTCTTAGCGGTTTTTTGGGTCGCGGTTTTCTTTTTTGCTGGCGGCATTAGGTCGTTTCTCCCGTTGCTTTCACCCAATCTGAAGGCAATTTTTTTGAAAGATACCAAAAACCAAGAATCGAAATCACACTTGCAAATACGACAGAAGAGAGAGCGATACGCAATGAGATTTCATTCCCCACTTCGAATGTTGCGCCAAGAATATCGCTAAGCACGCCAACAAATGTTGGGCCAAACCCAAGAGCGATCATATTCAAAATGAAAAAGAATATGGCTGTAGATAGGGCTCGAATTGATACCGGGGCCAGAGTTTGAGCGAGCGCGAAACAGGGGCCAAGGTAGAAACCTGTTAACAAATGAGAT
>JBCAXE010000028.1:0-47316 GCA_038534195.1 Pseudomonadota bacterium
CTTCGCGCTTTCCACGAGGTCGCGCGCTTTGTTCCGCGCGCCTTCAGCGCCCAGGATTTTTATGAATGTGGCTTTATCCATGTCCGTGTCCTGACCAACTGGCTTGCCGAGAGCCTCCGCATCGCCGAACGCATCAAGAAGGTCGTCCACAATCTGGAATGCAAGACCAAGGTCTTCGGCGTAATCGGCGAAGGCTTTAACTTCTTCATCGCCCGCTTCGCCAATAATACCCCCGCCAACGGCGGAAAACCGGATCAGCGCACCCGTTTTTAAGCGCTGCAGCTCCTCGATCGCCGCCAGATCAAAACTTTTTTGTTCCGCATAGATATCGATCATCTGACCGCCAACCATACCGATTTTTCCGGAGGCGCGGGCGAGCTCCAACGCGAGCTGCGCGCGAACCTCCGCGTCGGGATGGGTCTCGGCCTCCGCCAGTATTTCGAAAGCCTGCGTCAGGAGCGCGTCGCCGGCGAGGATCGCTGTTGCGTCATCGAACGCTTTGTGAACCGAGGGCCGGCCGCGTCGAAGATCGCTATCGTCCATCGCGGGCAGATCGTCATGGACGAGACTGTAGCAATGGATCATCTCCACCGCGCAGCCGGCCCGGACCGAATGCTCGCGTGGGCAATCGAAAATATCCGCCGCCGCGATCAACAAAAAAGGCCGCAACCGCTTGCCGCCATCAAGCGCGCCATGGCGCATGGCGTCGACCACGCGGCCAAGCGGGCCGTCACAGGTCGGCAGAAAGCCGTCCAGAGCGGTCTCCACAAGGGCGGCGGTTTCTTTGATCCGGGAGTCAAAAGCGGTCATTGGCGAAGCGTCCATCGTTCAGGCGGGAAGGTCACGGCGCACGCTTAAACCGGCTTACCGCTTATCTCAACGGCTGTTCGCTCAGGCGCGCCCTGAAACGAGACCGTCGCCGCCACATGTTTCACATCGCCTTGCGATAAAGCCCTGCTTACCCCGGCCTTCGCAATCGAGACATAACGACTTTCTCGCTCCGTCGCCGAAAAAGGCCTTGAAAAGATCCTTCGGCGGGGCGGCTTTTTCATCGCTTGTTGTTGGCGCCGTGTTCGTGGCGAACCGTCGCGCTGCGTCGCTGACGCCGCCGGGAAACGCCGACAAGAGCGACGCGCCGCCGCTCAACGACTGCAGCACCATGTAAATATCGCGCTTCCAGGATTCGAGGATCATCCCGAACGACGTCGGGTTGAAGGCGCCAGCGGCCTGAACGCCGCCCACCAGATACAAATCCCCGCCTTCTAGCCCGCAGACCGAGATGTGAAGATTGCGATTGATAAATTCGATGTCGTGTTGATGCACGTCAAAGCCGGAAAATCGGGTCAGGAACCCGACCTCGGTCACCTGATCCGGCGCCCCGTGCACCTCCACGAGCGCGACAATGAAGTTCAATTTGCCGTCGTTAATACCGTATAGGCTGAAGCCCGCATCGTCCTGAAGGTGGCTGACTTGTCCGTAACGGTCCTCCAAAGCATCCACGATCGCTGATTTCGGCCAAGCGCCGGAGGCAGCGCTGGCTTTCGCGCCGGAAAACATAGAAAACATTGGAATTCGCCCCTTTCAACCATACGCCACTGAAGGCCCCCGCTGCTAACGCTACACGACGGGCCACGCAACGCCAACCGGGCCAACGCTCGCCCCAGCTCCGCCTGGCGCGCGAGCGCTTGATCTGAGCGGCGACACACGCCATTTTGCAGTGCAGCAAATTTGTATATGTGATAGTAATAAGTGATCGGCCCGCCAGGTTGCGGCGGCGCGGCGGTCATGGAATAACGGCGAAATTAGGTGTGTTCCGGGGAATGTCGGGGCTGATGAAAGGCTGTTCAAATGAGCGATAATGAAAAGTCGCTGAGGGTGATCCTCGCCCAACCGCGGGGTTTTTGCGCAGGCGTGGAGCGGGCTATCGATATCGTGGAACGCGCGCTCGAAAAATATGGCGCCCCGGTCTATGTGCGCCACGAAATTGTGCACAATAAACGCGTTGTCGATACGCTGCGTGATCGCGGCGCCATTTTCGTGAAGGAAGTGGACGAAGTGCCAACCGGCGCTGTCGCTATTTTCTCAGCCCATGGCGTCTCCAAAAAAGTTGAGGACGGCGCCCTCGTTCGCGAGCTCGACGTCATCGACGCCACTTGCCCGCTGGTGACGAAAGTTCATAAGGAAGGCCGGCGCTACGCAGCGAAGGGCTATGATATTGTGCTGATCGGCCATCTCGGCCACCCGGAAGTAGAAGGCACGCTCGGACAAATTCCTGGTACGGTGCATGTGCTGAGCGAGCCGGAAGAAGTTTCGAAACTGGAAGTATCAGACCCCGACCGCGTTTCATTCGTGACGCAGACCACGCTTTCGGTAAACGACACCAAAGATGTAATCGCCGCGCTTAAAGAACGGTTTCCAAATATCATCGGTCCGGACACGCGCGATATTTGCTACGCCACCCAGAACCGTCAGACCGCGGTGATTGAGCTGTCGAAGCAGGTGGATTTATTGTTGGTGGTGGGCGCGCATAATTCGTCAAACTCAAACCGCTTGCGTGAGATCGGCGAGAATTTCGGCCTCCCGGCTTACCTCATTGAAGACGCCACCATGTTTGACCCGGCATGGCTGGAGGGTGTTGAGACAGTGGGCGTCACCGCCGGGGCTTCTGCACCGGAAACGCTCGTCCAGGAAACAATTAGCCGCTTGCGCGAATACCGCGACGTCACCGTCGAAAAGCTCGACGGCGTGGAAGAAAACGTCAAATTCAAACTGCCTCAGGAGCTTGCGGACGTGCCTCGCCCCAAGGATGCCATGGAAACATGGGCGACCGAGACAGTTTGATCGAACAGAACGAAAATCAACTTAATACCCCCACGGAGTAACCGGAAATGACAGTATCCCTTCACCAGCAAGTTCGCGTCGGCGCGTATGTGGCGAAACAGACCCTGCTTGGCCGCGAAAAATACCCTCTGGTGTTGTTCCTGGAGCCTCTCTTTCGATGTAACCTCGCTTGCCCCGGTTGTGGCAAGATCGATTATCCTGCGGAAATCCTGAACAAGCGTCTCACGCCGCAAGAATGTTTTGACGCCGTCGATGAATGCGGCGCGCCCGTGGTGGCGATCCCTGGCGGCGAGCCTCTTATTCACAAAGAGATTGGTGAAATCGTCGAAGGGATTGTTGCGCGCAAGAAGTTTGTCTCCTTGTGCACGAACGCGCTCTTGCTCGAAAAGAAGCTTCACCTGTTCAAGCCTTCACCGTTCCTGTTTTTCTCGGTTCACCTTGATGGCCTTGAAGAAGAACATGACAAAGCGGTGGATCAAAAAGGCACCTTTGAGATCGCCATCAAAGCGATCAAGGCTGCGCAAGCGAAGGGCTTTCAGGTCAACGTCAATGCGACGATCTTTGACAATATGACCGCCGATCAGGTTGCGGACTATCTCGACTTCGCGACAGACCTTGGCGTCAACATTTCAATTTCACCGGGCTACGCCTATGAGCGCGCTGAGGATAAAGATCACTTCCTGTCGCGCGAGAAAACAAAGCAATTGTTCCGCGACGTATTCCGCCGCGCCAAAGACACCGGCAAAAAGTGGAACCTCTCACATTCAACACTGTTCCTCGACTTCCTCGCCGGCAATCAGGAGTATCACTGCACGCCGTGGGGCTCGCCGACGCGCAACGTCTTCGGCTGGCAGAAGCCTTGCTACCTTCTTGGCGAAGGATATGTGTCCAGCTTCAAAGAACTGATGGAAACCACAGAGTGGGATCAGTACGGCACTGGCAAATACGAGAAATGCTCAAACTGTATGGCCCATTGCGGCTATGAGCCGACCGCCGCCATGGACGCCGTTAAAAACCCACTCAAACTCTTTAGGCTGAAAGATATCTTCGCTATCGACACGGATGGCCCGATGGCGCCGGAAATTCCGCTCGGCGCTGCGCGACCCGCAATCGACGTCCATCAGGAGCTTGTGGATGCGGAAATGGCGAAAATCGAAGCGGAGAAACAACGCAAAAAAGCTGACGCCGGTGTGAAGTCGCGCACGTTAATCGACAATAATGTCGAGGCCTAAAGCGACTCCCTGATCGCCTTGAAAATCACCAGCAATTCCTGTCGTAACGTTTTCAGAGCCTTTTCAGAATCTGATCCAAGTTGCAAAAGCGCCGGGAACTGTCCCGGCGCTTTTACGCATTCAAGGAGCGTTTGAATTACGCGCGTCGAACCATCGGGCGCTACCGCATTCATCGCAGCGGGCGGCAATGCGCGATCAGCGGGGTCCGCGATTGCGCGGATTGCGAGAAACGGCACCTCAGCCGTGCGCGCGGCGCGCGCCGCGCCGTGGCTTTCCATATCGACGGCGATCGCTTTTGTTCGTTCAAATAGGCGCGCCTTTTCTTCAGCAGACGCGACAATGTCGTCAGCGCCAAAAATGAGCGGCCGCGCTGGATACTCACGGACCATCGTCAGGAATTTGGGATCAACACTCTCGATTAGGCCCGCGCCATCGCAAACATAATCGGTCACAAGCAGCGACCCCGGCTCCAACGACGGCGAAAGCCCACCTGAGACACCGACGCTTAGAATGATGCCGGCGCCCTGTTGGCAAAACTCATGTGCAATTGCTTCGGCCCTGGCGGCGTCGGCGCCTGATACGCCAATGACATAGGCCTCGCCTTCAAGCGCGGCGTGGACCGCTTTGGCCTCAGATTGCAGGCCGCAAACAATCCCAATCGCGCGCTCGTCCATCAACCGGCGCGCCTCATTATGATTTTCGCGGCCCGATCGCCAGACCGGATCGAGCCTTCAATTGTGGCGGGAACGCCAGTGTCGGTGTGATCGCCGGCAAGCGTTAAGTTCGCATACGCTGTTTCCGGCCTCAGCCGTTTAGCCGCCGACGCCGGCGACTGGTCCGGCGTCGCGCGGCGTTCCCGAATTACGCGAACGGCCTCATACGGCATATCGCCGAGGTCCAAAGCGATTTGCGTTTCTTTCCAGAGATCGTCGACCACCTGCGCGTTCGGCACATCGTCCATCCCGATCGCATGGGACGCAGAAACAGTGAGGCTTATAATATCGTCGCGCACGAACGCCCAGTGCGCGTCGCTGGACACCATGCCGATAAAGGGAGAGTCACCAAGTGTTTCCAGCGGTACATTGTCCTGGGTGCGATAATGGACGTTCAGAATGCTGGCGTTGTCTTCCGGCGGATCGACCTCCGGCATGATCTGCTTAAGGCGGGACGGAGGCAACGCGAAAATAACTTCATCGCCCGAATCCACATCGATGGTCTCGTCCATAAAGTTGAGCGCTGCAACGCGTCCGCCCTCGAACACGGCCTCGCGCAGGCGCGCATTCAATCGGACCGTTGCGCCTTCGTTTTCGAGATAACTGAGCGCGGGATCGATGAAAGCGGGGCCCAACCCCTCTTTCGCCGCAAGCGGGCGCGACGCCTGACCGCCCAGCGCAAACGTCTCGCGTATCACCGACCATAAGAGCCGGGCCTGGCCGATTTGCGGTGTGGTATTGAGAACGGCGAGCGTGAGCGGCTCCCAAAAGGTCTTATAAAGAATATTCTTTTCATCAACGATATCGCTAACCGTTTTATCGGGTCCGGCGAAGGCGATCGCTCCTGCTTTCACATAGTCCATGACATGCGAGTCGGGCACGCGCCATTGTTTGTCGAAGATCCAAAATGGAATCGGGCCTTCATTGATGCGCACGGACCAGCGCGCACCCGATTTAATATCGACAAACGGGTAGCGGGCGAATTGCGGGCCGGCGAGCGCGTCGTCGGACCCAATGCGCTTCAAAAACCGGAGAGCGGATTTGTTACCCGACATGATCAGGTGGTTGCCGTTATCGATGATGCGGTCGAGGGTTTTGTCATAGAACGACCGGCACCGCCCGCCCGCATGGCCCGCGCTTTCGAAGACTGTCACCTTGCGGCCGCTCTCCGCCAGACGCACGGCCGCCGCCAGACCCGAAAGCCCTGCGCCGATGATATATGTGTGCGCGCGGTGATCGGACATGGGGCGTGTTTACGGCGCGGCCTTTAACGGGGGCGCGATCGCATATCGGGCCGAAATGGCCATCTTTTCCCATTTCGAAATGGCGAGCGGCTCGCCGATCTTATCCCAACCGCGCGCTTTTAGTTTTTTCAGATACGCCTCGTAAACGCCCATCATCAATAACGCCGGACGCAAAACGCGCCAGTCCAACTGCTGTAACGCCGCCCGCGCAGCAGCGAACTTGGCTTCAGCAATTTCGCCAACCTCGCACGCCACCCCCGGCAGACCTGGGGCGCTGAGAATTTCATCAGGCGTCAATGGGCACCCATGCTTTTCCAAAATTTCTCGCGGCAGATAGAGCCGTCCGATTTTGGCGTCGTCGCCAACATCGCGTAGAATATTCGTTAATTGCAGCGCGTCACCAAGCGATAGCGCAAACCGGTCCGCGACCTCCCCTTCCGGCGCGCCGAACGCCGGCATCGAAAGCATTCCGACGGCGCCTGCGACCCGTCGTGTATAGGCAAGCAATGTCTCCATGCTCGGCGCAACGACAGGGCCGTTGGCGTCCATTTCCATGCCTTCGATCATCAAGATGAATTCATCTTTAGACAAATTAAAGTCGCGAATGGGCTGCAACAGCGCAAGTCCGGTCGGCGTGGTCGGCGCGCCTGTGTAAAGCCGCTCGATCTCGTCGCGCCAGGCGTTGAGGCCGGCGCGCTTTTGCTCAGGTGTCCCGCCCTCGTCGGCGATGTCATCGACCTCGCGGCAGAAAGCATAAATTGCATACATGGCGTCGCGGCGCGGTTTTGAGAGAATCCGCATGCCCGCAGCGAAGGACGTGCCCGAGCGCTTAACCGTTTCACTCGCATGGCGGCGGGCTTCGTCCGGTGAAAGAGATGCGGCCATGCTCATGCCGCCGCCTTCCGCCTGCTGCCGACGGAGAAAAAGCCCTGCGCTGCGCCAATGACGCCGGCGGCGGCGAAATCCACTTTGTTCAGCGCGACGCGCGTCGCAAGCGGATCGCCCCGCCGCAGGAGTTGGATCAGCCGATCCGCAAGACGTACGATTACGGCCGATTCCATCGCAAGTGATCGGCTTTTCAAATATGCCGGAAGCTGGCGCGCGTCGACCATCAGCGCCTCACATCCGTCAAGCATGCGATCAATCACGCGCCGCAACGGTTGTTTCAACGCGGCTTCGTCAATCAGATCAACATCTCCGCCTTCCGCCGCCAGCCAGTCGCGCACGATATAAACACGATCGAGTTCGCGTTTGTCATCCGCACAATCCTGCAAGTGGTTGACGACTTGAAGAACCGTACACAGAGCGTCCGAATATCGATATCCCTCTTTCTCCTCTCCGTGAAGGTCTAGCAGGTAACGGCCCACGGGATTCGCCGATAGGCGGCAATAGCCGATCAAGTCCTCCCATGTGTCGTAACGCAATTTTTCACAATCCTGAACGAACGCCGCAATGAGATCCGATCCATGTTGTGTTGTAACATTGGTTTCGGCCATGCTCTGTCTCAACGCATGGGCTTTCTCAAACCCGGCGCCGAAGCCGGGTTCGCCTTTGAGCGCGGCGTCAAAGTCTTTGAGCCGCGCCGCGCGCTCATGGGCGGGCAAGGCGCCATTGTCCGCAATATCGTCGATCGCGCGGGCGAACGCATAAAACTTCGCCACATGCGGACGCAGCTTCTTTGGTAACAGAAACGAGCCCACGGGAAAGTTTTCATCCGCCGCACCCTTCCCCGACGGGGTTTCCGGCGAGGCCTCACTCACGGGCTGGTCTAGTTCAGGCAGTGCGGACATAAGGCGTTGATACTATTGTCGATTGCGCGTGTTTCCATTACGGGGTTTTCGCGACCGTTGAAACCGTTTCGGAGCCTAATTTGCACATTCGCCCTCCCGTTCACAGCCTTGCGCTTGTTGTTTTTGAGCAGCAGCCGCAATTGTCGCGGTAGTCGCCTATGTGGTTTGCGGCGGCGACTATATCTTTGCTTCTATGGCTCTATCTCTGGGGGTTTCGGGACGGATATTGGCGGGCGGATCAACGGCTTACCGAAGAGCCAGCCCCGGCGCGCTGGCCGTCCGTCACCGCCGTCATCCCGGCCCGTGACGAAGCGGAAAGCATCGGACCGGTTATCAAGTCACATATGGCGAGCGACTATCCCGGCGAATTCAACTTGATCCTCGTCGACGATCACTCTGCCGACGCCACCGCGGCCATCGCCGCCGACAGCGCGCAAGCCGGTCCGCGGCCATTTGAAATCATCGACGCAGAGCCGCTGCCCGCCGGTTGGACCGGTAAATTATGGGCGCTACAAACTGGCGTTAACGCCGCCTGCCGCGACCTCAAGCCCGATTACTTGTTGCTCACCGACGCAGACATTGTGCACGCCCCATCGACATTGCGGCGCCTTGTGGGGAAAGCAAGCGATGAGACCCTCGCGCTGACGTCGCTTATGGCGCGCCTTGACGCCCGCGGATTCTGGGGATCCATGCTGGCGCCGGCGTTCATCTACTTTTTCCAAAAGCTTTATCCGTTTCCGGCGGCGAACGACCACTGGGGATCAGTGGCCGCCGCGGCCGGCGGCTGCATGCTCGTGCGGCGCTCATCGCTGGAGGACAGCGGCGGCCTCGAAGCGATCAGAGGGGAACTGATCGATGATTGCGCGCTCGCGAGACAAATCAAGGGCCGGTCTGAGCGCCGCATCTGGCTTGGGCTCGCCGACACCGAAGCCACTTCACTCCGCGACAACAGATCGTTGTCATCATTCTGGCACATGGTCGCCCGCACCGCATTCACTCAACTCGATTATTCCGTATGGGCTCTGTTCGGGACGGTCCTCTCAATGGGGCTTATTTATCTGGCGCCGCCATTGGCGGTCATCGGTATTCCGGTGCATGGCGATCTTCGCGCAGCGCTTGCCGGCGTGGGGGCCATGGCCCTGATGATGCTGACCTATCGCCCCACTTTGGCGTTATATGGGCGGAACGTAAGCGCCGCTCTTCTGCTGCCGCTGGCGGCTGTCCTTTATATCCTGATGACGGCCAGTTCCGCATGGCGCCACATGCGTGGGCGCGGCGGCCAATGGAAAGGCAGAAAGTACTGATCCACCCCCGCTAGCGACGACGCAGATGCGTTAGCCCAGCGGCTGCATAGATGTTGTCAATCGCTTGCTGTTGCCGCAGAATAATATCGCCTTCGGTGGGCGTTTTTTCGCCAGCCCGCAACGCCCCCAGAACAGCACCCAGCTGATACGTATACGTTGAAATATTGCTTGGCGTGCGCGTCACTGTTTTCCCGGAAGCGTTCAGCGACAGGACCGCGCTCATGTGAGGCTGCAGAGGATTGTCCAACGTAATTTCGCCTGCCTCGCCCACGACTTTCAGATTTGCGGAAAATGCACTGTCCAGCGCCATCGTAGCGTCAATGCGCGCCCTGACGCCATTTTCAAATACGAGGGTGGCTTCCATACTCTCATCGACACCGGCAGGCGTTACCGTCGCAGCGGCGTCGACCGAAACAGGGGCCGCGCCTGTAATCTGCATGACCCAGTTCAACGGATAGCATCCCAGATCCATCATGGCGCCGCCGCCGGTTTCGGGCATGTGCCGGATTTCGCGTCCGGTGTTTTTCATAGGCGCGTTGAAATGCGCTTCGATTGATCGAACCGCGCCGATTTCGCCGGACGATATCCAATTCAGGAGCGCGATGAACCCCGGATGATACCGGTAATGGAAGGCTTCAATAATGCGCCGTCCCGATTTTTCAGCGGCCGCCAGCATGGCCTGCGCCTCGTCGATGTTCATGGCGAATGGCTTTTCGCACAGAACGTGCTTCCCGGCCTCCAATGCCTTTATGGCCCATGATGCGTGAAGATTGATCGGCAAGGCGTTGTAGATCAGATCGATGCTTTCGTCTTTAACGATCGCGTCATAGTCCTGATGCGCTTCTTTAACGCCATATTTTTCGGCGAAGGCGCGTGCGCGATCACTATCACGCGCGGCGATTCCCTGAAGCGAACAGGTGGGAATGACCGACGCCGGCTCAACAATCGCCTTCGGCGTGATCCGCGCGGCGCCGAGAAGTCCGATCCGCATTAGGCGCGCTTCCTTTGTTTGAGAAATCCGGAGCTTTCGAACCAATCAATGGTCTCTTTGAGCGCCGCCTCGACGGAACCGGCGCGCCAGCCGAGGTCGGCGGCCGCCTTCTCGCTAGAGAACGAAACCTGACGCCCCGCAAGACGCACGCCAGTGAGCGGCGCTTTTGGCGGTTTTCCTGTAATTCGCGAGACAAGCCCGGTGTCAAAGACCCCTGCGACTAGCGCCACCTGATACGGAAGTTTTGTTTTCGGCGTCTGCTCGCCCGACAGGTTAGAAATCATCTCAAGCAACTGGCGCATAGAAATATTTTCACCGCCCAAAAGATAACGCCCGCTTTTGCGTCCCCTATCGCGGACGGCGATCAGCCCCTCAGCAAGGCTTTCAACCGGGACGAAATTCAGCATACAATCTATATAAGCGGGCGTCGCGCCATTCAGAAAGTCGAGAATCATCTGCGTCGGCGGCGTCAGACTGTCGTCGCCGGGACCGAGCGGTTCAGTTGGTATGGCGATGACGGCGTCCAAACCGTCACGCGCCGCTTCGATCACTGCCAATTCCGCCATTAGTTTTGAGCGCGGATACGGGCCTAACATGTCATCGGGCTTCAATAGAATATCTTCGTTGGCCGCGGACGGTCCAATAGGCGTTTGATCGCCAACAAGGGTTGTTAGGCTGGAGCAATGAACAAACCGCCGAACGCCGGCCGCCTTCGCCTCTTCGAGCATCACCTGCGCACCCTGATGGTTTACCTGATCGAATATGGCCGCATCGCGCGCCCAAAGCTGTGCGTTGCCTGCAAGGTGGAAGACGGCATCAACATTGGCGCAGGCCGCAGCGGCGGCGTCGCGATCCAGGATTGATCCCTTGATTCCACCATCAGTTGAATCTGCATCCAGGTCGAAGACCCGAACTTCTTCGCCGCGTTTTTCCAGCGCCGCGACAAGGTGTTTGCCAACGAAGCCAGCGCCGCCCGTAACTAGTGTGGTCAATGTCTGTACTTCTCTAGGTCTTTTGGCAGACCAGCACACCGCTATCAGTGACAGAGCCGGCGATCAAGGCGTCGTCCCATTCAACGGCCACCGTCGCCGCGGTAAACAGCGCGCCCTTGGGGTCATCGTAAAGCAGCGTCACACGGCCATTATCCGTATCGGCCTTAACGATGCGCGACGGCGCGCGGCCGATTCCCAATTTGCGATGCATCCCCATTTTCATGAGCGAAGGATGGACGGCTGCAACAACCCCGCCGTCGGACGCGAGCGTAAGATTATCCGGCCCGCCGGGTAACGCGATGCGTCGGCCTGGCTCCAAGGCCGCCGCATTTTCCTTCATCACAAGGAGCGCCTTTTCCCGCGTCGCCGCCACCACCAATTCACCGCCGAGCGTCCGCGTCAGGCCATTCGCAAAACGCGCCTTTTCAAAAAGAACGTCGTCCCCGCCCGCGACGCCGCTGCGCTTCAGCGCAAATACGTCTTCTAACCTAGCACGCCAATTACAGTCGCCATGGTCGAAGCTCGTAAGCGTGCGCCCCGCTACGGACACGATATCGTTGGCCGCGCATGGCGCTTTTTCGCTTCGTCCCATGAAGGCTTCGCCATACGCGCCGATCCGCTCGATACGCGGTGTCATGCGCCAGCGGTGATTGATGCGTTGATAGCTGCGGTTGATGAATACGACCTCGCCAGCCGCTTCGTCGAACGTGAGCCCGTGGGGCCGTAAACCGCCGCCGACCTCGCTGTGTTGAACCATGGGACGAATGGACAACGCATTGTCCCGTGCGTTCAGAATATCGCTGATGGCGACTGCGTAGACGCCGCCCTGCGGGATCGCCGCCGCTTTTTTGCGCGCCGCTTTTTCCGACGCGCGCCTGTCATACGCTGAGATGAATAAGCGCGCGCCTTTGCGATCGATCGCCATATCTTCCGCGCCGGTAATTAAGGCGCCGTCAACGGCGTTGTAGATCGCGACCCGCCTGCACTGTTCCAGAGAATATTGGGGATCTGTGGGCGTCGCGGCGCCGCCGCAGGACGCGAGACCGGCCGCAACAAATGCGACGGCAACTCCCTTTGACGCCAAATTAAACGCCCGCCGCCTCAACGCTCGCCGCATTTTTGTTCCCCGCACGATCTGTTCCCGTATCAGACGCCCCATCGCCTGGTCGACTATAACCCCATTTTTCAAGAAAGTACCCCAGCCGGTTTTCCACTTTCGCGGCCGCCGCGTCGGAATAGGCGAACTTGTTCTTTTTGAAGCTTTTTACAGAGGCGAGGTAGGCTTCGAATTTCGGCTTCGCCAGCTCAAAGCCCGGGAGATTGAGCCCGCGATAAACCGCCTCGACAGCACTGAGCGCGTCGTCATCGAGGTCTGCGTACCGCAATTCCACATAACGGTCGGCCGGCGTCTCGGCGGCGTCCTTTTCAAGCGTCCGCATCATACGCTCGTAGACGGACAGAATTGTCTCATCAATATCCACATGGGCGTACGACTGCAGCGCGAATTCGGCGAGTAACTTTTTATAAAAATTCCGCATTGAGACAAAAACGTCGTAAGGGTTTCGGTGAATATGAACAAACTTCGCGTCCGGAAACATTTCGCGCAATAACGCCAACCTGCTCGTGTAGACAGGATTCTTGATAAGCATCGGTTTGTATTCCTGATGCTTCGACAATTTCCGCATAAGATAGATGAACCGCTCGGACCAGTTCTGGATTTCCTGGTCGGTGCATCCGTCGAAAAACAATCCGCGAGAGACCAACCGCCCGAACGCCTGCGGAAAGTAAATCCCGTGATAGAATGAGAGGTCCGACATATTCGCCATGGCGATTTCGTCTTCTTGCGGACTTTCCGGTGTGACCGGAATATTATCGATGTAACGATGCTCCGGCAGCGCTTTTTCAAGCAGCGGATTGAAGACCTTTGCGATCCCGAACAAATCCCACGGCAGGCCCGTCGCCACCGGCGGCACATATCCCCAGGCCCCGGACTGCGCCATGATGTTATAAAGATGCGTAGTGCCGGACCGCCAGTGGCCCAGGATAAAGACCGGCGGCTCCATCTCATCGCGCTTGGGTAAGCGATTTTCAATCAACAGGCGCTCAAGCGTTGAAAAGGGCCACCGGCCGACAGCGGCCAACCCAATGGCCGCGCCGGCGAGCGGTTTGGACGGGAGGCCCGCCTCACGGGTCACTGCAGCGAGGGTTCCCAAATTTGCGCCGCTCAGCGGATGGGCCATAAGAAATCCTGTGATTAAGCCGTTTTTCCAAGTTGCGGGATGTAGCCGAAAGCCGGCCCCTTTTCTACCGCCTGCGCCAGTGAGATCGCCTTTAAATTGGGCCGAAGCGCCTTATTTTTGATGAGATTTTGCGGCTCAATCGCCGATGCGAAGCCGGCGATTAACAAAGGTGCGCCATAATCGCTCCGGCGCGCATCACCAGCGGATCAAAACAAGGGTTTGGTAAGAGTTCCATGACAGGCGTCTGCAAAAATGCCCTTGGCGGCGCCGTCGCCATGATTGTCTGCGCCGCCCCCTCTCACGCCGCCGAAAACTACGCCGTGGGCTTCCAGGGAGCGCCCGAGGGCATGACCGAGAAACTGGAGCTTGTCTCCGTGCTCGCCCGCGGCGAGCGTGCCTTGCCCACGCGCGCCGCCGTCAGACGCGTCGCCGCCAAGGATCTGGACCTGATCAAAAACGTCCTGAAGGCGGCCGGCTATTACGGCGCGCGCGTCGATTATTCGATCGAGGGCGAAGACGCCTCCAAAACCGACGTCCTTTTCTCGATCATGTCGGGCCCCGCCTTCTCGGTCACGGACTATGTCATTGCGTATAACGACGAAGGCGAAGACCGGCCGACGTCGATCGCCGCCCTCAACATTGAGGCTGACGGAGATCCATCGGGCGCTGCGCTTCAAAAAGTCCAACAGGCTTTTCTGTCGGCGCTTTGGAACGCCGGATACCCCTCCGCGTCGATGGTCTCGCGTTACGCTGAGGCCGATCTCGCGACCCATACAGCGAAGGCGGTTTTCACCTTCGAGAGCGGCCCAAAGGCGCGTTTCGGCGATATTAAGCTTGTCGGCGATCTGCGGACTGAACCTGCATATTTAACGAAGCTGCGCACCTGGGAGCATGGCGACGCCTTTGACCGATCAAAACTAATCGCCTACCGCGACCGGCTCGCGGCGACAGGCATGTTCGGGGCCATCGACGTCGCCCCCGGCGCGCCCGACGAGAATGGCGTCGCGCCAGTGATTGTCACACTTCAGGAACGCAAGAGGCGGACAATCGGCGCCGGCGTCTCCTTTTCCACCGATGAAGGTCCCGGCGGGCGGTTGTTCTTTGAATACCGCAATATTTTCGGCGCGGGCGAAAGCGCCCGCGTTGAACTGGAAGGCAATGAGCTTTCGCAGGCGATCCAGTTTCGGGTGGAAAAACCGATGCCAGGATTTCCTGGCGAAATTTTCGGACAGTTTGGTTTCACCAATGAGACGACAGATGCATTCAACGCTCGCACGATCAACATCGGGGCCGGCGTCGCCAAACGCTGGCTGAACGACCGGTTAACAACACGCGGCGGCGTCGCGTTCGAGACATCCAAGATCACCGAAGACGCGATCGAAGAACGGACCTATTTTTTCTCTGTGCCTCTTTCCGCAGTGTGGGACACGGAGACCGACCCGTTGGCGCTCGATAACGGCCTTCGCGCGGCGTTAGTTCTGACGCCTTACACAGGTTCGGATACGTTCACGTCCGCGGAATTTTCAACACGCAGCCGCATCAGCTTTGGTGAAGAAAAGCGTTTCACGCTCGCCGGACGCGCGCGCCTTGGCGCCACTTTTGGATCGACCCTCAGCGACCTTCCCCTAAACAAGCGCTTTTATGCAGGCGGCGGATCATCCGTGCGCGGTTTTGCCTTTCAGGAAGCAGGACCCGTTGACGTTGACGGCGATCCGATCGGCGGCCGGTCCGTGATCGACGGCGCTATCGAAGCGCGGTTCAAGGTCACAAAATCGATACAGCTTGCGGGCTTCGCCGACGCCGGGAATGTGAGCGCCAATACGATACCTGATTTCGGCGGCGACTATTTTGTCGGCGTCGGCGGCGGCGTGCGCTACTTCACACCCATTGGCCCGATCCGCGCCGATTTCGCTATTCCGCTCGACCGGCGCGAAACCGACGCTGCTTTCCAGCTTTATATTTCATTGGGGCAACCGTTCTGATGCAGCGCGTTTTAATCACCATCGCAGCGTTGGCTTTTGTTTTCATCGCGATCGTCGCCATTAGCGCCGGGGTCGTCTTCAACACTGACGGCGGACGGCGGTTTCTCGCTGGACAAGCCGAAAAACGCATTGGCGACGCCCTATCGGGACAAGCGACCATCAGCGTTGTGGAAGGCGACCTGCCCGGAGGGGTGGTTGTTCGCAACGTCACGCTCAAAGACGAGGACGGCGTTTGGCTCACCATCGACAGAGCCGAAATGACGTGGTCGCCCCTCGCCTTGCTCCGCCGGTCGGCGGAGATTGAGCGTATCACTGTGGATGGCCTCACATTCTTGCGTTCACCGAAATCGTCCGGTCCCGACGGTGCGCCAGAGGCGCCGGAGGGTTTTGAATTTCCCGAAAGGCTTCCAAAGATCAGTGTAGACGCCTTCTCACTTTCGAACGCGAACATTCGAAATCCTGGTACGGGCGAATTGATCACCCTCAACAGCGACGGCGCCTTGGCAATTGGCGGGAAGAGAATCGATGCGCAGCTTACCGCCGCCAGCGCAGACGGCGCGGACCGTCTTACGGCGGTGATCAATTTCGACCCGGCCGAGACGAACGCCGTCGTCGATATTTCGCTTACTTCTGCAGCGGAGGGGTTGCTCGCTACCATGGCGGCGCTCGACGGCCCGTTGTCGATCTCGGCCACTGGAAACGCGCCGCCGGAAGACTTCACATTGACCGTCAACGGCGTGCTTGGCGCTTATGGCGAGGTCGCCTCAGCGTTGGAATTCGACATGGATGACCAGCGCTCCGTGACGATCACGGGAGGCGCCCGCATTGGGGAGCGGCTCGACGAGTTGCGAACCGCCGTCGGCACTGAGATTGCCTTTGAGACATCACTGAGGGAATCGGACGCTGGCGCTCAAGTCACCATTCGGAAACTTGCAACAGAGGCGATCAACGTTTCTGGCGACGCTGTCTGGCGCAATCGCCGAGGTAAGCTTCTGTCACTCGACGCGACCCTCAGAGCGGCGATCGCCCCGCCTTACTTTGACGCCGTTCGCGAACAATTCGGCCCCGACTTCGCCGCGGAAATCGAGATCGAACGTCGCGGCGAGGCTTATCACGCGGAAGCCGACCTCAGCGCGGATCACGCACAGGCAACGATCAAAGAGGCGACGACCGACCTTGCGACCTTTTTGAACGGCGACGTGTCCATTGTTCTCGCCGAAACTATGAAAGCGCTGTCGCCCGTTTCCGGCCCTGTTTCGCTGACGACGGCTGCGGCCATAAATCAGGACGCCGGGGTTCAGCTCTCGAATCTGAGCGTGGACGCGGATGGACAACGCGTTCTTGTGGGTTCGGCCGACTACGCATTCCAGAGCGAGACGTTGAAAGCTGACGTCAGCTTGACGCTACCACCAACACTCGCCTTAGCAGTTACGCCGCAAGTCACCTTAACCGATCCGGTTGAGGCGGACCTGACCGTAGCCGGCGCTATCGATAACTTCGCCGCATCCCTCGCCGCGGACATACCCGCGATGGCGATTAACGGAAGCGATCTAACCGCGAGCCGCCTCGTCGCCCATTTGTCCGGCCTGCCCCGACGCCCCAACGGCGATATCAAAGCCGATACGATAGACGGGATTGGCGCGACAAGGCTTATCCTTCGCTCATCCGCCGACGGTGACATCCGCCTACAGAACATTGACCATCGCGGAGAAGGCTTTGCGTTGATTGGCGACGCAAAAATTAACCCGCAGCAACAAAATGCGACCCTTGATCTGACCTATAAAGGAAACGCTGGCGCGGCGCCGTTCCCAGGCGTCAAAGCCGAAGGCGATATTCGAGCCATTGGAATGCTGGGCGCAAAGGACACGGCAAGCGACATGCGGATTATCGCCGAACGTTTCTCGACCGATGCGGTCAGCGTGACCAAACTAAAGGCGGCGGCCAAAGGTCCGCCCGAGGCCATCGCGGTGACGGCGGACATTGATCAACTTGTAGTCGCCGGTTCAGCGCTGATTTCGGCGTTTTCCACCCAAGCAACCATTCAGTTAGCCGGAACACCATTTGCGGCCATCACCGGACTGTCTTTCGCCTATGACGATATCCCCGTTCGCTTAACGCAAACAGCAACCGTTCAGATGGGTGAGGCGATTGAGGTGAAAACACTGCGCGCTGCGATTGGCGCAACGGGCGCGCTTTCCCTCGACGGCGCTTACAGCGCAGACAAGATAACCGGGCGAATTGACGCCACGCGGTTGCCTCTGCCCGCCGCGGCGGCGTTTGTTGATTTCAACGCCGCCATCGACACAGACGCCGCTCTCCGGGCGGAAGGCGAGTTGGCGATCCAGTCTGATATCGCGCAGGCCGACATAGGGTCGATCAAAACCGCCTTCCAGTGGCGCGACAATCGCCTCTACATCACAGACACCGGTCAGGACGGACCACTTTCAATCGATATCTCTGCGCCTCTTAAACTGACCCGCACCCCGTCGCTTGAATTCGACGCTGCAGGAGAAATCGAAGGAGCGATCGCCTATGACGGCCCTGCGCAGACGCTCGCGGTATTTTTGCCGCCAACGCTGCAATCGCTCGAAGGCGCGCTAAAGGCCGATATCAAGCTCGGGGGCGATGTCGAAAGTCCTCAAATCGACGGCGCTCTCTCGCTGGCGGACGGCGACTATACGGAGCTTTCATCCGGACTAAGCCTCGTCAATATCTCGTTTGACGCACAATCCGTCGCCGACCGCGCAGGCGCCAACATCACTTTTTCCGGCGGCGCTGCAGGACCCGGCCAACAGGCGCAATCGATCACACTGGAGGGCGCCATGGCGCTCGGTGAAACGAACAATGTGGATGCAAAGCTGTCGATGCGGGAGGCGCGGTTTTCCGCCGCACCGGTCAATAGCATTGTCGCGAGCGGCGATGTCACTGTTTCGGGCACAATTGACAATCTTAAGAGCGCTGGTGAAATCACCATCGAAGAATTAAACGCGGAAATCATCACGCCGAAAAGCACTGGTCTCGTTGATATTGAGGTCGTTGCGATCGACGGTAACGGCGAGCGCGCAACTGCTGTCGATACAACTGAGACAAATGCAATTCTTACAGCCGATATCGCGGTCAAAGCGGATGACCGCATTTTTATCCGCGGCAGGGGCCTTGAGAGCGAATGGTCCGCCGACGTCACGGCGCAAACCGGCGCGAGCGGGGCGCTAATATTAGGCCGTGTCGATCTGCGGCGCGGGTGGCTTGATTTCTCCGGGCGCCGATTCAACCTGACGAAAGGCGAAATCAGATTCAACCGACTGTCTCCGAACAATCCATTTCTGAATATGCAGGCGGAATATGAAACCGGCGACGGCGTCGTTGCTGCGATTGTCGTCAAAGGGCGTGCGCAGTCGCCGTCAATTGAACTGGAGTCAACGCCTTCCCTCCCCCGCGAAGACATCATGGCGCTCGTTCTTTTCGGCAAACCTGCAAGCGAGTTATCAGCGACGGAGTCGCTTCAGATGGCGCAAGCGCTCGCGCAGTTAGGCGGCATTGGTCCATTTGGCGGCGGCGGCGGATTGACCGGTTCGGCGCGCCAAGTGCTCGGCCTCGATCTGTTGAACATCGACCTTGATCCCGAGAATGGCGGTAGCGCACTAACGGTCGGAAAATATGTGGCGGACGGGCTATTCGTATCCGCCACCCAGGACGTGCGCGGCGAAAACGGTTCCGTTCGCGTGGAGTATGCAATCACCAACAACATTACGGTTGAGACGGAGCTTCAACAAAACGGCGATCAAACCGTCTCCGCCAACTGGAAACGCGACTTCTAGTTTATAGGAATTTCACTATTAAAACCGCTGCAACGGCGAGGAAAACCGTTTCCGCAACAACGACGCTCACGTGCAATGCGCCGAGATCAGCCATCGCCTTGAGCGAGGTTTTCATGCCGAGCGCCGCGATAGCGGCGATCAATAACCAATGCGAAGTCATAACCATCGCATCGCGCGCGAGCGACGGCACTAATCCGAAACTATTCGCCGCGAGGATCACGCCAAACCAGACCGCGAACCACGGAAACGGGGCTTTAGTGGCATCGCCGCCCTGGCCTCGCATACCCGCGGCGAGCAGCAAAATCACAATCGGCAAACAGGAGACGCGCAGCAATTTTACATAAGTCGCCACGTCCCCCGTCTCCTCCGACACCATGTAGCCAGCGCCGACTACTTGCGCCACGTCGTGGATGGTCGCGCCTAACAAAACGCCAATCTGCACGTCGGAGAAACCAAGCATGCTGAAAATACGGGGGTAAAAGATCATCGCAATTGTCGACAGCGTCGTCACGGCGATGACTGTGAAAAGCGTGTCGCGGCGCATCGCTTCCGTCCTTGGCAAAACCGACGAAAGAGCGAGAGCCGCTGAAGCGCCGCAAATAGCGACAGCGCCGCCGGTCAAGAGTCCAAAATGCCGGGACTTTGAAAAGAAACTGGACAATACGAGTCCGGCCATCATTGTCAGCATAATGAGCACAGGCGCCATTAGAATCGGCTTTGCGCCCAGGCTAGCAATTTGCTCGAATGTTACGCGGGCGCCAAGAAGCGCAATGCCGATTTTTAATAATCGTTTTGACGTAAATTCGACGCCAGCGGCGCATTTTCCCTCTACCGAAAGAAAGTGAAACGCCATGCCAATCAGCAAAGCGAGGAGCATCGACGGCGCGCCATAGTGCTCCGATATAAAGCGTGCGGCTGCGGCGATAGTGAATGCAATCAGAACGCCTGGCGCAAGTACGCTGATGACGTCACGTTGAGCGGGTACGGCTACGGCGACCATCGCAATTCTCCTTCGGCGCCCTCGCCCTTAGCGTTGGAAGGAGACAAAGACAATCTGCGCGCGGCCTGTTTCGCGCAACAGTGATTACGTTCACAAATTCGCAAGCTGATCGTTACAAATTTGTGCGGAACGATCTCGTCAATCCTTAAGAAAGGAAATCGGGACGTCCCACAAAGTTCGACAAATTCGGTAGAGCGGCGTTAAGCGCTGGATCATCAAGCCCGAACCATGCCCCAAGCGTCGCCGCATATTGCTCCACCGATGTGACAGGAACGAGGCGTCCGCCGCGGATGCCTTGGGAATGCGAAATCGCAGACGGCGGCACGGCCCCATATATTTCGCGGCCGCGCACAGCGCCGCCGACGACCACATGGTGACCGCCCCACCCGTGATCGGTGCCGTCGCCGTTTGTCGCAAGCGTTCGGCCGAAGTCCGAGGCCGTGAACAGCGTCACATCATTCGCAACCCCTAGATCAATCGTCGCCTGGTAGAAACCGGAAATAGCGCCGGATATCTCTGACAAGAGACGCTGCAGGTTCGTCGCCTGGTTCGAGTGCGAGTCAAAACCGCCAAGTGAGACAAAGAAAACTTGTCGGCCGACGCCAAGCGCGCTGCGCACGGCGATTGTTTGCGCCACGGTGCGTAATCGATTGCCGAGACGCGTTCCAGGCAGGCCAGCCACGTTCGGCGCGCTGGCGAACGCGTTTGAGTAAGCCGCATTATTATCAACGGCGCGCGCGGTCGCCGCTGCGATGTCGTTTTCCAGGAAATTCGACGCCGAAAAGCCGGCTGCGCGCAAATGATCCGTAATGAGATCTTGCGCCGCCGGGTCATTGCGCGCCGAGCCGAGGAAATTCGGGTTTGTAATTTCGTTGACGCGAACAACGCCGCCGTTTTGACGGATTTGATATTCAATCGCCAAATCACCTGACAGGAAGACGTCGCTATCAGCGACAGAAATCGCCGTAAATGCCGGATTAGCGTTTGCGCCGGCCCCGAGTACAGCGTCAGCAAAGCGGCCGCCCCACCCGAATTGCGCGCCTTCCGATTCCAACGCCGCCCATGTGGACTGCTGGTCATTGTGTGAAAATAGCGCCCGCGGCAATGGTACGGTATTGTTATTGAACGCGTCCGCGTCGGTCGGCGTGATGAGCGGACCCACATTGCTCACGACCGCCAAATCACCGCTCTCATAGAGCGAATGAAGCTCAGCATATTCCGGCGGGAACGCGTGATTACTGTTCGACAACGGCAGTAACTGCGCCGGATCGCGCGCGCCGCCATAAGCTGGCAACATCGAAGCGCGAATGTTTGCAAACTCATTATAATCCGCCGTATCCGTTGGCAGCAGCACATCATGCGCGTCGAGGCCGCCTCGGAAAAAGACGCAGACCAGCGCCTTGTATCCAGACGTGTCAATCGCCGCATTCGCCGCAAATGACGTCAGCGCCGTGGAAAGACCCGACCCCGCCACCAGAGACGATGCGGCGGCCGATTTCAAAATATCTCGTCTTGTGAAAATCGCCATGATCGCCTCCTAACGCTGAACCAGATATTCAGGTGACGTCATCACCATCCAGACAGCGATATAAACGCGCGCGTCGCGGTCGGCTGCGCTTGTTCCCGCCATGCGATCCATCATCTCGATAATGCGCGACCGGGTTTCCGATTGCAGCGCGCCGCCGGTCAATAGTTCATCGAGGTGATCGACAAGCGCTGCTGAATTGTCAGCAAGCGCAAGCTCATCGGAATAATCCGGCAGATAGGCCGCCGGTGATCGAACGTCGTTGCGGCTTAGATCTTCGCGTATGAATGGACTGATCGTCGCCGCATATCCTGTGAGGCTCGCAGAGTTCGTGATCTGGAGTTCGGGCGCTGGCTGGCCGGCCGCGCCGGATTGCGTGTTCGGCGCAATGTATCCTGGGCGGAAGAAGTTAAAGACGCTCGGCGACCGCGACGGATGTTGAGCAAGAACGTCAGGCGAACTTGTGTCCTGAAGAATGTCTTCGTTCGTCGCATCAGCCGAATTGACGCTGAACGCGCGCGCCCACTGAACAAAACGGGCCACAGGTTCTTTCACCTTGCCGAAGCCTTGGGGTGCGGCGTCGAGCGGTTGCAACGCTTCCGGGTCAAGAAGAATGGCGGCGAGCGTCGCCTGAAGGTCGCCGCGGCGGCCGTCGCCGATGGGAAAACCACCCGGCAGTTGGTACGTGCCCGCCTCGAAAACTGTCGCGACGCGGCGCACATAATCGGGCGTCGGCGCGCTTGTGACAAAGCGCTGGATCAATTGACGGCTGATGAACGGCGCCACATTGGGGTGGTTGAACAAGACGTCCAGCGCCATATCCACACTGTCTTCAGCGCTTGTCCCTGCCGGTATCACGGCGCCCAAAAATTCCTTTTCGCCCGTCTCATAAAATTCATTGAAGAACTGCAATGGCGCATAGAACGCATCGTCATCGCGCCCTGAAAACCCAAATGCAGTTCCTTTTAGTCCGAGACCTGTGAAGACCCTGGCTAACCCCTGAATATCGTCCGTGTCATATGTGTCGATCGTGTCTCCGCTGCCGTTGAGGCGCGGCGTCCCATCGAGATTAAGCTCCACGAGCCCAATCGTGAACAACTGCATGATCTCGCGCGCATAGTTTTCGTCGGGCAATCTGTTGGTGGCCGGGTTCGCCTTCTGATTAAAGAGATAGGTCAGAAAAACGCCCATGGCTGGCGAATAAGTTACTTCTTCCAGAATATCGCGGTAATTGCCGAACGCATTCCGGTAGAAAATATCCCGGTAATAACCCATGGAGAACGGGCGCCCAAGCAAGTTACCGGTAGACTGATCGCCGACAACAAGGATTTCCGATAGCGCAAACATCATCCGTTGGCGGAGCTGATCCTCGCCGTCAACAAAATCCTCCCAGGTAATGAAGGCTTCATTTGGGCTGGTGAGATTGGCGTTCACCTGAACGGCGTCAGCGAGAAGGCGCGGTAACTGCTCCCTAACAGGAAGATTAAACTGCCGGTCCAGCCAGGCTGTATAGCCGGCGCTCAACAGGAGGTTTGCGTCGTCTTCCGTGGCGCCGAACGTCGCGCGATTGAGGAAACGCACGGACTCTGCGAATGTGGCGGGCGCGTCGCTGCTCGACGCGGGCGCTGTGGCGGTTATCGTCACGGTGGCGGTGTTTGTGGCGCCGTCATCGTCAGTGACGGTAAGCGCCGCCAGGAACGTTCCCGGCGAATTATACGTAAAGCTTACGTCCCTGCCTGACCCGTCAGATGTTCCGTCGCCGTCAAAATCCCAGGAATAACTTTGGATGGTACCATCGCTATCCGTGGATGAAGCGCCCGAAAAATCGACATTGACCGGCGTTCTGCCGGACGTCTTATCGGTCGTGATCCGCGCCGCGGGCGCGGCGTTTGACGATGGTGGCGGTGGCGGCGGCGGAGACGGCGGCGGCGGGGGCGATGACGACGAGGAAGACCCTCCGCATCCGGCGAGCGCCAGACATGCGGTCGTGGCGAGGAGGAGCGAGCGGTGACCAGTAAACGCAGTCATTTAATCATTACCCTGTAAGCAACATGATTTAGTAACATCGAAAAACCTACTCGCGCCAGCATTTCGACAGTAAATCATTGTGCGACACATCATTTCATGGGCTGCGAAAGCTTGGCCCTCACGGTTATTCTTAGCGCAAGAACCCTAATAAATTTATGCCGCTAAAGAGCGTTGCGCCGCGGTTCCTGATGAAAAAAGCCGGGCGCGACCGCCCGGCTTTTTCTCATTTTTCAGCAATATCAAAACGCTATCTGACGTCGATATTGGTTTCACGGACCCAGCCGTCGGCGCCGTCGTCAAAATCGACACGCCACCAGACGCTGTTCTCTCCGCCGCCCGGGCCGGCGACGATAACGCCGGTTGCACCGCGATACTGTCTGCCGGCTTTTGGCCCGCCCGCTTTGCGACGGACGTTGACCCGCGGGCTCGTGAGCTCAACTTCGACGCCCACGTCAAACACGCCAGGAGCGGGAGCTGGGGCGGGCGCTGGTGTCGGCGCAGGATCCGGCGTCGGATTTGGCCCAGGCGGAGGGGGCGGCGGCGGCGCTGGTTGCGGCGCAGGCGCGGGCGCCGGGGCCGGTGGCGGCGGTGGCGGCGGCGGCGGCGGCGGAGGCGGCGCTGGTTGTGGCGCCGGCGCCGGAGGAGGAGGTGGTGGTGGTGGTGGCGGCGGCGGCGCGGGAGGCGCAGGCGGCGACGGTGGATTTGGCGCGGGCGGCGGCGGTGGAGGCGCAGGCGGATTAGGCTGCGGCGACGGTTGCGGCGTGGGCGCAGGCGCGCCGCCGTTCACGTTTATATTGATAATTTCCGTGGACGATCCACCAGGACCCGTACAAGTCAGAGCGTATTCACCGTCATATCGAGCCGGGAACGTCTCCTGACCGATAACAGTCTTGAAGCCGTCCCATCCGCCGGAGGCGACGCATTCGCCAGCCTGCGTATTACGCGGCTCGCCCGACACCCAGGAAAGCGTCACGTCGTCGCCTACATTGTAGGAACTTTGATCCGCGGTTAGCGTGATATCCGGCACAGGCATTTGCCCATCAGGCGTCACGAAGACGTGGATATTGCGCCAATCGGGATTGCCGCTGGAGACGCACTGGAAGTCAAAACTCGTCGTCGCATCGACAACTACTTGATCAACGCCAGTGATGATATTCGACGTCGCGCGATCCCAGCTCTTCTTACAGGAATTGGCGACCGCGTCGTATGTGATAGTGACGGTTTCGCCGGCGCGCACCGATTGCGGCGTGATGTCGAACTCCAGAATTTCGACATGACGGCCGGAGGAGAAAATGTATCCGCAAGTTGGATCTGCATCCGAGCCGGTTCCCTGCCCGACGCGCGAGCCGGCGTTATCGCCGGCGAGTTCATTCAGATACTCCTCAAGGTTTGTGTATCCGTCACCGTCGCTGTCGCCGTTCCGGTCATTCGGATTGTTGCGGTCGAGGCCGTTCGCTTCCTCCCACGCATCCGACATGCCGTCATTGTCGATATCGGCGGGTGCGGCTGCGCTGTTCAAAGTCGGCCAACCGCCGCGCTCCGACGGATCGTCGATCAAACTCCCGGAACAGGTGCGCACTTCATTAACGATGCGCGCATCCGTTGAATCGCGGCCTGGCTTTGTCGCTCCAGCGAACGCCAATACATCTTTATAGGCCTGCTGCGGCCCCGTGATGGAGGCGTTGCTTAGCGATAATGTCCCATATCCAACCGGGGAGTCGCTCAGGAAACGCCAATCTTTCGGATCCATGATCAACCGCTGATCGAGATCAGGCGTCGGTCTGTTCAGATCCAGATTGTCTCTGAGATAGAACCGGTGCGTACCAAGACCGTTATTGAAGAACAGGTTGACTGCATAATTTGTGCGGCGCTTGCCTGTGCTCGGGCCTGCGATCGCGATATTGCCGACCCAGTTCGTGTTGGAGGTGCCGTGCCGGTTATAGACCTCTGCGTGATAGTCCTTCGCATTGTAGGTCACATTATTGATGAAATCGATTTGACCGGTGGCGCCGAGATTCGGGTTCCGGCGGTTAGCGTGCGCGATCAGATTATGGTGGAAGGTTACTTCCTGCGAGGCGTGCCCGATAATCGTTGACCGGCTATGATTGCCGCTGGAGTGCGTTGACCGGAACAGTGTTTCGTAAATCATCGACCATTGAATGGTGATGTTTTTGGAATTCGGCGCCATCGCGCCGCCCAGCGTGCCGTTATTGCCGGTGATGTCGATGTTTTCATCGGTGCCCCACGCCATCGAGACGTGGTCAAGAATAATGTTTTGGCCATCGATCAGGATCGCATCGACATTTCTTGAACGCTGGACGGAGGGACCAGGGCGCAAACTGATGTGACGAATGACGACATCGTGCGTGGCGATGCTGATCGGCGATGTGGTGCTCGGACTATTGCGAATAGACAATTGGACGCCGTCGCCTGGCGCCGTTTGTCCCGCAATAGTGAGGTAGGGGTTGCGCGCCGTGATCCGTGATTGGGTTTGAATCTCGCCGCTAACGGTGAACACACAAGTGCGCGGTCCGCTCGCCTCGACGCAAGCGCGCAAACTGCCCGCGCCTGAGTCATTCAAATTATTGACGATATAGACGTCGCCGCCGCGCCCGCCGGCGGAGAACCGCCCGAAGCCCTCGGCCGTAGGGAAGGCCAGCTGTTGCGCCGATGCGCCGCCGATCGTCGTTACGGAGAACAGACCAACGAGAATCTGGCGCTGGACAGCCTTACTAGTACAAAACATTTCTTGACCCTGCTTTACAAATTACATGAAGGTTTTCGACAGGCCGGCGTCAGAATCGCCGGCGTGAATTCCCTCCCCCGAAGGAAGCTTGATGCGTATCGCTCAATTCTCTTTCTTCAGATTCCCTCTCCTACGCTCGATACGCCAGCGCCCAAATTGCGATTTGCTGTGTGGGATTTCTTTATCAACGCATTCCGCCCTTGGGTCACAGGAGATAAGATGGCGGCATCTCTTATAAAATTGCTAACGTCTTTTCGAACAATTCATCACAATTTTGTATCAAGATACTCAGTAGCCACCCCTCGTATTTTTCCTTGTATTTTACTGATGCATCGCCAGATTGATTGCGTGATGACAAGTTGCTGAATTCATTTAATTATCATCACACAAATTGATACCGAGATGCGCGCCAAGCAGTGACGAAGCGCTTTGATGGAATAGATGAAGTTGGAATTTTTTTCGATCCATGGACGAATTAAAAAAATGACAGGGAAAATATTCGTCCACGGTTTAATTGATTTTCAATACCATATATTTTCGATGTTAAGCGTTTGGTAATCTTGGTTATGCCTTTCTAAATGCGTGCCCCAGCGCGTTCATTTCTTTCGGAAATTCTGATCGCCTTAAGACAATTTTCGCCAGTGCGAGACGAAAAACAGACCGTTCTATTGAAAATTTCGGCAAGAACTATGCACCTTAAGCTCGCGACGCCTTCGCAAGATTGATTTTTGTCCATAAAAGGCTTGCGGGCGATGTCGGAATCGAGAAGTTACAAGCACGCCAAACGCGAGCCCCAATTTATGCCGAACGTTCTTATCCTTTCCGCAGGCAGGCGCGTTTCTCTCTTGAGGGGATTTCAGGAAGCCGCGCTCGCCCATAAGGGGTGTAAGATTTTCGCGGCCGATGCGGCGCCCGCATTTAGCGCGGCATGCCATGCGGCCGACGCGTCATTCAAATTACCCCGCGTCAGCGACCCCGAATACAAAGAGGCGCTCCTGGCGCTGTGCGACAAAAATGATATCCGATTGATTGTGCCGACGATCGATCCGGAGCTGGGCGTTTTGTCAAAGATGCGCGCGCAGTTGAGCGCTCGCGGCATCGAGGCGCTTGTCTGTTCGACGCCCTTGGTGGATATCTTCGCCGACAAGCGCGCCACAGCGGCATTCTTCAAGGAAATCGGATTGCCAACGCCCGATCTTTATGCGCGAGACACTTTGCACTTTCCGGTTTTTGTCAAACCGTATGACGGATCGCTGAGCGCAGGGGCGCAGCTTCTAATGAGTGAAAAGGATCTAACACCCGCTATTTTGCAAGATGAGAAGAATATCTTCTGTGAATATATAGACCATCGAACACACGCCGAATTTACGTGCGATCTCTATTTTGACCGTCACGGCGATCTGAAATGCGCCGTGCCGCGCAAACGTCTGGAAGTGCGCGGCGGCGAGGTTTCGAAAGGCGAAGCTTGTAAAAATGACATTGTCGATCAGTTGTTTGATTGCTTCGCCCATCTTGAGGGCGCGCGCGGCGTTTTAACGGTCCAACTGTTCCGACACGAGGAGACTGGCCGCTCATACTATATCGAAGTTAATCCACGATTTGGCGGCGGATATCCCTTGACCCGATGCGCCGGCGCCGACTTCCAAGCATGGCTTCTGCGCGAATATTTAAATGGCGAGGCGATCGATTTGTTTCACGACTGGCGCGACGGCGCGATCATGTTGCGCTACGATGCTGAAATCATCACGCAACGCCAATGACACCGCCCACCGCTTTCGTATTTGATCTTGACGATACGCTCTACAAGGAGCGCGATTACGTCGCCTCCTGCTTTGAGTGGATCGGCGCCCGCCTGCGCGCCTCGCATGGCGCAGAGCACGCCCCTGAAAAGTTGCAGAGCCTTTTTGACGCTGGCGCAGATGACGCGATCGGGACAGTATGCGCCGAATATGGGGTAAACGACGCTGAAAAAGCCGAGTTGATAACGCAAATGCGCGCACACCCTCCGGCGATTGCGCTCAGCGAAGACGCGGCGCACCTTCTCGCCTGGATTAGAGAGCGCAATTACAGTTTTTCAATCGTCACTAACGGGAGAAGCGTTACGCAGCGCCGGAAGGTAGAGGCGTTGGGCTTAAGCGACGCCTTAAGTGTTGCAATCTCCGAAGAGATTGGCGCGGCGAAACCAGATCCGACATGTTTTTCGCTTGCGATCAGCGCGCATGGGGCAGACCGCTATTTCTATGTGGGCGATAACCCGAAACATGACTTTGCCGGACCCAATGAACTCGGCTGGGCGACGGTGATGCTGAAAGACAATGGTCGCAATATTCACGATCAAATGCTGAAATTCCCCACGAACCATCAAGCGGCGGTGACGATCGACGATTTGCGCGAGTTAATCGCGCTCTCTAGCGCTGAATGCTAGATATCGAGCTTCCGCACCAGGACGAAAGCCTCTGCGGCTTCAACGCCGATTTGGGAGCCGCGTAGTTGCGCCAGGGCCGTCAATGCTTGCGTCGAGCGCGGTAAGGGCGCCGCCTGTTGTTGGCTATCGTAACACGCGACCGCTTTCATCTTTGCGGTCAGAAAGTCCGAA
This sequence comes from Pseudomonadota bacterium, assembly GCA_038534195.1. Taxonomy (GTDB): domain Bacteria; phylum Pseudomonadota; class Alphaproteobacteria; order Caulobacterales; family Parvularculaceae; genus JAJFFW01. Next base: position 29,043 of record JBCAXE010000028.1, read on the forward strand.
ATGTTCACATATGTGTTCGGCGCAAAAGCCGGCTCAAGATACGGGGCTGACAGGTGTGTTTCAGACGGCGTTTCATAGCAATAGACCTCCCGGATCGCCTGACCCATCGGAAGGTAGGATCGCCAGTGCACCGAAAAGGAATAGAATAATTCTCGGTGATCGCGGTGCAGATCAAAAAGAAATGGGACGTAGAGCCGCTCGGGACGCGTCTCTTCAATCACGTCTTTCGTCACACTGTTGATGGCGTGGATCGGCTGATCCGCCATCACCACAGCCGGTAACTCGCGAAACAAAAGAGATTTGACGCCAAGCGCCGCCATCGCCTCTTTGAATTCAGCGCGCACCTGCTCGAAGCTTTCACGCGGAAAAATCGGATGAGGATCGTCGCCATGGCCCGTCATCACGGCGACGCTCACATCGTGCCCTTCCGCGACAAGGCGTGCGATTGTCCCGCCCATCGCTAGCGTTTCATCATCTGCATGCGGCGAGATCACCAATATCCGCATTCGTCGCTCTCTTTCTTCGCCGCTACCGGCCTTGCGTCTTCTTCAACATATTAGCTGTCGCGCCCGAACACAGCATGCACGCGTAAGTCGTCAGCGCCTGACAATGTCCAATCCGTCACCCAGAGCGCGCCGTCCCCGCATTGAATCGCGAAACCGTCACCATCGCGTAAAATAATCTGTCCGGGCGACGCCGCGTGACGGTCCTGCGCCGGCCAATGTTCCGCAGACCATATCACCAGGGTTTCATCTTTGCGCCGTGTAAACGCGCCCGGATAGGGCCGCGTCGTCGCCCGGATAAGTTTAAGGGCATCCTGCGCCGGCGCGCGCCAGTCGATCTCGCCGTCCGCAGGTGTGCGTTTCGCTGTCCAGGTGGCGTAACGATGGTCTTGCTTGATGCGTCGCGGCGAACCCGATGCGATTGAAGCGAGGCCGTCCGCCAAGATGCGTCCCAGCGCTTGCTGGTGTTTCTCGTAAAGCACCGTCGCAGTCTCATCGCTGGCGACGTGAATAAACTCCTGAGCCAGGATATCCCCGGAGTCCATTCCTTCGTCGAGCCAGAATAGTGTCGATCCTGTGATTGGATACTCAAGAAGGATCGTCCACGGAATAACGGCTCGTCCCCGTAATTGCGGCAAGGGTCCGGGGTGATATCCGATAATATTACCGCCGGCGGCTTCAATAAACTCTGGTTTACATATCTGAGACCAGCCGATCACAAAAGTGACATCCGGTGCGATATCGCGAACGCGGTCCAATATTTCAGGGGCGTTGGAATTTGGCGCATCGATTATCTCCGCACCGGCTTTCTCCGCGAGCGGGCGCAGATCGACAAAGTCGGAATGGCGCTTTGCGAGCCGCAACGGCAAGGTGATCACCGCCGCCGCTTCCCAATCACGCGCGGCGTTAATGACCTCCAATGCGAGCCGCGTGGACTCAACGGCTCCGACCAGAATCGCCTTCATACGCGCTTTCCAATTCCGACTTGTTCACCTGTTCGCCCCCGAAGACGACGCCAATTGTCTTCAAGACAATCTTGAAATTAAGGCCAAGCGATGAATTTTTTACATACCATAAATCAAGAGCGAGTTTTTCGTCGTCGCTTAACAGCGTGTTTCCGTTCACTTGCGCCCATCCGGTCAATCCTGGGCGGACGCTCAAACGCAACGCCCCCGTTTCACCCTGGTTCAACGGTGATTGCGGTAGCAAGGGACGCGGCCCCACAAAACTCATCTCGCCGAGAAGAATGTTCCAGAGCTCCGGCAACTCGTCGAGACGGCTGCGTCGAAGAAATTTGCCGAGCGGCGTTGTGCGTTCCTCATCACTGAGGAGATCGCCATCGCTGTCGCGCTCATCGGTCATTGTCCGGAATTTCACCAGTTGAAAGGCTCGTCCTCCGCGACCGCCGCGCATCTGTTTAAACAGCGCGGGCCGTCCCATCGACAGGGCCACGGCGACGTAGACGATGATAATCAGCGGCAAGAACAGAAGTGATCCCGCAAGCGCTGCGACGACATCAATAATGCGCTGCAGCGGCGTTGCTTTCACGATGTATCGATCAGCGCTCAGAAAGGACTGACGTTCTTCAGTAGTCGAGGCGCGCAGCCCGATCACTTTCAGAAGGCGATCATTGACGAGGCGGACATCGAATGTCTCTTCCACGCGTTGGCGCGACCGCGCGCCCATACGCGTCGCCAGCGTCGGATCATCGACGAAGTTTTGCATCGCCGCCGCCAATGCAGACGCGTCTTGCGGCGGAACTAAAAAGCCGTTTTCTCCCTCGATCACGGTTTCACGACACCCCGGCATATGTGTCGTGACAATCGCGCGCCCGGTGGACATCGCCTCCAGAATTGAGCGCGGCAACCCCTCGCGATGAAAGGAGGGCAAAACGAACACGCTGGACGCGGCAAGGTACGGACGGACATCGCGTGTCTCGCCCAGATAGTCGATAACGCCCTCCTCGCGCCACGCAGCAAGGTCCGCCTCGCTGATACTCGCGGGGTTCGCATCAAACGGACCCAAAATCTGAAAGCGCACATTCGGATTTGATGCGCGGATTGACCGCGCCGCCGCCACAAATTCGTAGACGCCTTTATCAATCATGAGCCGGGCGACCAGCAGAAAGACTAGGTCACCGTCAGGCGGCGACGCTTGTGGAAACCGTTCTTTATCGACACCTGATCCCGCGACCTGAACGACTGGCTGGTTCGGTTGCAATATCCCGTGTTTGTTCATTTCCTCGTGATCGTCGCTATTAAAGACGATCACGGTCTCCGCTTTCTTGATCCCGATGCGGTACAGGAATGATACGATGGTGCGCAGAAGATCATTCTTGTTTTGCTCACCGAACGTGAAGCCGAGGCCGGTCTGCATCGCAAAAAAACGAACACCACGCGTAAGGCGCGCCGCCATACCGCTGTAGATGATCGGCTTTTGCGTATAAGCAAGCACGATATCGGGTTTTTCGCGCTGAAAGAGACGGTGCAATCGCCAAAGCGTTTGCAGATCGCGAGCAGGATTTGTCGATGCGCGTTGCATCGGAACCTGCTCAAACCGAATGCCCATCGCATTCAACTCGGCGATAATTTCCGGATCATTCTCGGGGGCACAAGCGATAACTTCGTGATCGCCGCTTTCGATAATTTCAGTCAGAAGCGCCCGCCGAAAATTCAGCAGCGAATAAGTGAGGCTGGCGACCACGATGACCTTCATGTCGCCACCCCTTGCGCCGTCAAGGGCGCAGTTCGATCACGCATACCGAGCACAGATTCGTAGAGATCAGAATATTGCTGGACGATCGTCGGCATCGAATAATGCTCTTGCACCCGCGCCTGGCCGCGCTGCCCGAGCGCTTTACGCTCTTCCTCACTCAAATCGAGCATTCGCCCAATCGCCTGCGCAAGCGCTTCAGGATCGCGCGGCGGCACCGCTTCGCCTGCCTCGCCAATGATCGCCTTGCTGTCGCCCACATCGGTCGCGATGCAAGGAACGCCGCAGGCCATCGCTTCACCGAGTACGTTCGGAAACGCCTCTCCCCATGCAGACGGAGACACCAGCAGGTCGACGCCCGCCAAAATCTGCTGGATATCGAAACGCACGCCTTCAAGCGTGATCCGATTTTCGGGGATGAGCGTCCGCGCCAAGCGATCGACTTCAGGGGGAAGCGCGTCCATCCCCTTCCCGACGATCAGAAGATGCGCGTCCTTGTCTGTTGCGCGCACCGCCGCGACGGCCGTAATGAGATTGTCAGGATCTTTCATGGGGTGATATCGCGCGACCATTCCGATCACGGAAACATCGGGAGCGATATCAAAAGTCCGCCGAAGCCAGGCATTCGCCGACGGGTCAGGCCTAAACTGGTCGCAATCAAATCCATTCGCAATGATCGCCGCTCTCCGATTATCAAATCCGATGGCGTCATATTGCGACCGAGCGACAGCGGAATTATAGATGATCGCCGACGCTGATCCTGACACTTTTGCCGCCGCGCGCAATATCATCCGTGTGGTGAATTTTTCATCCCTAATGTCGCTGATCGAGTGACGCACATTCCAGATGACCGGCGGTCGGGGGCTTACCATACGCGACCCTGTCCATGCGGCCATGAAGCCGTGATGCATCCAGCCGACAATGAGGTCCGGCGAGATTGCGTTCATGACGTTTCTGAGTCGCAACAGCGCATTTGGCGTTAAGACGCCAGCGCTCATATTGAGCGTATGTACCGGGATTTTCGCGGCCTTGAGCCGCTCCGCTAACGGACCGGGCGTAAGAAGCGACAAAACTTCCTGCTCCATCTGAACGCTCATATGCGCGCGGTTTTCGATGAGTTTGGCGAGCATGGTTTCGGCGCCGCCCACATTCAGGCCTGTAATGATATGGAGCAGCTTGCCGCCGGCGCGCCGCGGAATTTGCACCTTTCGCGTCGAAGCGCTGACGGCTGAGAAATCTTGCGCGCCGTTAACCATTGCTCTGAATGCTCTCTCGCTCCCCGACATTTGCGTCCTAAATGACCGCCGCTGCAAATGCACGAGGATTTTGCAAAAACGGTTGCGCCAATCCGGCCCTGTCAAAATGCAAAAAGAATGCAGAGTCTCCGGGATCTATTCTCTCGGTACTGATAGTAACCGAACCGCTATAACGGCGCTGGTCTTCGAAATATTTCGTTCGCGTGTTCATTTTGAGAATTCCGCGCGCATCCCTCTGTTTTCAGAATTGGCGTTCCGTCTCAAATGCGTCCGCCAGAATGTTATTCAGTCCAATATTAGCCGCATGCGGTTTCAACCTGAAGCTGCAGAATATTTTTTTATATAGCCAGAAAAACGATTTTTGCACCCAAGGGTAGAAAAGGTTTCTCTAAGTCCTTTCGACGTCGATATTTTTCTGTCGCCGGATCGGTTCCCATGTGATCAAGATCACACACACCGTCATTAAGGATACTTATTCCAACGGTAGGCATGGATTTAGCTTTCCAGTGTCTTAAGATTTGACGGTCCTTTGGTTAAATGTCATTAATGCTGCAGTGCGAAGAGAGACGCACTTGAGAGCGGATAAGCGGTCAAGGGATTGGGTGAAAGTGTAGGGGCTGCAAGGCCTGCGTGGGACAGAGTTTTGGGGGATATAATGCTTCTTGAAGGCATTTCGACGACAGCGAAGCGAAGGCTGAAGCATGTCATTTTGTTAACGTTGGACGTGGCGGCCGCCGCCATGGCGCTCTTCATTGCGGCTGCGCTCCAAGCCGACTTCACCTATTCGCTGACGATTTTTTCCGAAATGTGGACGGCGGTTCCGATCACGATTGTCGCCGCCGCGTCGATCTTTTTCTTTACGGGCGTAAGCCGCCGCGTCTGGCGCTTTTTCTCCATCACGGATCTTTCTGTGATTATTTTGGCCGCCGCCTTGACGGCGGTGACTTCTTATGTCGCGCTGAATCTGGCGGGCGCGGGCATGCGGTTGCCGATCTCGTTTCTATTCATGCATTGGCTGCTTCTTGTGATCGGGATGTGCAGCCTTCGCCTCGCGCGCCGTTTGGCGCCGCGCCTAAAAAATAGCCTTAGAAACGACAGCCAGTCTCACAACGCTCAACAAGCGCCCTTGGCGTTGATCGCGGGCTCGCCTGACGGAATTGACATGGTATTGCGCCAGGCTGGCGCAGGGCTCTCGGAACGCTTCACGCCTGTCGGCGTGCTCGACGAAACGGAAATCGATTTACGCCGGACGATCCGGGGCGTACCGATTAGAGGCGGCCTGGAAGCGTTAAATCGTGTGTACAATGAGCTTTCCGAAAAAGGGAAGCAGCCGGAAAAACTGATCATCGCAGCTGACACCAGCGCCGTTGCTGAAAGCCAATATGTCGATCTCGCAGGCCGTGCAAAAAGCCTTGGCCTTGCTGTCATGAGCGCATCGTCGACGAGCGCGGTTCAGGACGACGCCGTCTCCGTTCGCCCCTTCGATCTTTCCGAACTGCTTGGCCGTCCCTCAGCCAACCTTGATCTAAGCGCCATCAAGAGAGCAGTCGCTGGAAAGCGAATTCTCGTCACAGGCGCAGGCGGCAGTATCGGCGGCGAACTCACCCGCCAAATCGCCTCCCTGGAGCCGGAAAAGCTAGTTCTGCTCGACGCCTCAGAGTTTAATCTGTACTCGATCGATCACGAAATTCAGAGTAACTTTCCTCATGCCGAGGCCGATCCGTTGCTGTGCGATATTCGCAACCGCGACGCGGTCATGCACGCCTTCGAGGAATACCAATTCGACATTGTCTTCCACGCCGCCGCCCTCAAACATGTTCCGATGGTTGAGAAAAATCCGTGCGCTGGCGTAGAGACCAACGTGATCGGTACAAAGAATATCGCCGACGCGGCGCAGAAGTTTAATGCGACAGCCATGGTCCAGGTGTCAACCGACAAGGCAGTCGACCCCATCGGCGTCATGGGCGCAACGAAGCGTCTTGGCGAACTTTATTGCCAGGCGCTTGATCTCGCTGGCGCCGAAAACAACAGCAACACCCGCTTCATGACGGTGCGCTTTGGCAACGTCCTCGGCTCAAGCGGCTCGGTCATCCCCCTTTTTCAGCACCAGCTTAAACAGCGGATGCCTTTGACGGTGACCCACCCCGACATGACGCGTTTTTTCATGACAATTCATGAAGCGGTCCAGTTGATCCTGCAGAGCACGCAAGGCGCCTTGGATAACGGCACGCGGCGCGGGCGGATTTTTGTGCTCGACATGGGCGAACCGATCAAGATTCTGGATATCGCCAAGCGCATGATCCGGCTCTCCGGCTTGACGCCTGGGAAAGACGTTAAGATTGAGATTGTGGGCGAGCGCCCAGGCGAAAAATTGTTTGAAGAGCTGTTTGATTCTGACGAAGAGCAACTGCCTTCAGAAATCGACGGCGTGTTTGAGGCCGAACCGTCGCCTGTTCCCCTTACACGGCTGAATAAGGCATTTGCGGCCCTGAGCGCAACGGCGGCGCGCAACGACGCCGCGACGGTTCGCAAAGAGCTTTTAGCCCTCCTGAACAAGCATAATGTTACACCTGAGAAAATTGAGGTCGCCGATACACGAAAAAAATACATCAAGACTGAAAAAGCCGGCGCGCCGATTGCACCCGCCAATGATGAATTGCGGCTGGGAGCGTAAGGATGAACTTCATCGACACACTTAGTGAGAGCTTCAGAGGCGATCCCGCCAGCGCCAGAGACCACGCGTCAAAGTCTGAACCAATCCGGTCCCGTTGGCCAATCCATACCGAAGATGAAATCGCGGCGGTTGTCGATGTCCTGCAATCCGGCCGGGTGAACTCTCTTCACCACGGCGACAATTGCCGCGCCTTTGAAGAAGCGTTCGCTGAATTATGCGACGCGCCGTACGCGATTTCTGTCGCCAACGGAACGCTTGGGTTAGAACTGGCCCTACGCGCGCTTGAAATTGGCCCGGGCGACGAAGTCATCGTAACGCCGCGCAGCTTCATTGCTTCTGCCAGTTGCATCGTTAATTGCGGCGCGACACCTGTATTCGCAGATGTGGATCTGCACACCCAGAACATTACGCCTGAAACGGTGGAAGCAGTCATCACGGAGCGCACCCGCGCTGTGCTCGCTGTGCATCTCGCCGGTTATCCCTGCGATATGGAAGGTCTTGTCGCCCTCGCGAGTAAGCACGACTTCAAGATCGTCGAAGACTGCGCTCAGGCGCATGGCGCCACACTTAACGGCCGCCCGGTCGGCTCTTTCGGCGACGCAGGCGTTTTCTCGTTCTGTACGGATAAAATTATCTCCACAGGCGGCGAAGGCGGGATGGTCGCCTTACGCGATCGCGACGTTTGGCGCCGCGCCTGGTCGTTCAAAGATCACGGCAAAGATTACGACCTGACCCACGAACAATCCACCGGCGCGGCATTTCGGTGGATACACACGTCCGTGGGCAGCAATTACCGCATGACGGAGATGCAGGCCGCGATCGGATTACGCCAGCTCTCGAAATTGCCGCTATGGACAGAAGAACGACGCCAGCGCGCCGCGATTTTATTCGAAGCGCTTGATGGATTGCCCGCACTGCGGCTTACGCGCCCGGCAGAAGGCGTTGGACATGCATTCTATAAATTCTACGCCTTCTTGAATTTGGAACAATTAGCCCGCGGCTGGTCGAAAGACGCTATCCTGGAAGAAGCCAATAAGGCCGGCATTCCTTGCCAGAGCGGGAGCTGTCCGGAGATTTATCTTGAGGAAGCGTTTGACGGCGTCGGTCCCGGCGCCAAGACGCACCTGCCGAACGCCAGGGCGCTTGGACGCTCCAGCCTATTGATGCCGGTTGATCCGACATTGACTCTGGAAGAAGTGGCGCGAATGGGCCATACGCTCAGGAAAATCATTGTCGCCGCCACGGCCTAGTTATGAATAATGGGTTCGCCATGAATCCTGCCAAACAACCCGCCTTTATTGTGATCGGCGCCGTGAAGGCGGCGACCACATGGACCTCGCACAATTTGGGGCTGAACCCTTCGCTCTTCGTTCCGGGGCCGGAGCCGCATTATTTCAGTACGGAGTATGAGCGGGGCCCAAGCTGGTACGAGACCTTTTTCGTAGAAGCAAAGCCAACCGACATGATCGGTGAAAAGTCCGCTGATTATCTGGCGCACCCACATGCGGCCAAACGTATTGCGAATGACTTGCCGGACGCGAAACTCATCGTGCAGTTTAGGAACCCGGTCGATCGCGCCTATTCTGATTATTGTATGCTGTATAGGCGCGGAACCGTGAGGCGCACGCCAGAGAAATACTTTATGGAGGCGTCCGATCACAGCGATCGCTTCTTAAAGAGCGGTCTCTATGCGGAGAGCCTTGGCCGGTTTCTTGATCACTTCCCTCGGGAGAATATCCAGGTTTTTCTCTATGAGGACATCAAAGATGAACCGGAAGAGACGTTGAAAGCGATGGCGCATTTTCTGGGCGTCGAACCCCACATTCCTGAAGATGGTTTCACCAAACGCCAAAATGACGGTGAAGCAGCGCTCTTGCCGCTCGGCATGCGTGAGGCGTTGAAACCCTTCAAAAGTGCGGTTGCGCCCCTGCGCGGCAATCCGCTGTTTGAAAAAACACGGGGGATTTTCGCCCGCCCGCCCAAATATCCGCCGCTCGACCCAGGATCTCGGGACTTTTTGAAGGCTTATTACCGCGATGACCTCAAATTGCTTGGCGAGATGATCGGCCGCGATTTATCATGCTGGCTTGAGGAAGAAACTAACTTGAAAAGCGCGCGGAGTGATGACGCATCGGCCGCATAACCAAGGGGGCGTTTAACGTGCCCCGGTCTAACGTATTCTGGAGGCTTTCAGGGCCCATAATCGCCTGCGCGATTTTCTTTGTCAGCTTCGCATGGTTCCGCGCCGGCGACATCCTGTTTACCGTCAGCGATGCATTCTACATCCTCGGCGGATTTTTTCTTATCATCGGCGGCGGCCTCACCACGCGGCCCTTCGGATCTCTTTCTCCTTATTGGTATCTCGTTTTCGCTGCGATGCTGAGCGGCCTCTTGGTCAGCAGTCTTGTGAACGGCGCCCCACTCCGCTGGTTGCCCGTGGCGCTGCAATACACATTCAGCTTCATCTTTCTACCGATGATTTTGATGAGTCAGTCGCGTGAACGTTGGATATTTTACGCCAAGGCGTTTGTGCTTGGGATCATCGCCTTGGAAGTTTCGGCTTATTTGGTCTACCTCTATTTCGACGGCTCCTACGACGAACTGACGCGTTTCGGTTATAATTTTTATTCCGGATCCGGCCGGCTCGGTTCGTTTCTCGGCAATCCAAACTTTAATGCCGCGATGATCGCAATGACGGTTCCTATCTTATGTTTCCTGAAGTTAAAACGTGCGGTTAGCCTGCCGGCGTTCCTGATCGCCCTTGCCATTCTTTTCACAGCGCTTGTGTTCACCGCATCGGCGAGCGGCACCTTTGCGACTTTGATGGGACTTATCATCTTCGGCGTCGTCAGCGGTGTCGGCTTATCGCCAAGGGTCGCCGCCGCGGGCATCGTCGCCGTAGCTGCGCTCTTTCTGTTCGATGTTCCGCTCCCGTCAACATTCCAGGAGCGGGTCACCTCGGCCGTCGGCACGGGCGACATTGAAAATGTTGGATCGTTCGCCGACCGTTACGCCTTGATGAAGGAAGCCTGGTCGATCACCGGCGAGACTGCGATTGTCGGCCTCGGCGTCGATCAATTCCGCGTCTTTAGCGAGCACGAGGCGCCAGTGCACAACTCTTACCTCCTGTTGTGGACAGAGGGCGGTCTTTTGGCATTTTTCAGCTGGATCGGTCTTCTCTCGATCCTCGCCGCGGGCGCGCTCGGCGCATTCCGGGACGGCAGGCATCAAGCGGCGGCCTTAGGCCTCGCCGTATTCACGGTTCTGGCGATCTTTTCGATGTCCTCGACGCATATGTATAGCCGCGCCTGGATAACGCCGGTTCTCATCGCCCTCGGACCCGCCTTCGGATCAAGAATCGGCCGATTTTGACCGTGTCATTTGGGGGAAGAGAAAGGCGGGCGGAGGTATCGATAAGTCGGTCCGCTCAGCATGACGCGTCTCTCGCGGAAAAAGCTGTTGCAGCGGCGAAACCCGGTTTATGATGCGTCATGGGGATTCTTCCGGGCAAGCGCCGCGATGCGGCATCTGTAGAAGACGATCAAGGAAACGAATTATGACCGTACGCGCCCTAATCATGAGCTTTCTATTCCTTTGCGCGCAGGCGTGCACAACGACCAATCTCGAGCGCCTCGCCGAAGCGGCGCCCGGCCCCTACACGCTCGACTCAGGCGACCAATTACGCGTGACGGTGTACCGCCTGGACGAATTGACGGGCGATTACATCGTGAGCGACACCGGGTCGATCTCTCTACCACTGCTCGATCCGATTCAGGCGCGCGGCAAAACGGTCGAGCAGCTTGAAAATGACATTGAAGGGCGCATTTCGGAAAAGTCGCTTATTCGCGAGGCCAGCGTCAGCGCACAGATTCAGAAATACCGTCCGTTTTTTATTGTGGGCGAAGTAAACCGGCCGGGCGAATATTCCTATCAACCGAACATGTCGGTTCTAACGGCTCTTTCCATGGCTGGCGGGCAAACATTCAGAGCGAACACCGACCGGATATCGATCACCCGGACCGTAGACGGTCAGATCACAACCGGCCTCGTATCCCCGGGAAGCCGCGTGCTGCCGGGCGATACGATCAGGGTTTACGAGGGTTGGTTTTAAATCAACCGCTGAGGGAGAGACAGCGTGGCGGGCACTCATTGTACGTCCCTTCGACAGAAGGCGGTCTGGTCTATTTGCGTTGGCGCAACGGCGGCGTTAAGCGCTCCCGCTCTGGCGCAACCATCCGAAGACATTTTGTCGGTGATGGATTTGCCGCGCCCCGGCTATGAACCGCGCACACTTCGTTTCGGTAATTCAGTTATTGCGCCGAGGCTCGATCTCAGCGCAATCGCCAATTCGAATATCTTTGGCAGGCCTGACAATGAAGAGGAAGACATCCTCTTTATCATCAATCCTTCCGCCGCGATCGCTACGCGCGCGGGGGCGCTTACCATCAACACGGACTTGCAAGCGACGGCTCGGCGTTTTCTTGAAAATACGCAAGATAACCTCGAGACCTTCGGCATTGAGAGCACGGCCAGCTACCAATTCTCGCAATCGCATAGCGGCTTTTTGAGCGCCAGTTTTCAGCGCGGCTACGAAGTCCGCACTGATCCGGAAGCGAATGACGATATCACGGTGACGCCGACGCTCATCAATACGGTAGACATCAGCGGCGGATATACTTTTCGGCCTGGTCGGTTTGGCGTCTCCATTCAAGGCGGCGTTAATCAACCGAATTTTTTGCGGGCCGAAGACGACGACCGCGACCTGACAAGCGTGCGCGGTTCTATTCGCGGCATTGTGGGCTTGTCGGATCGCATCGACTTTTTCACCGAAGGGTATGTGACATCGCGCGACTTCCGAACCGCCGTCGATCGTACAGGCGTCAACCGAGACGGGACGACGTTTGGCCTGCGCTCAGGCATCGCGCTTGACATAACCGACCGTCTGCAGGGCGATATCGGCATTGGCGTCTTTGACGCTTCATTCGAGGACGACGCCCTTGAAGGGTTTACCGGTTTTGGCGCAAGCGGCCGTCTTTCCTGGCGGCCTCGGGCGCGCACAAACGTGGCGTTGAATTTCTTTCGCGGTGATTTTGCGACGATTACGAACGGCGCGTCAGGCCGCATCGATTCCAGCGTTGGCGTTAGTGTGATCCAGGAAGCGCGTCATAACCTTTTGCTTCGCGCGAACCTTAATTATCGGACCCGCGAATTCAGAACGGCCGCGAATAATACGCAACGCGATTTCGGCGCCGGGCTCGGTGTTGAATATATGCTCACGCGTCATGTGTCGATTTTCGGCGAGTACCGGTATCGCCAGCGTAACGCCGATCAGCCGCTTGATGAGTTTGATCAGCAACAGTTTGGCCTGACGCTTAAACTCGTCTACTAACGCCGGCCCGGGATGGCGCCTTACTGCGCACCCTTATAGTGGCGAATAACTTCATCCGCGGAAATTGAACGCGCCGCTTTGCGACCGTAAAAATAGACGCCGCTTGCGCCATCCACCGCATAGCGTTCCGGAATAAGATTATCGAGATACTGCGCCCAGAATACCGCGAGCTTTGCAAGCTTTCCGGCAGTACGCGACCGGAAAACCCCGCGCGCCAGATAATCCGCGGCCCACATGAACGTCCGGCCGGGTCCGCCGCTTGCGCCGGACGCAATAAGATCAAAATTTCGGAACAAAAAGCGGTGCCCGCTTTCGGAGAACCTCGTGAAGTCATAGGCCGCTTCATGCACCTGCTGCATAAACGGCGTTTCGGCGTAAACGACCCCATCGCCTTTAAGTACGCGCCAGATTTCATCAACAACTATATGCGGCTGAAGCGTGTGCTCAAGCACCGCTTGAATGACAACGCCATCGAAATAATCGTCAGGTAACGGAATTTGATGAGCGTCGGCGACGAACTGCACCAAAGGCGACGCATAAATATCAAAACCGAAAACTTTTATCGACGGATGGTCGTAGAGCGGGGCCATGCCCTGGCCAACTGAGCCGCCGCCGATGATCAAGACACGCGCAGGTTCGTCACGACCCGAGAACGTCTCGACGAGCTGCGCAACATTATTCTTCGTCGACGCTTTCGGCGGAGAAAGAAGGTGTTTGATTACCCCGGAAATGCCACGATAATCCTTTCGTTCAACAACACTCTTCGCCGCCTGCGCCAATGTTTCCTTTTCAGATAAAACAGAGTTCGGGAAATCAACGACGACAGGCAACCCATTCACAAGAGGATACGCGTGCTTTTCAGTGTCAGCGCCGCCTGCGCAAACAAGGCGTCCCTCACCCTCAGGGCTAAGCGGCGATTTCGTTTTCGGACAGCGTAAAATAGCCAGACAGTCTTCACGGCTTGCAAGCATAGTGTTCTCTTTGATTGGCTTTTAGCCGCATCAACCTTTTTTATAGTCGAGATACCAATCAACAAACGCCTTCACGCCGTCGCGCACCGACGTGTTCGGTTTATAATCAACCGCCGCGATGAGCTCTTGAACATCGGCGAATGTGTCGGGCACGTCGCCCTTCTGCATCGGCAACATCTCTTTTTTGGCCGGCTTTCCAAGCGCCGCCTCAATCGCCTCTATATATTCGCCAAGCTTCACAGGGTTGTTATTGCCGATGTTCAAGATGCGGAAGGGCGCAGCTGACGTGCACGGGTCGGGCTTCGCACCGTCCCATTCTTCATTCGGCGTCGCGGGCTGATCATTCACCCGCACGACGCCCTCAACAATATCGTCGATATAGGTGAAGTCACGGGTATGGTTCCCATAATTGAAGACTTTGATTGGCTCGCCCGCGATAATGCTCTTTGTAAAGAGAAAAAGCGCCATATCTGGCCTTCCCCAGGGGCCGTATACGGTAAAGAAACGCAAGCCGGTCGTCGGCAACTTGAACAGATTGCTATAGGCGTGCGCCATTAATTCGTTCGCCCGCTTGGTGGCGGCGTAAAACTGCAGAGGGTGATCGACCCCGTCATGTTCAGACAGGGGCATTTTCGTATTCGCCCCGTAGACGCTGCTCGTACTCGCATACGTCAGGTGTTGGACTTCATGGTGACGGCAGGCCTCCAGAATATTTGTGAAGCCCACCAAATTGCTTTCCACATAGGAATGCGGGTCAACAAGCGAATGCCGCACGCCCGCTTGCGCCGCCAGATTTATTACGTGCGAAGGACGGTGCTGGTCGAAGCACGCGTCAACCGCCGCCTTATCGGCAAGATTTTGTCGACAAAAATGATACTCGGAATCCGTCGCCTTCGCTGTTTCGTCAAGGATTGAAAGACGCGCTTCCTTTAGAGCAGGATCGTAGTAATCGTTGACGACATCGAATCCGATAACCGTGTCGCCCCGCTCAAGAAAATGCTTGGCTGTGTGAAATCCAATAAAGCCGGCGGCGCCGGTGACAAGCACTTTCATAGCCGAAAGCTCCCCGCAAAGACCAAATTCATTTATTGTTCCGCCTCAAGAACGAGCAAGCGATGGGCATAGTGCAAATATTCATCGAGGTTGGTCCAACCATCGCTATCTTGATCGCCCCAAGGATTTGCAGTGGTTTCGTCGATCCCTTGAGTCCGCTCCCAACCATCGGCCATGCCGTCCTGATCGACGTCATCAAGGGCGACGCCCCGATCGAAGCGCGGTAATTCGCCCGGCGCCTTTGCGATGGCCCCTGTCCGATTGATGACATCGTTTCTAATGCGGCGATCAACAGCATCGTGCGGCAACGCGCCGGCGAGACTCACGACTTGGCGGTGCGCGGCCTCAGCCCGCAGCGGCTTTACGGTCAACGGGCAAACCGGCTGACCGGTGTAGGCCTTCGCCGCCGTTTCCGTTTCAGGCGCCAATCCCTCATCAACAAAATTGCCGTTGCTGTAAATTTTGGCGTCGCCTTTGGAGTCGACCTTGTCGAGTTTTAACGCAGGAACGTTGTCTGCCGTATTGGGCCCCGCCTTGAAATAATTTCCGACGATGTTGACGGGCGTCCCGCCGGTTAGCTCCCAAATCTCAACATAGGCCTCCACAGCATTGTAGAACGTGTTATTCACGACTTCGATGCAGGAACCGTCCGGATATTTAATATCAGGGTTCCGGTCGCCATTGTGGGCGCAGAGATTATAGAGAAAGCTAAGGCTTTGGGCTTTTGTTGAGTCACCGCCGAGCAACGCGCACTTGTCATGCGGCGGGATGCCTTCAGCGAAGACCGACCAGGATATAGTCACCGCATCATTATCTTGGAAGCTATCAACATTCTCATCAATCGCCCAAGAACCGCTCACATGATCAAGAATGACGTTATAACTGTTTTCAATCGTGAAGGCGTCGTTGCTGCCGCGCGAGGCGCCTTTTTTGTCCGTCCGCACACGAATATGACGGATCACCACATCATGTGTGTTCTTTATAGCGATTGGGGTCAGTCCCTCCTCGCCGCCATTGTGGGTAATCAATATGCCGTCGCCTGGCGCCGTTTGGCCGGCGATCGTGATGAAGGGATGACGAATAATGGGGCGCTCCGACGTGAACCGGATAACGCCGCCCACCCGAAAGACGCAGACGCGCGGGATATTGGCCTCGATACATTCCCGCAGTGAGCCGGGTCCTGAATCGTTCAGATTTGTAACCGCAAAAATTTCGCCACCGCGACCGCCAGCGCTATGTTTTCCAAATCCGATTGCGCCAGGAAAAGCGAGCGGTTTCTCCCTTGGTGGAATGTCTTTGGCTTCTTCCGCGCTGCATGCGCCGAGATGGCTGCTTGCCAGAAAGCCGAAAAACGCAGCTCTGAGAAACTGGCCGAGCGTTCCGCCCGGAAGGGAATTGAACATCGCCATACTCATACAGTCAGCATTCTATCGTAAAGCGCCATAATGCTTTGCGCATGCTTTTCCTCCCCAAAACGGCTAAGCGCCATCTCCCTTGCATTGTGCACAATTTTTCCCTGCAAGTCAGGATCAAATAACACACGCAAGGCGGCTTGCGCGAGCGCCTGCGGATCATCCGGCGGGACGAGCACCCCTGTTTCTTCATGAACCACTGCTTCAGGGTTCCCGCCCGCATCGGTGGCCACAATCGGCGTTTCGACCAACATCGCTTCAACAAGCGTGCGCCCGAAAGGCTCGCCCACCGCCGGCACCAGCAACAGATCGCAGCCGGCCATCCATTGCGCGCCGGGCGAACGGTAACCCATGAATTTAACCTTATCGGCGACACCGATTGCAATAGCGTGGGCCTTCACCGCCTTGATCCGTTCGTCGTCGTCGGGGCCGAACATTAATCCAAGAACAGGGTGCGCGCCGCCCATGGCGGCGATGGCGTCAACGAATCCGCGCGGCCGCTTCATCTGATTGAACGTGCCGAAATACCCAACGAGTATTGTCGCCGGATCGACGCCAAGCTCTTCGATAATCGCCCGGCGCGCGGGGTCCCTGTCTTCACGGATGCTGATATCGAACGGGCTGTAGACGACCTCGTTTTTATTGGCCGCCGAATAAAATCCAGGCTTCGGCGATGAAAATCTCGATACGGACGCCACCTGATCGGCCATAAGCGGCGCCACGTAACGAAGACCGAGCACGCCCGGTCCGCTGCGATGGTGCCAAAAGAGTTTTGCGCCGGAGAGCTTCGCCGGCGCAGCCCACATCGCGTGACTGCGGCCGTCATTCGTGTGAACGATATCGATGCGCTGCTCTTTGAGAAATCGGGTGAGCGGGCTCACCGTGGGCAGAATTTTCCAGATATGCGTGGGGCTGAACCCGGCGCCGCGAGGCAAGCCGGCGGCGACCGGCGACTTGATGACGGGCACGCCCGCCTCCTGAAACAGCTCGTAAACGCCGCCTTCGAGCGCGCTCAAAACGACAAGCGGTTCAAAACGATTTCGGTCGAGATGTTGGATCAACCCCAAGGACGACACATGGCTCCCGCCACGTTCGGTTCCCTCGTATGGAAAGCAAACTCTCGTCGCCTCGCCTTTCAATGGTGTTCCCCCAGTCCTTTGGCGTGTGGACACTCGGGAGCACGCACCCAAGGGCCTCGAACGGCCGCCTTTTGCGTTTTTATACCACTCTCTTAACGCAACGCCAGCGTGCATTCCGGCCCTTGCTTTTGCCGAAAACCTCTGTTGTTTACGCAAAGTCCGCGCCATTGGCGTAAAGTTCGCAATCAGAACACGCGACGCTGGCTGGACATCTGAAGGGGGACTGAAACCGTGGCGACGCAATCATTACAAGAACTGCGATGACGTTATTGACGGCTGGCCGACGGAAAATAAAGCGCGTCATCGACGAGCTGCGCGGCGAGGACGCGTTGCGCCTTCGCCTGGTCAATATTAGCCATCTGCTTGCGGGCAATTTCGGAAATGTGGCGCTCAATCTCGGCGCGGTAGCGTTCACGGCGCGCGCGCTCGGCCCCACGCACTACGGTATTTTGGCGTTGGTGATGGTTTTCGCTCAGGCGATTGAACGGTTGGTCAGCTTTCAGACTTGGCAACCCATGATCAAGTATGGCGCCGGACTGGAAGAGGCGTCGCGCAAGAACGATCTGAAAGCGCTGATCAAGTTTGTCTTCCTGCTTGACCTTGCGACTGCAGTAGGCGGCTGGTGTCTAGCGGTTTTCCTGGCCACATTCGGCAAGCAGTTGTTCGGTTGGGAGACGGGAACTCTTCACCTCACGCTCATCTATTCGTTGGTCCTGTTGTTTGCGATTAACGGCGCGCCGGTCGGAATCTTAAGGCTTACGGGGCGCTTCAAGACAGCCGCCTATGTTCGATTGATCGCAATGGTAATCCGTCTGGCGCTCTGCGCGATCGCTTTTTTCCAGGGTTGGTCGTTGTTCGCATACGTTATCATCTGGGCGGCGACGCAGGCGCTCGGCTCAATTCTGGTCATGGCCGCGGCTGCGCGGGAATTGCACCAGCGCGACCTCCTTACCTTTCTGGCCGAGCCGCTTGGGGACGTATCGGCGCGGTTCTCCAATATTTGGCGCTTTTCTTTTCTTGCGAACATTTCCGTTACAATCCGCTCCACCGCGCAGCAATTCGATACACTTCTTGTGGGCGCGATGCTCGATCCCGCGGCGGCCGGCTTTTATCATATCGCCAAACGGGTCGCGAAATTTGCGCAACAGGCCGGCGCGCAGGTCCA